>CAYQQK010000012.1:0-59117 GCA_964420065.1 uncultured Syntrophomonadaceae bacterium | reverse complement strand
ATTTTCATTGAACAATTTAACCCCCCTAGGGTGACATTTTCATTGAACATTGACACCAATTTCGAGCCCGGCGAATCCGTCATCGTTTTCCCGATCTCGTCGCCTGAAGACCCGCCTCGCCACCTGCAATCTTCCATCTATCCTGAATTACCGATATCGAGCAGGGGCGCCTCGCTCCAGAGGCGTTCGAGATGGTAAAAATCGCGCGCTTCGGGTTGGAAAAGATGGATCACCAGGCCGCCGTAATCCATCAAAATCCACCAACCTTCCCGGTACCCTTCCAGGCGCAGCAGGTGAAAGCCGGCTTTTTTAAGGTCCCGCCGCAGGAGATCACAGATTGCGTGAAGCTGGACCGCCGCAGTTCCCGTGCCGATCAGAAAATAATCGGCGATCACGGAGATCCGGCCGATCTCCAGAAGCACCACGTCCCGTGCTTTTTTTTCCCGCATCAATCGCGCGGCATGCAAGGCCATTTCCCGGATCTGGGACGGCAACAAGCGCCACCTCCTTCGTGACTTATGATATTCCTTGTTTCTTAAAAAGATCCGGCCTGGTCGTGGCCGATAATGACCCGAACGTCGGCCCCGGCCCCCGGTTCGGGGCGATGCAACAGGGAAGAACCGGCAAGACAGAGGCTTACCGCCCGGGCCTTGTCCGCGATCTCTTCCAGAGCGATCACCTCGGTCTGCCCGTAATCAAAACTGCCGGCGTTTCCCGTGCGGACGACGACAAAGCCTTTCCGTTCCAAAAGAGCGGCTGCCTGCGAAGCCGCACCGGGGATGCCGCAACCGTTCAAAACCTCGACTCGTACTTCCTGGGGAACGACAAGGTAACCCTCGTTGAGCATCCGCACCACTTCTCCCACCGCAGCCCGATCGGCAACCCAGTAAAGAAGGCCGTCAACCGCCTGCGACTCTCCGGGAAGTTGAATGATCCGGCCCGGGTCAAAAGAAAGCAAGGCATACTGCTGCCGCAACTGCTTCAACTCACGCCAGGAGAGGTCGGTTTCGACGTAATCGCCGATAAATGCGGCCAGGCGCGGCCATTGCCACGGTTTTTTCCCCTCCAGTTTCCCCCATAACGACAATAAAACACGGCGCTGCCGTTCCAGTTGGGCCGCGGGGGTTTCCTGATGACCGGCCGTAAGAAAATAGCGGTAGGCTTCAAAACCGGTTAAAGTTTCTTTTTGAGCCGGCAGCAACCCGGCCGGAGCCTTGCCCAAATCACCCGCCGCCACTCCCCCGAGGCGATCGGTAAGGTCAATCAGACCCCGGTAGTTTATGGAGAAATAGTGGTGCACCGGCAAGCCGAAAAATTCCTGGACCCGCCTGATCAATTGTTCGTCCCCCTGGAAACGGTAAGTCCGGCCCAAAGCCTGTATGGCCCCGTCTTCACCGGCAACAGCGGTGTTGCCCGGGATGCAGACTGCGCTCAAGCGTTCTTCCACCGTATCAAAATGGACCAGCACCAGCCGCTCCACGTAGGGGCCGGCGCCCCAGTAGTCTATCCCCAGTAAAAGAAAAATAATTTCCTGGTCCGAACCCTGTTTACGCAGGGCCTGAGCCCATTCGGCATCATTGTGTAAAGAACCGAACATGGAGGCAAGGTTGACCACGTACGCGGCGGCAAGAATCAGCAGCAGGAATAGAAATACAAACAGGTACTTTCGCCGGCGGGAGGGCCGCGGCGACTGCGCAAGCAGGTAACGCCCGCCGGTCCAACCGGTTTTCATCCCCGGCCATCCCCCCCAACGTGCCTCTCTTCCTGAATGAGACGGTTGCGAAATGCCACCGAATGGGGATGCAACAACATTCCCCGGGATAAAATGGAGTTGATCGTCCGGTTCAGGGCCTTGAGCAGAGCTTTTTCAAGAGAATTCCGGGCGATCAGACGCAGTTCCTTTATCCCGGGATAGTTTCGAAGCGGTTCGATACAATCAGCCAGGTAAACCACTTTCTCCAACAGGCCCATCCGGGGGTGGCCGGTTGTATGCCAGCGCACCGCCTCGAGGACAGCCGTGTCGGTAATGCCCAGATCGGCCGGCAACAACGCCGCCCCAACCGGCGCATGCAACAATTTTGGTTCCGCCATGGCAACCGGATCCGCCGGCAGGTTCAGCCTGGAACACAGAACAACCAGCTCCCCGGAAGTGAAACCCCGGCCGTAGTCGTGAACCAGCCCGGCCAGCCGGGCCCGGTCCGGATTCGCGCCCCAGCGCCGGGCCAGGGCCGCAGCCGTCTCCGCCACTCCCAGGCTGTGCTGGAAGAGTTCCTGTCCCAAATGTTCCCGTAGCCGCTTTGCAAGCATGGTTTCTTGCACCCGATTGCTTTCCATAATCAGGTTATTCTGCGCCTGACGGTTGTTTCCTGCCGGGCCCGGAAGGCCCGTCGTAAAAAGGGGCGCATGCCGGCGCTACCCCGGCCCCAAACAATAAAAAAGGCAACTTTGCAGTTGCCAGAGCAAAACATACCTTTAGTCACGCGGTTTGGCTTCGTTCACTACCAGCCGTCGCCCGTCAACTTCCATGCCGTTTGTTTTTTCAATCATGACCTCGGCATCTTCATCGTTTACTTCAACGAAGCCGTACCCCCGGGAACGGCCCGTGGCACGTTCAGTAATGATGCGGCAGCCCAACACCTGGCCATGTTCCGTAAAATACTGTTCAAGCTCTTCTTCCGAAGTGCTCCAGGGAATATTACCAACATACAATGTCTTCACCGTTGTTTTGCACCTCCTTTTTTATTATTACCGATCAGCCGGGGTTAAAACTACCCCGGCATGAAAGCTTTTTTACGATAAAGGCCCTGCTTGGCTATGTATTGTTCCACCGGTTCCGGGGTCAGATACTTGATCGTTTTCCCCAGGGCAACCCGTTCGCGGATAAAGGTGGAGGAAATGGCCAGGGCCGGGATCTCCATCAGGTGAACCCGCTCCAGAACCGCCTCACACCGGGATCCGGCTTTGTCGCGCAGGCGCGACAGGGAATAGCCCGGCCGGGTGACAGCGATAAAGGTGCACAGATCGAGCAACTCGCCGTAATCTTTCCATGTCAGTATGTCTAGAATGGCATCGGCGCCGGTGATAAAATAAAGATGAACCGGATCGTTTTCCCGGGTGGCAAAATGCCGCACCGTATCCACGGTAAAGGCCGGTTCAGTCTGATCAATTTCAAGGCGTGAAACCAGAAAGTAAGGGTTGGACATAACTGCCAAAATGGTCATGAGATAGCGGTGCTGGGGGGGGGTTACCTGGACCGGATCCTTATGAGGCGGATAACCGGCCGGAACAAAGACAACGTAGTCCAAGGCGAACTGCTGCCTCGCCTCTTCGGCGGTAACCAGGTGTCCCAGGTGTATCGGATCGAAAGTGCCACCCATCAAGCCGATGTTGGGGCGCCCTCCGGCGCTTGTTTTGGGAAATGGATCAATCAAACCGGGTTCTCCTTGGCTTACAGCAAATCAGGATAATAATAGAATTCCTCTTCGCCGATACGGACGGTATCTCCTTCTTTGATACCGTGTTTTTTTAGTTTTGCGTCCACGCCACGGCGACGGCAGAAACGCTGGAAACGCCTCAGGGCTTCCTCGTTGTCAAAATCGGTTTGGGCGACGATACGTTCAACGGCCCGCCCCTGAACCCAAAAAACGGCGCCAACTTTTTGTACAACCATCCTGTTATCTTCCGGCAAGGGATGGACCACGATCTCTTCTTCCAACGGCCGTTCCACCTCTTCCGCTTGCAACCGGGACACTTCCCGGGACAGGAATCGTATCAAGCGATCAAGCCCAAGCCCGGTCGCGGCGGAAATACCGAAAACAGGTACTGTTTGCCCGGCCATCTCCCGGACCCGGCTCGACAGACCAACCAGATTTTCTTCAGCGCCGGGCAAATCAAGCTTGTTTCCGGCCACCACCTGGGGATAACGGGACAGGTCCCGGTGGTATAGCAAAAGTTCACGGTACAGACGGCGGTACGCTTCCGCCGGTGCCACCTCCGCCCCCGGGGAAAGATCGATCACCATGACCAGAAGCAAATTCCGTTCGACATGCTTCAAAAAACGATGCCCCAGACCAACCCCCCGGTGCGCTCCCTCGATCAGGCCCGGCAGGTCGGCCATGACAAAACTCCCTTCGTCCCCGGCATCGACCACACCCAATAGCGGCGCCAGGGTGGTAAAAGGGTAATCGGCAATTTTTGGACGGGCCGCCGATACCCGCGCAAGAAGGGTCGATTTTCCGGCGTTGGGCAGCCCGACCAGGCCGGCCTGAGCTATCAGCTTCAATTCGAGGAAGAGGGTCCTTGCTTCACCGGGACGCCCTTTTTCCGCCAGGCGCGGAGTGCGCCGCCGGGCAGTGGCAAAAGAGGCGTTGCCCCGCCCCCCCTCTCCTCCCCGGGCCACGACCACCTTTTGGCCGGGACGGATCAGATCGCCCAGGAGGCGGCCGGTTTCATCCCGCACTAGTGTGCCCGGCGGGACCACCACCTTCACATCCGGCCCTTGACGTCCATGGCGCTTGCCGCCCTCGCCGTGGGCTCCGTTGGAAGCCCGGATCAGATGACGCCCGCGCAGCTCGAACAGGGTGTTGCCCGACGGCCCGGCCACCAGGTAAACCGTGCCGCCGCTCCCGCCATCCCCGCCGTCGGGGCCGCCGTGGGCCACATATTTTTCACGCCTGAAGGATACGGCCCCGTTGCCCCCCCGGCCACCCTGCACCTTGAGGGTGATCTCATCGATAAACATGTCGGCCCCGGATCACCTCTCCCCAAAAAAGAAAGCTCCCCGGGCCGGTCTTTCCTACCCGGTTGTCGCCTGTGCGCCATCCAGGGGATAAACGCTAACCTGTTGTCTGGCCCGGCTGTTGAACTCGTAGGCCACAACGCCGTCAACCTTGGCAAAAAGCGTATGATCCCGACCCGCACCCACGTTAACTCCCGGATGGAAGCGGGTCCCCCTTTGGCGCACAATAATGCTGCCGGCCTTGACAACCTGACCGCCGTATCGCTTCACGCCCAGAAATTTGGCCTTGCTGTCACGACCGTTGCGGGAACTGCCCGCCCCTTTCTTATGCGCCATCTGCCTCCACCTCCCTCGGCATAACAATTTTTTCGACCAGCACCTCGGTAAAAGGCTGGCGATGCCCTCTTTTACGCCGGTAATTTTTTTTCGCCCTGTACTTGAAGACGATTATTTTTTTGCCCCGGCCCTGACATAAAACCTTTCCGTGCACGGTGCACCCTTCCAGGTACGGCCGCCCAAACTGCACCCCGTCATCGTGACCGAGAAGGAGAACCCGATCGAAAATGATCGTTTCACCCTCTGCACCGGGTAATTTTTCTACCCGCAGGGACCGGCCTTTCTCCACGCGGTACTGCTTGCCGCCCGTTTCGATGATCGCATACACTGTCTTTACCCCCGTTGAGAGGACTCGCCGGAACAGGTAGCCTGTCAGTGAAAAGGCATTTGCACACCTGCCCCGTGCGGCTCGTAACCTTGCACATTTTAGCACATCGCCGGCGCCATTGTCAATTTACTTGAAAGCCGAAGCCATTCGCACTTTGAATAGAGCGAAAAGCAGGCGGCCCGGCGCGCTTGATCAAGGAGCGCTTTCAGACCGCCCGTTAAAAAAAATACGAAGGGTTGACCCGCTACTCCCGGATCAGGGCAGAGGGCGGGCCCGGGCAAAGGTGCGGCTGACCTCGGTAATTTCAACCGGCATTTTCTGGCCGACTCCTTCACCGGCTCCTTCAACGTTGATCACAAAACCCTGAAGACGGGCGATGCCGTGGCTCGGGTTGGCGGTGTGCGGTTCTTCAATCAACACTTCAAGCACCTCGCCCGGGGAAACCGGAAGGGCCACCTTGCGGATCTCCTCAACGGTACCGGTGGCGACAATGCGGTATTTTTCCATGTGCAGGTCCTCGGAACCGCGCACAAAAATATGTTTGCCCAGTTCCTGTTCCAGCTTTTTGAGATGGCTGCCGCCCGCACCGATCACCAGGGCCGCCACCTCGTGGTGCAATTCGACCAGAACCGCGGTATCCTTTTCCCGAGGCAGCAATTTTTTCAGTTCCCGTTCGATGCGGATGCTGACCACGACCGGGGTAAGTACCCGCCCGGTGCCGCCACAGTGGGGGCAGTCCTGTTGCAATACCGCCGCCAGATCCTGACGGACCTTTTTTCGGGTCATTTCGACCAGCCCGAGACCGGTTAAACCGTGAACGTAAGCCTTGGTCCGATCGTGACGGATGCTCTCATTGAGTTTGTTCAAAACTTTTTGGCGGTGTTCAGGCACGGCCATGTCGATAAAATCGATCACGATGATGCCGCCGATGTCGCGTAGACGAATCTGTCGCGCAATTTCAACGGCCGCCTCAAGGTTGGTCCGCAGGATCGTATCGGCCAGTTTACGCCGTCCGATGTAACGACCGGTGTTGACATCGATCACGGTCAAGGCTTCGGTTTCGTCAAAAACCAGGTAGCCGCCGCTTTTCAAACGCACTTGACGATCCAAAGCCTTGTTGATTTCTTTTTCGATCTGGTAACGCTCGAAAATGGGCCCAGCTTCCTGATAATGGATCACGCGCGATTTGAGGTGGGGCGATATGAAGTCAAGTATCTCCATCACTTTTTCAAATTCATGCTCGTTGTCCACCAGAAAAGCGCTTACTTCGTCGTTAAAATGATCCCGGGCAATACGGCAGGTCAGGGCCAGGTCCTGGTAGATCACCACCGGACCCGTTTTTTGCTGAAAGCGGCTCTGGATACGCTGCCACAATCCGGACAGGAATTCCAGGTCCTGCTGCAGAACTTCCTCCTGGACGCCTTCGGCCACGGTCCGCACGATCAATCCCGGCCCGCTTAATTTCAACTTCTCCGCCGCCCGACGCAGTCGTTCCCGCTCGGTATTGTTTTCGATCCGGCGGGAGATACCGATGTAATCCGCTCCCGGCACCAGGACCAGGTAACGTCCCGGGATGGTGATCAAACCGGTTACCCGGGCGCCCTTGCTGCCAAACGGCTCTTTGATCACCTGGACCATGATCGTTTCCCCCACCTTGAGCAGCTTTTCGATGGCCACGCGGGACGGCGGGGGCGGTGTTTCTTCCCCGAACTCGGGATTGACGTCATCGACATATAGAAAGGCGTTCCGGTCCATCCCGATGTCGACGAAAGCAGCCTGCATACCCGGCAAAACGTTGGCCACCACGCCCTTGTAAATGTTCCCCACTACCCGGCTTTGCAGGGGACGCTCGATATATAGTTCCACCAGGTGGTTGTCCTCCAGAACCGCCACCCGGGTAGCACGGTAGTCAAAATTGACAATTATTTTTTTGTCCAGAAGCGGACACCTCCCGCCTGCGGGGGCGTTTTGAGTCCGTCCCCGGCTGAAATATATAGTCCTTCCCGGTGCACCCGCCAAATAATGCCCTGCAAACCGGAACCGGCAGCCCCGGTCAGTTCTTCAAGGACAACAAACGGAGAAACGCCGCCGGCACTACCCGCCCGCAGGATCAACGTCACTGCCGGTACGACCTCTTCCGGGGACTCTTCCGGAACGGCCCCGGTCGGAAACGACGGCGGCAAAACCGCTGCGGAGAGGATCAGGGGCCGGATATCCGTCCCGCGGGTGTCCCGGCGGCCGGATCGGTATGCAATTATCGTCTCCCGCGACAGTAAAGCCCGCACCGCTTTTTCCCAGAAATCACGCCCGGTAAAAGCGGCGCGCCCGCCGGTGTACGGTTCCGCCACGGCCTGGTAAATCGCAGTATCGATCTGCGCCGCCAGCGAAGGGCTGCCGGGGACGGCCGGGCCGGCGCCGGTCACCGCCAGCCCGGCCGGGAGTTGCCGTTGCAGCCGTTCGATAAAACATGACGGGGGAACCGTTTCGTACAGGTAAAGGTCGGCGTACTCGGCCGCTGCGGTTACACCTAACGGCAAGGGCACCGCCAGGCCAAGGCGGGCACGGGGGTTAAAACCACGGCTGTAATCTACCGGAAACCGCTCCCGCCGCAGGGCACGCTGAAAAAAGCGGAGCAGGTCGAGGTGGGAAAGGTAACGCAGCTCGCGCCCCCGGGCAAAACCAAAACAGATCCGTTCCGCTTGTGTCATCAGCTTTCCTTCTCCCCCAGAGCGGCGCGATGCTCCTGCAAGAGATATTCGCGGGGCAGCGTCGTTCCGAGGTGATCCCAGGGTAATGTTTCATCGTCGCGAAAACGGCGATAAGCGTACCCGGCCGGGTCCATCCCGTTCATGGCAAAAGCCTCGCGCCACCAGGCCGGCAGAAAATGTTCTTTCCAACTGTCGAAACGGGAGCCGCCCCGCCAGGCCGTTTCAAGAACCGGGGCCAGACGCCGGTCCCCCCGGGCCAAAACCGCCTCCAGAAAGCCGGCCTCGGGATCGGAGCAGTGCAAAACCGCGCCGCGAATTTTTCGGAAAGCTTCACTCAAAAGGCGCTGGCGCGCACGCACTGCCGGCAGGGCAAGCTGGGGTTCCCATTGAAAGGGGGTGTGGGCCTTGGGCACAAAAACAGCGGCGCTGACCGTAAGGCGCAGACGCCCGCGAGACGGTTCCCGGAAGTATGCGATCAGTTCGCGACAAAGATGGGCGATCGCCAGAACATCCTCGTCAGTTTCCGTGGGCAGCCCGAGCATAAAATAAAGTTTGAAAGTATACCGGCCCAGTTCGACCGCATGAGCGACCGCCTCAAAAAGATCCTGCCGGGTGATGTTTTTACCGATAACCCGACGCAGGCGTTCCGTCGCGGCTTCGGGGGCGAAGGTAAAGCTGCTGCGCCGGCCCTGCAGGACCTGTTGCGCCAGGCCCACCGAAAAGGAATCCGCCCGCATGGACGGAAGGGAAAATTTGACCATCCCCCCGGGTATTTCCGTCGCCAGGTCCGCCGCCAGCCGGTCCAGCGCCGGATAGTCGCTGCTGCTCAGGGAAGCCAGGGAAATTTCATCGTAACCGGTCGAGCAGATCGTTTCCCGGGCCAACCTTTTCAAGGTGTCCCTGCTGCGACGTCGCACCGGGCGGTAGATGACCCCTGCCTGGCAAAAACGGCAGCCCCGGGCGCATCCCCGGAATAGCTCTAGTACGGCCCGATCGTGCACGGACTGGAGGTGGGGCACGACCGGTTTTACCGGATAGGGGGCCGTTTCCAGGTCGGCCACGACGCTTTTTTTAACCTTTTCCGGGGCGGCCGGGTGCAGGCGCTCCAGCCCGATCAATGAAACCCCACGGTAAAGGGGACGGTAAAAGGATGGAACATATGCCCCCGGGAGAGAAGCCAGTTCAGCCAGGCTTTCAGAGCGCGAAGTGCCGGCGCGAAGTTGGGCTGCCCGAAGGTGCAACAGTGCGGGTAAAACCGTTTCACCATCCCCGATGATGACCAGGTCCAAATAAGGGGCGAGAGGTTCGGGATTGAAGGCACAGGGCCCGCCGGCAATGACCAGCGGCCCGGCATCGCGGACGGCAGCGTGAAGCGGGATCCGGGAAAGGTCGAGCAAGTTTAGAACGTTGGTATATGAAAGTTCATACTGCAGCGAAAAACCGACCACATCAAATTCCCGCACCGCAACCCGGCTTTCCAGGGCAAAGAGGGGCAAATCGTTTTCGCGCAGCAGTGCTTCCATGTCCGCCGCCGGGGCGAAACAGCGTTCGGCCAGCAGCCCCGCTTCCCGGTTGACGGCATGATAAAGAATTTGCAGGCCCAGGTTGGACATTCCGACTTCGTACAGGTCGGGAAAGATCAGCACGGCCCGCACCGCCGCCGCGTCATGATCTTTTTGAATTGCATTCCACTCGTTGCCCAGGTAACGGGCCGGTTTCTGCACCCGGGGGAGCAACGCCTCCAACCGGTTCGAAAATGCCACGGAAAAACCTCCAGCAATATTTAACGTCCGGCCGGTGCACCGGCGGCGCCCGTCTCGAACGATACTTTACTATTATTAGTAACATTGTACACTTTGCCGGATAGATATACAAGGGCGGGGAAAAGGAAGGGCGGTTCTTTTCGCAATAACACCTGGTCAAGCTGCCGTGCCCTTGACAGTAAAAGAGGGTCTTTCTGTTCTTTTCAATTACCCGCAATGAACTTGCCTCTGCGGGTACCGGGAAGTCTTGCACCGCGCTTCCGGTTTGCTTACCGGTACCGCCTTTCCCGGCCGGGGGATGAGGGGTCAATCCGTACGGCCCGGTTGCCGGCTTCCGGCTTCCGGCCAGCGCTACGCGCCAGGGCCTGTTTGACCGGGGCGTCCACCCCTTCTTGCAGAGCGGTCTGTACCAGTGCGCTTTCACTGACCTCGCCCATGCGGCCCCGGGAACAATCCAGTATGCGGACAAAGTGGTAACGCTGCGGGGTAAAGAGGCGAAAAATCTCCAGCAATTTTGTTTCTTCCAACGCCACCAGGTGTTCGCCCCGCAGGCATCCTTTTCGCAACAGCTCCCGTTCCTTGACAGCAAGGGAACGTAAAAACGCGTAGACCGCCTGCCGCTTTTCCCGGGTGGCGGCAATGAAAACGAACACCGCCACCGGCATCAAGGACCAGTTGATCGCCCCGTGCCAGGCGCCGGCCAGGCCCGCCGCGAACAGAAGCAGCGCCAGGACCTGACCGGCCCGGGCCGCCGTTTCCGTGGCCGCACGATAGCCCCACCGGGGAGCCAGGTACGACCGCAGAACCCGACCTCCGTCCAGGGGCAAGGCCGGAAGCAGGTTGAAAATGGCGAGGATCAGGTTCGTTTCAATCAGATAGCCGATCGTTTCCCGGCCGGCGGGAAGGCGATTGTAAAACGGCACGGCCATCGCGGCCAGGGCGATGTTGGCCGCCGGCCCGGCCAGGGCCAAACGTCGCTCCACGAGCGGTTCCAGTTCAAGTTGTTCATCAATCCGGGCCACCCCTCCGAACGGGTACAACTCGACCTCTTTCACCCGTACCCCCTGGACACGGGCGGCCAGGCCGTGAGCCAGTTCATGCAGCAGGACGATGCCGCAACCGAGGATGACCCCGGGCAGGGTGCCCATGAAAGCCCAAAGGACAAGAAATACAACGAAAAGGGGGTTGATGCGAAGGCGAATCCCGGCCGGGACAAAGCGCAGTTTTCTAGCCACCGCTAAAAAGCTCGATCCAATCCGCAGGCGGTTCCACGGGCCGGCCCCGGTAACGCAGCTCAAAATGCAGACGGGGTTGTTCCCCGGGGGCGCCTTCACCCAGGAAACCCAGCGTTTGCCCAGCTTGCACGGATTCGCCCGCAACCGTTTCCACGATCGCCAGCCCCCGGTAAAAGGTTTGCCAGCCGTCCTGATGCTCGAGCAGGATCGCCCCGGCTTCGCCGGTGACGTCTGTTTCTACAACCTGCCCCGCAAGAACCGCCCGCACCGGTGAGCCGCCGGGAGCAACCAGGTCAACCCCGTAATGCATCTGCTCCCCGTCCCCGGACGGTTGGCGCCGCAGACCGTAACCGCTGCACAGGGTGCCTTCGACAGGGGTTTTGCCCGTAACCGGTGTGGAATAATCAGCGCCGAGCCGGGGCAGGTTTCCGCTTTCCCAGGCCGTTTTAAAAGCAGGGACAGCCTGATCAATGAGTTCCCCCGGATCAATATGCCAAGCGATCAGGTTACGTAACCCTTCCACGGCCGGTCGCGTCCAGGCCGGGCCGCGCGTGACAAGCAGGCCGGTCAGGAATACCACCGCCACGGCGACGGTGACCTTTACCTTCAAGCAACTATGCATCCGGCCGATGAGGCCGCCGGTGAAACTGGAACGCCGTGGTTTTTCCTCCGTCCCGGGGTAGTCCCGGTGATCGTAGTGTTCCGAAACCCGTTCTTCAAGCCTGGCCCGCAAACTCGAAACAGGTTGCCTTCTTTTTCGCAACATCGGTGGCAGCCCCCATTTCGGATCATGGTTTGTCCTGTTAACAATATATTGAGGGCAAGCCTCCAATATGACCGCTCCTCGCCCGGGGAGGAGCACCGGTCCAAAAATATAATCCGTTCCGCAGGACTAAAATTGTATTTTGTGGCGGCGCATGCCGACGTTGAGAACCAGGCCTACCGCCATCAGGTTGACCAGGAGGGCATTGTTGCCATAACTCATGAAAGGCAGGGGCAACCCGGTTACCGGCATGATACTGATCGTCATCCCGACGTTTACCAGGACCTGGAAGGAGAGGAATATTGCCACCCCACTGCAAAGCAGCATCCCGAAACGATCCTTGGCCTGGGAGGCAATAAAAAGGATGCGGTAGATCAGGAAAAAGAAAAGGAAAAGCAACAGTGACGTCCCGACAAAACCGAATTCCTCACCGAAAACGGAAAAAATGAAATCGCTGTAATGGACCGGCAAAAATTGCAGCCGCACCTGGGTGCTCGCCATGAAGCCCTTCCCGAGAAGGCCTCCCGATCCGATCGCGATCATGGATTGCAACAACTGGTAGCCATAGTTGGTCGGATCCATGCCCGGGTTAATGAAAACCAGCAGGCGCATTTTCTGGTAGGGCTGGAGAAATTTCCACAACACCGGGGAGATGACGGCGCCGCCCAGGATCAGGTAGGCCAGTTGGTTCGGGCTTACTCCGGCGACGTAAAGAAGCCCGAGAAGGAGAACGATAAAAACGAGGGCGGTTCCGAGATCGGGTTGTAAAAAAATCAACAACATCGGTACCGCAGCATGGAGCAACATCGGAAAAAGATCTCCGAGGGTATGCATTTTTTCTTCCCTGTCCGCCAGGAGCCGCGCCAGGGTGATCACCAGCACCATTTTGGCGATCTCCGATGGCTGTAAATCGAAAACCCCGAGCGGGATCCAGCGCATGGCGCCGCCCTTCTCCGCCGCCTTCCCCAGAAACAGAACGGCGATGAGAAGGAGCAGGTTGGCTGCATAAAAATAGTGCGCCCAGTTGTAAAAGTTGATGTAGTCGATCGAGCAGATCAAAAAAACAAGCAGCAGGCCGATACCCAGGAAAAGGGCCTGCCTTTTGACAAAATGGTACGGATCGCCGTATTCGGCCAACCCGTGAGTGGCACTGAAAAGGGCAACCATGCCGACGCCGCAGAGAGCCAATAGCACCAGAAACAGGGGGAAATCAAAGTTGCGGATCAAGCGGCGATCGATCACAGTTCACCAGTCTCCAATTCTTTAATTGTTCCGGTAAAGTAGTATTCGATGATCTCCCGTGCCACCGGGGTCGCTCCGCTGGCGCCCACACCGCCATGTTCAACAATTACCGCCACGGCAATCTCCGGGTCTTGAAACGGTGCAAAACCCACGAACAGGCTATGCGCCGGGATGCCGCTGCCGACATCGGCCACCTGGGCCGATCCGGTTTTGGCGGCAACCGTTACCGGCAGATCGTAGAATTGATACCAGGCGGTGCCGGCCCTCGGACCGGACTGGGTTACCCGGCGCATTCCTTCCTGAAGCACGGCGAGGGTTTCCGCTGAAATACCGGCCTGGCGCAATTTTTCCGGCTGCACCTGCAAAACTGTTTTGCCCGCATGATCGGTGACCCGGTCCACGAGGTAGGGCCGGTAATGGATCCCCCCGTTGGCAATCATCGCCGTATAATTGGCCATCTGCAGGGGCGTGAAACTATGGTAGGTCTGGCCGATGGCGGCACTCATGGTTTCCGCTTCGTACCATGGTTCCCCCCCGGTCAGGGCCGCTTTTGATTCCCGCGAGGCCACGATTCCCGGCTCTTCCCCGGAGATGTCCCGCAGGCCGGTCGGGTTGCCGAAACCGAATTCCCGAGCGTAATGGGCCAGCGAATCGATCCCTACGGCCAGGCCGGTCCGGTAGAAAAATATGTTGCAGGAAATTGCAAGGGCATCATAAACATTAACCGTACCGTGCGCGGTCTGCATGTAGCAGCTTTTGGTGTCCCCGGCCAGGGTGACGGTCCCGCCGCAGTAAAGGCGGGTGCGCTCATTGATCTTGTTTTCCTCCAGGGCCGCGGCGGCGGTCACCATTTTGAAGGTAGATCCGATCGGGTAGACCCCGGCAATGGCGATGTTGTTCAAAGGATCCCATGGATCCTTCTCCAGTTGTGCGTAATTCTCCGTAAGGCTGTTCGGATCATAGGCTGGCCAACTGGCCATGGCCCGGATGGCCCCGCTGTTCACGTCGAGGACCACCGCCGCACCCCGCCCGACATAGTCCCGGTATTCCTGGTCCTCCCGTAAAACCTCGATCCGGCGCTTGAGGGCATTTTCAGCCACCTGTTGTAGATCCAGATCCAGGGTCAGGTGCAGGTTGTGACCGGGAACCGGATCACGCCGTTCATAGTAGCTGATCGGCTGCCCGAGATTGTTCGTTTCCACCACCTGTTCTCCATCCCGGCCCCGCAGATACACTTCCCAGACCCGTTCCAGCCCCGTCCGTCCGACCAGATCTCCCGGCCGGTAATCAAAACCGGCCGCTTCCAATTCTTGCTGCAGCGATTCATCCGCCGTGGCACGATTAAGATAACCGAGAAGGTGAGCTGCAGAAATGCCGGCTACATAGTCGCGAATAGGCTGGGTTTCAATGGTTACACCCTGTAATTTCCAGCGGTTCTCCGAAACCCGGGCGATGGTTTCGTAATCAATATCTTTCTGGAGCTGCAGGGGCAGGTAACGCATGTAGAGTTGCCCCTGGATGGCACGGTAAATTTGTTCTTCCTCGATCTCCAAAATTTCGGCCAGAAAAGCGATGCTTTCCCGATCATACCCTTCGCCCCGGTCCATCAGGGAGAGGACAAATGCAGGCCGGTTTGAAACGACGATCCGCCCGTTCCGGTCGTAAATTTCGCCCCGGGGGGCCGTCAGGGTGAGCTTGGTTAGACGATTTTCTTCGGAACGAAACCAGTAGTATTCATGACGGAATATTTGCAGGTAGGCCAGCCTTCCCGCAAGCAACAGGAATACGGCGATGACGGTGATCAAAACCAACCGCAAGCGCCGCAATACAAATTTGCCTTTACCGGGCCTGTCTTTGGCCATTTAAAAGTTCTCCCCACGGAAATGTATCTTTTTCTTGCAAATATGACCGCCCCGATCAAAACGGCAGAACAGCGGGTAGATAAATAAAGTCAACCCGGCATTGTAAAGCGCTTTCGGAATCAAAAAATGATGCAGGGTCCATGCAACGGGAAAGCCCAGCCCTGTAAACCGGCTCACCAGTAAATTTAACACCAGTTCGTGAAACAGTGTTCCCGTAAAAACAAGCAGTACCGGGGCCAGAAGCCGTTCCCGAAAAAATTCCCGCTCCAGCAGGCCCGCTCCATAACCGGCCAGCATTTTGGCCAGGGCAAAACATCCGAGGCCCGCTCCGAACAGGACGTCCTGCAGCAGTCCCCCGATCAAACCGAGAATGGCGCCACGCCGTTCGCCGAGAATGAAGCCCCATGTAATCACCAGCACCAACAGAAGATCCGGCAGGGCGCGTTCCACAACGAAAAAGGAGAGGACCGATCCTTCCAGAAGCAGGGATAAGATTATACTCAGGCCGGCGATAACGTAAGGAATCACCTTGTTTGCACACCGCCTTCAGTTTCGCCTGCCGCTCCATCCTCTCCCGTGCCGGCTTCCTCCGCGCCCGTCACCGGTTCTTCAAAGACAGCATCGCCGCTTTCCGTTCCGCCGAGCACGATCAGCACTTCTTCGAGACGGTTGAAATTCACTTTGGGCTGGATGACCGCCGACAGGACCAACCCGAACTGATCTTCGCCCACTTCCTTGACCGTACCGATGTAAAGTCCCCGGGGAAAGATCCCTCCCAGACCGGAGGTGATCACTTCATCGCCGGGCTGGATGTTGGCTTCGCGGGGCAGGTTGGTCAGATGCAAATAAGCCGGGGCGTCGGGAAAGTTTTCCACGATGCCGACAACACCTGTTTCCCGGGAACGCTGCACCACAGCGCTCACCGCCAGGCGCGGATCGGTAAGCAGGATCACCTGGCAGGAGTTTGATGATACCGTGGAAACCATTCCCACCAGGCCCTGGGCGGTCACCACCGCCATCTCCCGCTGGACCTGATCGAGGTAGCCCCGGTTGACGGTGATGGTGCCGAACCACTGGCTCGGGTCCCGCGCTACAACCCGGGCCGGCAGCAACTCCAGCTCGCTCCCCTCCATAAAATCAAGCAGGCTGCGGTAACGATGGTTTTCCTTCTGCAATTCCTGCAGGTAAAGCAACTGTTTTTCCAGGAAAGAATTTTCCTGCAGAAGCCTTTCATTCTCTGCCCGCAGCGCCTGAAATAAAAGGAGTGCGTCGACAAAAGATTGTATTTTTTTCCCCAGTGACGAAAAGAGCTGCTGGATGGGGGCAATAATGGTCAATAAACCGTCTTCCACCGGGGTGAGATCCCTGCCCCCGCCGGTCAGGTTGATCAACAAGAGCAGGCTGAGGACGGCCGCCAGCAGCAAGTAGGTGCTGCGGCGACCTTTCTTCTGTTTCGCCAAGGGCTGCTCACCTGTTTTTCATCCAGTATTTTAACGGGGGCTTCGGCTCCGCTCTCCCCCGGACAGCACAGGGGGCCGAAGATGAACGCTCAGGAAATTTTCCGTGGCGTTACCGTCACCCGCCGTAACAATTCCAGTTCCGCCAAAACCTTGCCCGCACCAAGAACGACACAATCGAGCGGGTTTTCCGCCAGGAAAGTGGGCATCCCCGTCTCATCGGCCACCCTCCGGTCAAACCCATGCAGAAGCGAACCACCGCCGGTAAGAACGACTCCCTTGTCCATAATGTCGGCGGCCAGTTCCGGAGGGGTTTTCTCCAGGGTGGCCCGGACCGCTTCCAGAATCACTTTGACCGGATCCGCCAGGGCTTCCCGGATCTCGTCCGAGGAGATGCGCAAGGTTTTGGGCAAACCTGTGACCAGATCACGACCACGTATATCCATGGTATCGTCCGAGTCCTTGTGAAAAGCGGTGCCGATCGTGATCTTCACGTCCTCAGCAGTCCGCTCCCCGATCATCAGGTTGTATTGTTTTTTGATGTACTGCACGATCGATGCGTCCATGTCGTCGCCACCAACCCGGATCGATTTGCTCGAAACGATACCTCCGAGAGAGATGACCGCCACCTCGGTAGTGCCCCCACCGACATCAACGATCATGCTCCCGGTCGGTTCCTCGACCGGGAGGCCCGCCCCGATCGCGGCGGCCATGGGCTCTTCGATCAAAAAGGCTTCCCGGGCCGTCTGGTGCGTTGCGTCCAGAACCGCCCGCTTCTCGACCTCGGTCACCCCCGAGGGAACACAGATAATAACCTGGGGCCGGAAGAGGCTCCGGTTCGGCATTGTTTTATGCACAAAGTGGCGCAACATGGCTTGGGTAATGTCGAAATCGGCGATGACCCCGTCCTTCATCGGGCGAATGGCCACGATATTGCCCGGGGTGCGGCCGATCATCCGCTTTGCCTCCTCCCCAACCGCGAGGATCGCTCCGGAGTCGCGGCGGATAGCGACCACCGAGGGTTCCCGCAACACCACTCCTTTCCCTTTGACATAAACCATGGTGTTGGCGGTACCGAGATCAATCCCGATCTCCTTCGAAAAAAATCTGAACAAAGCGGCCATGGGGTTGTTCCCTCCCGGTTTTAGATTCGTCTGGTCAATTTATTTTGCAGATACTGTTCAAGCCCGGCTGCCACTGTTTCTGTTCCGTTTTTGCAGCCGCGCCGGTCACAACAGCCCTTTTTCCTTGAAACTGAAATAGCAACCGTCTCCGATGATGATATGATCACGCACGGCAATGCCCAGGATGTTACCCGCCTCCGCCAGGCGCCGCGTTATTTCCAGGTCTTCCTGGCTGGGGGAAGGATCACCGCTGGGATGATTGTGGACCAGGATCAGCGCGGCAGCGCTTTTACGCAGGGGCGCGTTGAAAATTTCGCGCGGATGCACGATGGAAGCATTAAGGCTGCCCATGGAAATGATTTCCCGAGAAATAACCCGGTTCTTGGTATTTAAAAGCAATATTTCAAAGTGCTCTTTTTTCTTGTAACGCAACTGCTCCATGAACAGCTCCGCCGCCAGGCGGGGGCTGGTCACGGCAACCGCATCACGCCGGGGCGTGGTCGCCAGACGCCGGCCCAGTTCCAGGGCCGCTTTCAAAATAACCGCCTTGGCCGGGCCAACCCCGCGAAAGCTTTCCAGATCTTCGAGGGGTAAGTCGGGTAGATCACGCAATCCACCGGCCCGGCTCAGGATCCGTGCCGCCAGTTGCACCGCCGTTTCCCCCGTTGTGCCGCTCCGCAGCAACACCGCCAGCAGTTCGGCATTGGAAAGTGCCTCCGCCCCGAGGTTTTTCAATTTTTCCCTCGGCCGCTCTTCAAGGGGCAGGTCCTTGATCGTCAACCGTTCTCCCTGCGTCAAAACTGTCCCTCCATCCATGCCATGGTTTGATCCCCATGCGAGACAGGAGGAAATAGAGCCGGCTCAGGGGAAGCCCGACGACGTTAAAATAGCAACCCTCGATTTTTTCGATGAATAAGGCCGCTTTCCCTTGAATCCCGTAAGCCCCTGCTTTATCCATGGGCTCACCCGTGGCGATATACGCTTCGATCAGCTCCGCCTCCAGGGACCGCATCCAAACCCGGGTTTCTTCCCACTCCGACATTTCCCGGCCTGTTGCCGCCTCGAGCAGAGCCAGGCCAGTCAATACACTGTGCACACCACCGCCAAGCCGGGTCAGCATCCGGCGCGCGTCAACCTCGTCCCGGGGTTTGCCCAGGATCTGACCCCGGCAAAAGACCAGTGTGTCGGCGCCTAGAATCAACGCCCCGCCGGGCTGTCGCCGTGCCGCCGCCCGGGCCTTGGCCAGGGCCAGGCGGCAGACCGTTTCACCCGGAGACGAGGCGACACCGGAACAGGGTTTTTCAGACAACTCGCCGCCCGCGACCGTAAAAGGTATCCCCGCCTGTCGCAACAGCGCGGCCCGGCGTGGCGAAGCGGAGGCGAGAACCAGCTTAGCCGGCGGGCCGGATCGGCTCACCGGGAATCCGGGCCCGCCGGAGACCCGGTCCGGCGCAAAATGCGCCGCGTTGTCCCTTCCAGGGAAAAGGCGGCCAAACCGGTAAAAACCCCCGTTGGTACCGCCAAAAGCAACATCACCGGAAGATAACCCGTAAACAGGGCCGGGTTGGCAACGATGGCGCCGGCCACCGCCAGCTGGACCAGGTTGTGCGTTGCCGCCCCGAGAACGCTTACCGAAAGCAGGGTCACCCACCCTTTTTCGACCAGGACCAGCGCCGCACTCATGACGAGGCAGCTCAGGATACCCCCGGCCAGGCTCAGCCAAAACCCGAATCCCAGGAACCCGCCCGTAACAAGGCTGCCGAGAAAAGTACGCAGGACTGCCACAGCAAGGCCGCTTTGCAAGCCGTAGAAAACCAGAGCCAGCAGGGTGATGATGTTGGCCAGCCCGAGGCGTACTCCGGGCACGGGCATGGGCAACGGCAGGGCCGCCTCGACGGTATGGATAACGACCGCGAATGTAACAAGGACGGCAATATGAGTGAGATAGAAATTTTTTCGCATCAGCCTGTTTCCCGTTCGTTGATAGTATTAGCCGCCGGTGCTTTCTTTTCCTCTAGCCGCTCCACCCGGCCGTCCAGGCCGGAGGATGTAATGATTTCCAGATCCGTTTTGACCATGAGGACCTCCGCGCCGGCAATACTTTCAATCAATTCCAGGCCCTTTTCCGACCCCAGAACAAAGACGGCTGTGGCCAGGGCATCGGCTTCCATCACCGTAGCAGCCTGAACGGTCACGCTGATCAGTTCAGCAGCGGGATAACCGTTCCCCGGATCGAGAATATGGTGGTAAAGCCGCCCATCCACGGTAAACGAACGCTGGTAGTCACCGGAGGTAACCACCGCCCCTTCTTCAAGGGAAAGGATGGCCAGACAGGCATCGGATTGGCGGGGATGCCGCACTCCGACACGCCAGGGGCTGCCGTCCGGCTTGCCACCTACCAGGGCAATGTCGCCACCGGCATTGAGAAAGGCATGCTCGACTCCCGCTTCCTCCAAAAGTGCCATCCCCCGGTCGACAATATAGCCCTTCGCGATCCCCCCCAGGTCCAGGGACATCCCCTCCAGCGGCAGAAAAACCTGTGCGGTCGCCGGATCGAGTTCCACCCGGGAGTAATCGACCAGCAAGGAAGCCGCCTCCAGTTCCCCCGGTTCGGGCACCCGAAATTCCTGCCCCAGAAAACCCCAACGATCCAGCAGAGGGGCCACGGTCGGATCGAAAGCACCCCCGCTTAAAGCAGCATGAAACAACGCCGCTTCCAGCACCGCCACCGTTTCGGGATGCACCGTAACCGGTTCCCGGCCGGCCCCGAGATTGATCCGATCAACATCGCTGCCTTCCCGGCTGCGACCGAGAATTCCCTCCAGCCGCAGCATTTCATCGAAAACAGCCTTCTGGATCGTTGCCGCTTCACGATCACTGTCATTTTCGAAAACAAGTTCAACCCCGGTATCCATCAGGAGCTGGTGGTAACGATGCAGCCCGTCACCCTCCCGCGCCCCGGCCCAGCAATATGCGCCAACCACAACCACCACCGCCAGGAAAAAAAAGAAGACGGGCCGCAGCGATCGCAGACACCGTTTAACCGTCTCCTGTTTCAACTTCACATCACTGTCCCGCACGTCCACGAAGGGCCGGGTCACGGTTACGTTCCCCTTTCCGGATGATGCCTCGCCCTTAAATATACCATCACGGGCTTAAAAAACAAGGGAAAAAACAGGTCCCGCGGGATAAATCTGTTTTTCCCATGCTCTACCCCGATTGCAACCAATTTTACCCCCACGGGCTCGATTGCAGCAAAAATCAACCGCCTCGAGCCACGTTTCGGAAGAAAACGAAATAGCACGCGGGATAAGTTTGCCGTCACCTTTAAATGTTTGATGCGGGAGTGAAAGGGAGAGGGAAACGGGCGGGGATGAATCCCCCGCCCTCATCTCATTCAGATCATGGCTCTTATGGTCAGGCGCTGACCGCTTCCTTGGCCGCGATCGACACAGCCGGAGAGACGGCCGCACGGGGGTAAATGGTACCGGGACGGCACTTCTGGACACAGTCGCCGCAATCGGTGCACTTTTCAATGTCGATCACCGCAAGGTTGTTCTCCATGGCAATGGCCTCCTGCTCGCAGGCCTTGATGCAAGCCTTGCAGGCGATGCAACCCACGGTGCAGGCCCGGGAAACGGATCTGCCCCGATCCTGGGAATTGCATCGAACCAGGTGCCCTTTTTCGCCTTTGGGCAGGATTTTGATGATCCCCCGCGGGCAGGCCTTGGCACAGAGCCCGCAGCCGCCGCATAGTTCCGGATCCACTACCGGGAGGCCGTTTTCCCCCATCCTGATCGCTTCAAAAGGGCAGGCGGCAACGCAGCTGCCCAGGCCCAGGCAGCCGTACGGGCAGACTTTGAAACCACCGCCATACGTTTGGGCAATATTGCAATCCCGTATTCCATCATAAATAAAGCTGTTCAACGCTTTCCCACTGTCGCCAAGGCAGAACACCGTCGCCACCAGGGGCACAGTTTCGATCACTTCCTGACCCATGATCGCTCCGATCGCGGCGGCTACCTCATTACCGCCGGGAACACAACCGTTCAGGGGAGCATCCCCCTGTACGACGGCCTCCGCATAATTGGTGCAGCCGGCGTAGGCACAGGCTCCGCAGTTGGCCCCCGGAAGCACCTCCCGTACCTCATCGACCAGCGGATCCGATTCGACCGCAAAAAAACGGGCGGCCACGGCCAAAACCACCCCAAAAAACAGCCCTAAACCCCCCAGGATCGAAATGGCATATACAATTTGCACGGCCCTGAGTCACCTCCGCCAATACTTCCATCTGTACAATCGGTTTACCGGCAAAAACATTTTCACGTTTACAAGGTCAGCATCCCCCTGAAACCCATGAAGGCCAGGGACAGGATTCCCGCCGTGATCAGGGTTACCGCCGTGCCTTTAAGCGGACCCGGTACGTCGGCGAGTTCCAACCGGTCCCGGATTCCCGCCATGATCACCAGGGCCAGGGAAAACCCAACTGCGGCGGAAACGGCGAAAACCAGCGATTCAACCAGGGAAAAGCCTTCTCTTGGGGCCAGCAACGCCACGGCCAACACGGCGCAGTTGGTGGTGATCAGCGGCAAAAAAATCCCCAGGCCCTGGTACAGGGTCGGGCTGATCTTGCGCAATATCGTCTCAACCATTTGAACCAGCCCGGCAATGATCAGGATAAAGGTAACAAGTTGCAGGTAAAGCAGGCCGAAAGGTTCAAGAATATAGGTGTGCACCAGCCAGGTCACCAGGGTGGCCAGGGCCATGACGAAGATCACCGCGGCACTCATGCCCACAGCGGTTTCCATTTTGCGCGAAACTCCCAGGAAAGGACAAATCCCGAAGAAGCGCTGCAGGACGAAATTTTCCACAAAGATGAAGATAAAGATAATGGACAGGATCTTTTCCATACCAGCCCTCCTCCAATCGATACAATCCGCGGCCTACTTGATCCCGAGGCGCTTGAAAATAATATTGGTCAAGCCCAGGAGCAGGGCCAGCGCGAAAAAGGCTCCGGGCGGCGTGGCGAAAATGGTCATCGGCTCGAACGCAGTTCCGAAGAGCGCACAGCCGAAAATACTCCCACTGCCGACAATTTCCCGCACCGAGGCCAGGATCACCAGAGCCAAGGTAAAACCGAGCCCCATGCCCAACCCGTCCAGGAGCGAGCGAAAAACCGGGCGTTTTCCGGCGAAAGCTTCGGCACGCCCGAGAATGATACAGTTAACGACGATCAACGGCACGAATACCCCCAGGGCCTCATATAAGGCCGGCTGGTAAGCTTCCAGGAGCAGATCGACCATGGTCGTAAAAGCGGCAATAACCACAATGTAGCAGGGGATGCGGACGCTGTCGGGAATCAGTTTCCGCAAGCTGGAGATGATCACGTTGGAGCAAATCAACACGGCGGTGGCCGCAAGCCCCATCCCCAGACCGTTGATGGCCAGGGTGGTGGTGGCAAGGGTCGGGCACATCCCCAACACCAAGCGGAAAGTTGGGTTTTCCTTTAACAGGCCCCGGCTGAGGTCCTGCCAGTAAACATTCACTTATTCTCACCTCCGCCTGCACCGGCTGCACCGGAGAGAGCGTCCAGGACCGCTTCGACAATCCCGACGCTGCTTTCAGTCGCACCCGTTTTGACATCGACTGCAAAAGATTGGCTCGCAATGATCTGCCGTGGGATCAGGGCATAGGCTTCGGCGAAATAGGTGGGGGTGTCGCCGAAATTTTGCACCTCGATGGCGCCGATGCGCCCGGCGGACATGGCTACTTCCAGGACGATATCCTGGGCCGGATCAAACCCCTGGGCCGAACCGGTATAGGTACCGTCGGGAATCAAAGAAAGGTTCAGGGCTGTTTTTTCGATCTCCAAGAAATTGGCAACGATGGTTTCCACCGTCTTGCGCACGGAGTTGATCATCGCACTTGAACTGATGGTGGCGCCGCTCACCGTGTCAACATCGACACCGCCTTGCAGCGGGTCACCGGCCCCCTTGCCGATAAGACGATCTGCAAATTCGGGCGTGGCGATGACGCTGCCCAGACCGGGAGTCTCGGTATGAGAAATGATCCGAAGCCCGACGATTTGGCCCTGGCCGTCCACGGCCAGGTTGTAAGCGATCGGACCATCATAACCCTGTGCTTCAACTGTGGCCATAATCCCAATCAGATTGCCGCCGCCGTCTTGAATCAGGTCGTAAATTTCCCCGTCAAGAGTATTGGTCTCATAATCGGAAAGGTCGGGAAAAAAGTTTTCCAACGCCTCCCGGTACTCCGCTTCCTGGCGTTCCAGGATCACCGGCTCGGTCAGATTGTGCACCCCGGTAAGAAGAACGGCCGCTACTATCCCTACTACTGTCAGGGTAACGGCAACCCGGACCAGGTCACGCACCTTTCTTCACCTCCCCGAAAACCCGCGGCATGGTAAAGTTGTCAATCATCGGTGTCAAGCCGTTCATGAGCAGGATGGCGAAGGTAACTCCCTCCGGGAAACTGCCGACCAGGCGAATGAGCATGGTGATCAAGCCGCATCCGACCCCGAAAATAAGCTTGCCCACCGCTGTAACCGGAGAGGTGACCATATCGGTCGCCATGAACAGTGCCCCCAGGAGCACCCCCCCGGCCAGAACATGGAAAAGACCGGTTAAAAGTATGCCCTGGTAGAAGCCACCGCCCCCGACAAGACCGACCACGAAGACGGCCCCGATGTAACCCCCGGGGATACGCCAGTCGATGTGCCCTTTATAAAACAGCCACAGGCTGCCGAGAAGAAGCGCCAGAGCCGAGGTCTCCCCGAGACAGCCGGCCACATTGCCCAGAAATAGCCGGCTCAAGGACACCTGCAAAGCGTCGGCCTGCGTGGCGAGGGGGGTGGCGGCGGTAAAGGCAGAAATATCCGCTCCAAAATTAAAGGGTTGCGGTTGCGGAAAGATCGGCCCGGCCATACGCCCGCCCCAGGAAACGACAAGAATAGCCCGGCCGACCAGGGCCGGGTTGAAGATATTCTGGCCGATACCCCCGAAAACCTGTTTACCGATAATAATAGCGCTGAAGGAACCGGCTACGAGCAACCACCACGGCGCATCCGGAGGCAGGGCCATGGCCAGGAGCAGGCCGGTCACGGCCGCGCTGCCATCGTGGAAAAGTTCCAACTTGCGCCGCCAGATCGCCTCGGCAACCATGGCAGCAAGAATGGATACCACCATGGTCACGAGGGCCTTGTAACCGAAAAGTAAAACGGAAGCAAGCGCTACCGGAAAAAGGGCGATGAGAACATCAATCATTACGCTCTGGGTTGATTCAATCGTCCGGATATGCGGAGAAGAGGAAACAACCAGGTTGCCTTTCAAACTTCCATCCCTCCCTACGCTGCAAAAATCACTATTTCTTCCGGCGCCGTTCCAGCACAGCCGCCTTGGCCAGACGAATCCACTGGGTCAAAGGACGGCGGGCCGGGCAAACATAGGTACAACAGCCGCATTCAAAACAATCGGCGGCATGCAGTTTCTCGGCGCGGTCGATCTGGTTGTGTTCGGCAGCCTGAGCCAGAAAAAGCGGCAGCAGGTTCATCGGGCAGGACTCGACGCATTTGGCACATTTTATGCACGGGCGAATCTCTTCGACGCAGATCTCCTCGTTGCTTAAAATCGTGATGCCGGAGGTGCCCTTGATAACCGGAATATCGGCGTGAGGCTGGGAAAGGCCCATCATCGGCCCGCCAATGATCAACTTGCCCGCGTCTTCCTTCATCCCACCACAGAAATCGATGACCTCGCTGACCAGTGTGCCTATTTTTACCATCAGGTTTGCCGGACGGACAATACCGCCGCCGGTAACGGTCACAACCCGCTCGGTTAACGGTTTTCCGTCAAGTACCGCCTGGGCGATGGCGATGGCCGTGCCCACGTTATGATTGACAACACCCACGTCCATCGGAAGGCCTCCCGCGGGGACCTTGCGCCGGGTCGTAACCTGGATCAGCATTTTTTCAGCACCTTGCGGATACTTGGTATGCAAGGAAACGACGGAAAGGTTCTCTTCCCGTTCCACCGCCTGGGTCATCACCCGCAAGGCATCCGGTTTGTTCGCTTCGATGCCGATTATACCTTGCGAAGCCCCCAGCACTTTCAGCATCAGCTTCAGACCGGTTACAATTTCGTCGCTCTGTTCAAGCATGAGCCGGTGGTCCGCCGTGAGGTAGGGTTCGCATTCGGCCCCGTTAAGAACGACAATGTCGATCGGCTTTTCGGGGGGAGGGGCCAGCTTGACATGAGCCGGAAAGGTGGCCCCGCCCAGACCGACGATGCCAGCTTCCTGAATGGCAGTGCGAATTTCTTCAACAGCAAGCACTTCCACCGCACGGCCGCCCGGCGGGGCCGGTTTCCGTTCACTTTCCGGGCTGTCATCCTCCGTTTCAATCGTGATCGCCGGAACTTTCCGCCCGAGGGGGTGATGGTACGGTTCAACGGCAATCACCTTGCCCGCAATGGAAGCATGGACCGGGGCCGACACAAACCCCTTCCCTTCACCAATTTTCTGGCCCGCTACGACCGTATCCCCGACAGCAACCAGGGGTTCGCAAGGCGCACCGATATGCTGCTGGAGAGGAATGACCACTTTTTTGGGGACGGCCATGGGAACGATCGCCAGGGAGGCCGTCAACTCCTTTTGATAATCGGGATGAACACCACCCTTAAATGTAAAATTCATCTCTTGATCAATCACCCCTTCTGTCTAGATCCGGTCTTCCGGCAAAACACTGGAGTATTCGCTCCGGAGAGGTCAAATTCCTGCTGCATTCTTCACTCTATCCAGTCAGAACACAAATTACAAAATATTACGTGTAATCCCTTCATTTCGATAATTACGCCAAGTGTCCCACCGGCGCCGCTTCCTAGCGCCCACTCTTCATCCCCACCAGATAGCGGCGGGCCTCGCTGACCAGGTAGAGCGAGCCGGTGATCAGGACCAGACTGTCCGGTGAAGCGGCGGAAAGCGCTTTTTGTACGGCATCCCCGGTGTTCCGGTATACAAACACGGACCCGGAAAAATGCTCGCGGATCGCATTTGCAAGTTGTTCCGCAGGGCAAGCCCGGGGGTTGTCCGGTTCGGTCACGAACACCTGCCGGGCCAACGGAAGCAGATCCCTGAGCATCGTCCCCCATTCTTTGTCGGCAAGGAATCCCAGAACCAGGATCAGATCATGACCGGAAAAATGATCGGCCACGGCACCGACCAGCTCCTGCATCGCAGCCGGGTTGTGGGCCCCGTCCAGCACCAGCAGGGGGTTCCGTCCCAGCACCTCAAGACGGCCGGGCCAGCACACCCCGGCCAGGCCGCGTCGCACCGCCTCCTCAGTAACAGGGAAGCCTAATTTTCCCAGCAGCTCCAGCCCAATCAGAGCAGTGGTTGCGTTCAGACACTGATATTTTCCGAGCAAAGGGATGAAAATGTTTTCAAAAGAGCGGCCCAAACCCCGGTAGTTGAAACACTGCCCCGCGGGGACGGTTTTGCGCCCGTCAAAGGCGGCAATTCCAACCCGTTTATCCCGGGGTGTGAGGACAGTCCCGGGCGCCACGGCACGGTAACAGGGAACATGCCGGTCGAGACAGGCCCGGGTAATTACCTCCAGAGCCGCCCGGTCAGTTGCAGCGGTAACAACCGGGGCGCCGGGCTTGATGATACCGGCCTTTTCCCGAGCCACCGCCTCCACCGTGTTCCCGAGCACGGCGGTATGATCGAGACTGATATTGGTGATAATGCAAACTTCCGGGCGGACCACGTTGGTCGCATCGAGACGGCCGCCCAGACCCACCTCCAGTACAACCAGGTCGGGCGCTTGCCGGCAAAAATAAAGAAAGGCAAGGGCGGTAACTACCTCGAATTCGGTCAGTTGACCCTGTTCCGGATCGCCGGCAATCTCTTCGACCAGGGGCCGGACCTGTTCAACCAGGCGCGTCAACTCCGCCGGGTCGATCTCCGCTCCGTTAACGGCCATGCGGTTGGTAAATGACACCAGGTAGGGAGAAGTGTAAAGCCCGATCCGGTACCCGGCTGCCTCAAGGATGCCGGCGATCATGGCTGCCGTTGAGCCTTTCCCGTTGGTGCCGCCAATATGCAAAAACCGTAACGA
Source organism: uncultured Syntrophomonadaceae bacterium (assembly GCA_964420065.1). Classification (GTDB taxonomy): domain Bacteria; phylum Bacillota; class Dethiobacteria; order DTU022; family DTU022; genus CAYQQK01. The sequence continues at coordinate 31,429 of CAYQQK010000012.1, read as the reverse complement.
ACGGTGTGGGTTCCCCAGCCGTTCCAGCAGCGCAGTAATCCGTCCCAACCCCGGTTTCATGCCAAAACGGCCGATTCCATGGATCCATTCCAGTGCGCGGGCGTACTGCTCCTCCCCAAACACGTGATCATGGTTCATCTTTCATCGTCTCCTCGGCTGATGCATTGGCGCTGCACCGGCCCACCCGGCGGGCAATCCATTCGATCCACCGTTCCGGAAGGCACCGGTAAAGCACGGAAGCGGCAAGCCCTCCCAATGGGTTGAGCAGAATATCGTCGATGCCAAACACGCGCGTTACGGTCAAACCGGTGCGGGTGAAAACAACCAGGTACAGTCCTACGGTCAGGGAGAACAGGAACAAAACGTTCTTTTTGAAACGCCGCGTGCCGAAAAGTAAGGGCAAATACAGACCCGTTGGAAAGAGCAGCACCACGTTCAGTACCTGTTTTCACCAAATACTGGAAACGCCGATCCGGGACGCCCCGCCGGTACAGTTCCAGCGAGCCGAATAAAAACCGGAACGGCACCGGCTGGAAAACAACGGTACGGTACTGTTCCGGCCAGGGAGGAACAAACAGACCCCAATGGTCTGTTCGAAAACGCTTAAAAGGTAAAAACCAAAACGTATAAACAACAATCTTTCGGATCGGGTTGACGGCTCTGCTCCGGATCAGGTCAAATATAATATACACTGCCGGAAGAGGCAGCGCCAGTCCGGAAATATCGAAGTTGACCAGCTGCCCCAAGACCGCACCCCGCTGGTCAAAGCGGAACCACAAAGGGTTCATCCTTTGTTCCGCGCCCCGCCTTTACCCTTCACCACACAGATCGTGCAGGTGCCGGCGCAGCTTCTCGCGCCGGGCGGCGAGGTCCGCCTGACGGGCCCGCTCCCGGGCGACTACCGTCTCCGGAGCCTGTTCGACAAAACCGCGCCGAGCCAGTTTCCCTTCGGCCCGCTCCAGATCTTTTTCGACCCGATCCAACTCTTTTTGCAGCCGATCCCGTTCCGCCGCCACGTCAACCACGCCTTCCAGGGGAAGATAGACTTCGACTTCTCCCCCGGCAACCGCAGCCAGGGCCTGCGCCGGCCGGATTGCATCCGGATCGATCAGGAGCCGATCTGCCGGCCCGAGCTGCATGATCAGCTTGCGCTCCTCTTCCAGAAGCGGTCTCATCCGGGACGATGGGCGCAATATTGCCGGCGCCTTCCGGGCCGGTGACAGGTTCACCTGGCTGCGCAGGTTGCGCAGGACCCGGATCACCTCCTGCACCAGCGCCATTTCTTCCGCCTCCCGGGGAAAATTTAACGCCGCGGTGACCCGAGGCCAGGAGGCAACGATCAAGGCCCGGCCGTTTCGGTGGGGCAAGTGCTGCCAGATCTCTTCGGAAATGAAAGGCATGAAGGGATGTAGCAGGCGCAACACCCCGTCAAGGATGTAAACCAGGATCCCCCGGGTGCGTCGCCGGGCGTATTCGACCTCGCTCCCGTTGTCCTTCCGGTAAAGATGGTACTTGCTGTACTCCACGTACCAATCGCAGTAGTCATTCCACAAAAAGTCGTAAACCAACCGGGCCGCTTCACCCAGTTCATATTCTTCAAGCCGGGCGGTCACCGCCGCCGCCGTTTCGTTGTAACGGTGCAAGATCCAACGATCGGTCCGGGTAGGACCCTCCGGCAACGCCGCCGGATCAACCGGGAGCAAGTCCGGTTCGCCGCCACCCTCCGAAACCAGGTTCATCAACACAAACCGAGAAACATTCCAGATCTTGTTGGAAAAGTTCCGTCCCGCCTCCACGCTTTCCCGGCGAAAACGCTGGTCGTTTCCCGGGGCCTGGCCGGTAATGAGGGTAAAACGGAGCGTATCCGCCCCGTACTGATCGATCACTTCCAAAGGATCAATCCCGTTACCCAGTGACTTGCTCATTTTCCGTCCCAGATGATCCCGAACCAGCCCGTGGATACAGACGGTATGGAAGGGGACCTCGCCCATGAAGGCCAGTGACATGAAGATCATCCGCGCGACCCAGAAAAAAATGATGTCGTAACCGGTCACGAGCACGCTGGTCGGGAAGTAACGGGCCAGATCGGGGGTTTGAGCGGGCCAGCCCAGGGTGGAAAATGGCCACAGGGCCGAGCTGAACCAGGTATCCAGAACATCCGGATCCTGGACCAGCGCCTCCGAACCACAGGAAGGACAGCATCGTGGAGTAACATCGTCCACGATCATCTCCCCGCAGGCGCAGTACCAGGCCGGGATGCGGTGCCCCCACCAGAGCTGCCTGGAGATGCACCAATCCCGGATATTCTCCATCCAGTTCAGGTAGATACGGGTAAACCGGGACGGCACGAAAACGGTACGCCCCTCCTTGACCGCCGCGATCGCCGGCCCGGCCAGGGGTTTCATTTTCACGAACCACTGACGCGATACCAGCGGTTCAACCGTATGATCGCAACGCTGGCAGCGTCCGACGGAGTGCCGGTACGGTTCGATCCCGGCCACGCAACCCGATGCGGTCAATTCTTTGACCACCATGCGGCGGCATTCAAGGTTGTCCAGGCCGGCAAAACGGCCCGCAGCCGCAGTCATCCTTCCGTCCTCGCCGATGACCCGGATCACTTCCAGATCATGACGCCGCCCGATTTCAAAATCGTTCGGATCATGGCCGGGGGTGACCTTGACCGCGCCGGTGCCAAATGCCGGATCAACATAGCCGTCCGCTACAACCGAAATCTCCCGGTCCATCAAGGGCAGAAGCACCTTCCGTCCGACCAGGCTTCGGTAACGCGTATCCTCCGGGTGCACGGCAACGGCGGTATCTCCAAGCATGGTTTCCGGACGGGTCGTGGCGACAACGATCTCGCCTTCACCCCCGACCACGGGATAGCGGATGTAGGTCAAGGTGGCCTCTGTTTCGACATGTTCAACTTCGATATCGGAAAGAGCGGTACGGCAGCGGGGACACCAGTTGATCAAATAATCCCCACGGTAGATCAATCCCCGCCTGAACAAGTTTACAAATACCTTGCGCACCGCCCGGGAGCAGCCCTCATCCAGGGTAAAACGCTCCCGGGTCCAGTCTACCGAAACCCCGAGCCGCTGAAGTTGCCCCGTAATACGAGCATGGTACTTTTCTTTCCATGCCCATACGGCAGCCACAAAGCGTTCCCGCCCCAGACCATGACGGGTCAGCCCCTCCGCGGCCAGGTGTTCTTCCACCCGGATCTGGGTGGCGATACCGGCATGATCGCAACCGGGCAACCACAGGGTGTCGTAACCCTGCATCCGGCGCCAGCGGATAAGAACATCCTGAATGGTGTTGTCCAGGGCATGCCCCATATGCAGCGAACCGGTGATGTTTGGCGGCGGAATGACAATAGTGTACGGTTCCGCCTTGCTTTCGTCGCGGGGGGTAAACCAGCCTCCGTCGATCCAGAAGCGGTAACACCGGCTTTCCACCTGTTCCGGCCGGTAAACCGTGGCCAGGGTTGTCTTGCCCATGTTTTCACCTCGTCTTCAATCCGGCCCACGCCATCTATATTACTCGTTCTAGCCCAATTCAGTCAAACCGCCCCGGGCCCTTGCACCAGTAGTGGGATGTTCATCAAGGTTGTTCAAGCCGGCGGCTGATTTACGATAACCGCGGTTTGGCGGGAAGTGTGTTTGTGAAGGGGTTCCGGCAACAGCCCGCCCGGTCCGGTGTCAGCTCTTGCCGGTAGATCCGGTAACCCAGTTCGAAAGCCTGCAGGTTTATTGCGCCACTTCCCTCGGGCACCCTCCGCAGAATGCTGTCTTTGAGGGCTTCAGGACTGACCAGGCGGGCCACAGCGTTGACCACGGTCAGGGCGATCACGTTGGCGACAACTTTTCTTTTCAGTTCTTCCACCGCCAGACGGGTGATCGCACTGGCATAAAGTTCGTAGCCGTCGGGATAGGGGCCGTGGCAGAAGGTGGAATCGACGACAACGATCCCGCCCGGAACCATCCGCGGCAAATATTTTTTAAAGGAAGCCTCGTTCATGACCAGCAAGACCGAGGGATGGGTTACCTTTGGATACTCGATCAACTCGGTATCGATAATTACCCCGGCCATGCTCGCCCCACCACGGGCTTCCGGTCCATAGGATTGGGTTTGCACCACGTTTTTATTGTCACTTACCGCCGCTTCCGCCAGAATGATCGAGGCCAAAACCAGCCCCTGACCCCCGGCACCGGTCAGCAACACTTCCTGGCGAGTCGCCATTGTTCCAACTCCCGTCCCCGCGGCACTTTAAGCCTTGATCTTGCCGACAAGCCGGTAGTACTCCGCGGTGTACTCCGGTTCGTCAAACAGATAGAAGATCCCGGTGATAATTTTCCCCACGAGCGCCTCCGGTTCCATCCGCGCAGCCTGCCTGGCCGAAATGCTGTTTCCTTTCAATTGGCGCAGCATCTCCACCGCACCTTTCCCCCGGTTACGCCGGCCGTAGGAAGTGGGACAGGGCGAGAGAACCTCGACCACGGAAAACCCTTTGTGCTCGGCGCCCTGCCGGATGATCCGTTCGAGCTGTTTCGGGTTGGCCGCCGTGCCCCGCGCGCCGAAGGTGGCCCCGGCGCTGCGAGCCAGTTCCAGCAGGTTAAAAGGCCGCTCCAAAGTGCCCCAGGGCGCGGTCGTGGCCCGCTTGCCCTTCGGAGTCAAGGGTGAATGCTGTCCCCCGGTCATACCGTAATTGTAATTATTGATCACAATGGCATTAAGATCGATATTCCGTCTTGCACTATGAATGAAATGGTTGCCCCCGATGGCGCAACAGTCCCCATCCCCCATGATCACAAAAATCTGCAATTCAGGCCGGGCCATTTTTAAACCGGTGGCAAAAGCAAGGGCCCGCCCGTGGGTGGTGTGCAGGGTGCTAAAGTTCATGTAACCGGCAGCCCGGGAAGAACAGCCGATGCCGGAAACGATGACCACGTCTTTTTGGGCGTACCCCGTCCCCTCGATCGCACGGAGCAAGGCGGCGGTGATAATACCGTTGCCGCAACCGGGACACCAGATATGGGGCAATTGTTCATAACGCAGGTAATTCTGGTACAAGTGGGTTACGGAAGCCACCTCCTCAACTGATTGATCAGTTCGCCGGGGGTGATCATTTCACCATCGTAGCGGTTGTAGGGGACAACCCGGGCCCGTCCCCGGGAAAAACGTTCGACCTCCCCGACCAACTGGCCCATGTTCATTTCGGGGACCAGGATCACCTCGACCCGCCGGGCCAGTTGTTCCACTTCCCGGTCCGGAAAAGGCCAGATCGTCTGCAAGCTGAGCAGCCCCACCGACTGGTTTTCCTGCAAGGAGAGGTGTTTGACCGCAGCCCGGGCAGAGCGCACGACGCTGCCGTAAGCAACAATTGCCACTTTCGGCTCCTTATGACCGCTGTAACGAGTGAAAACGATCTCGTCCCGGTGCACCGCCAACTTCTGGTGGAGGCGGTCCAGCACCCGGGACACCACCGTCGGGGCGAGGGCAGGAAAACCATATTCGTTATGAAATAACCCCGTAATGTGATAATAGCAACCCTTCCCAAAGGGGACCAGGGGTGTCAATATCGCGTTATCGTAAGGTTTCCACTCCTTCCACTTTTCGGAGCCGCCGCCGTTGTCTGTTTTTTCCACGGCGTCATGCTCATTTACGGGCAGCCGGACTTTTTCGCGCATGTGCCCGATGATTTCGTCCAGAAGCAGAATAACCGGCTGGCGCAATTCCTGGCTAAGATTAACCGCGGTAACGGTCAGACTAAAAGTCTCATAAACCGAAGCGGGGGAAAAGACGATCGCCGGATGATCACCGTGAGTCCCCCAGCGGGCCTGCATTACATCTCCCTGGGAAGGGGCCGTCGGTACACCCGTGCTCGGTCCCATGCGCTGCACATTGACGATAACACACGGGATTTCGGCCATGGCGGCATAACCGATGTTTTCCTGTTTCAAAGAAAACCCGGGACCACTGGTCGCGGTCAGGGCGCGCATGCCCCCGATGGCGGCGCCGATCACCGCGGCCATACCGGCGATCTCGTCCTCCATCTGGATAAAAACCCCGCCCAACGCGGGCAGCCTCTCGGCCATACACTCGGCAATTTCCGTGGAGGGAGTAATGGGATAACCGGCAAAAAAACGGACCCCGGCCCTGATTGCCCCTTCAACACAAGCTTCGTTGCCCTGCATGAGCAAGGTTTTTACCCCTGGCACGATCTACCGGCCCCTTTCACAACAATGGCAAAATCCGGACAGAAGAGTTCACAAACACCACACCCGTTGCACTTTTCCGGATCCAATGTTGCTTTTTCTTCATCATCCAGGGAAAGGGCTTTCCGGGGACAGAAAGCGACGCAAATACCACAGCTTTTGCACCACTCTCTTTTGATTTCAGGTCTGCCCTCAGCCATGGTTTCTGTTTTCGCCGCCGCTTGCAAAACCCCCACCTCCTCCTCAACCCCAACTCGCAAATAACAGGCAAACAGGTCTCCCGGCTCGATTAAAAGTTGCCTCTTTCGAATAGATCCATGTAAGAATATCATGGTCGAAACAATTCGGGCAAGGGGAACGTTTTTGTGCAAACACCGACGGCACGCCGGGAAAAGGCGATTGTAACTGATAAAAAATATTCGTGTAATATTGGTGTAACAACTTGCCTTTATAATAAGTCCAAGTTGACCCCCTCTTTAATATACACCACTCGGCGTGGCCAAAGGCCACGCCCTCTTTTTCAGGTAAGCCCGCAGGCAAGCATGAACAACAGGTTAAACAGAAACGCCGGCAGCAGGTTACCGACACGTATTTCCTTGATCTGGAGCAGGTTGAGACCGATGGCCAATATCAGAATACCCCCTGTCGCCGACAGTTCGTTGATCACCGGGATAGTGAGGATAGATGCCGCCACCCGGGCCAGCAGGGCGATGGAACCCTCGTAAAGCATCACCGGAACCGCGGCAAAGGCCACCCCCACACCCATGGATGAAGCGAAAATGACGGCCGAAATCCCGTCCAGGATCGATTTGGCATAAAGGATCTGGTGCCGGCCCGACAGCCCGCTTTCCAGCGCGCCGGTAACGGCCATGGCGCCAACCGCATAAATCAGGGTAGCGTTGACGAAAGCCCCGGCCAGCGATGCGCGGCCGCTCCCGGTACGGTTTTCAAGCCAGCGGCCGGCTGCGAGCAGGCGTTCTTCCAATCGCGCCAGCTCGCCGGCAATCCCGCCCAGGATCAGACTCAGGATCAGCAAAAGAAGCTGATCGGATTGCAGGGCCATGCTCAACCCGATCAGGATCACGACCAGGCCGATCCCCTGCATCGCGATCTGATGGCAGCGTTCGGGAACCAGCCGGCCGATCAACACCCCGAACAAGGCTCCCAGAGCGATGGCCGTGCCATTAACCAGGGTTCCCTGCAAAGTCGCCAGTATTTTGATCACCTCATGCCCCTACATTGCTTCCTATTGTAACAGAGTTGCGTCACCTCGCAAAGCATAACCCCGACTGATAAAACCCGTTCCGGGATGAGGAAACGGTTCCGACCCCCGATCCGGGCCTATATCCGTTGACAACAGGAGCGCCGCCCGGGTACAATCAAACGAACTTCTGTTCCGGTACGCAAAGCGGAGGCCTGCCGGGGCAGGATGGGCGGGGAGGAAAATCATCATGAGCGAAAGGACGGATCCGTTCGAAACCGGGACGGGCCGACTCCGGCCGGGGGAGCTGGACGGATCGGGTATCATCTACCGGACGGTGGTGGATTCGACCAATACGGTTGCCCGCCGCCTGGCCGGCCGGGGATACCCCGGGGGAACAACGGTGGTGGCCGAAACGCAGACGGCGGGCCGGGGGCGGTACAGCCGTGCGTGGTACTCTCCGCCCGGGAAGGGACTATGGTTTTCTCTGTTATTGCGCCCGCCGCGGACACTGGTCCCGGCCGGGGCCGCGGCGTTAACGCTGGCTGTGGCCGCAACCACGGCCAGCGCCCTGAACGCCGCAACAAAAGTTCCCCTAAAACTCAAATGGCCCAATGATTTACAGGCGGAGGGGCAAAAGATAGCCGGTATCCTGATCGAAGTCAAGTGCGAACCCGACCGGGTGGACTACATGGTAGTCGGAATCGGAATCAACGTGAATCAGACCCGGACGGATTTCCCTCCGCAGTTACGCGACCGGGCCGGTTCGTTACGTCTGGCGGCGGGGCGCCCTTTCGATCGAACCCGCCTTTTTCTTGGCCTGCGGGGAAAGATCCTCGACGCCTGTTCCCTTTATTTTGAACAGGGGTTCGCCCCCTTCGATCGCGTCTGGAAGGATTTGAATATTACCCTGGGCTGTCCGGTCAAGGTTTCCCGGCCGGGCGGCTGCCTGGAAGGAACGGCACTGGACCTCGATCGCAGCGGTGCGCTGCTGATCCGGGACGGACAGGGGCGTTTGCACCGCCTTTGCTCCGGCGAGCTGGAATAGCTTCGACCCGCCCGGGGACAAAGGCAAATCGAAATCACCCGGTGGAAACCGGATCTGGAAAGAACAAATAGATGCAACTACGACAGTTAACCCTGATCGCCCTTTTTACGGCACTGCAGGCACTGCTGGCCCAGATCGCGATCCCCCTCCCGTTCTCTCCGGTGCCGGTCACCGGGCAAACCCTGGGGATCTTCCTGGTTATTTTTTTCCTGGAAGGGCGGCAGGCCTTTCTGGCAGTGCTGGCTTACCTGCTCCTTGGAGCCGCCGGAGCGCCGGTGTTTGCTGCGGGGCGCGGCGGCCTGCCGGTGCTGCTTGGACCGACCGGCGGGTACCTGCTCGGTTTCCTTCCGGGGGTCTACCTGGGGGGCCGGCTCCTGCAGGGGCGGGCCAACCCGGGGCGCGGGCGCACCGCCGCCGCCCTGTTCATCTGCCTCTTCTCCTGTTATATCGCCGGAGCGTTGCAGCTCGGTTTGATCATGCGCCTCGACGCTACCCGGACCATCCTGGCCGGTGTGATCCCGTACCTTTTTCCGGACCTGGCCAAAGCCGGCCTGGCCACGGCACTGGTGCCGGCGTTGCGGGCAACCCGCAAGCCGGGCCTTTTCAGTCGATCCCAGGACCGGTTTCCCTGAGTAACGCGACATCAAGCACAATTTCCTTGCGGCAGCCCCTTTGCAGGAATAATTGTTCCCGAATTGAAATAATAAGACAAGATGAAGCATCCTCCGGCAATTGAAATCAAAGGGCTGACCAAGGACTACGGTCCGGTGAGGGCGCTGCGCGGGGTAAATTTACGTGTGGAACGCGGCGCAATTTTCGGTTTTCTTGGCCCCAACGGGGCCGGGAAAACCACCACCATTCGTTGCCTGCTGGACCTGATCCGCCCCCGGTCCGGTTCAATACGCGTGCTGGGCCTGGATCCGTCAAAAAATCCGGTCGGCGTCCGCTCCCGTACGGGCTACCTGCCCGGCGAACTGAGCCTGGAAGGTAACCTCACGGTCGGGCAAGCGCTGCGTTATTTCAACGACTTGCGTGGCCGCCGGAGTAACCGGCATTACCTGCGCCGCCTCGCCGCCAGGCTCGAGCTGGACCTGGAAGTCCCGATCAAAAACCTTTCCAAGGGCAACAAACAGAAAGTAGGTCTGCTTCAGGCCCTGATGGCCCGGCCAGCACTGCTGTTGCTGGATGAACCGACGAGCGGGCTGGACCCGCTGATGCAGCGGGAGGTTTACCGCCTGCTCCGGGAGGCCCGGGACAACGGCGCTACCGTTTTCTTCTCCTCGCACGTGATCAGCGAAGTGGAGGCCATCGCCGAACGGGTGGCCATCATCCGCAAAGGCGTCATCGTAGAAGAAACCGAGCCCGGCCGGCTGGTTGATCTGGCGCTGCGCCGCTACCGGATCCGTTTCCGCGAGGCGATCGATCCGGGCCCCCTGACCATGCTGCAAGGCGTTTCCATGATCGAACAGGAAAGTGGGATGGAGATCACCCTGCAGGTGGAAGGCGAGGTAGACCACCTGATCAAGGCGCTGGCCGCATTTCCGGTGAACGACCTGCAGAGCCAACACCTATCGTTGGAAGAAATTTTTCTGGCCTTTTACAAAAACGACGGGAACGGGGGAATGAAATAGGATGGCGGCGGAATTCAAACATACTTTGCGCCGCCTGCGCGGGCAGATCGCCGGCTGGGCTGCCGGCATCGGGATTTACGGGTTACTGATGGCCTTTTTCTACCCATCCATGACCGAAATGGGCGATCTGCTGGACGATTTTATCGCCATGTTTCCCGGTGCGGTCCTCGCCTTTTTTGAAAACATTACGATCATCAGCACCCCCATGGGTTTCCTCGACGTTTATTACTTCTCCTACCTGCACCTGATCATCGGTATTTTTGCCGTCAGTGCCGGAGCCGGTTTGCTGGCCGGGGACGAAGAGAAGGGGACGCTCGACCTGGTTCTGGCTCACCCGATCAGCCGCGCGGGCTTATTTTTCGGAAGACTGTCCGGCCTGATCGCAGCCCTGATCCTTATTTTGGCAGCCGGCTGGCTATGCTGGCTTCTACCCTCCAGTTCCGTGGGGCTTGCCCTGAGCCCCCTGGAGCTGCTGCGCCCCTTCCTGCCGCTGCTGGCAGTGCTGCTGCTCTTTACCTCCATCGCCCTGCTTTTGAGCATGATCTTGCCCGCAGCCCGCCAGGCCGGCATGCTCACCGGAGCCGTCCTGGTGGGAAACTACCTCCTCCAGGGGCTGGCCAAGATCAACGACACGCTGGATCCGCTGATCAGGTACACCCCGCTTCATTATTACCAGGGCGGCACGGCGGTGGAGGGGTTGAATCTGAACTGGCTGGCCGGCCTCTGTGCAACCTCGCTGCCGCTGCTGGTCGCAGCCTGGCTTCTTTTCCTGCACCGCGACATCCGGGTCGGCGGCGAACGAAGCTGGCGCCTGCCCGGCCGGCGTAAATAGGGACGGTGGGACGTCAGACTGTGTGATAACTACCTCTTTCCCAAATGAAAGCGGATGATGTGGGGAACAACCTTCTTTTTTACCCCAATTTAATAACCCTGTTCCCTAATTTTAGACTGCTTTATTGCCACTGTGGGGAAAATGAATTCCGAGCATTATTTATCGCACAGTCTGACGTCCTCCTGTCCCCGTCCCGTCCGGCTGCTGCACCAAGGCAGTGAGCGCGGCCCACAGTTCCTTGCGGCCGGTCCCTTTCGGGACCGAGTAGGGCAGGGGGCGTTCCGCCGGGGACAGGCCCAGAGCAGCGGCGATCCGGTTCAGACGTCCGATCAGGGCACCACGGGAAAGTTTATCGGCCTTGGTCGCCACGGTAATCGTTTTGAGATGATGGTGCTCCAGCCAGTGCCGCATCTGCAAATCCTGTGCGGTCGGATCGATACGCACATCAAGCAGGTGCAGGCAGCCTTTCAAGATTTTTCGTTCGGAGAGGTATGTTTCGATCAACGGGGCCCAGGCCTGGCGGCGTTCCCGGGAAATACAAGCATAGCCGTAACCGGGCAGGTCGACCAGGCTGAAAACGGAGTTGACCCGATAAAAAAAGAGCGCCCGGGTCTTGCCCGGGGTGCCGCTGGTTGCGGCCAGTTTTTTCCGCCCGAGGAGGCTGTTGATCAGGGATGATTTGCCGACGTTGGAACGGCCGATGATGGCTATTTCGGGAAGGAGTTCCGCCGGGAATTCTTGTTTTCGCCCGGCAACCACCAGTAATTCAACCGTTTCAGGCCGCATGGAAATCCCCCCGGATCAAAGGGACGGCGGGCGGAGAAACCGCCGCCCCCGCCCGGTTACTCATTTAATGCCGCAACTGCGGCCGATCCTCGTTGCGGGCCAGTTCATCACCCTGGAGCACCCCGCCGGATATACCCGGGCTTTTCGTGAACCGGTCCCCGGCAATGGCCGTTTCCAGAACTTCGTCCATATGGTCGACAAGGATGAACTCCATCCGGCGCCGTACGTTTTCCGGGATGTCGCTCAAATCCTTGCGGTTGTCCGCCGGTAAAACCACCTTGCGGATCCCCGCCCGGTGGGCCGCCAAAACCTTTTCCTTGATCCCGCCCACAGGCAAGACCCGCCCGCGCAGGGTGATCTCCCCGGTCATGGTCACATCCCGGCGCACCGGGGCACGGACCAGGGCGGAAGCAAGAGCGGTAGCCATGGTGATCCCCGCCGACGGGCCGTCCTTGGGAATGGCCCCTTCGGGGATATGAATGTGAAGATCGTGGTTTTCGTAAAAATTATCATCCAACGCAATCACTTCACCGCGCGATCGGACGTAGCTCAATGCGGCCTGGGCGGATTCTTTCATCACGTCCCCCAGTTTGCCGGTAAGGATCGTCTTCCCTTTCCCCCGGATCAATGCCACTTCGATGGCCAGCAGGTCCCCCCCGGCCTCGGTCCAAGCCAACCCGGTCGCGACCCCGACCTCATCTTCTTTCTGGGCCAGGCCATAACGATAGCGGGGTACGCCAAGGTATTTCTGCATGCCCTGGCTCCGCACCCGGATCCGCTGCTCCCGATCCTTCACTACCTCGCGGGCAACCTTGCGGCAAATACCGGCAAGGCTGCGTTCCAGGTTACGGACCCCCGCTTCGCGGGTATATTCCCGCACAATCCGCCGCACCGCACCTTCGGAAATGTTCAGGTTTTCCGGGGAAAGGCCATGTTCCTCCAGTTGTTTGGGGATGAGATGCCGCCGGGCAATTTCCACCTTGTCTTCCTCGGTATAACCGGGAAGATGAATGATCTCCATCCGGTCCTGCAACGGCTGGGGGATGTTAAACGTGGCGTTGGCCGTGGTAATAAACATGACCTGGGAAAGATCGAAGGGGACCTCGATATAGTGATCGCTGAAGGCGTGGTTCTGTTCGGGATCGAGGACCTCCAGCAACGCCGAGGAAGGATCGCCCCGGAAATCGGTTGACATCTTATCGATCTCATCCATCAGGAAAACCGGATTGCGCGATTTGGCCTGGCGCATCCCCTGAATGATCCGCCCCGGAAGCGCGCCAACGTAAGTGCGTCGGTGCCCGCGAACTTCAGCCTCGTCCCGCACCCCGCCCAGAGAAATGCGCACGAAATTACGTTCCAGCGCCCGGGCGATGGAACGGGCGAGCGATGTCTTCCCCACCCCCGGCGGCCCGACCAGACACAGGATCGGCCCTTTCAGTTTTTCAGCGAGCTGGCGTACCGCCAGGTACTCGACGATTCGTTCCTTTACCTTGCGCAGGCCATAGTGATCTTCGTCCAATATTTGCTCGGCCCGGTCAAGATCGAGCCGGTCCGGAGTAATGACGGCCCAGGGCAATTCGAGAAGCCAGTCGAGGTAGGTCCGGATCACGATCCCTTCGGCGGCAGCCGGAGGCATTTTTTCAAGCCGGTCCGTCTCCTTCAAAGCCTTCTCTTCCACCTCTTCGGGCAGTTTGGCTTCCGCAATCCTCTCCCGGTACTCATCGGCTTCCGCCATCCGTTCGTCCTTTTCCCCGAGCTCTTTCTGGATCGCTTTCATCTGTTCGCGCAGGTAATATTCCTTTTGCGTCTTTTCCATCTGCTTGCGTACCCGCAAGCTGATCTTCCGCTCGATTTCGAGGATCTCCATCTCGCGGCCCATCAGTTCATTCAGTTTCTCCAGTCGGCTCTTGGGACTGATCGCCTCCAGGACCTCCTGTTTTTGGGGAACCTTCAAGGCAAGGTGAGAAGCGATGATGTCGGCCAGACGCCCCGGATCCTCGATACTGGAAACAGTGGCCAGAGTTTCGGGAGGGATTTTCCGGCTGATTTTGATATACTGCTCAAAATAGTAGAGAATGCTGCGCATGAGCGCTTCCGTTTCCGGTGTGCGAGGTTCCTCGTCCGGCTCCAGGACAGCATCGATCATGAAGTAAGGTTCCGTGGAGGTGAAAGCGGCGATGCGCGCCCGCTCCAGACCCTCGACCAGAACCCGGATCGTTCCCCCGGGCAGCTTGATCATCTGCTTGATGGCAGCGACAGTGCCGATACGGTACAGATCTTCTTCCACCGGTTCATCAACCCGGGCGTCCTTTTGGGCGACCAGAAGAATCTGGTTGTCTTCAACCATGGCCTTTTCCAGGGCGTTGACCGAGCGTTCTCGGCCTACATCCAGGTGCAGCACCATGTTCGGGAAAACCAGCAATCCCCGCAAGGGCAGGAGTGCAAGTTTCATCTTTTTTTTCACTTTTTTCACCGGCCCTGCACCTCCTTTAAAATAAAAATGGGAAGTCCCTATTTGTAAATAGTATTCGCTTCCCGCATAGTCTTTCCCTTTATCAGTTGTTTTTCATTCGGCCGGACAGACAACCTTTTCAGGAAGGTAGAGCCAGCTTCTCCGCATCGATGAACAATACTTCGCGAAAAACCTCTTCCAGTCGCCTCACAGGAATTACCTTCAAACGGGAATGTCCCTGAAAATTTTGTTGCCAGTTGTACTCGGGCAAGATTACCTTTTTTACGCCGGCTTCCGCAGCCGCCTCCAGCTTGGCAAAGATCCCTCCCACGGGACGGACCAGACCCCGTACCGAAACTTCTCCGGTCATGGCCACCAGGGGATCCACCGCAAGGCCTTTCAAGGAGGAGTAGATCGCCGTGGCCATGGCAATTCCGGCCGAAGGCCCGTCCACCGGCACCCCGCCGGGGAAGTTCAAGTGAATATCGTAGTCGCGTAAATTCTGACCGGTAAAGCTGCTGAGCACGGTGATCACATTTTCGGCCGCGCCTTTGGCCGTTCCTTTGCGGCGGATGGTATGGCCCATGCGGCCCATTTCTTCTTCCTCGACGATTCCGGTAATGTTGACCTTGCCCTGGCCGGGCTCAACCGGAATCGTGACCGCTTCCACTTCGATCAGGGTGCCCATGTTTGGACCGTAGACCGCGAGGCCGTTCACAAATCCGACCTGGGGTTCGGAGGGAGGTTTGCGTTCGGGTCGCGGCGAAAGCTGACCGCTGTTCACAACCCATTCGATCTCACCGGCATCGAGGGAGGTGCGATTCTCGGTTTGAGCAATCCCCGCCGCCATCTGAATAATATTGACCGCCTCCCGCCCGTTGTTGGCATAACGTTTGACGACCTCCAACGCGGCGCCGGTCAAAACAAAGCTGATCCGCCGGGCGGCGTTGGCGGCGATCAGGCCGATCTCTCCGGGCAGGAGACCGCGAAAAAAAATTTCGAGGCAGCGGGAACGGATTGCCGGGGATATTTCATGGGGCATACGGGTCGTGGCGCCGATCAGCCTGAAATCGGCCGGAAGCCCTTTTTGAAATATCTCATGGATGTGCCGGGGTATGTTCTGATCCTCGCTGCTGTAATACGAGCTTTCCAGAAACACCTTGCGATCTTCAAGTACTTTCAACAATTTGTTCATCTGAATCGGATGCAGTTCCCCGATTTCATCGATAAAAAGAATACCCCCATGGGCCTTGGTCACCGCTCCCGGTTTTGGCTGGGGGATCCCGGCCATCCCCAGGGGTCCCGCCCCCTGATAGATCGGATCATGGACGGTGCCGATGAGCGGGTCGGCAATGCCCCGTTCATCAAACCGGGCCGTAGTCGCATCCAGCTCGATGAACCGGGCCGTCTCCAGGAAGGGGCTCAGTGGATTGATCTTGGCTTCCTCCAGCACCAGCCGCGCCGCGGCCGTTTTCCCCACCCCCGGGGGACCGTAGAGGATAACGTGCTGCGGGTTGGGCCCGCAGATGGCCGCCCGCAACGCCTTTAGCCCGCTATCCTGGCCGATGATCTCCCTGAAGGTGGCCGGGCGGGTTTTTTCCGAAAGCGGTTCGGTCAGCGAGATCTGGCGCATCCGTTCAAGCTGGTCCATCTCTTTACGCGATTCCCGGTCCACGGCGACGCGACTGGTCTGTTGATTTTTTAACAGGTTGAAAAAATAGAGGCCGATCACAACGGCAAAAAAAACCTGAATGATCCCCAGCACTCCGGCAAACCCGCCCACACCCACCCCTCCCCGCCGCCGCGATGAACAAAAGCACCTGTAGTATCCCCGCGAAACAGTTAAAATATCCCGGATGGCCGACAGACCACGCAAAAAAGGACCGTCCCAAATAGGGCGGTCCTTTTTCATGTTTTGCACGAACAGACGGTAATATGACAGGCCGGGGCCGAAAAGAAAAGTTATGGGGGCGAGAAAAAAGTCAAGCAGTCTCTTCCTTTTTTTTGCGTTTCTCCATGGTTACCAGAACAGGCTTATCCCTTTTTTCAATCGCTTCACGCGTAATGACACAACGGCGGACATCCTCCCGGGAGGGCAGCTCAAACATTACTTCGAGAAGAACCTCTTCAAGGATGGCCCTTAACCCGCGGGCCCCGGTTTCTCGCTTGATGGCCTCACGGGCAATCGCATGCAGGGAACTGTCCTTGAATTCCAGCGCCACCCGGTCCAGTTCAAACAGTTTTTGAAACTGTTTCAAGAGCGCATTGCGAGGTTCCTTGAGGATACGCACCAGGGCTTCCTCGTCCAGGGGGTCAAGGGTGGAAACGACCGGAATTCGCCCGACAAATTCGGGAATGAGCCCGTACCGAAGCAGGTCCTGCGGCATGACCTGGCGCAGGATGTTATTTGTCCCGAGCAGTCTTTCCTCTTTGCCCCGCACATCGGCCCCGAACCCGATCCCCTTTTTACCGATGCGCGCGCCGATGATCTTATCGAGCCCGTCAAAGGCGCCGCCGCATATAAAGAGGATGTCGGTGGTGTCGATCTGCATGAATTCCTGGTGGGGATGCTTGCGCCCCCCCTGGGGCGGGACGCTGGCTACCGTGCCCTCAAGAATTTTGAGCAGCGCCTGCTGAACTCCCTCCCCCGAAACATCCCGGGTAATGGATGGATTGTCGGTTTTGCGGGCGATTTTATCGACTTCATCGATATAGATAATGCCCTTCTCCGCTTTTTCCAGATCGTAATCGGCTGCCTGGATCAGTTTGAGGAGGATATTTTCAACATCTTCCCCTACATAACCGGCCTCGGTCAGCGATGTGGCGTCGGCGATGGCAAAGGGGACGTTCAAAATGCGGGCCAGGGTCTGGGCAAGCAGGGTTTTGCCCACCCCGGTCGGCCCGATGAGGACGATGTTGCTCTTCTGAAGCTCCACCTCCTCCATCTTCTGGCCGGCATTGATGCGTTTGTAGTGGTTGTAAACGGCAACCGAGAGTGCTTTTTTGGCGTCCTCCTGCCCGATCACATACTGATCCAGAACGTGTTTGATCTCCTGGGGCTTGGGCAGGTCGACCAGGCTAAAATCGGTCTCATCACCGATCTCTTCTTCAATGATCTCATTGCAAAGTTCAATGCACTCGTCACAAATATAAACCCCGGGACCGGCAACAAGCTTCCGGACCTGTTCCTGGGTTTTACCGCAGAAAGAACATTTCAATTGCCCCTTATCGTCGCTAAACTTGAACATGTCAGCCGATCCACCTCTTTTTTAGCCGGCTAAGGCCGGTGAACCATGATTTCATCGATCAGACCGTATTCCTTGGCGTCTTCAGCCGAGATAAAGAAGTCACGGTCCGTATCCTGGGTGATCCGTTCCACCGGCTGCCCGGTATGATTGGCCAGGATTGCGTTCAAGGTCTCCCTGATTTTTAAAATTTCACGGGCATGGATTTCAATATCGGCGGCCTGGCCCTGGGCGCCGCCGGCCGGTTGGTGCAGCATGATCCGCGAATGGGGCAAGGCGTAACGTTTACCGGTCGCTCCGGCGGCCAGCAGAACCGCGCCAAAACTGGCGGCAAGCCCGACACAGATGGTTGATACCGGTGACTTGATGTACTGCATGGTATCGTAGATCGCCAAACCCGCGTAAACGGCTCCCCCCGGAGAATTGATATACAGGTTGATATCTTTATCCGGATCTTCCGATTCCAGGAAAAGCATCTGGGCCACCACCACGTTGGCTACGTGATCATCGATCGGACTGCCAAGAAATACGACCCGGTCTTTTAACAACCGCGAGTAAATGTCATAGGCCCGCTCGCCCCGGTTGGTCTGTTCCACCACCATCGGTATCAGAACGCTCATGGCATACTCTCCTTCATTGATCCGGACCCGGTGTTTCCGGCACCCCGGATAAAATGATCCGTTACGAGGGCTTCGTTTCCTCTTCCTGCTGCGACGGCACCACGATCATCTTGGCTTCCTGCACCAGAAAATCAATTACCTTGCCCAGACGCAACTCTTCCCGGATCATCTGCAGACGGCCTTGTTTGGCAAAAACCTCCTGCACGTGCGCCGGATCATCATTATAGGTCTGCGCAATCTCTTCTATTCTATGCTTAAGTTCGGTTTCATCAACCGTAATTCCTTCTTGTTTGATGATTGCTTCAAGAACCGCTCCCGCCTTGGCCCGGCGCGTCGCTTCTTCCCGTTTTTCTTCCCGTAATTCATCCATGGTTTTCTTCGAAAGGGATACATATTTTTCCAGAGTCAGCCCCTGGTAGCGTAAAATCTGTTCCATTTCCTCGAGCATCCGGTCGATCTGGCGTTCCACCAGCACCGGCGGCAGTTCCACCTCGGAATCCGCGGCAACCTTTGCAATAATGTCTTCTTTTACCTGTTGCTGCGCGCGCTCACGGGCGCTTTTTTCCAACTGTTCCTGCACCTGGATCCGGTACTCAGGCAGTGTCGCCGCATCACTGATCTCACGGGCAAAGTCATCGTTGAGTACGGGTAGTTCCTTGCGTTTGATCTCCTTAATTTTCACCTCGAAAAGTGCTTCTTTGGCCGCCAGTTCTTCTTTGTGATAGTTCTCGGGAAATGTAACCCTGACTTCACGTTCTTCACCGCAAGCCGCCCCTTCCAGTTGCTCCTCGAAGCCGGCAATAAAGGTGGATGTGCCCAGTTCAAGGGAATAATTTTCCGCATCGCCCCCCTTGAAGGGCTCTCCATCAATATAACCGGTAAAATCAATGATGACCAGGTCCCCTTGCCGGGAAAGCGCCCCGGTCCCTTCACTTTCAGGGGGAACGGATACCAGACGGGCATGTTGTTCGCGTAATTGCTGCAGGTAATTGTCCACCTGGCCGGGGGTGATGGCGATCTCTTCCCGGGTCACCGCTACGCCGCGATACCGGCCCAGTTTTACTTCCGGCATCACATCCACCGTGACCGTAAAATGAAGCGGTTTTCCCCGTTCCATTTGCTGCAGTTTAAAATCAGGATCGGAAATCGGATTGAGATCGGCTTTTTCGACGGCACGACGGTACGCCACCGGGACTACCAACTGCAAGGCGTCCTCGTGAAGAATTTGCGGGCCGAAGTACGACTCCAGAACATGCCGCGGCACTTTACCCGCGCGAAAACCGGGCAGCCTGACCTTGCGAACAACCTTCCTATAGGCCCGGTCCAGCGCCGTATCAACCTCTGAAGCCGGAACTTCGATTTCAAACTGGACCGTATTGGTTTCTATTTTCTCCCACTTTACCGGCATTTATGCTCTTCCTCCCCTGTGTCATACCCTACCGGGATGGGCCGACACTAAAAAACGCCCCTGGGGCAGGCGCGACGGCCCGGATATCTTTAATTGCCACTCTATTTTAACATACCCCCCGGCGGGGCACAACAAGAACACCTCCGCCGGCAATTCAATGTTAACTCATACCGCCCCGGCGTTGAAGCGGCTGGGAAAGCATAGTATATTAACAATAGCCGGCCTTTTACACTATCTATTTTTGTCCCGGCCGGTAAAGACAGCTTTAAAAGGAAAAGGAATTGGTTCGGGATATGAAGCTGCTCGATGAGGCCCTGATCAAAGCCGTGTTCTGCGGCAGGGATATCAGCCGGCCGCAAGAAAGACTGCGTCTCGGTTATATTGCAGGCTGGGTCAGCATCGCCGGGAATGCCGTTTTGGCCCTGCTGAAGATGATCGTTGGTCTTATCAGCGGCAGCGTCTCCCTGCTGGCCAATGCCGCCCATACCGCTTCCGATATTCTAACCTCGGTCGTGGTCATCATCGGTTTTAAAATCTCAAGCAAAGGGCCGGACCAAAAACATCCCCACGGTCACGGCCGGGTCGAATACCTGGCCGGGTTGTTCGTGGCCGCAGCGCTGATCGGAACCGGCGTCGGTTTTGTTGCCGGTGCTTACCGGCGCCTTGTTGAAGGAACAACAATGCAGCAAAGCCCGGCGGCAGTTGCCGTGGCACTGGGATCGATCCTGACCAAGGAATTGATGTACCGTTTTGCCGGCAACATCGGCAAGCTGATCGATTCGGAGGCGTTGATCGCCGACGCCTGGCACCATCGCAGCGATGTTTTTACCTCGATCCTGGTTCTGGCGGCGGTTTGCGGCGGCTATTTTAAGCTCCACTGGTTCGATGCGGTGGGTGCTTTTTTGATTGCCGCTTTTATTCTTTATACCGGCGCAGAAATCGCCTTTCGTACCGGAAATAAAATCATCGGTGTCTCGCCGACCAAGGATCTGCTTCGTAACCTCGAGCAGGAGGCGCTATCGATCGAGGGGGTTTTGGATGTTCACGATCTGGAGGTCCACGACTACGGTGTGCATAAGTCGATCACCATGCACATCAGGGTGGCCGGGAATACCAGCCTCCACCGGGCGGATGAGATTGCTCACCGGGTGCAAACTCGGCTCGAGGGAAAAATGGACTGCCGGGTCACCGTTCACACGGATCCGGTAGGTAAATGACGGCTCTTTAAGTACGTTGCCATCCCCGATCTCCCCGGTCCGGGCGGCCGGCAGTTAATTTGAAACCAAGGAGGCTGATCACGGTGGTTCCAAAAACAGAGCTGCAGTTGCGAATTGACAGGCTACGGGGAAGAATGGTCCAGGCGGGCCTGGCGGGGGCGCTACTGCTCCAAAGGGTTGACCTTTATTATTTCAGCGGTACCGGGCAGGACGGGTATCTTTTTATCCCGGCCGGATCCGGCTGCGGGGAACCGGTGCTGGCGATCCGCAAAGACCTGGAACGGGCCCGTCATGAAAGCACACTGCCACAAGTAATTCCTTACCCGGGATTTCAAAAAATGGCGGAGATGATCCGGGAGCGCCTCCCCGAAGGCGGCCGCCTGGGGATGGAGCTGGATGTACTGCCGGCCTCGTTCTACCTGCAGTGCCGGAAACGGCTGGCGCCTCTCGATATCGTCGACGTCTCCGCACCGATCCGGCAAATCCGGGCCATTAAATCACCCTGGGAGGTCAACCTTCAGCAAAAAGCCGCCGTCCTTTCACAGCAGATTTTTACCCATGCCCGGGAGATAATCCACCCCGGAATGAGTGAACTGGAACTTTCTTCCCGCCTGGAGGCTTTTGCACGGGTACGGGGCCACCAGGGTGCGGTGCGCATGCGCCGCTTTAACCAGGAGCTTTATTTTGGCCATATCATGAGCGGAAGCCGTGCGGCAGCTCCAAGTTTTTTCAACGGGCCGACCGGGGGGGCCGGCACAAACCCCTCTTTTCCCCAGGGATCCAGTTTTGCGTTGCTTGAACCCGGTGAGGCGGTGCTGGTAGATCTCGCCGCGGTCATTGACGGCTACATGGTGGACCAAACCCGGATCTTCTTCCTGGGTTCTCCCCCCGCAAAGCTGCGTTCCGCCTACCAGACTTCCCTGGCCATAATGGATGAACTGGCGGTCCTCGGAAAAGCGGGCACAGCCATAGACCTGCTCTACGAACGCGCTGTAAAAATAGCCGTTGAGGCCGGTGTAAAAGAGTATTTTATGGGCTACCAGCAGGGGGTAAACTTTATCGGCCACGGGGTCGGGCTGGAACTGGACGAGCTACCGGTAATTGCTTCCGATCCCGGACAGCGGCTGGAAGAGGGTATGGTTTTTGCCCTGGAGCCGAAGTTTATTTTTCCGGGCGTGGGCGTGGCCGGGATCGAGGATACTTTTATCGTTCGCTCCGATCACCTCGAACAATTGACCTTTTTTGATACGGATCCGGTCGCCCTGACCCTGTCCACGGGCCGGTTGTAAGAATCGACAACCGGCGCCCGGGGAAAGGATCACCCGCGGCAACCTGTCGCAATATATGTTACAATATATTTTATGAGCAAACAGTTTCTGCGTACTCCACTTGTCGTTCTTGGCACCGCTCTGTTTCTTTCCACGTTTAACTGGTACAATTTTCCCGCCATTTTTCCCGTGCTGCAGGTGGAATGGTCGATCAGCGCCGGCCAGGGGGGCGTGATGATGGGCATGGTCCAGGTTGGCTATGCCGTCTCGGTCTTCATCTCCGGTATTTTTTCGGATCGGGTCAACCCCCGCCTCGTTTTTATGCAGGGCTGCCTGCTGGCCGGTGTTTCCGGCCTTCTGTTTGCAGTTGTCGCCAACGGTTTTTACAGCGGCCTCATCCTGCGTTTCCTGGCCGGGCTGGGGGTGGGTGCCCTATACGTGCCCGGAATGGTTTATTTGAGTTGCCTCTACCCGCCCCGCCGGCGGGGCGCCGCGATCGGCCTTTTTACGGGTGCGCTCAGTTTGGCCATCGCCGGAGCTTACTTTTTTTCCGGCATTTTCGTGGCTTTCTGGAGCTGGCGGCACGCGGTTTTTATGACCTCCCTGCCTGCATTTGCCGGTTTTTTCCTGGTCAGGTACCGCCTGCCGGACCAGGTTTCTGCGGCAACAAAAACGTCGGCCCGAACGGCCGGCACCGGACCGAACCACGGTTCGCGGTGGCTTTCCTATCGCGACCTGCTCATGAGCGGCTTTTTCTGGTGGATTTTGCTTGCCTACCTGGGGCATACCTGGGAGTTAATCGCCCTGCGGGGCTGGATCGGCCCGTTTTTCACCGCCTCGCTCATGCTTCAGGAGGGCGCCGTGCTCAGGCAGGCTACAGCCCTGGCGGGGACCCTGGCGGCCATCGGCAATCTGATCAATTTTGTCGCCACCAGTTACGGAGGCTGGCTTTCCGATCGCTTCGGTTCCCTCAGAACTGCGGCTTTGCTGGCCACCCTGGGCGGAGTATTATCGTTTGAATTCGGACACCTGCTCCGGCTGCCCTTCTGGGCCCTGGGGCTGATTGGAATGGTTTATCTTTTTTTCGTCATCGCCGATACGGCCATCTATAAGACCATCCTGGCCGAGGTTTTCCCCCCCGCTTCCCTGGGTATAGCCCTGGGTTTGCAGGCGTCGATCGGTTTTGGCCTGACCGCTCTGCCGTACTACCTGTTTGGAGTGGTGCTGGACCGGACCACCAGTTGGGGCCTTTCCTTCAGCCTGCTCGGCCTCGGCGCCGTAGCAACCCTGATCGCACTGTTTGGCGCCGCTAGAGCCAAAAAACGTCTCGAGCAGCACAACAGAGCCCCGTTACCCATACACTAATTAACGTTATGATACCGGTTAAACCGGCCCGAAGGGAAGGAGAAGGCCGCCGTGGGCGGAATTTGTGGATTTGTTTCTTTGAAGGGGTTGCCGGAACAGGAGATATGCCGCCGCAACCTGGAAACCATGGCCGGTATTATCGCCTACCGCGGTCCCACCGGAAGCGGGTATTTTTATGACGATCATGCCGCCCTCGGCTACCGCGATCCCGGCCCCGCCGGCTGCGATAACAACCGGCAGCCTTTTGCCGATGAAAAGGGCGTTCTCAGCCTTGTTTACGACGGTAACATCTACAATTTCCGACAACTGCACTGCGAACTGCAAACCCAGGGCCGGCGCTCCCGTGCCCGGACCGACGGGCAAGTGATCATGACCCTTTATGAGGAATATGGCAAAAAACTACTGGAACGGTTGCGCGGTGCCTTCAGCCTCGCCCTCTGGGACGCGCATGCCCGAAGGCTATTGCTGGCCCGGGATCGTTTCGGCCAGAAACCGCTTTATTACACTGTGCAGGGGGATACTTTGATCTTCGCCTCCGAAGCCAAAGCAGTCCTGGCCCACCCCGCTGTGACAACGCGTTTGAACTTGAAGGCATTGCCTCATTATTTTACCTTCCAATATTTCCCGGGACCGGAAAGCGCCTTTCAAGGGCTGCACCGGCTGCGCCCGGCTTGCAGCCTGACCTTCGATGCAACCGGAACGACACTGCGGCAGTACTGGCGATTAAATTTCCGGCCCGACCCGCGGCCGCAAGCGCTGAACGCCTATATTACACGGGCGGACTATTTACTGCGCGAATCAATGCGGTTGCATTTGACCGGCAACACCCCAGCGGGATGTTTCCTGAGCGGCGGGGTTGATTCCGGTACCATAGCCGCTCTTTTCGGCCGGATCGAGACCGGACCACCACGCACGTTTTCTGTGGGTTGTGCCGGCGGGAAATACGACGAGCTGCCCCTGGCCCGTGAAACCGCCCGATTACTTGGCGCCACCCACCAGGAGATTACCATCGAGGCGGAAGAGTTCTGGGAGAACCTACCGCAAATATTGTGGCATCAGGACGAACCGGTGGCCGACCCGGCCGCCGCCGCCCTTTATTTCGCCGCCCGTCTCGCCGCCGCAGAAGTCCGGGTTATGCTTTCCGGGGAAGGAGCCGATGAAATTTTTGGCGGTTACGACATTTACCGTGAGCCGGCCGCGGTCGCGCCGCTGCAATATCTGCCCGACCCGGCCAAGAAATTGGCGGCTCTTTTTCACCGCCGCCTGCCGGCCGGTTTCCGGGGCCGCGATTACCTGCGCCGTGGTATTACCCCGCTTGAAAAACGGTATTTCGGCAACGCCTGCATTTGCTCGGAGGAGGAAAAAACAAATATTCTGACCCCCAACCTTTTCCCCGAAGGATGGGAGCCGCCCTGGACGGTCACCGCACCCGTTTACCGCCTTAGCAAAAATCTGGATCATACCAGCCGTATGCAGCACCTGGACCTCCATACCTGGCTGCCGGAAGATATTTTGGCCAAGGCGGACCGGATGAGCATGGCCCATTCCCTGGAGTTACGTTCCCCCTTCATGGATCATGTGCTGGTGGAGTTTGCCGCAACCATCCCGCCCTGCTACAAAATCCGGCGCGGTCTGGGCAAATACGTGCTGCGGCGTGTGGCCTCCCGTTATCTGCCTTCCAGGGTCAGCTTTCGCCCCAAACTGGGTTTTCCGGTCCCCATTGCCTCCTGGATCCGCAGCAGCTTCATGCCGTCCCTGCGCGAACTGTACCACTCGGAAACAGCATACACTTACCTCAACCCGGAAGCCCTTGACCTTTTGCTCCGGGCACACTGCCGGGGTTCCGCCAACCATGCCCGCAAATTATGGACGGCGGCGATCTTTTTGCTATGGCATCGCCTTTTTTTTGAAACCCGTCCAGATACGGCCAACCGGATTGCCCCGGTTCCGGTTTTAATCGCCTCGGACCGGACCGGCCCCGCGAATACTATCAGGGGCTGCAGCCCGAAAGCAACACAGTAGCACCGGCGGCGATAAGGATAAACAAGAAACGTAACAGTCCGGCCATTTTCGGTGTGACCTCCTTCCGCCCGGCCTTGTTTCATGATCCCTGTCCGGGACCTGATCGTTTGAATACTGCCTCAGTTTAATCTGGGGGGTTGGGAAAAAAGGGAAACAAGGAAAAAAAGGGTCATCACCATGACCACCGCCGCCCCCGGCGGAATGGGATAGTAGAACGAAAGAAGGAGCCCCCCGATACTGCCGCCGAGGCCGGAAACAAGGGACCAGGCCAACATTGTGCGAAAGTTTTGGCCAAAACGATAGCCGGTCGCCCCGGGGATCACCAACAGGGCGGATGCGAGAACGATCCCGACCAGCTTGACCGAAACCATGACTGTGACCCCCATGGCGGCAAGCAAGCCCAGGTAAAGAGAGGTCACCGGCACGCCGCCAGCCCGGGCCATGTCTTCGTCAAAACAAAGAGCAAGCAACTCTTTGAAAAATAGGGCCAGATAAACCAGGATAGCCGGCATCGCCACCACCAGGACCGTGAGATCGCGGGAGGAAACGGCCAGGATGTTGCCAAAAAGAAGGGAAAACAGGTCGGGATAATAGCCCTTGAAAGTGCTGATCACGGCGATCCCCAGGGCCATGCCGAAAGCCTGAAATATTCCGATCACGGTGTCCTCGTTAATTTTCCCGGCCCGGCTGAGACAGCCCGTTCCAACGGCGGCGCCCACGGCAAAAACCATCCCGGCCAGGGTTGGGTTGACCCCTGCCGCGAGGCCGATGGCAATCCCGCCCATGGCAGCGTGAGAAACGCCCACCCCGAGGAAGGCCATCCGCCGTAATACAACGAAAAAGGAAACAGTGGAACAAAGGATTCCCACCAGGACGGTGGCGAGCAGGGCCCGCTGCATGAAAGCATAAGCCATCATTTTTGCCAATGTTCCATTTCCCGCCCTCCGGCACCCAGTGAACTGAGCAGGTCAAACTGACAACGGTAAACCGCCTCCATGCGGGGACTGAAGAGCACCTCCCGCGGGCGGCCGTGAATATGCATGGTCCGGTTGATACACAACAAAGTGTCGGCAAAGGAGGCCGCGACGAGCAGGTCATGGGATACTTTGATCACGGTCAGATCCTGTTCCCGGCGTAAACGGGAAAGATGATCGAGAAAGAGGCGTTGGGCGGCACAATCCAGGCCGGCGTTTGGTTCGTCAAGCAGCAATAAAGAAGGCCTCCGGACCAGGGCCCGGGCCAGGAGGACCCGTTGCTGCTCACCGCCGGAAAGTGACTGAAAGGGACGGTGCGCATAGGCGATCATGCCCACCTCCTCCAGGGTTTCCCGGACCCGGCGTCGTTCTTCTTTACGGAGGGGGCGGAGCAAAGTTTGCGGCGAAAGCAGACCCATCCCGGTCACGTCACTCACGCTTAAAGGAAACCGCCGCTCAAAAAGTTTGCGTTGGGGCATGTAACCAATTTGCGATCGTAACTCCCGCAGACGGGCCGGCACCCGCCCCAGGACCAGCACTTCCCCGGAGGTGGGGGCTGTCAGACCCAACAAAACCCGCAGGAGGGTAGTTTTACCAGCCCCGTTCGGACCGATCACCCCGACCGCCTCCCCGGGGGAAACTTGAAACGTAACTTTTTCCAGCACGGGACGTCCTTCCAGCACAACATCGAGGTTGTTGACCCGGACTATGGGTTCCATCCGGCAACTCTCCTTTCCCTTTCAAGACGGCCTGCTGCCGGCCCGGTGTCCGCCTTCGTAGCGAAAGAATGGTGGAATACAGCGGGTAAAATCGTTCCTACCGCAAGGCCTCCGAAAACAAACGGACATTATAACGCAACAGGTCGGGGTAGGTTTCCCGGCCGGGAAGGCCTGCGCCGCCAAGGGGGTCCACCTTGAAAACGGGAACACCGGTTTCGGCGGCAATCCCTTCGGCCAAAGCCGGAGAGAACTGGGATTCGGCAAAAATAGCCCGGATCTTTTCTTCCCGCACCAGCCGTACCAGCTCCGCCATCCAGGCTGCAGAAGGCTCCTGGCCGGGAAAACGGGCGATCACCCCCACCTCTTCGAGACCGTAACGGTGGGCAAAATGGGACCAGGCCGCATGAAAAGTAATGAAGCGGCGGCTGGAGAGACGGGATAAATCGGCTTCGATCCCGGCATGTAGTGTCGACAGTTCTTCCTGGAAACACCGCAACCTGGCGGTAAAATAATCCGCGTTTTCCGGGGCCAGTTCCGCCAGCACTGCGACCAGAAGCGGGCTGATAACATCCCGAACCAGAAGCGGATCCAGCCAAAAATGCGGATCCGGCGGCCCGGTTTTTCCGTTATGCGCCCGGTCCGGATAACCGTCCAGCTCAAATAGCCCACTTTCCCGGCATAGATCGATCTCGCGGACCCCGGACCCTCCCGCCCGAATCAAACCGCCCGCCCATTCATCCAACCCACCCCCGGCCTGGACAAACAGATCGGCCGTGGCGGCAACCCGCGCCTGTTCCGCCGTCGGTTCGTACGTATGAGGGCTCGCTCCCGCCGGCAACAGGCAGGATACGGTTACCCGTTCTCCCCCAACCTGCCTCACAAGATCGGCCAGGGGATGAATGGTGGCAACAACAATGAGAAGGCCGGAGGACGGATCCTTTTCCGCCCCGCCACCGGAACAACCTGCCCCAAGAATAATAATAGAAAACGCCAACAGCACCGCCGCGGCACCGCCTGCACGCACACTGCGCCCTCCTCCCGCCCGCCGCTTCTCCTGACCGTATTTAACCCTATTCTGATTCCTGTTTTGATTATACCACTGGCGCCCGGTGATAAAAACAAAAAGAAATAGACAAACAACTAACAGTATCCACAGCCTTATGCACAGACAACGCTTTGCACAAACGGGATTTTGGTCTTTATCCACAATTTCCACTGTCGGTAACCGCAAAACCCGCTGTCTGGCAACCCGTGCCGGGGAAAAATTTTTTGGCAATACTTGCACCCGATAAAAAAGGAATACCATGATCGACGGCGAATAGGTATATGAATTTTCGCATTACTAAATAAGGAGGCCTTGATTGATGGAGGTTAAGGTAAAAGACGACTGCAGCGCCTGCGGCGTCTGCGAGGACATCTGTCCGGAGGTTTTTGAACTCGGAGACGAAATGGCCGAAGTAAAGGTAAACCCGGTTCCCGCTGAATTTGAAGATAAAGTTCGCGAAGCCGCCGAGGAATGTCCCACCGAGTCGATCGTTATTACGGAATAAATTCCCGCCAGTTTAAAATCTACAGAAAGAGGAGCCTCCCGGGATAAGGCTCCTCGTTTACGTACGCCAAACCGGGCCGGCGGCGACAGCATGCCGGCCTTTCAAGGTTAATAAGTATGAATAGCCTTCCCCGGGGGTGATACTAGGGATACTTGCCGGAAAGACAAAAGCACGCCGGGCTGCCGGGAAGCAGGATTGATTACGGGATAAACCGAATTAAAAACAAAACGTATCAAGGTGGTTCATACCCGATGGGCGGAAAGAAGATCAATCGGACAATCAGCCTCGATTTGCTGCTGCCGGCGCCGGCAATTCTTGAAAAAAGCGGGCCAGGCGGGACCGGGGTCATAACAGTTACCGGCCTGTCCTACCATTCGGCCCGGGTCACCCCGGGCAACCTGTTTGTAGCCATTCGCGGCTACAAAACCGATGGGCACCTCTTCCTGGCCCAGGCTGCCGCCAGGGGAGCCGCCGCCGCCGTGGTGGAGGAGATCCAACCCGGTATCAACTTGCCCCAGTTCAGGGTAGCCGATTGCCGGCAAGCACTGGCCGGGCTGGCGAACCGTTATTACGGGCATCCTTCCCGGATGCTGAAAATAATCGGGGTTACCGCTACCAACGGTAAAACTACGACCGCCTTCATGACCAATGCCATCCTCGAAGAATACGACCTCAAAACCGGCCTGATCGGAACAGTCATTGTCAAAATTGGGAAAACGATCCGTCCGGCGGTGCTGACCACCCCTGAATCGTTGGACCTGCATCACTGCTTGGCCCAGATGACGGAACACGATATCACCCACGTGACCATGGAAGCTTCTTCTTCCGGCCTGGCGTTGCACCGGGTGGATGCAGTTAATTTTGATATCGTGGTCATGAACAACATCAGCCGCGAACATATTGACCTGCATGGTGACTTTGAACGTTACCACGAGGCCAAGGCACGCCTGGTGCGGGAACGATTACCCCACCAGTGGGCTGTTTTGAATCTTGATTGCCCCTTATGTGCCGCCCTTGCCGGAAATACCGCTGCCCGGGTGCTCACTTACGGCGTCAAAGAAAGCGGCGGTCATTTTCAGGTACGTGACCTCGATCTTTCCACCGGCCGGGCCGCCTTTACCGTGGAGCTGCTCCGCCCTTTCCAGGTCGGCACAACACGTTACACACCGTCCTTCAGTTTTCCGGTTCGTCTTTCCGTCCTCGGATTGCACAGCGTCTATAACGCCATGGCCGCCATTCTGGTCGGGCTCCTGAACGAGGTGCCCGTTTCTACCATCCAAGCCGCCTTGCACAAATTCCGGGGTGTGGAACGACGCTTCGAACTGATCTTCGACGGTCCATTCAAAATTATCGACGACCATTTCGCCAACAGCGGTAATATCGAAGTGACGCTTGAAACATTAAAATATATGGATTACCGCCGCTTGACGATTATTTACGCCATCCGCGGCAGCCGTGGAGTGATCGTGAACCGAGAAAACGCCGAAACCCTGGCCCGTTGGGCCCCGCTTCTGGGAGTGAAGGAGATCATCGCCACCACCAGCCGGTCCGATGTGACAGAAAAAGACATTGTAACAGCGGAGGAGCTGGCCGTCTACCGGAAGGTGATGCAGAACGCCGGGATAAAAACGATCGTGATCGAGGAATTGCCCGCGGCCATCGCCACGGGGCTGTCTCGCCTGGAATCCGGAGATGTCTTGCTCCTGGCCGGTTGCCAGGGGATGGATCCCGGAGCGCATCTGGCCCTGGAACAGGTCCATCACCTGCTGCCGCACTTGCCCCGGGAACAGATCTACGCTGCCCTGGAAAACCGCGTCGCCGGAGTGTAAGCCGTCCTCCCCCCGAAGGCTTGAGAAGGTTACCGGTCACAACGATTTCTTGTGGGGCCGGGGTTCGATCGACGCCCCGCTATGGCCGGGAACGTTTCTATTCCAGCCGTGCCACGGGAAAAACCTCCCCATCTGCCGGTCGTAAAAACTCGACGATCATCCCCCCATTCTTGCCTGTTCCCGCTACTGTCAACCCACACCAAGGACTTGGCCCTTTCAGGTACGCCCATGCCGAGCGCACCTGAAAGGGCCAAAATACCTTGTTCAGGCTTTTAAAAACCCGAAAACCGTCAATACCAGCTTACCAGTTTTCGCCCAACAACTCGAAGTGAGCGCGGGGGTGAGCACAGGCCGGGCAAACTTCCGGCGCTTCCACCCCTTCGTGCAAGTAGCCGCAATTGCGGCACCGCCATTTTACCGGGGTGTCCCTTTTGAACACGGTGCCGTTTTTCAGGTTGGAAAGCAGGTCAAGAAACCGTTTTTCGTGCTGCTTTTCCGCCACCGCAATCGCTTCAAAGATCGCCGCAATCGCCGCAAACCCCTCCTGTCGGGCTGTCCGGGCAAATTCAGGGTACATGTTTGTCCATTCGTCATTTTCCCCCCCGGCGGCGGCGGCCAGGTTCTCGGCGGTGGTTCCGATCACACCGGAGGGAAAAGAGGCCCGTACCTCAAGCTCACCGCCCTCGAGAAGTTTGAACAAACGTTTCGCATGCTCTTTTTCCTGATCGGCCGTTTCTTCAAAAATAGCCGAAATTTGCACGTACCCTTCGTTTTTGGCTTTACTGGCATAATAATTGTAACGATTTCGAGCCTGGGATTCACCGGCAAATGCGGTCAAGATGTTTTGTGCGGTCCTGGATCCTTTCAATTGCACAAGATCGTCTCCCTTCAAAATAAAAGTATTACCGGCCGATAATGATCATATCCTGCCCCGCCAAAACCGTCAACGAGATCGGGAGTGGATTCATCCTCGCACAGGAAAAACGAAACGTTAGTGTAAAGTTATTGTAGGTTTATGGAGGGGATTTCCTTTAGGGGATAGAA
>CAYQQK010000011.1:0-59675 GCA_964420065.1 uncultured Syntrophomonadaceae bacterium | reverse complement strand
ATGGCTGGAACCTGAAAGTAGCCTAATTCATAACCGCTTTTTCAGTGGTCTCGGAGGTTTCCCTTGTTTTTGGGCAGGCGGTTGACTTTGCCGCCGGCCATCATGTAGATTATGGATGAAACAGGCACCCAGACTCTCATCAACTGGCAGGTGGAGCAAGCGATGAAATTGATCTGTCATGGAAAAACAAAAGATGTGTTTGCGGCCGGTCCCGGGAAAATACTGCTCCGCTTTAAAGACCGGGTTACCGGAACAGAAGGCGTGATCGATCCCGGCGCCAACACGGTCATCGGCACCGTTGCCGGAAAAGGCCGGGCTTCCCTGCGACTCACCCGTCATTTTTTTGAATTACTGGAACAGACCGGTATCCCGACCCATTATCTCAAGGTCGACCTTTGCAACCGGTCCATGCTTGCGAAACAGGCGGAGACCTTTGGCCAGGGGCTGGAGTTTATTTGCCGGCTCAGGGCAACCGGCAGTTTTGTGCGGCGCTACGGAAAATATGTCCGCGAGGGCCAGGACTTGGCCTACCTGGTCGAGATCACCTTGAAAGACGATCAACGGGGCGATCCCCTCATCAATGAACAGGCGCTGACCCGGCTTCGGATCATCACCCCGGCCGAGATCGCCCGGGCGGTTACACTTACCGGGCAGGTCGCAAAGTTGGTTGAACAGGAATGCCGCCGGGCCGCTCTCGAACTGATCGATCTGAAGCTTGAATTCGGACGGGTTGAGCGGCAGGTAACGGTGATCGATGAAATTTCGGGCGACAATATGCGGGTGCGTAAAAACGGCCAACCCCTGGATCAAATGCAGCTCTGTACTTTTATTTGCGGTAACGATACCGGCGTTTGACCGGCCCGGCACAACGGCGGAAATGATCACGCTGTAAACCTTTTCCATCCTACGGAAAAATCAAACAATCTTGTCCTGTTTGCAGCAGGAATACCATCCGGTGGGGCGAATTACATGTTAATTCCATGAATGCCACACGGAGGGAGGTGAAACCTATGGGTGCACAAATACCCCTGCAGCCGGATCCGGCCGATGTTGAACAGAATAAAGTAATGGCTATTCTCGCCTATATTATCTTTTTTATTCCACTCATTGCCGCCAGAGAGTCCAAGTTTGCCATGTACCATGCCAATCAGGGCCTGGTACTGTTTCTCTTTGGCCTGGCGGTCGGAATTGTCGGTACCATTATCCCCGTTTTAGGCTGGTTCGTCATTCTCCCCCTGGGCTACCTGGCCGTGCTGGTCCTGGCCATACTGGGTATCATCAATTCCGCCAAAGGTGAAATGAAAGCATTACCTGTAATCGGCAAGATCAGTATTATCAAGTAGAAAAATATTTACAAAAACAGGTGCGGCCGCTGTGCCAACGTGCTGTCGATATCCAGGCGGCACGTTTTTCCCTTGACAGGCTCACTGTTCTTATGTTTAAATAGTTAAGTAAGCTTAACTTATGGGGTTGATGGCATGAGCCCGCTGCCACTGACTGCAGCGATGCAAGATTATCTGGAAGAGATCCTGAACCTGTCCGACCAATTGGGAACGGTGCGGGTGACCGATATCGCGGCACGGCTGAACCTGACCAAGGCCAGTGTCAGCCAGGCCTTGAACCAGTTGCGCGAGCAAGGCTTGATCAACCAGGACCGCTATGGCCCCGTGGAACTGACCGAGCGCGGGCGCTATTACGGGCGGGTCGTCAAACACCGTCATGTCGTGTTGCGCAGTTTTTTAACCGAAGTACTGGGATTAAATCTTGAAACCGCAGAAAAAGACGCCTGCGGAATGGAACATGCCGTCAGCAGTGAAACAATCGAGCGGCTTGTAACCTTTTTGATCAAAGGCGGTTACAGCAACGGCTTCAACAACCTGAAGGGAACGCGCGGATCAGAGTCGGATAAATGAATTTTCATATTGCATTTATATTGCATTGCTTGCCGGACATGCTGACTCCTGCCGCCAATCGGTGAACTAAATGAAAATAGTTTCTCTCGTCGAAATGAAAACAGGCCAATCGGGACGAGTAATGCAAATTCACGGCGGCCATGGGCTGATTTCAAGGTTACAGGCGCTCGGCCTTCATCCCGGGAAAAGAGTAACCAAGGTCAGCACCGTGTTTCAACGCGGGCCCGTCGTTTTGGAGGTTGACCGCTCCCAGGTCGCTTTGGGTTATGGCCGGGCCAACCGGATCTTTATCGAGCTCGAGGACTAGGGGGTGAATTGAACGGTGCCGCGGACCATCGTCCTGGTTGGCAATCCCAACGTCGGTAAAAGTGTCATCTTTTCGCAATTGACCGGAACGCGGGTGGTCATTTCAAACTACCCCGGGACAACGGTTGAATACACCCGCGGGCGTTTGCAACGGGGCAAGCAAACCTGGGAGGTCCTCGATGCCCCGGGCACTTATAGCCTTGAACCTTCCTGCCGTGCGGAAGAGGTAACCGCCGGCCTGGTCAATTCCGCCTCAGTGGTGGTCAACGTACTCGACGCCACAAACCTGGAACGCAACCTCTACCTGACCGGCCAGCTCCTCGAACGCGGGGTGCCCCTGGTTGTTGTTTTAAACCTGATCGATGAAGCAGCCCAAAAAGGGATTGCGATCGACATTCCCCGTCTGGAAAAGATGCTTGGGGTGCCGGTAATCCCGACCGTTGCAATCAGCGGCAAAGGCCTGACGGAACTGGTTGAAACCCTGCCCAACGCCGGACGGGGCAGCGGAAAACTGCGATCGCCCGGCGAACGCTGGACCTGGATTGGCTCCGTTGTCGAACGGGTGCAGCGAGTGACGCGGCGGCGCCGGACCTGGCTCGAAATACTGGAGCTGGCCAGTATCCGCCCGCTGACCGGGATCCCGATCGCCATCGCCGGGCTTTACCTTGCTTTTAAAATCGTGATCGGTTGCGGCGCATATCTGGAGGATCTTCTGGAAACATTTGTATTCAGACCGTTCTACCTGCCCCCGCTCCAGTTTCTCAGCGGGCTTCTTGGTGCAAGCGGTTTCTGGCATGACCTGTTCATCGGCACACTGTACGGGGGACAGATCCACCTTGAGGAATCGATGGGGCTGTTGAGTACGGGGGTTTATGTCGTTTTCGGGGTAGTCCTGCCGTACCTGTTCATGTTTTACCTTGCCCTCGGGTTTCTGGAGGACTGCGGTTACCTGCCCCGCCTGGCGGTAATGTCGGACCGGATGATGCACCGCCTCGGCCTGCATGGGTTTGCCGTGATCCCGATGTTCCTCGGTTTTGGTTGCAATGTTCCCGCGGTGCTGGCCGCCCGCAACCTTGAAAGCAGGCGGGAAAGACTTATAGTCGGGTCCATGCTGGCCGTATCGATCCCCTGTGCCGCCCAGATGTCAATGGTGGTCGGATTGGTCGGCCGTTACGGCGGGGCTTACCTCGGGGTTATTTTCGGCATGCTTTTCCTGATCTGGGTCACGATCGGCCTGCTGCTGGATCGTTTTCTTCCGGGATATACCCCGTCAATGATCGTCGAGATCCCGCCGTACCGCTGGCCGAACTTGAAGGCGCAATTTCAAAAAATCGAAATGCGTCTTAAACATTATTTCACGGAAGCGCTGCCCTTTATTTTTGCGGGAATTCTGTTGATCAACCTGCTGCACCTGGTCGGGGTGATCGATCTTCTTGCCGGGGTCCTGGCGCCGGTTTTTCAGGGACTGTTTGGATTGCCCAGTGAAGCCGTTTCGGCCGTGATGGTCGGATTTTTGCGCAAGGACGTCGCCGTGGCGATGCTGGTGCCCCTCGGTTTAACGGCCCGGCAATTTGTGATCGGTGCAACCGTTTTGGCCACTTATTTCCCCTGTGCCGCCACCTTTATCATTTTGGTTCGCGAACTGGGAATGAAAGACATGGCCGTTGCCACCGGAATGATGCTCCTTTTTTCCACCACGGCGGGGACTGTGCTCAACCTGTTGCTGGAAACCGTATTTCCACCGGCTTCCCTGGCCCTGGGTCTGGCCGGGTTGGGTATACTTGTGTTAGTGCTGTGCGGCGGCAGCTCGGAGCAGCGGGAAAACAGAAAAGGAAGCCGTTTTGTTCCTGCGGCGCAGGAGAAAAGAGGCTGAACCGGCCGGTCGGATGAGGGCGAAGTGAAATTGGCAGGAATGAAAATGCTGAAAGGATGAAGTAACAGATGAAACTTGCTGTTTGTGCACAAGGTGAAGGGCTGGAGGCACCGGTGGATCAACGTTTCGGGCGTTGCCCCTATTTCGTTATTCTTGATGCGGAAACGGGAGAAATGCTAAAATCGGTGCCGAACAGCGGCATGTCCGCTGCCGGCGGCGCGGGGCCGCAAAGCGCCCGCTTGTTGTCACAGGAAGGAGTTGGAGCGGTGGCGGTTGGTCACGTCGGCCCCAATGCCGCAACTGCACTCAAGGCGGCGGGTATTGGCGTCTACGGCGGTATCAACGGAACCGTCAGCCAGACCTGGCAACAATTTAATGAGGGTAAACTTTCAACCATCAATGATCCGACCGTGGGCTCGCATCACGGGTTGCCGTAAAAGGAGGTCATTTGGAGTAATGAAAATTGCCATTGCAACGGAGAACGATCAGGTTGCACAGCACTTCGGACGGTGTGCCGCCTATACCCTGGTTGAATTCAAGGACAACCGTGTCCTCGGTAGAGAGATCATCGCGAACCCGGGGCACCAGCCCGGCTTTCTGCCCCGTTTTTTGGCTGAACGCGGAGTATCCTGCATCATTGCCGGGGGAATGGGCCGGCGGGCGCAAGATCTTTTTGCGGCACAAAATATTGAAACCATCATCGGGGTAACCGGTCCGGTCGATCGAGCCATTGCCGGTTACCTCTCCGGTGATCTGCCACGTGGAGAAAGTCTTTGCGATCACCTGCAACAGCCGGGCGGGCATCACTGCTCGGGGGAACAGTGAACACCGTCACCCGGTCAAGAAGGCGGGGCGGATGTTTCGCGGCAGGTACGGATACGATACCGGTCCCGGTTTCAGGACGGGGGGCCGGAGACGTTTTCCCGGAACCGGTTTCCGACACGGCAGCAGTAACGGCCGGGGCTGGTGCGGCTCGGTTCCCGACTCCCCGTATTCCTTATGGAACCGGAAGCGGGGACGGCAATGCTGCCTGATTGGTGCGGAGACCTTCAAAAACGAGCCGCGGAAATAAAAACCACCCTTTCGAAAATAGAGCGGTCCAAACAATAATGGGAATACATAGAAGCGACTTACATCAGGGGGGCGGGGATTTCCCCCGCCCCCCTGTTTACCGGTCGGGGGAGGAAGATGTCAATGATTGTAGCTGTCGCCAGCGGTAAGGGCGGAACCGGTAAAACCACCGTGGCCACCAACCTGGCCCTGGTCCTGGCCGGGGAGATGAAACTGCAATTTCTTGATTGTGATGTCGAAGAGCCCAACGCTCACCTGTTTTTGAAGCCCGAGCTGGAGCGTTCCGAACCGGTTTCGATTCCGGTGCCCCGGGTAAACCTGGAACGCTGCAACTATTGCGGTATTTGCGCCGATGTTTGCGCCTTCAATGCAATCACAGTCGGGAAACAAACCGTGCTTGTTTTTGAACAGCTTTGCCACGGCTGCGGGGGATGCGCCTATTTTTGTCCGGAAAAGGCAATCGCAGAGATCGATCGTCCGATCGGTCTCCTTGAACGCGGTTCCGCCGGAGAGATCGCCTTTGTCCACGGCCGGTTAAACCCGGGCGAAGCGCTTGCACCGCCTTTGATCAAAGCGGTTAAACAGGCGATCGACCCCGCCGGTTTGAAAATTATCGACGCGGCGCCGGGCGCTTCTTGCCCGGTCGTGGAAGCGATCCGAGGCAGTGATTACTGTCTCCTGGTCACCGAACCGACCCCATTTGGTTTAAACGACCTCGCCATCGCCGTCGAGCTGCTCCGTAAATTGAACATCCCCGGAGGAGTGGTGCTGAACCGGGCCCTGGGCGGTACCGGTGAAGAGAGGATTGAATCCTTTTGTCGTGAAAAAGGGGTCCCACTCCTTTTGAAAATGCCCTGGGATCGGGAGCTGGCTTCCCTTTATGCGCGGGGTGAGGCGGCAGCAACCCACCTCCCGGCCTGGCGGAATACATTTGCCACCCTGGGCCGACAGATTCTCGTAAGCGAAAGGGGGACCAGCTAATGGAGGAGATCGTTGTCATCAGCGGCAAAGGCGGAACGGGTAAGACGACTTTAACCGCTTCTTTTGCCGTTCTGGCCGGCGGAGATGCGGTCATGGTTGACGCGGACGTCGATGCAGCCAACCTGAGCCTTGTTTTAACGCCGCAGCAACTGGAAAGCCGCCCGTTTATCGCCTCCGCGGTGGCGGTCCTCGACCGGGAGCGCTGCACGGAATGCGGCCTTTGCCGTGAACTCTGCCGGTTTGATGCCATATCCGAAAACTATAACATCGATCCCATATCCTGCGAAGGTTGCACGGTTTGCAGCCGGGCCTGCCCGGAAGAAGCGATTACCATGCAAAAAGTAGTTTCCGGGCATTGGTTTCTTTCACAAACACCTTACGGCAAGCTGGTTCATGCCCGCCTCGGCGTTGCCGAAGAGAACTCGGGCCGGCTGGTCGCTCTGATCCGGAAACAGGGCCGGGAGCTAGCAAGCGCCGGAAAGAAAAAATATTTGCTTACCGACGGGCCACCCGGGATCGGGTGCCCGGTCATCGCCGCTTTATCCGGGGCGACGAAAGCGTTGATTGTGACCGAGCCGACCGTTTCGGGCATGCACGATCTGAAACGCGTCCTTTCCGTATGCCGCCACTTTGAAGTGCCCGCTGTTGTTTGCATCAACCGCTGTGACCTGGATGAAAACAACACACGGGCCATTGAAGCCTTTTGTAATTCCGAGTCGGTCGGCGTAGTTTCAAAGATCCCTTTTTACCGGGAGGTAACCGAAGCTCTGGTTCAGGGAAAACCGGTCGTCCACTATACCCGCGGCGCGGCGGCGGACGACATCATCTCCCTCTGGCAAAATATTTCCGCCTAGCCGGACGGTGCGATTCAATAA
This sequence comes from uncultured Syntrophomonadaceae bacterium, assembly GCA_964420065.1. Classification (GTDB taxonomy): domain Bacteria; phylum Bacillota; class Dethiobacteria; order DTU022; family DTU022; genus CAYQQK01. Next base: position 52,656 of record CAYQQK010000011.1, on the reverse strand, counting down.
AAATGTTCCTTTTCCGGTTGCTTTGCTTGATCAATGGAGCCGCCGTGAAAAGAGAACATTTTTTTTGAATATTATTTGTAATATATTGAATCTAGCCCAAAAACGGTTGCAATATGCGCCCCGGTACCTTAATATGGTTGAGGAGAAAAAAATGAACTTCGACACAACTACCATTACAGGGCGGCCATATGAAAAACACCGAAGAATTGCGGTTGTGTCCCAGTTGGCCCGGATCAGAATCTACTATACTATTTTTTGTGCGGTGATACTGGTTGTCGTCCGGGGACACCTCAGGGTAACGCCGGGAACGTTGCTCGTCATTGTTCCCGCCTCTCTGGCCTACAGCCTTTTACGCTACTTTAAACCACCAAAAATATCCGCAAACAGGCATTTCCCCCCCCTGATCGATCTCCTGGATCTATTGTTGATTGCTGTCCTTGTTTATCTCACGGGCGGCATTTCAAGCATCTTTTTGATTGCCTATATGCTGCCCATAGGCGGAGACATCTTCACCTTCGGGCTCAAAGCAGGTCTGTTTGATTACGCCATTGCGGTGGTGATCACCGGAGCCATGTTTTTTATAACCAATAATGTTCCCCCTTTACCCCCCCTTTACTATTTCGTCGCCGGAGCGGGCACCATCGCTTTTGTGATATGGATGGTGGGCCTTCAAGCCGAAAAAGAATGGAAACTCAGGGACGAGATCTACCTTTCATCGGTTACCGATCAGTTATCCGGCCTTTATAATTCCAGATATTTGCGAGCCCGGGTCGGGGAAGAAATAGCACGCTGCACCCGCGCCGGTAAGGGTTTTGCCCTCACTTTCATCGATCTTGATCATTTTAAACAAGTCAACGATCAACATGGCCACCTGATCGGTGACAGTGTTTTAAAGCAGTATGCGGATCTACTGGCGACGACGATCAGAAAAAGCGATATTCTGGCCCGCTACGGCGGGGATGAATTTGTTTTGCTTATGCCGGAAACGGAAATTGAACAAGCGGAAAAGGTCATGTCCCGGATCAAAAACACCGTTGAGAAATTTCCATTCTTCAAGAATATCAAGATCAGCCTGAGCTATGGGCTTTCCTCTTTTCCCGAAGACGGCGCCAGTCTTGATCAATTGCTGACCGCAGCCGATGCACGGATGTACAAAATCAAAAGAGCCTGATCCGGCCCCGCCCAGCCCCTGCATCCTCGACCCGGCTATCCCTGACCCCTCTTCAAAACGAACAAGGCTTATTTTATTTTCAAAACAATCGATATTAAGTTAACAGAAGCCCGGCACCAACCGGCCGGGGGAACTACATCCCCCCGGCCGGCCATTACAAGAAGTAAAGGAGTCGTTAGCGGAATGACTATTCGTCTCAAGCTGTCCGTGTTGACTTCGTTCATTTTGGTTTTACTGGTTGCCGCCATCGGGTTTTATTCGGTCCAATCGATGCAGAGCCGCCTCATTGAATCAGTCCAATTCAAATTGGAATCCGATCTGCATCTGGGAACAACCCTGATCGATCTGGCTTACCCCGGTTCCTGGTCAATTAAAAACGGTGCATTGTACAAGGGCAGGGAAAAAATAAATGAAAACTACGAACTGGTTGATCTGATCGGCAAGCTCACCAACGACACCGTGACCTTCTTCCAGGATGACACACGAGTTTCAACCAACGTTAAAGCCGCCGATGGCAAACGGGCGATCGGCACCCGCGCCGCTCCGGAAGTAGTCCAGGCGGTTTTAAAAGAAGGGGAAACTTACATCGGCAAGGCCCAGGTTGTGGGGGTGTGGAACCAAACGGCCTACAACCCGATTCAAAATGAACAAGGTGAAACAATCGGCATGTTCTATGTCGGTGTACCAAATAACCTTTATGATCGGACCGTTAACAAGTTTGCCGTCAGCATCATTATTGTCGGCTTGATCGGCACTGCACTGAGCATAGCAATCTGTTTCTTTGCACTACACCAGCTCCTCGGAAAACCGTTAAACCGGTTCATCGAGTTTTCCGAGATAATTTCACAGGGGGACCTGACCCGGTCAATCGATCACGGTTCCAAGGATGAACTTGGAAAACTGGCCCAATCATTTAACCGGATGGTTAATTACTTGAAGGAACTGATCGGTCATGTCACGATTACCTGTAACCGCGTCACGGAAACCGCCCACGCCCTGACAAACCAGGCGGAACAAACCGCCTCTGCCGCATCTGAAAACGCCTCCACCGTCAACGAGATATCGGCCACAGTTGATAATGTCGCCGGCAATGTCAAGGACGTCCATCATGATGCCGAAGAAGCCAATCGCCAGGCTGGCCAGGGCAGGCAAAACATCGATGCGGTGATCAGCAACATGCGCGAAATTGAGAATTCAGTCGATCAGGTAGCCGTATCCGTCGAAACACTATCCCAGGCTATCGGCAAGATCAGCCAGTTCGTCGATACGATCAACGGGATTGCCGATCAAACGAATCTCCTGGCACTAAACGCAGCCATCGAGGCGGCCAAGGCAGGTGACGCCGGACGGGGGTTTGCCGTTGTTGCCGAAGAAGTACGTAAGCTGGCGGAGAACTCGGCCCGGTCGGCCCAGGAAGTCAGTGCAATCATCAACGAAGTACAGCAACAGTCACAACAAGCAATTCGTGACATGGAGAACGGCAAGGAAAAAGTGGCACAGGGCGACAGTGTCGTCCAGAACGTGAGCCGCTCGTTGATCGCGATCATGGAACTGGTGCAAGACCTGAACAAAAAGGTCCGTGAGGTTGCCACCGCCACCGAACAAGTTGCGGGAGCAATTCATAACGTTGCCGCAACAACCGAGGAACAAACTGCTTCAATGGAAGAGGTTTCCGCCTCGGCCGGCTCCCTGAACCATGCCGTTGATGCGCTCAGTGCACTGATGAGCAAATTCAAGCTGGATCTCGACAGTGAGGCGTAATAAAATCCTGTTAACAGTAAAACCCCCTTTTCTCAAAAATCGACCCGGCGGTGCGGCCCAATTTTCCCGAGGCCGCCAGGTCGATTATTTTTGCCGCCCGGCAGCATTCCTAACACGTCGCATTCCGACCGATCCCACTTTCGATCATCCCTTGTTCGGAAATACAATTTTGTTCCGATCATCCGCTCCGACCCGGCCGACCAAACTGTAAACCCCGGTCAAAGGGTCGCGGAGATAATCCTTTTCGAGGCGGAAATTTTTGATCTCCCCGGTGCTGCGCATATGTAAACGAGGACCGGTACAGCACCACGGCTCCTCACCGATAGTGATTTTACGGTACCCGGCCGGATTGATAATCAGATCCCGTTCGATCATTTTTTTAACTTGCGCTTCAACCAGTGCCGGCTCAACCGGCAGTTTCCGGTTAAAATAAAGGATGAAACCGTCACGGACATCGCCATGCCCTTCCGCCGGCGGCATCCCCAATTGAGCCAGTACCATCTGGGTAATGTCCTCGGCCGAATGGGCCATCCGGCGATGGTAAAGCGATTCAAATACAATTGCCTTGAATTCGTCCGGAAAGGGACCAAAAAGGCCCGGTCGGGCAATGATCACCTCCTGCCCGATTCCCACCAAAACGTGGGCGTTCACCTTCAAGGACGGATAGAGCTGGTCGAAATGTTCCACGATCACCCGGCATCTTTCCCGCAGCGCTCTGTGCACCGCTTCGGCCAGAAGCGGCGGCCGAGTGAAAGCCTGCTCGAAATGCATATCGAGATGGTAAGTATGGTGTTCAAACAGATCATGGTCAAAGTGATGCAACAACGGCAGGGGACGCACATTGATCCCTTCATCGTCGTTGGTCAGTTCCAACCCCGGGAACATCCCCCGAATGAGCACCGACTTGCCGGCCCCGGCGTCACCGATCACACCGATCAGGTTGTCTTCGGCGGAAAGATAGCGCCGTGCCAGGTGCGAACCCAGCTCATGAATCCGTTTTCGGCCTCGCGGTGCAAAATAAACGGCCTGGATCAGGTATTCATGGGGTAGTGACACCCGTATCCCCCCGGCAAACGCTCTGTTTTAGTTTTAGCAGCCGCAGTGTCCGCTGCATCTCGTTAAATACGATCATCAAACCCTCGTCCACTCCCATCCCCGGTTTGGCCAGTATCTGATCGGGCCGCGCCGCCAGCGCTGCATGCACACAAACCTGCGCCGAACGGTCGGTTTCGTTGCAACTGCCGCCGAGGTAAGCGCCGACGCCGTGTTCCCGGGCGTAAAGAATCGCCTCAATACTATTGCTGAGGCTCCCCAGGTCAGGGGTTTTGACCTGAACCATATGGGCTGCTCCGGCCTGGATAAAATCACGGACATCTTCGAGGGTGTTGCACCATTCGTCGGCCACAATTTCAACCCTGCTGCCAAGCACCGCAAGCATCTCTTTCAACCTGGCCAGCGTCTCGATCTGTTTTTCCTTTGAACCCATATCTACCGGTCCTTCCAGGCGCAGGACCAGGGGCGCCGCCGCCTCTTCCAGACGGACCAGGTAAGCGCTGATTTGATCCAGATCGTGCTCGAAAGCCAGGCCCAGCGTGCCGTAAACATCAAGATGCAGGATCGGACGATAATCAGCACCACCCAGTTCTTCAATGCGCCGCCGCAACCAGCTCACATATTCGTGCAGCTTTTCACCCCTTGACCCAAGTTTGCTCGGCACATGATTGATCAACCCATGCGGCAGCACCTGGACCCGCTTCATGATCGCTTTATCGGCATTGATGTAACGCTCATCGCCGCTCTGGGCAAAAACAGGAACCGGTTCCAGAACCAGCGGCAGGTTGTATTCCCCGGCCAGCACCTCGCACATCAGGTTTCGTTTTTTGATGGCAACAGCATGGAGCAAGGCCTGTGAAACACCGTAACGCAGGGCCGTATGCAACCTTTTTCCGTCAGGACCGTGAAGAGCGTCAAATTTTTCCGCCGGTGCGCGGAAAGAATCGATTTCGAGGCCGGTCAACTGCCCGGCCAGATAACCCTCCACCAGGGGAACCATATCTTCCGCCAAAAACAACGGATCTCGACCGCCGGCGCCCGAATATTGTACAGCCGCACAGTCGCCAAACGCGATCGCGCCACCGCTTAAAAGAAAGATAATGCTCAATGATTCACCGCGCTGGCGCACCTGCCGAAAGCCTGCCGTGAGCGGGCGCCCGCAATAGGCGAAACCATCTGCAACTGCGCCTTTTCTGATCGCCGCCTGATCGTCAAAATAGAAGCCGGCTAGACCGGGTGCAGCCACTACCTTTTCGATCTTCATCTATTCTTTCGCCTCACCTTGGTTTCCCCACCAACCGCCCCTTGCTGATGGCATAGATATCGTCGATTACCATGCGGAAGCTCGGCTCACGCTTTTCACACAAACCCCGCTGTTGTATTTTGGCACGGTGCAACGCACGGGTTTTTTCGGAAAAGGGCAACTCGCCAAACCGCAGGATCCGGATCGCGCCATCCTTATCGCGGACCGGGATCACGCTTCCCCGCGTCAAACTTGAGGGGGCAAAGGGGATATCCAGCACCCCCGCCTCGAAAGAACGGACCACGCCCGCCGCCAGGTCGCCTCCCCCCAGCTCGAACACCCGGGAGAGAATTTCACCGACCTCCCGCTCTATTGTCTCCTCTTCCGCCTCCAGATCCGCGGCTTGCAAAAAACTTTGCGTATCCAGCATACTGATCAACTGCCGCGTACAAAGCAGCCCGGCAACATTGGCCTCGGCCGTGGGGATACCCATGGCTTCATGGGGGGTCTTGACGATGACCTTGTCAACCCCGCCCAGCGCTGCCGTCACCGCCCCCCAGGCGATCACACCCATCGCCCTCGCTTCATCTTGCGGGAAACCACCCATCCACTGATGAAAAACCGTGGTCAACAAAACGTCCCTGAACCCGTCCCGGTCGAGATAGGACCGCCCGAGCCGCGCCAGGCTGCGCAGGGCCGCCGTGTCCTGGACCAGGTTGCCGCCCTGGCCGTAGCCGATGGTGATACTTTTTACGCCCTGTTCTGCAGCAAGCAGCGCTTCAATGATGCCGATGGCATGGGAAATACAGGGTGGAACCAGGGTGCCGGTCAATGGCCCGAACATCTCCCGGTTGATAATCACATCATTTTCTGCATAGAGACCACAAAGTCGATCCACGTATTGCCAATGATAAATCGAAACATCGGGTGGAATATTCCGGGCATAGGGGATATTGTAAGAAATACCTCCGCCTTCAAAATCATTGAATCCCGCCGCCAGGGTAACCTCGGCCAGAAGACGGGCGTCGGGGGTACCATGGCGAACCTGAACGGGAATGCTCATCGTTTCGACAATCCGGCGGCAATTGGCCACACCATAATTGACCGCCGGAAAACCGTTCAAAAGGGAACGCCCCGCCGCCTTTGACTCTTCGATCCCCTTCTGGGCATCCTCGTAACGGTTTTGACGGGTATAAGAATCAATTGTCGTCGGCAAAAAATCGGCCTGCCCCTGCTGCTCCAGTTTTGACAGTAGGAGCAGGTGATCGGAAAGCAGGGCCACCCCGGCCCGTGGTTGTAAAAATATTTGCCCCGTTTCCCGTCCCGCCTGCAGTTTGCGATACGCGATCTTGCTTTCAGGCAGGGCTCGATGAAACGCAAAAGCCTCGGCCAGATCAACGTCAACACCGGTCGGCCATGCGGTTAACACGGCAGTGCGATCGGCCGCCAAATGGGAATCATCCCAGCGCCGGTTCTGCAATCTTTGTTTCGTATTCAACCCGAAATCCCCCCCAGGGCGAACAAGGTGTCTTTGATGACTGTTAGCGCCGTCTCCGGACGGGTTTCAGCCAAAAGACCGGCTGCGGCCAAAATATAGGCGCGATCAAGAAAAAGCTGCGGCGAGCGGGGTGACAGGACCAGCGGATCGTTCAGGGAAAGTCCTGCTTCAAGTTGTGCGCCGGGATCTTCACTTTGAACCAGGGCACCGCCGGTTGCAATAACGGCCGCCGTTCCAGTCAGATCCTTCCCCTGCTGAACCCAAACCCTTCCCGTGGGCGTACAGGTTTCGGTCAATGAACCGGCATGGCGCCGCAGGGCTTCACGGATGGCCGCAACGGCTACGGCACCGTCAAACGCACGCTCTCGGCTGCATTGCGGCAAATAATCCCGGTCGGTTGTTACCTTTTCGGCATAAGCCCGTAAATCATCGGCCCCCGCCGCAAAGGGAAGTAACCGGAGCAACTCGCCCACAGGGATAATTTCCAGCAGGGCCTGCAGGCTCACTCGCATGCCCAGGTCACCCTCTACACTCCGTTTCACCGGAGGTTCGGGCGGGCCCTTGACAATACGACCCCCACCCCGGGGGTGCCCGTCGGCAAAAGAATGGATATCGGTGGTAGCCCCACCCAAATCAATGATGATCAAGTCTTCCCCGGTAGCCCGCCGGTACAACTCGCCCGCTTTCATCACCGCCAGGGGTGTCGGCATGACCAGGCCGACTTGCCGCTGTACTTTGTCCAGCCCTTTCGCCCTGGTAATTTCAGAAAGGTAGAGTTCACGAATCGTTTCCCGGACCGGCTCGATCTGAAGACGGTTAACCCCGGGCATAACATTGGCGGTAACAACTACCCGGGGCACTTTTCCCTTCAAGATCGAAGCGGCCTCGTGGGCCGCCGATTTGTTCCCCGCCACCACCACCGGCACGGGAAGATCGGCCGCGGCAATACGAGCCGCATTATCCAGGATCACGGTCCGGTTGCCGCCGTCCGTGCCTCCGGCCAGAAGCAGCAGATCGGGTTTTAGCAACTTCATTGCGGCTATTTCATCCCGGTTCAAGGTATAGGCATAGGCCGCAATTACTCGCGCACCGGCTCCCAGGGCCGCCTCGCGGGCCGCCTTCACCGTTAATTCGGGAACAAGACCCACGGCGACTATTCGCAGGCCTCCCGCGGCGGAACTGCAGGCCTGTTTGAAAGAAACCCCGTCGAGCTGGGCCGCGGAAAATGAACCGAGGGCTGATTCCAGGCCATCCATCAGGTCATATTCGATCGTGGTCCCGGCCTGGGCAGTGCCGAGCAAACCGGGGGGATCCAAAGAAACAAGGGTCACCTTGGTATAAGTACTGCCGAAATCGATCAGAAGCGCTTTCATCGGTTCAGATCTTCCCTTAAATGGGCGATCGCCGTTTCGGGCAGGCTGCCCGGGGGATAAACCCGATCATAGCCCATCTTTTGAAACAACTGTTCGACCTCGTCAAAAGTGCGTTTACCCACGACCAGGTTGCCGCCAACATAGAGGAGAATCGTACCGATCCCGGCTTCCCGGCATTTTTCACGCAGGCCACGGCAGTCGATTTCGCCATGACCGTAAAGCGAGGAAACCCAAATTGCCCCGGCATCACTTTCCACGGCAGCGTTGATAAATTCCTCCTGGGAAACCATCACCCCAAGGTTGATCGTTTCGAAGGCGGCTTCTTTCAAAACCATCTCCAAAATTTTGTTCCCAACCGCGTGAACATCAGCCCCGATCACACCTAGAACAATTCTATTGTTCCGCAGCAAAGTTCCCCTCCCCTGGGATCCGCCGGTTCGATGGTTTCAAGCGGAACTACCCGCCCCTTTACGGGCCAAGCGTTTTTGCGCATATCTTCTCTGAATTTTAGGATCCGGCAACCGGTCAACGGCTGTTTAACCGGTAAAAAGGGCAGGCAAGGCCGGAGCTTGCATATGAGTAGAAACAGGGAACTGGTTCCTCTTTCAGTTTAAATGTCCCAACCATTTTGAATAATATTATTCGACAAACCTGTCGGGATTCCTCCTGTCTTGCAATTCCCGATCATGAGGGCCGGAGGAAACCCCCGCCGCCCGGCGCCGATTTTATCACACCATGGCCCAGTCGTATCCAGAAACCCCAAGCGATATCACCATGCCGTGAGAAACGTAAAACCGGTAGCCCCAACACCCTATCGTTCACGGACAGTAAAGGCAAATACGTTGATGACTCTCTTAGTGGTATCGATCCCGCACCAGAATGAACGGCAATGATAGCAGGACCACGGCCGGATTGATCATATAATCGGCAAATAAATATCGTCCGCTGGTTTTCCCCAGCGTTTCGGAAATATCCTTGATAGCGGCAATGATCTCATGCTTTCCGGACAGGCACCATACCTATTCAATAAATCCACTCAATCTTACCTCTTTCATAGCTATTGCGATCAAAAGTCTACCGCTTCATGAATTAATACATCATTGTCGAACATGGCAGGATATTCAAGAATCAGGGAGAATAAGATGTTTAGTTGGTAAAGTAACCTTTGTACAGTTTTCCTTGGGGGGGATCGGAAATGGTCCCCGAACCGTTTCAATAGGCCTGAAATTCCAAACGTAAGATCCTGTATCAGTTAATCCATCTTATCTTTCTACTGTCTAAAACATAGGGGCATTTTCTACCGCCCTAGTCCCAGCAAACAATCATGCAAACATAAAAACGGGAAACAAAGCGACCGATTTCTTTTTATTACTTGTACCGGTTGCCTGGTGAGCCAGAAAGGGAACGAAACTTATTATCTCTACTGCAGCGATTTTGCACTCCTCCATGGCAACTACCCAACAGGACGGCATGCCCAAGAACTATTAGGAAATGTTACTGTAAAATTTTTAAAGATATCTTGATCGGATGACTGTCTATTCCCGTATGGTAAGTAAAATCGAGGATTTCATCTGCATTAGGATCCGTTTCAGGTACTAAGATTTAACAATCGGGTCGGGAGAGAATGGATAAAAGTTTCGAGTTCTTAAACATGCCTGTTTGTGACACAACTATGTCCCTCCGACCCGATAAAATAGACATAGAATAGCGACTTACATCTTGAAATGGTCTAAGGGGGTAGCCCGGGTATCAGCAAAACCAAGGGGGGTTCCTTACACTCTGGTCAAGTCCTTTGAAAATGTATTTAGCTACTTCAAGCGGCCATCCCTAATAGGGCTGGCAAGCAGGCGGCAGGAGAATTGCCGGAAAGGCTACACGTAGAAAATTGTGTAATTTGATCAAGCAGGTTCGCCTTTGAGGGAAGATCTCACCTTTATAGAAGGCTAGACAGCATTTGCACCCGGACTGGTTTGTAAACTGAATCTTGTGTTTGTACTAAAGACACAAAAGGATTATATAACGGTAAAGTAGGAAGCCAAACTTAAACAGATGAATAATTATTCCGATACAGCATTAATGTAATCTTATATAAAAAGGAGTTGATTCCTGTTTATGGGAAAGTTAAACGTTAATATCATTGACGCCACTGGAAACAAGGAACAAAAGGTTGGATTGCCGGATGATGTGCCGATTGGTGCGATTATTGTCAAATTGGTAGAAAAAATTAACCTTCCATCTGTAGGCCCCGATGGGAATCCAATTAGTTATAAATTTATACATAAGATGTCTGGCCGCCAATTGGTGGAAACACATACATTGTTGGAAAGTCATGTTAAGAACGGTGATGTGCTAAGACTGCAACCAGAAATAACAGCAGGGTGTGAACGAAATTAGAAATCCTACCGCCATTACAAATAACGATTCAAATGAAAGTAAATATTGCCGCCTATCGATGATTCCCTGGTGGGAACAGGATAGACTTACCAGTGCTACAATAATGGTCGTCGGAGCAGGGGCACTTGGCAATGAACTAATCAAAAACCTATCGTTACTGGGAATTGGGAAGATCCTGATCGTTGATATGGATAATATCGAACACTCAAATTTGACCCGTTCCGTTTTGTTTAGAATGGGTGATGTTGGTAAATATAAGGCCTTCGTAGCAGCAGAAAGGGCTAAGGAAATTAACCCGGATGTTAAAGCGAAAAACCTGAATGCCAATATTATTGATAGTGTCGGATTAGGTGTTTTCCGCCGTATGGACATAGTCCTTGGTGGATTGGATAACCGGGAGGCGCGTCTCTTCATCAACCAATCCTGCTGGAGAACTTCAAAACCTTTTATTGACGGCGCAATTGAAGCTTTGAGCGGATTTGCCCGTGTTTTTTTGCCGCCGGACGGGCCCTGCTATGAATGCACCATGACAGAAACCGACTGGAAGCTGATCAATCAACGGAAGTCCTGTTCCTTGCTGACCCAAAAACAGACGGCAGAAGGCAAGATCCCAACAACCCCAACCTCTTCTTCGATCATTGCCGGGATCCAGGTACAAGAAATGTTAAAACTACTCCATAGGGAACGTAATTTTCCCACACTTGCCGGTAAATGTTATGTATTTAATGGACTAAACCATGACTCATTTGTGATCGAATACCAGAAAAAGGATGAATGCATGAGTCATGATACATATACCAATATAAGAGAGATGCATTGGTCGGTTAATACGGCCACGCTTGGTCAGATCTTGAACTTCGTCAAGTCCGATATGGGGGAGGAAGCAAGTATCATTTTCGACCGCGAAATTGCAACCGTTGCTACCTGCATCTGCGGCCATTCGATCGAACTGTTTAAACCCATTCATGTACTAGAAATAAAGGATTTAGCATGCAGCCAATGTGGCAGGGAGATGAATTTCAGTAGTACACATTCTCTTAATGGTACCGAATCTTTTTTGGAGAAAACAGCCGGGGAAATCGGGGTTCCGGTTGGTCACATATTAATTGGTCGTAACCAAAACCGTTATCGCTATTATGAGTTTACGGATGATATCTGGCAGGTGTTGGAAGGATTGTTGTAGTGGAGGAGGGCATACTTTGGCAACAGCACGTATGCGCAGACTTGCTGCAGACTATGAACAGGTTATGGAAGAATTTTGTAATCATGAAAATATAACCATCGAACCGCTTGGCGAGAAACCACCGGAGCATTACAAACTCACATACTTTGTCAATGGCATTTACCTATTACCCGATGGTCAGATTGAAATCCTGTCAAGGCACGAGGTGGAAATTATACTCCATGCCGATTATCCACGTTATAAACCCATCTGTAAGATTGCAACCCCCATCTGGCATCCAAACTTCCGCGATGGCCAGATCTGTATCGGTGATATTTGGGGAGCTGGTGAATCGCTGACAGATATAATCGTTCATATTGGTGATATGCTCCAGTATAAATCATGGAACTCATCAAGCCCGCTTTGCGCCGAAGCGGCCCAATGGGCGGTTCACAATAAACACCTTTTTCCTGTGGGGACTGCCGATCTATATAGAGCGGATCCCACAGAGAACAGAACAGCTTTTGAAATTGACCTGTACGACAACAATGACAATGTCATCGAAGAAATACAACCATTGAAAGAACGTGGCTCTGAACCTGCATCATTATCACCTACGAGCAGGGCTGTTACCCGAGAGCCATTTCTGGAAAGGAAAGAGCAGAATGACTTTGATATTTCCGCTGAAGAACTCAAAGATGTGGTTTTCATTCCAACTGCACAAAGGATGCAGTCACTCCAGGCAACTATTCCTGCAGCAAGTGGGCTCGTCAATTTTAGAACCATATTTACAAAGGGAATTTTATACGGCTTGATTGGAGGCCTGCTGGGCTGGGTTTTCAGTGAAATGCTGGACGGAGCAACCAGCACTGAAGCAATTTTAAGGTGGTATGGATTTGACGGTATCCATGACTTGATGCGTTTGCCCGAGTATGAGGCAATGAGAATAGGACTTAAGGCTATCCGCATTTCCTCCGCATTATTTTCCAGTGTAATTTCCGCTTATATCGGTTTGGTAATGGGGATCGGTGAGGGCATTTACTACGGATCAACAGAGAAAGCCAAACGTTATTCTTTGATCGGCCTTGGAATAGCCGTTATCGGAGGCTTCCTGAGCGGTTACATCGCGCAGGCCATGTATTCCGCACTGTTGGCCCAATCGACAAGTGAGTTGGGCTATGCTTTTGTTCGAGGTATAGGCTGGTCCATAATGGGCATGGGAATTGGATTTGCGATTGGTTTGTTAAAGCCGGAAAAAAAGCGTATCCTTTATTGCGCCCTTGGCGGCCTACTTGGAGGATTCCTTGGAGGTTTTGTCTTTAATTTTGTTGCCGGTGCGGTCATCACCAAAGAAACGGATACCGGTATTTTACCCCGGGCAATCGGCATTACCATCATGGGCGGGCTGATTGGACTGGGGGTCGGCCTGCTGGAACAAGTGGCAAAAACTGCCTGGCTTAAAGTTTTACGGGGTGATTTTGTGGGTAAAGAATATTTGATTTTCCCCGGAACAACGAGTATTGGTAACGACAGCAGCAATTCAATCGTTCTTTTCAAAGATAAACTTGTCGCGGTAAACCACTGCGAAATAATTCAACAAGGTTCAAAATTTATTCTTGTGGATAAAGGAACGTCGCTGGGAACTTTTGTAAATGGAAAACAGGTTCAAAGGCATCTTTTAAACCAAGGTGATGCCATCGCTGTTGGAAATTCCGTTTTGATATTTAATACAAAGTAGCTGAAGGATAATGCAAGGTGAAATTTTTTCCAATAACTTTTCTGTTTGTGATCCTGGTTGCGGCTGCAACGTCTACAAGTACAGCATTAGCGATGGACTTTAAGGCCGAAAAAGCGTTTGAATCGGTGGTAGTTGTCCATTCCGGAAATGCAGTAGGCAGCGGTTTTGCGATCAGCGGAACAGAGATAATAACAAATGCACATGTTCTAGGGAACCCCAATCGGGTATATGTTACTTTTTACAATGATCATACTTTATATCCAGTCAATCTTATAGCCGAAGATGCCAATCTGGATCTGGCTGTTTTGGAGGTTAAAGGGAGAAACACCCCGTACCTTTTCATAGCCAATTACAAGGATCTTCCTGTGGGTGCAGATCTGTATGCTATCGGTGCCCCTGAAAACCTGGAATACACTTTAACCAAAGGTGTTCTTTCAGCGAAACAGAGACGAATCGGCAAATATTATTATATCCAGACGGATGCACCGATGAACTCAGGTAACAGTGGCGGACCGCTGCTCAATAGCAAAGGAGAGGTAATAGGAGTCAATACTATAAAAATATTACCGGCAGAGGGGATCGGACTGGCCATTCCCATGGCGGTCGTCTCGAACTTTCTGATCGAGAGGGGCATCGGCATCCCTGTGCAATCTGGGATAATCGAAGAACTTGCCCAGGAAACAATTACTGACGTAAAACCAGTTGACAGTGGAGATGAAATTCATGGAGAAATAGCTTTGCTGCGTGAACAAAATCTGATTTTAAAGGTCCTTCTATCCCTTTCAGTTTTAGGAAACTTGGTATTGGCCTTTGTGCTAATAAACTGGAAGAAATCAAAAGGTAAGCAATATAATGGCTTTAATTTTGAGATAGAATTGCTGAAATAGGGCCTTGCCACATTTTAGCCGGTGGACCATATTCGGAGAGGTGCATGATCAATGTCTGACCTCACTGACAAAACATGTCCCTATTGTAAAACAAAGTTTAACCCAGGCGATCAAATTGTCATTTGCAGCAAGTGTAAAATACCGCATCATCAAGCTTGTTGGGTTGAGAATCAAGCCTGCACAACCCATGGCTGCACCGGTACTATTGAAGAGGGTAATAGTGAGTATCCGTCTTCTGCCCGGCACAGAATCCCCGTTGCCGGTGATCAAGTCGTGAGGTCGTACTGCACCCGGTGCGGTAATCCAAGTGCAGCCGGCGCCAATTATTGTTCAATTTGCGGCAATTCCCTAACAGGGCCTGTATTCCCCCCCGCTTCACCAGCCGTATTTCCACAAGAACATCCTAATTATGATGAACAGACAGAGTTTATCGGTGCCCATGCTTATGAATACATAAAAAACTTCAACCGGATGAGGATAGGCAATACCTCGGTAACCTGGAACTGGGCAGCATTTTTATTTGCCCCTTGGTGGGCCCTCTACAGAAAGATGTATCTTGTAGGCGGAATATTGTTGGGGGTGCATTTTATTATCGCTTGTATTGGCGGTACCTACATTTTTTATCTCGGTCTTGCAGCTTCTATCGGTATTGGAATGTTTGGCAACTTTTTCTACAAAAACCATGTTGAGAAACATTTGGTAGTAGCACAGTCATTAAATAATGAAGTCTTGAGAAAACAGTATTACCGGGATAAAGGTGGTACCAACCTACTCGTACCGATAATAACCCTCATCTGTGTCTTGCTATTTAATAGTCTCATTTGGCTATAACTGGAGTGTAGATGAATTAATAATAACAAGGAGTTCAAACATGGAGAATGACTTAAACATCAATCATGAGCTGGATCTTACGGCCGAGAAAAGCGTTGATCATGAAAACAAACCGCTGCCAGTTAATTTCATTACCGTTGGTAAGGTCGGCCTCGACGATGCAAAGGTATATATAAAGCAAAATATATATAAGACAATAGAGTCATTTTCGGGAAAGTCCACGGAAGAAGAAGTTGGCGGCATTCTGATGGGTTGTTACAATGAACAAGACGGACATTACCATGTTATGATTTCAGACTTTATTGAGGCAAAATATACAGACTCTTCGGCCTCCAGTTTAACATTTACCCATGAAAGCTGGAATCATATCCACTCTGAACGTGAAAAACGGTGTCCACATCTTAAAATAATCGGTTGGCATCATACTCATCCCGATTACGGCATATTTCTATCTAATTATGACATGTTCATTCAGCATAATTTTTTCAATAACCCCTACCAGATTGCTTACGTGGTCGATCCTGTCCAAAAAGACTGTGGATTTTTTCAATGGAAACAAGGTAAGGTGCAACCGCTAAATGGTTTTTTTATCTATGATGATGTAAATATAGACATCACCGTCCCGAACGGGAAAAAAGGGATCAAGCGCACCTTTAATAGAATTAATCTGGTCTCCCTGTTAGTAGCGATACTTTCAATTCTGTTTGCGATCACGCTTCTAGTCAAGTTTAGCGGATTAACAACACGATTATCCTTACAGAGAGCAGATCTGGCAATGGCAGAGGAACAGATCGCAAATCTGCAAGAAAACAGCCTTTACCAGGAGGAACTAATCGGCTCCCTAAATAAAGAAATTGACCGGCTTCAACTGCAGGGGACAGTCAGGCTTTTTAAATATTCAGTGGGAAAAGGGGACACCATTTCCGCGATATGTGCAAAATTCAACATTGATGATAGCTACCTTAATTTGATCAAAAGTATAAATGATATTGAAAATATTGATTTTATCGTGGAGGGACAGACGATCCTCCTTCCTGCCGGCAAATAAATGGAGAGGGAAATAACAGGAGTGTATGCAAATGGACACATTAAAACCCCAGATCCCAAATATCATGGCTATTTGTTTAGGCTGCAAGACAGAATTGAGTCCCGAACACGATTTCTGCCCCGAATGTGGTACCCCCAGGAATACAGCAAAATACATTAATTGCAGTAACTGTAGTGCAAAATTGCAGGAGAACCAAATATTCTGTACACATTGTGGACAAAAAGCCGGTTTGAATATCGACAGTAATCTTTGTTCGGCGATCAACGAATTCAATACAAGTGTGGTAAAGAAAAATACCAAAGCAAATGTGATCATCGGGGCGGTTGTATTGGCCCTGCTACTGCTGATATCAGGTGTGCGGAGCTCCCAGAAAAAAATACTGTCAAGCAAGTTACAGGCCTGTGAATGGATGACCGTCTCCGATGATACGATATTATTCCTGGATTTCGGTGATAACATGATAGATTATAATGGCCACTTTGGTATTCTAGGACGTCAAAGTATTACAAAGCTGCGATATACAGTTACAGGAGGGAATACAATTCAGGTGGGTAACCGAACAATCAAGGTTGAATTTGATAATGATCTTGTCATTTTTACCCCATCATTTATCGACTCGAACATTTATTCAATTTGGGTAAAAAATTAATACATCCCTAGGAGGGATGGGTGACCCGGGACCAGAAAACCTTGAACTCAGTCATCAGCAATCCCCAGATAACGATCCATGTAGGCAAAAAACCCTTCCTGCAGTCTTTCTTTTCCCGTAGCAAGATCACGTTCTCCATGGGCAAGCAGTTTCAACAAGCCACTAGTTCATCTTCTTTACCAGAGGTGGAAAAGGTGACCCGAAAACTGAGAGATCTTAAAAACGCGGTAACCCACACATTGCACCAACGCTGTTTTGATGCACTGCCTTAAATGGATCGGATTCCAGGTATTTGGCCATCCAGATCATACGCTTGAAAGCTTCAACATCTTCCATTTTGGCGGAATCCGGACCGCTGTGCAGGTTGAGGCCGTACACAAATGGAATTCGCACGACATCCCTGTAGAGCAGCTCTGCTTTAGTATATTCAGCAGATATTCTTGGTGGCTTTCAGCTTCTATCTGGTCGGATACCAAAGCAATATTTTTGCTGGGACGAAGCCGGCGCCATTACTCTCCCCTTTGCTATTCCATTTACTATTAGTTTTAGGATCGTATAACCTGAATTTTCCTTTCTCTATTCTGAAGTACAAATCCCGTTGCTCGCTGGATTAACGCTTTTTCGAGGTGCGGTTCACACAGCCTTGCATTATTTTAACTAACAATGACTTCCCCACTTGAACCCGTAGCGTTTAAAATACCGCTGAAAATGCCCCAAGGCACAGCCGCTTGGCAGGAAATCAAGGCCGGTGATAGAAATTGACAATGTTGACAGTTTTAATTACGGTGAAATGAACCTGTCTTATGGTAACCGAAATGTGATCTACCTCAACACCTGTGACACAATGCTGTCACAGCAAATTGCCATAATATGCACAAAGAACCCCTAAGGAGGGCTATGATTGAAGGGCATCCGCTTTATCCACACTGCGGATTTTCATCTTGGCAGTCCCCTCAAAGCGGTTGGGGCCATCTCTGAAACACTGCAAAACTCCCTGAGGGAGAGTGCCTATAGCGCCATCAGAAATATCGTGGACACCGCCATCAAACACGAAGTGGATTTTGTTGTGATCTGCGGTGATATCTATGATCATGAAGCCCGCTCCGTCAAAGGGAATCTCTTTTTCGCGGAGCAGATGAAACGGCTGGCCGGTAAAGGCATTCCCGTTTTTATGATCTATGGCAACCATGATCCCATCGGCAGGGGAACAGACTTTTTTAAACTGCCGGACAATGTTCGGGTTCTGGGAACGGATCAAGTGGAGCTGATCGAAGTTTTTGACCGGCCCGGCAGGGCCGCAGTCAGAGTGATCGGGCAGTCCTATGCCACTGCCGCGGAGAGCAGAAAAATTCATCTGCATTACCGGCCCCCGGCGGACGGCCTGATCAATATTGCCCTGCTGCACACGGGACTTAACCCGGGAGCCCGTGCCTATGTCCCCTGCTCCCCCGATGAACTGAAGGGTCAGGGGAGCATCCATTACTGGGCCCTGGGGCATCTCCACGCACCGGCCCTGATCCGCAGCAGCAACCCGGTGATCGCCTATCCGGGCACTCCCCAGGGCCGGGATGTGGGTGAAAGCGGATTGAGGGGATGCCTTCTGGTGGAAATGGCTTCCCCCGATCCGGCCCGGATGCAATTCATCCCTACCTCCCCGGTCATATGGACGGTGCGCAAACTGTCCCTGGATTCGGACCGACCCCCGCAAGATCTGGATGATCTTCTCGATTCAATGGCGCGGGAAGGGCAAAAAATGATCAGCCTCCCGCCCGAATTCCCAGCTGGTTTTTCTGCCCCGGACCGGGATTTCAGGCCCGAAGGTTACGTGGTGCGCTGGGAAATCGGCGGCAGGGGGCAGATCCATGATCAACTGATTGCAGGCCGTGAAATCGAGGTTGCCGAAACCCTGGCCGCAGCGCTGAACGAACGCTTGGCCCCGCTGAAGCCTTTCCTGTGGACCGAGGGTGTCAAGCTGCGCACCGGTTCCCCCATCCCCGCTCTGAAACTTTTGCTGGAACGGGATGAGACGGTGCAGGCACTGCATACAATGAAAAAGAGAACCCTGGAAGAAGCGGAGTTCAGAAAAAGAGCCGTCTCCGCCATGGGCGAGATCTGGACCAAAGCCGGCCTCGGAGGCGAGACCGGAGATGACGCCCTTCCGGTAAAGGCTGAAATATTTGAGACTCTCCTCGAAGATGCCTTTAACCTGGCCGTTGAAAGGATAGTCGGGGAGCGTGAGGATTCTTGAGACTGCGCCGGATCTGTTTGCACAGTTTTGGAATTATCCGCGACCAGGTGATGGAGTCCCTTCACCCCGGCCTGGTCATCATCGCGGGTCCGAACCGAGCCGGCAAAACCACGTTGATGACCGCCCTGCGCTACCTGGGCTACGGTCTTCCCAGGAAAGATTTTCTTCCTCCCGCCCCGGGTGGAGAGCATAATTACGACGTTGATCTGGAGCTGGCAGATCGCAGCCGCTACAATCTCCACCTCCTGGGTTACGGCAGGCCCAGGGTTTCCCCTCTCGGCAGCCACCGGGAAAGGGAAGTGGAAGAGATCTTCAACCATCTGGAGGGTTACACCTACCGGCAGGTGTTCACGATCAGCCTTGATGAGCTCAGGCGAATCCCCGAGGGACCCGGCGCCGGGGAGGAGCGGCGCCTGCAGCTGGTTTTGCTGGGCGGGGGCTGGATCGATGCCCTGCACCTGGCAAGATTCAAGGGGGAGTTTGAAAAAACGGCCCGGAAGATCGGCGGAACCAGGGGCGCTCAGGGTGTACTGGAATTCAAACCGTACTGGGAGACAATCCGGGAAGGTGTCGCCGAAAGGGACGAAGCGAACAAACAGCTCGAATCCTACTATCTGAAAGTAAGAGAACTGGAAGAGTTGACAGACATGGTAATCCCCCGGATCGAAAAGAAGCGGAGGGATCTGCAGGTAAAAAAAGAGACCCTGGAAATCATCAAAGACCATTACCGGAAATACGAGCAGATGCTTCTTCTTGATAAAAACATGGAACAGGACAACCGTTTGCTGCAATCATTTCCGGAGGACAGCCTGGAACAAGGCCGGCAGCTTCGGGGGAAATACGATCGCTGCATGGATGAATACGAGGATGCCACCCGGGGATTCAATCTGGCCGCAGCGCCGGATCGCCTCCAGGCCTATCTCGAGAAAAAGGAGATCCTGCCCCGTTTTGAAAGAAACCTTTCCGGATGGCGGGAAAAACTGGCCCACTTCCGGCAGAAAAAAGATAAATACACCAGGGAGGAAAAAGAACTTGAAAAAAAACTGAGCGGACTGAATGCCCAATGGGGGAGGGATCTGACCATCCTGGATCGCATCCCTGCCGATAGCGTCAACAGGGAGGGCTTGCGGGAAGAGGTAGAGGAATACAGAAAGACGGCACAGGAACTGGAACGGCTAGCAATCGAAAAAGAGCCGATTCAAGAAAGGCTTGACCGGAAGCTCAAAGAAAAAGAAGGGTTCACCAAGGAGAATCAGCTCCGGCCGAAAAGCCTGTCCCTTCTGGCGGGCCTGGGGCTGGCCCTGGTCCTGCTTCTGGCTCTACTGAGCCCCCTGTTATCGCTGGGAGCGGGCGCCATCTGGGCGGCGGCGCTGCTCGCTCACTTTTTCTCCTACCAGTCAAAAGAAAGAGATTATAAAAACGCGCTTGGCCTTCTGGGGGCAGAGATCACAGGGCTTGAAAATGAGCTGCTCGCACTTTCCGCAAGGGGAAAAACCCTGCAAGTAAAACGGCAATCGCTGGAAGACAGCTTGGCCCGGACGGTGACATTGTTCAACCTTCCCTCCACCGTCGCCTATGCCCGGCTGACGGATTTTCACAGCGAGATCGCCGGCTTGAAGGAGAGGTACGACCTCTGGCTGGAGACCGAACAGGGGCTTGAAGATCAATCCGAAGAACTCGGTCTAATTTTTGAAGAAATTTCTCCGGTTTTGCACACTCTTGATCTGGGTGCGCCGGAGGCCGGCAAGGATTTTTCCCGGGCGGAAGAGATTTTTACCGCCATCGAAAAAGCCGTAACAAACCTGCCGCTGGCCCGGGAACTGGAAAAAGCGGAACTGGAGAAGATTGATCTGGAGAAAAAAATAACTGCGCTGCTGCAAAAAGAAAACCCCGCAGTGCAAACAACCCCGGCCGGTTTACCCGATCTTCTGGCCGCCTTCATCAACCGGGGTATCCGCCACCGGGAGCTTAAAGAGAAAGAAAGTAGCTTTGAAAACCTGCGCCTGGACCTGATCACATCCTTGAATGTCGAGAGGCGCAAAAAGGTACTGACAAAGGATGAACCGGCGCGGGATGTATTGGATGCCTATGCTCAATATTTCAACGCCTACTCTTCCCTGGAGGAAATTGAGGGGGTCTATCGCGAAACGATCGTGGATCTGGAAGAATTGAACGGTGAGCGGATCACCCGATCGGAGCACAAAGCCGTCCTGGAGAAGGAGATCCGGGACCTTTCCTCGGATGAGAAGCTGCAACAGGCCCAACGTAAAATTACCGCTGCAAGAAACAAACTGGAGGTCCTGGCCGAACGATACGCCCGATACCGCCTGGCCGAACTCCTGGTTGATGAGGTTCACAAGATCTTTATCGAAAAAACCAGGGGCACCATTCTCGGATCCGCCGGCAGCATCTTCAGGGAGATCACCTCGGGAGATTATGACAGTGTGGCTTTGCCCGAAACAATCCTTGAGGGAACTGCGACGGGTCTGGATTTTGAAGTTGAACCGGCCAGGGAGGCGGGGCCCCTGATGACCGATCAGCTGAGCCGGGCGACCAGGGAGCAGCTTTTCCTTGCGGTGCGGTTGAGCCGGATTCGCAGCATGGACCCCCTGCCCGTGATCTTCGACGATTCCCTGGTCAACTTTGACCCGGCGCACAGCAGGCAGACCGCCCGGCTCATCGCCAACCTGGCCGAGACCCACCAGGTCTTTGTCCTGACCTGCCATCCCGAATTCATACACCATCTTCAGGCTCACGCCCGCTCCGCCCAGTACTGGGGCCTCGACAACGGCCGGATCAGCGGGCCCTTTGACGCCCCGGACGAAGCAACCAACCTGTTGAAACCCTGATCCCATATCAGCAGGATTGTTAACTAGCCACCTCCAATCGGTAGGAGCTGGACAAATTCAATTGCCTGATTTTCAAAGAAGTTGGGCCTGGGATGACGAACGCATCCGCAGACTCTTGGTAAGCATATTGCAGTCATATCCTATCGGTGCGATCATGTTGCTACAACTAGGGAATCCAAATGTGAAATTTATGCCACGCCTGGTCGAGGGTGTGGATCCGGATGGAAGTGATACAGTTCACATAGATCATTTGATTCTTGATGGGCAGCAACGCTTAACATCCCTCTATCAAGCTCTAAGTACCGGCCGACCGGTAGTTACACGAGACGGTAGAGGCCGCAAGGTATCGTGCTGGTATTGCTTGGATATAGAAAAATGTGTGGATCCGGGTTCCTGTAGACTTAAATGTACATTATAACGACAGCATCGACATCCACCATATTTTTCCTGTAGATGTTAACCAAGTGGCGTTCGGAATCGGAATGCACAAGGATAGTCTAAATTTCCCAGACAAGTTGAATTGCCGGCATTGCCTCTATGTAACGTAAGGGCCTACGCCGCCCCGCGGGGAGCCTGCCGGACGGGGGTGTGTGTTTGGTTTAGAACACCAATGGCATACTTATGGTGGCACCCTAATAAATTGATCGCCTCATCAATAATATTACTTTTCTCCGGGCGCGTATTGGCCCGACTATAACGTTGGCGAATGTTGCCAAGATACCCACGACGACTGCCCCTTCGGTAAGATTTCGTCGTGAGTGAGCCAAACCCCCTTGGGTAAGATTATAAGTGAGTGATCGCTGATGCTTACAAAACGATGATAATTATCATATTCTAGTTACCTGGTAATTCTCAAAATCGAATAGGTGTGCCCCGGTCAATAGTGCAGTCTTCAGTCTTGTTCGTGTAGATTTGCCTTTGCATTTTGGTGATGCCAGTTCTTTGAAATTAGTGGTTAGGGTGAGAAAGATTGTTACAAGATAGAAGGGAAACGTTTCGGGTCTACCTAACAAATTATGTAAACTTTCAAGATCTCTTTTAATGACATCCTTGCCAGCCGTGTTGACACAATACGATGGTTCAAAAACTAGATATATCATCCTAGGAAATTTGCCAGTAAAGCAAGCAGAGGCTGCTCTGTGAACCATTTGATATACAGCCGTCTGAATATCATTTCGGGTCAGTATGCGGTTGGAGCGTGTGTTGAGCAAATATAGCCAGCCTTCCAGGACTTGCTCCTTGTTACCCGCATTGGAGCCATTTCCCAACCATTTACCCACTGTTTCATAACGTGGTTCAGTCCATTTGGCTTCTATTGCAAGAGAAGACTGCCCGGAGATTACCATCACGTCTGTCTGGGACCCCTTACCACAGCCCTTTTGGGGCGGTACCTTGTACTCGAGGTGAAGACTGTCATATGGTAGCATATCAATCCTTTTGAGCAGTGAATCGAATTGTACATTTTCTCGGTCAAGAAAGGAGAGTAGTGGCACTGTCGACCGATACACGGAATTGAACTCGTCTTTCGCGTATCTTCCAATGGCCCTTGTTATGCTGTGGCAAGGTTGTTGATCAAAATACAGTGTCATTCCCTACACCTCCGACTTATTTTCAGAATGGTCATATTTGGTAAACATCCCGCCGTGGGAGTGCATCAGGTAGATGTAGATGCTGTCACACATTTTAAATGAAACAGATCTACGATTTCTATGACCACGAGCAAACCACGTTCTCCCGGTACAAAAGGCAAGAAGACAAATACAATTGTAATAATAGACAAACCTGTTGAACGTATACAACGGTCGTAACGATAAGCGGGATAAAAGCTCTTTTTTTGATGCAAGTTTTTGACTAATCTAATTTTAACTGTAAAGAAACGGTTAGACAAGCTTTAAGGGGAAATAAGCCCAGACTAATTACTTAGGGCGCTATCCAACACCGGGCAGATTTCTTCGGGGTTAAGCCCCATGGGCACAGCGGTAAGGATTAGATCAACCCGGCGGGAGCCGGCACGGACTGAGGCTTTATGATAGGGACGCCGCCGCCGAAGCAACGAATGCCACGTGCGGGCGCGGCAGGGGTAGGCCAGGCAGCAGACGACCCTTTTACTTGCGGATATAGTTGAATAGGCTAACACCTGAAGCAGGTCATTACGGTGTCGCTCTTGCAACTCTTGATCGAGCCCGGACCAACCTTCACGGCTCAGTTCCTCCCAATGATTTTTATACTTTGCATCAAATATAATCGTTTCCTGATCTCGCTCCAGGATAATATCAGGGAGCAAATAGCGTTGCGATCCTAAGTACGGCGGAGACCAGCCCAGCGGGATGACAGTTTCCCTTTGCCGGCCTGTTTTGATCACTCCACCGGTGCGGCTGGCGAGCCGCCTCAGCACTGTTTCAACCCAAGCTTCGAAAAAAAGGTCCATAGGCAGTATCCAAGGCAATCCCTGTAGATCCCCCAGGCCGGCCAGACCCCGATCATCTACCGTCCATTCCACCGCCTGAATACCTTCACGAAATACTCTAGTCCCAAGACGGCTCTGGAACCAACCGCTTAAGATTTTAGGGCTTGGTTGACAAGCGGGGACATCGCGCACTTTCTCCAACAATTCTTGGCATAACGTTAAGAGCTGCAAGACCACAACGCCGGCTGTCCACTGACTTTGCAAACCGGCCAGTTGTTTGCGAAGGGTAAAGTGAATCGCTGCTTTAAGTGCTGTGTTGTCGCGCAGATCTGGGAACCGGCAGGGAATGCTTAATAAATTTGCGTGGGCAACCTTGGTGACTGCATATCTATTCCAATTGACCTGTCCCCGGGGAGCGTCTAAATCGGTCTCTGCATATTCAAAACTGCGCTCCAGTTGGTCTAAAAGCCTTTGTAAGCGGAGTAAAATTGTTGATGACAACACCCAGGAAGGTATTTTCCGATCTGATCGGGGCAGCAGCGGCAAGGGTAATGGATCAGGAAGGATCTTCCACCCCATGGACCCCAACATCGGTCCAATACCCTGCCAACCGAAACGAGGTTGAATCACCAGTCCAAAATCAACACGGCCGCTCATCGGAGATAACAGGGGCAAGGCACCGACCTGACCACCGGTTTGCAAATAGATGACAACCGATGAACCATCATAATCGACACGGCCATTAATAGCAAAGTCACTTAATATACCCCGATTTTGCCTGAGAAACTGCTGAGCCAGACGAGCAGATTGACCCTGGTGATCTCGGGGCATCGCGCCTTTAAGTAAAAAAGCGGCCGGTAGTCTCAATTGAGAGTTATCTACTGTTTCAAAACATGCGGTTTCACGAGCTGCCCTGGTTAAACTCATGCCGATAAACTCTCTAGCCACTGCAGATATGCCTGAATGGAATCGGCAAAAGAAGCTACGTAACCCTGATTAAGATATTCTTCAAGCAGCGGGACGAGGTTCACACGCAGTGTGGTGAGGGCTTGATGCGGTTCCTTTTCGAGAAAATAAGAGTGGCCTGGCAGAAGACATAGAGTTTCTGCGCTGGCATACTCCACAAAAATGTTGAGCAGTTCCTGAAAAGCATGCTGCATTAGTTGGCATCCATAAGACTCAACTACCACTATTTGGGGCCACATTGTCAAAAAAGCAAAACGACGGCGGACCGCTATATCAACAATGGCAATACTGCGGTCAGAGCTGTTCATTGTCCCCAAAATATGTAGGTTCTGGGGAAGAGTAAGTTGTGAGTGCAAGGGTGCACCAAAATTGTAGGGCAACTCGAGCGTGCGACCGCTTTCCGTAGGCTCTAGAAGGTAGATTGCCTCTCCAAGGACCTTGGCGAGATCAGCACGGTTAATTTCATCGATCAGTAACAAGTAAGGCCTCTCCTTTTGTCCTGCAGCTTTCGATGCAGCTTCCATCAAAAAACCCGGCTTAGGGGCAAAGTGGAGCCCCAGACCACCTTCAGTATGGAGGGGTGCCAGCCCGCCGACGAAATTCTCATAAGTGGTATTGGGGTGAAACTGGATCACCATCCCATTGTTATGGTATTCATGATCAAGCAACTTTAAAGCCATACGGGTTTTCCCCGTACCCGGTGGTCCCTGGAGAATTACATATTTACGCCGCTTAAGCAGTGAAGCTGCCTCTTCTACGTTGCAATCGGGAAGCATGTGGGCATAGTATGCAGCTTCAAGCCGCCTGGCGTCCGCTTCGGCCCCTTTTAGGGGTTGAAAACCCCTTTCGGAGAACATCAGATCAAGGTAGGCCTTGAGGCATTCTTTTGAAGCATGACGATCCTTGCTTGGAGCATACAGACCATAAATCACCCGGCCGTACCTGTTAAAAATGGGTTGATAGTCGGCAAAAAGGGTCTTGACATTACCAGGTATATCCAGATCGATGCGTGCCGGATCTTGCTTGGCCCAAGCGACCATCTCTCCTCGGCCATATTGCTTGTTGAGCCAGTTGCAGATGGCAGCTACCTTGCGGCCATGACCGGGACGCGCCAGAACCTCTTCATCGGGACTAAGCCCCTGGGTGCCGATAACCAGGCCTAACAAAGCCGGCCGATTCTCGATGGGAAAGATGACAAAGCTCATACCGCCATATGCCCCGGAGTCAGGATTAGATGGATCAATTAGGGCCGCAAAGGGGACGCCGCCTGTACCAGAACGAAACTCAGGTGCCCTGATGGTTATTGATTGCCTAGCCCTTTCCGGGTATCTGCCCGCAGCAGAACCAAAAAGCTCAGCAAAAGCATCTTGGCTGCGCCGAGTCCAGTCGGATAACTGGCCAGTATGGATCAGGTCAAGTAATTTTTCCATAAGAGAATCCCCCCTTTGCAAGATAGTATTGTTAAATTCCTTATTGTCTAGCGTATTTCCTTTTGTGTTATCTGCCCACAGAGCTTGAAAAACTTATTTGTCGGTTTTTAGGTAGGCAAAGAAATACGCCATTCGGATACGGTGTCGATCGAGTCCGAAATGCTGTCAAGATTCTGTTTGATTTCCACTTTAAACGTGATTTTTCTCAGGATCGGCTCAGGTTTTGAATGCTGCAGCGACGTTCAGGACCATCTTTCCGTTTTGCGTTGTGATGAGGGCTATTCGCTCTCTCCCGGATAGGGTGCCACGCTTTTTTGATTCTGCGGATGCCGCCCCGGGGATCGGGGACATCACCGCGGTAGCGGGAGGATAAGATACATGTGCAGGTGAAAGACGGTCTGGCCGGCGTAACTGGCGGGCAACTTTGTAAGGGAATCAAATAATTTGAGGAGTGTCTCCATTAATTTCCGGGCATCCGCGGGGCCTTTTGCTAGAAGGCCAAACGAAAAAAGTAGAACCCCATGAAGATCAGGATTGCAGCGCTGGTACAAGTAATATAAGGGCTGTAACGTTTGAAGGAGCGCAGGTTTTTCAGGGTAGCGGTAAAGGTACCTGCGACCAGAAGAGGCGTTCCCTGCCCCAATCCGTAGGCAAACAATAAGAGCCCCCCGATGGCCAGATTTTGCCTGGAGGCCACATAGGTGATCATGACCGCCAGCACCGGTGTGGCACAGGGCGAGGCGACCAGCCCCAAAAAAAGCCCCATCAAAAATATCCCCAGGGGACCTCGCATCCGTACGGGCACAGTTTTCAGCCCGGGCAAGGACGGTTTATGTTAACATCATTATTTTGCATGACCTCCCCGTATTCCACTTTGCCGCCCGTTCATGAAACCACTGCTTCCAGGCTTTCAATAAAGAGCCGGCGCCTGTAAATGATTTTAACCCGCCCGGCATCCACGGAGCGTGATAGGTAAACTTTGATTCCATCAGTGTAAATTTCATCGTAATCATTCCTGTTTTGCGGCTCGCCTGCTCTCACGGCAGACCTGATGTAATCACCCCTTCAACTCCGACAAGTGGACATATCAACCGTTACCGCCTCCATTTTGCTTTTCAAAATGTGTTCCTTTGCTTCTGCGGTTAACTCAACAATCATTTTCACGGATTCTCCTTTCCAGAAGTATATTTCACCACGACGCAACCCATGATTACTGAAGACATATGGCATGCAGCAATGCTTGTTAAAACAGCACTTTGATAATCCCGGCAGCCTCTGCATTTATCAGACGGTAAAATACTTCTGTTCCCCTTCGCTCTCCTTGAATAATACCGATATCTCTTAAACGTCCCAGATGCTGCGATACGTTGGACTGGGAAAGATCCAAACAATGCTGCATGGAAGATACATTGCACTCCCCCCGGGCGATCAATTCCCGGACAATACAGAGGCGCACCGGGTTGGCCAGTGCCTTTAACAACTTTACCTTCTCCCGGATTACTTCCAGTCCCTCTTTGGTGCTTTTCACTTCAGCAACCTCCTGCAGATGATACAAGTATACCATATTATTATAATATTACAATACTGTAATGTGCTTGCCTGCCATGAAGGTAAAAATTCCACGCAGATATGCCGTTGACATATACAGTCACACTGTATACAATGAGACTATATAGTGAGGTTGTATAGGAGGAGTGAAAATGAAAAAGGAGAGGTTGCTGCCATTGACAGAAACCGCCTACTATATCCTGCTCACTTTGCTTGAGCCATCCCACGGCTACGCGGTGATGCAGAAGATCGAGGCGTTAAGCAGGGGCCAGGTCAGGGTAGCAGCCGGCACCCTTTACGGGGCCTTTGAAAACCTGTTGAAGAAAAAACTGATCCGCCCGGTGAAAAGCGATGACCCCCGCCGGAAAACTTACGAGACCACCACACGGGGGAAGAAAATCTTGATGCAGGACTGCCGGCGCATGGAACATATGATTGCGCTGACCAAAGATGCGATTTAAGGAGGAAAAGGCATGACTACCACCAGGTTCAGGCTATTTTTTAAATTCGAGAAGGAAGAAAAATGGCTTTCTGAAATGGCCGCAGGGGGTTACGCACTGTTCAATAAAAGTTGCCTCGGTTTCTACCGTTTCCGTAGTGTCGATCCAAAAGATGTTGTGATCCGGATTGACTACCGTTGTTTCAAAGGCAAGACAGACTTTGCAGACTACAAAACCCTTTTCGAGGACAGCGGCTGGGAGCATCTTGCGGGCAGCATCTCTTCAGGAACCCAGTATTTCGAAAAATTGGACGGCTGCGCTCATGACGACATTTTCTCCGATCAAGCCTCAAAGGCAGGACGCTACCGCAGGTTATCGGGTTTCTTTTTCTCGCTGGCCGCCGCCTGGCTACCATTGATGGTTGTAGCGCTGACCCGCTATCATGCCAATTTCCAGGCTATTCTGAACCCGAAACTGCTTTACCAGACACCGGGCTTATGGGAAAAAACAGCGGCCGGTTTCTGGGAAACCTTTCTCTTTGAAACTCCCTTTGCGCTGCTGAGGGGGATCCCTTTGCTGGCATTCCCGGTGCTCGTTGCTTTTGCTTCTATCAGCGCTATTTGCACCGCCGTCACTTACAGAAAAAGCAACAGGTGAGGCCGGACTCGGGCGGGCTGCCCACCCTGGCGGACATTGGAGACGATAGGAAAAAGGAATTCGGCAGGCAGGGAAATGGTGTGTACATATTTGCCATAGGTCCTTTTGCAGCAATAGTGATCGGCTAGGCCGTGTCGGGGATGAAACCGTCAAATTGGGCCAGGTAGAGCCGGGCGTAGTGGCCGTTCTTTTGCAGCAGGGCTTCGTGGGTGCCTTCCTCGACGATGCCGTCATCGGTGAGCACGAGGATGCGGTGGGCCCGGCGGACCGTGGCCAGACGGTGGGCGATGACAAGAGTGCTGCGGTCCTGGGAGAGTTTGTGGAGAGCCTCTTGAATCATGGCCTCGGTTTCGCTGTCAAGAGCCGAGGTGGCCTCATCAAGGATCAAGATCGGGGGGTTCTTGAGAAAGATGCGAGCAATGGCAATACGCTGCCGCTGCCCGCCGGAGAGCATGACCCCGCGTTCGCCAGCATAGGTCTCGTAACCATCCTTCAGCTCCGTGATAAACCGGTGGGCGTTGGCCTTCACCGCGGCGTCCATTATTTCCGCGTCGGTGGTGTCAAGTTTGCCGTAGGCGATGTTATCGCGGATGGTGCCGGTAAACAAAAATACGTCTTGCTGCACCATACCGATGTTTTGCCGCAGCGAGCGCTGCTGAAAATGACGAATATCGACACCGTCGATCCGGATACTGCCGGCCTGGATATCATAAAACCGGGGGATGAGGTTGCAGAGCGTGGTCTTGCCGGCCCCGGACGGACCGACCAGGGCCACGGTTTCTCCGGAAGCGATGCGCAGGCTGATCTCTTTAAGAATATTTTTATCCCGGTTATAGCTGAAGGTGACGCGATCAAAAACAATTTCGCCCTTCAAGCGTCCCGCCGGGCGGGCATTTTTCCGGTCGACAATATCCGGTTCGATCTCCAGTGTTTCGACAAAGCGGTGAAACCCGGCCATGCCCTGCTGGTAGGTTTCGACCAGAACGGAGAAGCGCCGGATTGGCTGTAGAAACATGGCCACGTAAAGCAAAAAGCTGACCAGGGTCCCCAAAGTAATCTGCCCCCGGTAAACAAAAAAGCCGCCGCAAAACACAACCACCAGGCTGATCAGGTTGGCAAAAAGGTTCACCCCGGAAAAAAACTCGGCCATGACCTTGTATGATCTTTGTTTGGAGTGCCGGAAGTTGAGATTCTCTTGCCTGAATTTCTCCATTTCGTAGCGTTCGTTGGTAAAGGACTTGACCACCCGGACCCCGGAAATGCTGTCCTCAACCCGGGCATTGATATCGGCCACCTTGAGCCGCACATCACGGAATATATGCTGCATCTGCCGGTTTTTGGCGATCGTAAACCAGAGCATGATCGGGACCAGGATAAAGGTAAGCAGGGTTAACTGCCAGTTGATCGTCACCATGATCACAAAGGCGCCGCTCAAGGTGAAAAGTGCAATAAACAGATCCTCGGGACCGTGGTGGGCCAGTTCGGAAATCTCGTGCAGATCGTTCACCAGGCGGGACATGATATGGCCGGTTTTGGTATGATCAAAATAGCGAAAGGACAGCTTCTGGATATGATCGAACAGATCCTGACGCATATCGTATTCCATCCGCACCCCGAGAACATGGCCCCAGTAATGCACGATATATTCCAGCAGGGCTCTGAGCAGGTAAAGGACCAGCAATCCGGCACAGATCTTAAAAAAAAGCGTGAGATCCCGGTGCGGCAGGACCGAGTCAATGATCCATTGCACGGCCACCGGAAAGACCAGATCCAGCGCAGCCATGACCAAAGCACAACTGAAGTCAAGGACAAAGAGCGCCATATGCGGACGGTAATACTTCAAAAAACGTTTGAGCATGTTAAAATCACAACACCATTCGCAACCATACGTTCAATATTATTTTTGAGCTGATCGATATCGCTGGCCACGGTGTACCTGTTTTTGGCGTAGGACCCGAACAGAACGACCCGGTAAAGAGGCAGGACCCGGTTCAAACACTTTGCACCGATGTGAACCTGCCTAATAACTTTTTCCGGTTATAGGGTGATAAAAACTTTCACAGAACCGCAATACTTTTTCGGCAAGGTTGATCAACCTTGCCGCTTCACCGGCAGTATAACGATCGCGGGGTGATCCAGCGGGGTGAGCGTTGGGGTAACGGGTAGGAATGTAAGCCTTGTCCAGTTCAAAACCCGCTTCGAGTAGATCTGAACCTACCTTTTCCATTTGTGACAGTTCTTTTAAAAGATCGTAAACAGAATGCCCCCCTGCTACGGCCCCCTTTTTATGGAAAACTGCTTTGGCCGCTTTTTTCGCAGCCTGGTGGGCTGCGAAACAAGCCAATTGTTAAAACCATTTTTCAGATCGTTCCGGGCATGTTCCAGATCCCCTTCCGCCTCATAAAACCGATCTCCGCTCCATCGGTATTTTATCACCCCGGTAATGGATCTCAGTAGAACAAGTTCATTATATGGTGCAGTACCGGCTATTGCAAGCGTGATCACCATGGTCAGATCCGGAGGCGGCAGAAAAGCGCCCCCTGATCTGTTTGGTTTGCCTGGATTTGCTATTTCGTTTTGCATCAAAATCTGCTATAAAGTATATGAAAAAGCTTACCGCTTTTTATATGGATGCGTCGGTTTAAGATGATATACTTTACCGGGAGGAGATCGATAGTGTTCAGAAAAAGGTTACCCATACTGAGGGCCCTGTTCGTCGTCATGTTTTTACTGGTGTTGGTTGCCGCTCCTGCGCCTGCGGCGGCCGCCGCAGGAATCGAACTTTCCACAACGTACCCCGGCATCACCGCCGGCCCCGGTGAACTGCTCACTTTTTCTTTACAGATCCATAACCATAATTTGCAAAGCCGGATCGTGCAACTGGATCTGAGCAGTTGCCCGGAAGAATGGCAGGCCTCCCTGGAGGGACAGGGGCGAAGAATTAACCAGGTCTTTTTGAAGGCAGAATCGGCGGAAAGAGCGGATTTGAAAGTCCAGGTACCGGATAATGCGCCGGAAGAAGTGCACAGCGTTACCGTTTCGGTCTCCTTGAACGGTCAGATCGTGGACAGCCTTAAATTAAATATAAACGTAAGCCGGGCAACAACGGGCAAGGATAAATTGAAAGCACAGTACTCGGAACTCAAAGGTTCATCCGACGCCACTTTTGTTTTCAAACTCGGACTGACCAACACCGGAACCGACGAACAGGGTTACAGCCTCGGGGCCGACATCCCCCAGGGCTGGCAGGTTAGTTTCAAACCTTCACATGAACAACAACAGGTCGCCAGCATCAGTGTTGATGGGGGCGAAACGAAAAATTTAGAGGTCAGCATCACCCCCGCCGCCACCGTCGAGGCGGGTGAATATACAATTCCGGTCTATGCTACCGGCACCACAGGGCAGGCTGTTGAAGAACTGAAAGTAATCATCAGCGGAACCTACCAGCTCGTATTGACCACCCCCTCCGGCCGTCTCAATGCGGACGTGGTGGCCGGGCGGGATAAAAAAATAACCCTGGAAATCAAAAATGAGGGTAGCGCCCCGCTGCATGAAATCAAATTTTCCGCCCAAACACCGGGCCAGTGGTCGGTTTCGTTCGATCCGGATACGATCACCGTGCTTGATCCCGGAGAGAGCCGGCAGGTTACGGCAACGATAACCGCCGCCGGCAAGGCGATAGCAGGAGATTACGTGGTTGCGATGAGTGCATCGGCCCAGGAGACAACGAAACAGGAAGAGTTTCGGGTAACCGTCAAGACATCCACCTTATGGGGCCTGGTCGGAGTCGTAATCGTGATACTGGTGATTGCCGGGGTCTACGGGGTTTTCCAGAAATACGGGAGGCGGTAAGTGATGGAATCAGCCGGTAAGCCCCTGGTTGAAACCGTAAACCTGACCAAGCGCTACGGCCGTTTAACCGCCGTGGATAATCTTAATTTGAAAGTGACCAAGGGGACGATCTTCGGTCTCCTGGGACCCAACGGCGCCGGAAAAACAACCACGATCTTGATGCTGCTGGGCTTAACAGAACCGACCGCCGGAAAAGCCCTGATCAACGGTCTCGACCCGACCCGTCATCCGTTGGAAGTTAAATCCCAGGTCGGCTACCTTCCGGACAGCGTCGGTTTTTACCAGGACATGACCGGGTGGGAAAACCTGGAGTATACCGCCGCGTTGAACGGGCTGGCGACCCCGGAAGCGGGAAAACGGATCGGGAATGCCCTGGAAAAGGTCGGATTGCACGAGGCGATCCATCGTAAAGTTGGCCAGTATTCACGCGGCATGCGCCAGCGGCTCGGCATTGCCGACCTGCTGGTCAAAGACCCGCCGTTGATCATTATGGATGAACCGACGCTGGGTATCGATCCGGAAGGGGTAAAAGAGCTGCTGCGGTTAATTGTTGACCTGGCAGTGAAAGATCAGAGAACAATTTTGATCGCCTCCCATTTGCTCCAGCAAGTACAGGAAATTTGCGATCAGGTCGGTATTTTCATTAAAGGACGGATGATCGCTTCCGGCACAATCGACCAGCTCGGCCACCAGCTCCAGGTGGGGCAGGAACTGAAACTGGAGCTCATGGCCCAGCCGCAGGACGAAGCACTGTTAACCCTTTGCCGGAAATTCGAAGGGGTTGTCGGCCTTGAACAGGCCGGTCGGATGATCACTTTGCACTGCACCGCCGATATCCGCCCGCTCCTGGCGGCGGCGCTGATCGGGGCGGAATACCGGTTGCTGCACCTGCATTTGAGGGGTTTTTTGCTGGATGACATTTATCAGCGTTACTTCCAGAGGGAGGAGGTAAATCATGATCGAAACAGCGACATCGGGGAACAACCGTCACGGGTTTAAAGCCCTTTTTGAAGCAAACCGAGGCTTGGCCGCGGTGGTCAAAAAGGAGGTATCCGATCACCTCAGCGGTAAACGATTTGTGATTTTAACCATCCTCGTCGTCGCCGCCTGCCTGGCCTCGCTTTATATCGCGGCAACCACGATCCGCACGGCGGCGCCGGGCCGGGAAACCGACTTTGTTTTTTTAAAGCTTTTTACCACCGCCGGTTCATCCCTACCCTTTTCCTTTACCACGTTTGTCTCTTTTCTGGGGCCGTTGATCGGTCTGATGATGGGGTTTGATGCCATCAGCGGAGAACGAGACCGGAGCACCCTGAGCCATGTCTTATCCCAGCCGATCTACCGCGATGCGCTGATTAACGGCAAATTTATCGCCGGGGTTGCGGTCATCGCGATCGTCATTTTCGGATTGGGTTTTTTGACCGGCGGGTTGGGCCTGCTTATTTTTGGTGTGCCGCCCACCGTGGATGAATTTCTGCGTATCCTGACCTATCTTTCCTTGAGCGTGATCTATATTTCCTTTTGGCTGGCCCTGTCACTCCTGTTTTCGATCTTGTTTCGCCAGACCACCACTTCAGCCCTGGCGGGGATAGCATTCTGGTTGTTTTTCTCCTTGTTTGCCCTGTTTTTCGTCGGCATGATCGCCAATGTGATTTTTCCGGTAACCAATCCGAACGACATTAACCAGGTTATGGCCAACGCCCGTTTATACCAGGGATTGGGGCGGCTTTCACCGAATATGCTTTACGATGAAGCCACCGTAACCTTGCTTACCCCTTCGGTACGCTCCCTGGGCTTGGTTATGCTTGAGCAGTTGCGCGGGGCCATCAATGCACCGCTTGCTTTCGGGCAAAGCCTGCTCCTGATCTGGCCGCACCTGGCCGGCCTGATCGCTGCTACTTTGATCTGCTTTGCAACCGCCTACATCGTCTTTATGCGGGAAGAAATCAGGGCCTGAGCCAAATAATTTATTTTACAAGTAGGAATTTCTCTATTTTTGAAGAATTATAGTAATTAAAAGAGTTCGGTAAATGGTTACGTCTGGCAAACCGGCGCAAAAGTTTCAACTTTCCTTACGTACCATTGTCATCTTTTTGGTAATGCGGTATACTTGGCATGTGAAAATATTTCGCCTGATCCGGTTTTTGCTCTTTTAAGGTCATTGAACCTTGTGCGAGAACAAGGACGCGGAAAGGAAATATAGCTGCAGTGATCACCGCAGACAACAAAAACGTCAACGCAACCGGAAAAACAATGGCCGTCATCGGTGCAGGAACCATTGTCGTCGCATTATCACTAAGCCACCCGTTTTACGCCTTGGGAGTTGCCCTTGCGACTCCCATCTCCTGGCTTCTTTACCGCTGGCAAATCTTGGCCGTTTCCAACCTGCGCGGTTTACCAAAACACAAGGCCACCACACGGATATTGACCCGTTCAATCCTCAGGTTAGTCATCAATCTTGCCCTTTTGGGGCTTTCGATTTTGGTTGGGGAGGCTTTTCTCTTTGGGATGTTGACCGGTCTGTTGCTTCAGGTTATAGCACAAGCGGGACAAGCATTTTATATCACCTTGAAGAAAGGAGGAAAAGCATAATTGGACTTGCAAGCATTGCAGGAAGTTCTGGATCATATCAGGCCATCGGTCGTGTTTCACATAGGCTCCATCCCGATCACTTCTACCGTAGTCAATACCTGGACCGTTATGATTATTCTCCTGCCCCTGGTCTACTTATTAACAAGACGTTTGACCCTTGTACCCCATGGAGCCCAGCACGTGCCGGAACTGGTCGCAGAATTTTTTAACAACCTGCTTGAGGAAACCATGGGCAGGGAAGGGCGAAAATACTTGCCCCTGGTAGGCACACTCTTTATATTTATCCTGTTCCTGAACCTGTCCTGGTTTATCCCGGGGATGAAACCGCCGACAACCGATCTTTCCACTACGCTGGCTTTCGCTGTAGTCACAATTATTATCGTCCAGCTGATCGGAGTAACAAGGGGCGGGCTGCTCGGATACATCAAACACTTCTTCCAGCCCAATCCCTTTTTATTTCCCTTGAATTTACTTGAAGAGCTGGTCAAACCGGTCTCCCTCTCCCTCCGTCTTTTTGCCAATATGTTCGGCGAAAAAACGGTGGTTACCGTTTTGTTTTTGATGATCCCTTTCTTCTGCCCGGTACCGGTGATGGTTTTAGGGGTCATCATGGGCCTGGTGCAAGCGCTGGTGTTTTCATTGCTGACCGTAATTTATGTTTCCAATTTTGTGAAAGGACATTAAATAAATAATTTGCATTCTTAAGGAGGAAAAGAAATGGAGTTTCTAAGTGTCGCCTTGGCTGTAGTTGTGGCTGCATTGAGTTCGGCTTTTTCACAGGGGATTGCCACGCGAGCCGCCATGGAGGGTATTTCCAGGCAGCCGGAGGCCAGCGGCGATATCCGCACCACCCTGATCCTGGCCCTGGCCTTTATGGAAGCCTTGACGCTCTTTTCTTTTGTTGTCGCCATCCTTTTATGGACGAAAATATAACACGGCGCACGGCGCGGGCGGATAAAAATAGCCATGCGTTTTATTCGCCCCTACTTTGTAAATTTGGGGGGATGGCATAATGGGTGCGATTATTGATGCCCTGGGTTTTGATCCGTGGACTTTCATGTTTCAGGCAATCAACATTTTAATAATACTGGCCGCCTTGTATTTTGTCTTTTGGAAACCGTTGGTTAAAGCATTGCGGGATCGGGAAGAAAACATTGAAGGTAATCTCAAGGAAGCAGCCTCGGCCAGGGAAAAGGCGGAAGAGGTACTGGCATCGTACCAGCAAAAAATTGACCAGGCCCAACAAGAAACCCAGGCCATTCTGGAGAAGGCGACCCGGTTGGGCGAAACAACCCGTCTCGAGATGATCGCCGGGGCCAAGGAAGAGGCGGGCCGGATCTTGGAGCAAGCTCACCAGGACATCGAAAGAGAGAAAAGAGCGGCCATGGCCAGCATCCGCAGCCAGGCGGCGGATCTGATCCTGATGGCGACAACCAGGGTCCTGGCACGGACCCTGACCCCGAGCGATCAGGAACACCTGGTTAAGGAGGCCCTGGCGGAGGTGGAGCGGATACAGTGAGTCAAAAAAGAGTCGCCCGATCTTATGCCGAAGCCCTTTTCGCAATCGCCCAAAAATGGGGGCAGGAAGATCAAGTAGGAGCAAGGCTAAACTCTTTAAAAACAAGGCTTGAAGAGGATGCCGAATGGCAACGGGTTTTAAGTCACCGGCTTACCACGCCCGAAGAAAAAGAAAAAACTTTGAAAGCCTTGCTGCCACGGCTACTGGAAAGAACGGACGAAGAAACTATTATCACTACCGTTGACGAATACCAAACCCTTCTTGATCAATCCAAAAACATGGAGTTAATGGAAATAACCGCCGCCGCGCCTCTTTCCGCCGCCCTGATTACGGAACTGGAAAACAGGTTAAGCAATTACGTCGGGAAAAAAATTCGTTTAACGATCAAGGTTGACCCGAAGATACTGGGAGGCCTCGTGATCCACTGGGGAGACCAGGTCTTGGACGCCAGCGTGAAGAAAAAGTTGGAGTTTATCGGGACCCATTTAAAGACAACCTGACCTGCAGCGTGGTCTGAGTTAAAAAAAGGGTGATGTTTACTTGGACTTTGAACTGGATAAAATTACCGAGTTTTTGATGGAGCAGATCGAGGGCCTTGAGCTAAAAACTGAAGTAGCGAACAAGGGCATTGTGACCTATGTCGGTGACGGCATCGCCCGGGTTCAGTTGCAACAGGTGATGGCCAGCGAACTCCTCGAGTTCCCCGGGGGCGTTTACGGTATGGCCCTCAACCTTGAAGAAGAAAGTGTTGGTGCGGTTATTTTAGGCCCGTACCAGCATATCAAGGAAGGAGACGAAGTCAACCGGACCTTCCGTATCATGGAAGTTCCGGTTGGGGAAGCTCTCCTCGGAAGGGTAGTCGGCCCCGTGGGCGAACCTTTGGACGGCAAGGGGCCCATTAAAACCGACAAGTTCCGGCCGACCGAGTATCCCGCGCCCGGAGTGGTCCAACGGCAGCCGGTGAACACCCCGTTGCAAACCGGAATCAAGGCGATCGACACCATGCTGCCGATCGGCCGGGGCCAGCGGGAGCTGATTATCGGCGACCGTCAGATCGGCAAAACCGCCATCGCCGTTGACACGATCATTAACCAGAAAGATCAGAACGTGCTCTGTATCTACGTGGCGATCGGGCAAAAGGCCTCGACCGTGGCCGGTGTCATTCAAAAGCTTGAAGAAACCGGTGCGATGGAGTACACGACGATCGTGGCGGCCAATGCCGGTGAACCCGCTCCCCTGCTCTTTCTGTCTCCCTATGCCGGTTGCGCTATCGGTGAATATTTCATGTACGAAGAGGACAAGGATGTTTTGATTATTTACGATGACCTTTCGAAGCATGCCGTGGCTTACCGCGAACTTTCACTGCTTTTGCGGAGACCGCCGGGACGGGAAGCCTATCCCGGTGACATCTTTTATCTTCACTCCCGCCTCCTCGAAAGAGCGGTTCGCTTGAACGACAAGTTGGGAGGGGGGTCACTGACCGCCCTGCCGATCATTGAAACCCAGGCCGGGGACGTGGCCGCCTATATTCCGACAAACGTGATCTCGATCACGGACGGCCAGATTTATCTTGAATCGGACCTTTTTTACGCCGGGCAGCGGCCGGCAATCAACGTCGGGCTGTCGGTCTCGCGGGTTGGGGGCGCCGCCCAGTTGACGGCGATGAAACAGGTGGCCGGCCACCTGAGACTGGACCTGGCTCAGTACCACGAATTGGCGGCTTTTGCCCAGTTTGGAACAGACCTGGACAAATCAACCCAGGACCGGCTGGCCAGGGGTGAGCGGTTGATGGAACTGTTGAAACAGGTTCAATACGAACCGATGCCGGTTGAAGAACAGATTGCACTCATTTACGCCGGTGTGAACCGGTACCTGGACGATTTGCCGCTTGAAAAGATCAAGCTATTTGAAAAAGAATATATCCGCTTCCTCAAGAGCAGCCATCCGCACATCCTGGATGAAATTCGGGAAAGGAAGGCGCTGGACGAAGCATTGGAGGAAAATATTAAAAAGAGCATTCTGGAATTCAAGGAAAGCTTCATCGGCGAAGCTGTTTCGTAAAACATTATAGACCTGTCCTTACAGCACCAGGCCCGGTATGATTAGCGGTAAACAAAGGCGGTGGATTATTTGTCTGGCATCAGGGATATTAAACGGCGTATTCGGGCCGTTACCAATATCCAACATGTAACCAGGGCGATGAAAATGGTGGCGGCCGCCAAGTTGCGCCGTGCGCAAGGTCAAGTTCAATCAGCCCGCCCTTATTCCCAGAAGTTGGAGGAAGTTACGGGTCGCCTGGCAGCAAAGCCACAAGCCCGCGAACTTCCACTGGTAGCGCCACGTGAGGTTAAAACCGCAGGCTATGTTTTATTTACGGGGGATCGAGGTTTGGCCGGGTCCTACAACGCCACCCTGATCAACCTGGCCGAAAGCTGCCTGGCCAGGGAGGAAAGACCGGTTGCTTTGGTGACGGTGGGCCTGAAAGGGTTTCAGCTTTTCCGACGGCGGGGGATGACAATCCTGGAATCCTATGCCGACATCAAGGACGATACCGGCATAGACGAGGCCAGGGCCATGGCCGGACAACTGATGGAGTTTTTTCTAAACCGGCAGCTTGACGAGATCAACTTGATTTATGCTCGCTTCCACTCCGCACTACAGCACGTACCCCGGGTGGATCGGTTTTTACCCATTCCCATCCCGACAGTGGAGGAAACCGAGGAAACTGACTATATTTACGAGCCGGGCATAACAGAAATATTGACCACACTTTTTCCGCGGTACTGTGAGATCAAGGTGTACCAGGCCCTTTTGGAGGCAAAAGCCAGCGAGCACAGCGCCCGGATGGTTGCCATGGACAGCGCTACCAGCAACGCCGGCGAAGTGATTGACCATTTAACACTTTCATATAACAAAGCCCGGCAGGCTGCCATTACCACCGAAATCGTAGAGGTAGCCTCAGGCGCCGAAGCCTTAAAGT
Source organism: uncultured Syntrophomonadaceae bacterium (assembly GCA_964420065.1). GTDB lineage: Bacteria > Bacillota > Dethiobacteria > DTU022 > DTU022 > CAYQQK01. The sequence goes on along the minus strand of CAYQQK010000011.1, from coordinate 12,360 downwards.
TCGGTAGTTGAGGAGGTAGATGAAAGATGAATGAAGGGAAAGTTGTCCAGGTTATCGGTCCGGTCGTGGACGTGGAATTTCACGAAGAAAACTTGCCCAACCTTTACAACGCGGTTGTGATCAAGGAAAACAAGATCGATTTAACGATGGAGGTTATGCAACACCTGGGAAACAACATGGTCCGTTGTGTGGCCCTGGCCTCCACCGACGGTTTGCAGGGGGGTATGAAAGCGATCGATACCGGATCCCCGATCAAGGCGCCGGTCGGTTCTTCAACCCTGGGGCGGCTGTTCAACGTGCTGGGCGAACCGATCGATGATAAAGGCGAAATAGAAGCGGAAGAGTGGTGGCCGATCCACCGCGAACCCCCTTCTTTTGAAGACCTTCTACCTTCCACGGAGATCCTGGAGACGGGTTTAAAGGTTCTGGACCTCCTGGCCCCCCTGCCCAAGGGTGGAAAGATGGGCCTTTTCGGCGGGGCCGGTGTCGGTAAAACGGTTTTGATCATGGAACTGATCCGTAATATCGCCTACGAACACGGGGGATTTTCGGTTTTTGCCGGTGTCGGTGAAAGGACCAGGGAAGGCAACGAACTTTACCTGGAAATGACCCAATCCGGTGTGATCGACCGCACCGTGCTGGTATTCGGCCAGATGAACGAACCTCCCGGAGCCCGCCTGCGAGTCGGATTGACCGGGTTAACCGCCGCTGAATTTTTCCGTGACCGGGGCGGCCAGGACGTCCTGCTCTTTATTGATAACATTTTCCGTTTCGTTCAAGCGGGTTCCGAGGTTTCGGCTTTACTGGGCCGGATGCCTTCTGCAGTGGGTTACCAGCCCACCCTGGCCACCGAGATGGGTGACTTGCAAGAGCGCATTACATCAACCACTAAAGGTTCGATCACCTCGGTCCAGGCGATCTACGTTCCGGCCGACGATTTGACCGACCCTGCTCCGGCGACCACCTTCGCCCACCTGGACGGAACGATTGTCCTTTCCCGGCAGCTGTCGGAACTGGGTATTTATCCCGCTGTTGACCCCCTGGACTCCACTTCAAAACTGCTCGATCCCCGCATCGTGGGCGAAGAACACTACGAGGTCGGTCGCGGAGTCCAGCGCATCCTGCAGCGTTACAAGAACCTGCAAGATATTATCGCCATTCTAGGGATCGAGGAACTTTCGGATGAAGACAAACTGATCGTGGCCCGGGCTCGTAAAATTCAAAGATTCCTATCGCAACCATTCCACGTCGCTGAAGCTTTTACCGGAAGACCGGGCGTTTATGTCCCCCTGTCCGAAACCATCAAAGGGTTCAGGGAAATTCTCGACGGAAAACACGATGACCTGCCGGAACAGGCCTTCTACATGGCGAGCAACATTGAAGAGGCAGTGAAAAAGGGACAGGAGTTGGCCTAATGCGTACGTCTAGATTGGAAGTTGTCACTCCTTTGGGAAGAGTCCTCGTCGATGATGTGGAAAGTGTGATCGCCCCCGGTTTGGACGGCTATGTCGGTGTTTTGATCAGGCATGCCCCTTTCATGACTGCCTTAAAACCCGGGATTCTTTATTACCGTAGGGCTGGAGACAAAACAAAATGTATGGCCGTTTCCGGGGGCTTTATGGAAGTGGGGCCGGATAAAATCATTGTCCTGGCGGATACGGCGGAGCTTGCCGCAAATATCGATGTTGAGCGAGCCCGCCGGGCCAAGGAAAGGGCGGAAAAACGCCTCCATGAACGCCCCCCGGGGCTGGATGTAGCCCGGGCGGAACTTGCCCTGGCGCGAAGCTTTGCCCGTCTCAAAGCTGCCGGGGCTGCGGACGATTCAAAATATACGGCAACAGGTGCCGGCAGTTCATAAACATCTTTATTGCACAGGGTATGTATTTTTAACCGGGGTGAAAGCCCCGTTTTTAAATAGGCTTGGGTTCCGTCTGTGTGTCTCCCGCTTCTTTCTTCAATCTTGCCTCACACAAGGGGCAAATGGACTTGATTTTTGGAGTTTCACCGGGTGTTTGTGGTATCAGTTCGGAATATTCAACATCGAACAACCGGGCGCAAAAAAGGCAGCGTCGTTGTGTTTTTGCCATCGTTTCCTCCTTACCACTTGTCGAAAACCTGTCATCCAATCATGAACATGGTTTCCCCGCGCGGCTCGGTGCATGATCCCATTGTAGTTTTAACATAGGCAAAAGTCAACCAACAGCCGCATTTGTTTATTCCCCCGGATCTGGTTTGACCAAAACTGGATGGTCCCCCTGTGGGTGTTCCAATTTCCAATTTATTATTTACCGGTGGCTGGTGTGGTCAAGGCGATAATGGCGAACTGTCGGCCACCGGCAGGCGGCCCCGTGGAGTGAGGGTGCCGTTCAAAACCGCACCCAGCGCCTGTATGGAGTCGGCGCTGTCACTGTAGGTGGCCAAGCCGGCGGCGGCCCCGGGAACTTCCATCAAGTCGTAGGGAGAAGCCGGAGCGACAACCACTACCCTCGTTTCTGCGACCAGCTCGTTCAACGGGCCGGACCAGGCCGGGTTGGAGCGCAAGTTATAGGCGCCCACCAATACCGTTGCGGAACCGCGCACGGACCGGAACAACGCTTCGGCTTCGGCAACCGGGGCATTGAACGGCAGCAGGTGCGGTTCCAGGAACGGGCACTCCCGGAGCAAGGGAGCAAGGGCAACTTCCCGTTCCGCGGGCCAGATCAGGGGTACTTTCTCCGTCGCCGCAAGCGGGATCAGGGCAAAATGGTTCCAAACCAGGGTGATGCTCCCCCGGGCAATACGCCGGGCTACAGCGCGGTTTGCAGCCGATGCCAGCATGGACAGCTTTTCCGGATGCGGCAGAGGATCGTCGATGATGCGGTACTCTTGTTTCAGGGACAGGATCCGGCGCACGGCCTGATCGAGGCGTTCCGCCGGGATTGTCCCGTTATCCACCGCCTGGCGCAAGGCGGAGAAAACCCGCCGGCTGTCCTCCGGCCGGGTCCCGCTCCAGGGACCAAAAAGGAGCACATCGGCTCCGGCTCGAAAAGCGGCCACCGTCGCCTCCTCCAGCCCCCAATGGGCACTGATCGCCCCCATGCTCATCGAATCGGTAACGATAATTCCCGCAAAACCCAGTTCCTCCCGCAGGTAGCCCAGCGCCTGCGGAGATAAAGTAACCGGAAGGGTCTCACTTCCGGTCAAAGCGGGCATCAGGATATGCGCGGCCATCACCGCCGGAACGCCGGCCTCGACCATGGCCCGAAAGGGCTTCAACTCGATCCGGTTTAAATGGTTCAGATCGTGATTAATCAGCGGCAGGCCGTAATGCGAATCCACGGAGGTATCTCCGTGGCCGGGATAATGCTTCGCCGTGGCGATCACTCCCGCTTCCCGGTACGGGGCAACCATCGCCGCCCCGAGACGCGCCACTTCGGCCGGGTCGGAGCCAAAAGAACGAAGCCCGATGACCGGGTTGGCCGGGTTATTGTTCACATCCACCACCGGGGCAAAATTAAGGTTGAACCCGAGCAAGCGCAGCTCATTTGCGGTTACCGCAGCGCCAAGTTCGGCCAGTTCCGCATTTCCAGTGGCGCCGAGGGCCATGTTTCCCGGGAATACTGTTGTCCCGACCATCCGGGAAACCATGCCCCCTTCCTCGTCGACGGCAATAAACAAGGGCACGTCGTTGTTCTCCCGGGCATGGCGCTGGATCCGTCCGGTCAAGGCGGCCGTCTGGGCGGCGCTTTCGATGTTACCGGTCGTGCTGTACAAGATCAAACCCCCGGGATGCAACTCCCGTAAAATTGCGGCCACAGCAGGGGTGAAAGTAGGGCCTTCAAAGTAAGCGATGATCACCTGGCCTACCTTCTCCTCCAGCGTCATCTGCTGCAGCAATTTTTCCGTTGCAGCACCATCCGGCTTCAGGCCGCCGCCGTTACCGCTTTCGCCGGCACCGCCGCCATCCCCCTGTTGATCCCCGCCCCTGTTGTCGGCGCCGGAATAAATGTAAACAAGCAAGCCCAGGAGCACCACTACCGTCAAACCCAAACCCAAGCGGAATTTATTCACCGTCCCCTCCGCTATATTCTCTGATTATTTCAGCAACCGTAATTTTATAGCTTCGAAATAATTTTTCCTTGCTTTCCAATTGTGCCAGGCGGTGTTCGGTATGATTCCGCCATTTTGTCGCTGCCTTTTCGCTTTCCCAAACATGGATCGACATCAGTTTATCCTTATCGGAAAGGCTCTGAAAGCGTTCCCCACCGATAAAACCATCCAAACCGGCCAGGAAAGGTTTCAATTTTTCAACCAGATCGAAATACCTGTTCCTGCCTTTTTCAACCGGCGTGAATTCGAAAACAACGATCACCCTCCCCACGGCCCTACCCCTTTCGATCATAGTATTAGACATCCCGCCACTTTAATCCCAATTTTGGCGACTGCACCGACAAGGATAAAGTCCGGCCTGGTCATTTGATTATTTTGGCTCCAGGGAGAAATAAATCCTGCTTAAACTTTTACAATATCGAGAGGATTGATTCAAGTTGACCCACTGTTGGGTGTACTCAATATATTTTGACTTGCTTGAAGGAATTCCCCCTCCGATCGTAGTAGATAATGGGCAAGAGCAAATTGAAAGGAGGCAGAACTGGTGAAAGAAATTCTGATCAACCTTGAACACTGCCTGGGCTGCAAAAGTTGCGAGCTGGCCTGCGCGGTGGAGCATTCGGAAACCAGGGCGCTGTTCTCCGTTATCTTTGAAGTTGAACCCCCGGTGGCGCGGGTCTTTGTAGAAGCCGGGACGGAGTTCAATTTCCCTTTGCAGTGCCGTCACTGCGAAGATCCCTGGTGTGTCAAGGCCTGCATCAGCGGCGCCCTGCAGCGGGATGAAGTGACCGGGCTGGTGCTTCACGATCGCGACCGTTGTATCGGCTGCTGGATGTGTGTCATGACCTGCCCTTTCGGTGTTATCACCCGGGATCGGCAGAAAAAGATAGCACTGAAGTGCGATCGTTGCCCGAATCTGGATATCCCGGCTTGCGTCAGCGCTTGCCCGACCAGGGCGATCACCCTTGAAGAGATACCGGTTTACCTCAAGGGACAGAGAAAAGAATACCTCACTCACTTCCAGGCTGGGAACCGGAATTCCTGACTATCGTTGCAAGCTCGCACCGGGATAAATTTATTTTAAAAAAGGAGAGGAGCAATATGCCCCAAACGAAAATGGAAAAAAGTGTGGACCGGGCTACCCGGATCATGCTTTCCCGGGCCGAACAGGCCGGCCTGCCTACCGCTTGGGATCGCCTCGTTGATCAGGAACCGCAGTGCGGTTTTGGTTTACTGGGTTTGTGCTGCCGTAATTGTAACATGGGACCGTGCCGGATCGACCCTTTCGGCGACGGAGCTACCAAAGGAGTCTGTGGCGCGACCGCCGAAACCATCGTCGCCCGCAACCTGGTCCGAGCCATCGCGGGTGGAGCGGCGGCCCACTCCGATCATGGACGCGATATTGTAGAAACCCTGCTGCATGCCGCCCGTGGAAAAGCCCCCGATTACCTGATTACGGATCAAACAAAATTGATGGCACTGGCCCGTGAATTGAACCTTGCAACCGACGACCGGCCGGTGACCGACGTGGCTGCCGAAATCGCCTCCCGGGCCATGGATGAATTTGGTACCAGAAAAGGAAGCCTCGATTTCGTGAACCGTCTTCCGGCCAAAAGAAAGGAAATATGGGCCAGGCTGGGGATCACACCGCGCGGGATCGACCGGGAAATTGTAGAGATCATGCACCGCACTCACATCGGCGTGGACACCGACTATATTAATCTGATCCTGCAAGGTTTACGGGCGGCTTTATCCGACGGTTGGGGCGGGTCAATGTGGGCCACCGAACTGTCCGATGTCTTGTTCGGCACCCCGACGCCGGTCAAGGGTGTCAGCAACCTCGGTGTTTTGAAGGAAAATGAAGTGAACATCATCGTGCACGGGCATGAACCGACCCTTTCAGAAATGATCGTTCAGGCGGCCCGGGATCCCGAGATGCTGGAGCTGGCTCGCGCCAAAGGCGCGGAGCGGATCAATGTCTGCGGCATGTGTTGTACCGGAAACGAGCTTTTGATGCGTCACGGCGTGCCGGTGGCGGGGAATTTTTTGCAGCAAGAGCTGGCCGTCATTACCGGGGCGGTGGAGGCCGTGGTGGTCGATGTACAGTGTATCATGCCCGCCCTGACGGGAACAGCCTCCTGCTACCACACATTGATCATTTCCACCTCGCCCAAGGCCAAGTTTCCGGGTGCCCGCCACATCCCTTTCAGTGAAGCCAAAGCGCTGGAGGTGGCCGGGGAAATCGTCACCGCCGCCGTGGAGAACTTCCCACGCAGAAACAAGGAACGGGTCTTTATCCCCGCAGAAAGGATGGAATTTGTCGCCGGGTTCAGCGTCGAGGCAATTCTGGCTGCACTGGGCGGCTCCCTGGATCCGCTGCTCGAGGCGATCAAGGATGGCCGGATCAAGGGCATTGCCGCCGTCGTTGGCTGTAACAACCCCAAAATCCGGCACGATTTTGGGCACATTACCCTGGCCGAGGAGTTAATCAAACAGGATATCCTGGTCGTCGAAACCGGTTGCGCCGCCATCGCCAGCGCCAAGGCCGGTCTGCTTCTTCCGGAGGCGGCGGAAAAAGCGGGGCCCGGCCTGCGCGGCCTGTGCGAAGCGCTAACAATACCGCCAGTGTTGCACATGGGATCCTGCGTTGATATCAGCCGGATCCTGGTTATGGCCGCCGCGGTAGCCAACGCTCTCGGAGTGGATATCAGCGACCTGCCCCTGGCGGGAGCCGCGCCGGAATGGATGTCCGAAAAGGCGGTCAGTATCGGCGCCTACGTGATCGGTTCGGGGATCCTTACCGTGCTCGGCACCGTGCCGCCGGTGCTGGGAAGCGCCAAGGTGGCCTCCCTGCTCACGGAGGGTGCCCAAGATGTGATCGGAGCCGCCTTTGCCGTTGAAACCGACCCGGTCAAGGCCGCTGCACTGATGGTCAACCATATCGAGGGCAAGCGGCAAAAATTGGGGCTCTGATGCCTTCAGCCGTCAGGGTATGGCTCCGACGGCGCTTACTTGGCCGTTCCGGAGAGTACCAACCTTGTATGTCATTTCCGAAGGCGCGTTGCGACTGAAAAGCCTCGGGTTTGACCCGGGTTGCCTCAAAAACATAATTCTTCGCTGCGCCCGGATTGGTAAATTTAGGATCCTGGGGATATGTACCATAAACTGCCAGCTGTCTCGGAAAGGAAAGGTGGTAACCTTGCCCAGTGTTAAATACGTCATTGTAGGCGGAGGCCCGGCGGCGCTGTCCGCCGCCGGGACGATCCGAAAACACGATCCGGATGGTCCGGTAGTTGTGATCAGTGCGGAAAAACACCTGCCCTATTACCGCCCCCTTATTTCATACTACCTGGCCGGGGAGATCGAACGAAAACAGCTTTCCTTACACGAAACAGGTTTTTATGACAACTTCATGCTGCGCTTGTTGTACGGCCGGGCGGTTGCAATCCGGGGAGAGAACACTTTACTGTTGGAGGTGCCTTCCGGTAACGCCGTCCCGGAAAAAGTAGAACTGCGATTCGACCGCCTGCTGATCGCCACCGGTGCGGCGCCCGTCAAGCCGGACTTTCCCGGCCGGGAGATTACCGGCGTCCACTTTTTGCGTACAATCGATGATGCGGAAGCAATCAGAAAACGATCTCAAAAACACCGCCGGGCAGTAATCGCCGGCGGGGGTCTGGTCAGCTTAAGAACCGCTTGCGCCCTGTCCAAGCTTGGTTTGAAAACCACCCTTGTCGTCACTTCAGCCCAGGTTCTTTCCCGAATGCTTGATCCGCAGGGGGCGGCTTTGATCGCCCGACACCTGGAGGAACAAGGTGTGCAGGTACGGCTAAACAGTGATATATCTCGTATTGACGGCGGTGCTGCGGGGGTGGAAGGAGTTAACCTTACCGATGGAACAAAACTGGAAGCCGGCCTGGTGGTGATCGGAAAAGGAGTCCAGCCGTCCACCGTTTTTCTTGAAGGAAGCGCATTACAGGTTGCCGGCGGCATACCGGTCAACGAAAAGTTGCAGACCAACCTGCCCCATATTTACGCCGCCGGTGATGTCGCCCTGTACCGGGACCTGCTCTCCGGTGAACTCGCCTCCCACCCCCTCTGGCCAAACGCGGTCGCCCAGGGCAAAATCGCCGGAGCGAACATGGCCGGGGAAAGCTTGACCTACCGGGGTTCCATCGGCATGAACGCCACGGAAATTCTCGGCCTGCCGGTAATGGCGGCCGGGCTGGTTTCACCCGGTGAAAACGATCCTGCCTACGAGATATTCGATCATCCTTACCCTACGGAGCAAAATGGTCACCCGCAATATACCAGAATAGTGCTCCGGGACAACCTGCTGGTCGGGTATGTTGTTATCGGCATGGAACGAAAAGCCGGAATACTGACCAACCTGATCCTGGGCGGGCAACCCCTTTCACCGTACCACGCGGAGCAGCTCAAGCGGGGGACCGTAACCTACCTTTGAGGGGACAAGGGGACGTTTCTAGCGTCTTACGTCCTTTATCCCATCTCGTTTCTCCAGGTATTGCTACAGCAGCGGCTGATTTTATCGCCAAAGTCAGCCGCTATTTTTTGTGGGAACTTTTTTGCCGGCCTGCCTCTCTTTGTTGTTGGAAGAAAGAAACAAAACCCATCTGAGAGGAGAACATGGAATGAAAAATAGGTCAACCATGACCACAATTCCGATCCTGTTCGTGCTGCTGTGTATCGCCACCCTGCTTGGTGCGGCCGGCTGCACCACCACCACATCCCCCGCCCCTCCCTCCCTCCCCGGCAAAAAAGCGGAAGCACGAAACCTGCCTCCTCCAGCCGAGCAGGTCGATCCGGACCTGACCGCGGCGAACACCCGGTTCGGCCTGAAACTGTTCCGGGAGTTGGCCGGCAAGGATAAAGAAAACATTTTTATTTCACCGGCAAGCATTTCCTTCTGCCTGGCCATGCTCTACAACGGCGCCGCTACCGATACCGCCCGGGCGATGCAGGAAACCCTGGAATGGCAGGGCATAAACCTGGAGGAACAGAACCGGGCCTATTTGGACCTTCACAGCATCCTGGTTAATCCCGATCCCGCCGTTGAGCTGGATATCGCCAATTCCCTTTGGGCCCGGGAGGGGCTATCGTTCAAGGATGATTTTCTGAACCGGAACAAGCAGTACTACCAAGCCGTAGTGGAGGAGCTGGATTTTGCTCGACCCGAAGCGGCGGACAGAATCAACGACTGGGTAAAAGAAAAAACTCGTGGTAAAATCGAGGAAATCGTAAAGAAACCGGTCCACCCGAATACGATCATGTTCCTGATCAACGCCATCTATTTCAAGGGCAACTGGTCCGAAAAGTTTGACCCGCAAATGACCCGTACTGTTCCGTTTACGACCGCAGGCGGTGCGAAAGAGCACCTGTTGATGTTTAAAACCGAAGAGTACAGCTACCTGGAAAATGATCTTTTCCAGGCGGTCAGCCTCCCCTACGGGAAGGAAAGCCGGGTCAGTATGTATGTTTTTCTACCCCGCGAAGGCCGATCCTTGCCTGATTTCTACGCGCAACTGGACGAAACAAATTGGAATGAATGGATGGACTCTTTCGGGACCATGGAGGGGGAACTGGGCCTGCCCCGGTTCAAATTCGCCTATGAAAAAACCGTGAACGAAGCCCTGCAAGCTTTGGGAATGGAAATAGCCTTTGAGCCTGATCAGGCCGATTTTAGTGGAATGTACCCTGTTACCCCTACGCAAAACGTATATTTGAGTGAGGTCAAGCACAAGACCTATATCGATGTAAACGAAGAGGGAAGCGAAGCGGCGGCAGTAACCGAAGGAGAATGCAGGTGCACCGGCATGCCTCTAACATTTTCCATGACCGTGGACCGCCCTTTCTGTTTTGTCATCCGCGACAACCTGACCCAAACGATCCTGTTCGTCGGGGCGGTGAACAACCCCTAAGGGGACAAGGGGACGTTTCAGGGGACAAGGGGACGTTTCTAGCGTCTTGCCAAATCGTTTTCAAAGGCCTATCCAGACAGCGGAAACATCCCCCCGTCTGGACCCCCGTCTGATCCAAAAGCGGTGCGGGATCTGATGATGAACAGGCCGGCAGCAATGGCCATGATCAAAACATAAAGCTCGATCGCCCAGATGCCAAATTCCTGCTGCCCCATTATGATCGTCGGCGCGTTGACCAGGGCATGGAGCAAGATCGCATAGGCAAGATAAACTATTTTCCGATTCATGACCCCGTAAAGAACAACCAGGGATAGGGCAATCTGAATTACAAGCGCCATGACCCTTTCCAGACCTCCGGCGAGAAACAGCAATGGTGCGATGCCGGTGAGCTGGCTTTTTAATTGCGCGGCTGCCACAGCATCAAGCTGAGGCGCCATGAAACTGTCAAAAGTACCGCTGTTGATCATCATACTCAGCACAAAGTTGTTGACCTGTCCCAGCCCGACCAGAACCACGGCTTCGATACCCCCATGCCCGATTCCGAAAGCAACGCCGTTCTTCCAGGATCGTTCCCTTTTCAGGAAATAACGAAACCCCAGGTAGCGTCCCGTCTCTTCAAACAGGCCCGCCGAAAGACCACCAACCAGGACCGCGCTAAAAAGAAAGCTTCTCCCGGATAAACTCTGGAACCAAGCCTGCCCGCCCAACCAGGTCAAAAGCGGAATCCGGGTCAAAAACTGAAAGACGATCATCACCAGGGCACCGGTTAGGACCGCCCTTAAAGATATCTTCTCTTTGCGATAAAAATAGACAACCAGGCCCACCGGAACTAGAACGGCAAGCAAGAAGGAAACAGTCATACAAACCAGGGAAAGGGAACTGACCAAATCTTTCACCCCTTGGTCCGGGCATTCGTGCGCTCCCAATAATACTTTTACATCAGTAACCCCGTCTCCTGTGACGCTGACAATGATTTTGACAAAACTGTCCCCTTTTGCCCCGGTTGCATATAATAAACCTCGAACCACACCGCGGGCAAGTAAATTCCCCACAAGCAATCCGCTCCATGTTTTCAAAGCTTTCCTTCCATTCATGCCCGCATTCATAACATCGGGCTGAACATATATTACGCGTAAAATTACCGCCCTCAATGCGGATTGCTTTGACATTGATCAGGCTGTCGGCAACCTTCTCGCGCGCCGAAAGCAATATTCGTTGAAATGTCGGACGGGATACTCTCATCTTTTCCGCACATTTTTCCTGCTCCAAACCCTCCAGGTCTTTGAGCCGGATCGCTTCCAGTTCTTCGAATTTCAATATGTTTTGATCAAATGCGGTTGTTTCCCGCCCCGATGGTATAAAATTTTCTATCTTCGGGATATGCTCGACGCGCCGCCACTTTGTCGGCCTCGCCATACGCCACCTCGCTTTACTTTTATATAAATGGGTTTTACATTTTTACCTAATTGTTTACCCGCAGGTCAATCGCCCCTCCGTACCGGTCCACGCATCAATGCTCTTTTTCATTCTTACTTAAAAACTTTTTCCTCTCATGGCGCCAAGTCTTTGCCCCAAACACCTCGACGGCAGAGGCCCATAAATTAATATTTACCGACCCCTTTCCTTATTCCGAATGGCACTGTAATTTTATCATGCCTGGCGCGTATTTTCGAAATTCCGAAGAGATCGATAAATGATTGTAGTTTGCTTGTTTTAAGATCGATCTCACGGCACACGAAAACCGTTTTCGCGTGCCGTGAGATCGTTAGTCTTTTCCCATCCTTTATTACTCGGGCTTTTCCAAACTTTTTAGCCGTGCCTGCACCTGATCCAACTGTTTTTGCAGAAAATCCGCCTGGTTCAACAAGACCTCTTTTTCATTTACTGCAGGTGCCGTGCCCTGATAGGGATACGGTGCAAAACCTTGTGGGAAAGTACCTCCAAAACGCGCCCATCCCGGCCAACCGGTCATACAGTACGAACGTCTGAAGCCCCTGCCGCGTCCCATCCCGGGCCCGCCACGGGCATATCCGGGCATGGCAAAGCCGGTACAATAACCCATTCCTCTTCCGGTCACCGGTCCAGCTCCCGCCGGACCCGTTCTATCGCCTCCTGGCATATTCGTTCACCTCCTCCTTTCCTTCTTCTTTCAGGCTTGGCCTAACCATGGTTATTGGCCTATGCCCATAACCATTATAGCACGTTTCGGGCATATGTCAAGAATTTATAGGCCAGGGTATCTATAGGCCAGGGTTTTCATTTGTTTTTTCTCCTTTATGAGCCATTTGCGTTCTTTGACAAACACTTACCCTGTAAGGCTTTATCACCTGGT
>CAYQQK010000010.1:0-60323 GCA_964420065.1 uncultured Syntrophomonadaceae bacterium | reverse complement strand
TTAGCTGTCGGTGAGGTTCTCTTAAAAAAACCTACAGTGCCTTGACACGATCGGCTGTTCAACGTCTGTTGATCTTTCGGTCTATATATGGTACTGTATTTGTACCGGGGTGAGAAAAATGAATAGAGGGAAAGATATTTGCTCGATCTCCTATGTTAAAGCCAACGCGGCGAAAATTTTAGAACAGGTAAATGAAACCCAAAGGCCTGTTTATATCACGCAAAGTGGTGAGGCACGCGCTGTGCTCCTTGCTCCCGCATCCTATGAGAGGATGAAAGAAGCTCTTGGTTTATTGAAGCTCTTGGTCCAAGGTGAGCGCGATATTGCCGAGGGGAAAATTATCCCGCAGGAAGATTGTTTTGCAGCTATGGAACGCTGCTGCCTGGCGGAAAATGACTAAGTACCAGGTTTTTTGGACCCGGACGGCACAACTGGATTTGAAAGGGATTCTTGAATATATTGCTACCGGTAGCACGGCTCACGCAAAAACGATACTCAACGAAATCAGGCAAAAGACTGCCGGTTTGAGCAACTTGCTTTTACGGGGAAGGGTTGTGCCGGAATTAAAATACCACGGTATTCCGGACTACCGGGAAATAATCCGCCATCCTTGGCGGATTATTTATAAAGTTGAGGAGAATAAAGTATGGATCCTTGCAGTTGTCGACAGCAGGAGAAATGTAGAAGATCTTCTGCTAGTGAGACTGGTAGACAGAGAATAGGGGGAAGAGTATAAGATCAGGGAGGGTACCCCCGGGTTCCGGGCCAGTTCTACCGGGGTCATTGCAAAACAGGCAAAATGAGGCCGGCTTCAACTGGATCCTTTCGATTTATTTGGCGAGCCAATTCCCATCGCCTTCATCATCTAAGGTGTGAATAACGAGGCCGCTCGGTAATTTCGGGTAAAAATAGGTTGTTTTTTGCGGTAGTTTTTCACCCTGCCGGGCCCGTGCAGCCATCGCTTCGGTTGGGGTAGGGTTCATCAGAAAAGCTGCTTCAGCCCGGCCGGACGATACCGCTTGCCGGGCTTCCTCGGCATCACGGCTAAAACCAATCAGCCGTTCCAGAAGCGCTGGATCGTCGCCCAAAAGTGGGCGGAAGATCAGATCCCGCAGCAGGGTTACCTCCAGCGGCTTGCCGCCCGCTCCGGGCGGGGGTGGATTTTTTAAACTGAGCAAGGAAAGGCTGTCGGGCAGAAGCAGGCCCAGGGAGGGACGCCGGGTTCCGGCTGCAGCCAGTTCCGTCTGGAAGCGATCCCAGTTTTCAGGTTGGGGCGGAGGGAATGAGGTTATGTCAAAAGAAACCTCGATCAGCGTTTTCAGACGGCGACACTGTTCCGGAGTAAGCCCGCTCAAGATACGGTGCGTGGGTAGCACGATCAGGTCGGAACTGTGCAAGCTGAACAGAGCTGCCAGGACACGGTGTCCGGCAGTATCTTCGCTGCTGAAGGCCAGCGCCGTTTCGTAGCGGTGGTGTCCGTCGGCGATAAAAAGAACATCCGGCATCAGCGTTTTCTGTAAAAACCGCCGCTCTTCCGGTTTATTTAACACCCAGACCGTATGGCGCTGCCCTTCGTAATCATTGAAGTCACATTGCGGCCGGCCGTGGCAAAAACTTTTCAGGTGCGTTTCAATGGTTCCTTCAGGATCGGGAAACAGGGTAAATACCGGACTGAAATTGGCCCGGCAGTGCTGCAATAATTGCAGCCGGTCTTTTTTGGGTTTGCTCAAGGTCTCTTCATGCGGAAGGACGGTTTTGCGGGAGTACGGTTCCAGTTTTAACGCGGCCAGGACGCCGGTTCGGGAATAGTCATGGCCACGGAAGTGAAAGGATTGGCGGTAGAGATAATAGGCGGCGGTTTGATCGCGCCGCAAAATTCCTTCATCCAGCCAGTGTTGCAGGGTAGCAGCGGCCCGGGTGTAGCGATTGTCTAGCGCATTGTCTCCCGGATGGATATGACCATACTCGAGACGGATAATATTGTAGGGGCTACGGAGATAGTATTCTTCCTGTCCGGTGTGGTCAATGACGTCGTACGGGGGGGTGATCACTTTGGCCATATCCAGATCAGGGTTGTAACGGAGGCCGCAAAACGGTTTGAGATCGACCATAAAAAAATCCTCCTGCAAACAGAACATGATCACCCGTGATTTTATAGTATGCCGTTCCGGATTGCAACTTTTGGAATAAGGAATACAGCGGGAGGCTAAACTAATCTGTAGTTTTGGATGGATCGAAACCGCTGGCCCGGTTTTTATGGTCGCTGCCGATGTCCGGCCCGGCACCGGGAATTCCGGGCGGGTTGAAATAAGGAGGCGAAGCGGATGCGCGTGGGCCTCCCCCGCGTCCCTTCTTTTTATTATTACTTTCCTTTTTACAAGGCTTTTTTTGAAACACTGGGAGCGACTGTTGTTCCTTCCGGGCAGACCAGCCGCCGCACGATCGAGCAGTTACATCTTTGCCCGACCGATGAACCGTGTATTGCCGTAAAACTGGCTTTTCCGCATACCGCCGCCCTGCTTGGCCGGAACTGCGACTTTATTTGTGTGCCCTCCCTGGTCAGCTCCCCGCACGGTAGTTTTTACTGCCCCAAGCATATCGGTCTGCCGTACATGTTACGGAACGGTCTGGAAGGATTGAAGGAAGGGCTACTGCTCACTCCCCGGATTGACTGGCGCGGCGGCCGTGGGAGGGGGCTGCTCGATTTCGTGTGTCTTGCAAAACGTCTTGGCGCTACGGACCGGCTGGCCCGGCAGGCGGTCCGTAGCGCCTGGAATGAACAGGAAATGTTCCAACGATGCATTGTCGAGGGGGGAATCACCTTTCCGGAAGGGCTGGAACAGCGTTGCGGTTTGAAGCGGACACAGCGAAAACAACCCTACAATCCGCGGGCCCGTTATAACCCGGGGTTGCGGGTCGGGGTGGCCTCCCACAGCTATCTTTTATACGATTATGTCGGGCATAATCTGGTAGATCGTTTGCGGGAACATGCAACGGTGCTGGTTCCGGAGATGATTGCCGAGGCGGCTCTGATCCGGGAGCTCTCCGCTTTGGGCTTTGGCCGGGACCTCTGGTGTTTCGAACAAACGATCCTTGGCGCAGCCCTGTTCTGGTTGCGCCGCAAACAGGTGGACTGCCTGATCCTGCTCGGTTCCTTCGAATGCGGTCCCGAAGCGATCATTGAAACTTATTTGAAAAAGGCTGCGGCCGAACACGGTGTGCCTTTGCTCCTGCTGACGGTGGATGAACAGACCGGGGAAGCGGGGCTGGTGACCCGGATGGAAGCCTTTCTTGACACTGCCGGTGCCGCCCGGTCGTGCGGGCCGGGGCAAACGGCGAAGAAATCAAACCGGATCACTGCAGCGGCGCCATTGAAACATTACCGCCCCAGGGTCATCGGTTTTCCGACGATGGGCCGGCTGGGAACGGCCTTGAGTGATATTTTCAGCGCAGGCGGCACTCCCTGTGTCAGCCCGCCTCCCTTGACCCGACGGACGATAGAATTGGGGGCGGAATTGACCCCTGAATTTATCTGTCATCCGATGACGGTTACGATCGGTCAGATGAGGCAATGTCTCGATGCCGGGGCCGACACCCTGGTCATGGTCGGCGGAAAAGGACGCTGCCGCCTCGGCTGGTACGCTGAAATGCAGGAAATTATTTTGCGGGAAGCGGGATACTGTTTTGAAATGATTGCCCTGCATTCCCCCCTGCCCCTCAAGCAGCGTTGGGCTTCTTTTGCTGAAGCGGGGCGGCGTCTCGTCGGCGAAATCCCGGGGCGGAAACTGGCGGCAGTTCTTATCCTGGCTTACTATAAAACCCTTTTTCTTGAACGGGCGGAAGAAATGTTGCTGCTCCTGCGCGGGCGGGAAAGGGAACGTGGTGCAGCCGAAACGCTTTTTTCCGCTCTTGAAGAGAACCTGCGCCGGTGCGACAGCATTACCGGCGCCGGGCGGGCCTGGTGCGACTATTTGCGGCGGACCCGCGATCTGGAACTGGATCCGGAAGCGCAGCCGCTCCGTATCCGTCTGATCGGAGAGATTTATGCCATCCTGGAGGAGTCCGTCAACCACCGCCTCGCGCGTTATCTTGGTTCCCTGGAAGGGATCCGGATCGAGATCGAACGTTCGATTTCGGCCACCGGCTGGTTGCATCAAAACATTTTTCATTTCCCGAAAGCGTTGTGGCGCCACTTATGTCTCAAGCGGGCAGCCGCCCCGTACCTGCCCGAAGCGGTGGGAGGACACGGAATGGAGAGCATCGGCCTGGCTGCCTTGGCCTCCCGGGAAGGGGTGGACGGGATTGTCCACCTCTGGCCTTTTACCTGCATGCCCGAAATTATTGCCCAAAACATCCTGCTCCGGGTCACCCGGGAAAAAGAGATACCGATATTGACCGTCATCGTCAACGAACAAAGTGGAGAGGCGGGTTTACAAACTCGCCTTGAATCTTTCGCTCATATTTTGCACGAACGCCGTCGGTATCGTCAAAGGAGGGGTTGCCGGTGAAATATTTTTTGGGGCTGGACGTGGGCAGCCTGACAACCAAACTGGTTCTGATCGATGCCGCCGCAGAAGTTCTTTACAGCGACTACCGGCGCAATGAGGGCGGTCCGATCGAAGCGATCCAGTCCGCCTTTCGCAGTCTTGGCGGAAATGAATTGGCGGTGGCGCGGGCCGGTACGACCGGTTCGGGGCGGCACCTGGCAGCGGTAATCATCGGAGCGGGTACGGTTGTCAACGAAATAACGGCGCACGCCCTGGCCGCACGCCGGATTGTACCGTCTGTGCGCACGGTAATCGATATCGGCGGGCAGGATTCCAAGATTATATACCTGCAAAATGGTGTGCCGGTCGGGTTTAATATGAACACTGTCTGCGCTGCCGGGACAGGCTCTTTTCTGGATCACCAGGCAGCCCGCCTCAACATCCCGATCGAAGAATTTGGCGATTATGCCCTGCGTTCCCGTGCTCCGGTCGCCATCGCCGGGCGCTGCGGGGTATTTGCCGAGTCGGATCTGATTCACAAGCAACAGTTGGGTTATCGCCGGGAAGACCTGATTGCCGGGTTATGTCTTTCCCTGGCCAAGAATTACCTGGCAAATGTGGCCCGGAACCGTAAGGTTGAAGCCCCGGTGCTTTTCCAGGGTGGTGTCGCCGCCAATGCAGGTTTACATCGCGCTCTGGAAGATATTCTGGGCGTTGAGTTGCAGGTACCCCCTCATTTCCGGGTTATGGGCGCTTTTGGCGCGGCCTTGCTGGCCCGGCAACAGTATCGTGAAGCAGGTCGGCCTGCCGGCACTGCATTTCGGGGCGCGGCGCTGGTCGCTTCGTGTTCCTGCCGTTCCCGGGGTTTTACCTGCAGCGGGTGCGCCAATTCTTGCGAGATCAGCGAGCTGATCATCGAAGGTGAACCGGCCGGTCGTTGGGGCAGCCGTTGCGGAAAATGGGATGGGGTTGCCGCGGCCCCGGTTGCCGGGACTCCAGAATCTCATGCCTGCAACCCTGCTCGATGAACTGATCTGTCCGCCGCCATTCGTCGCCGGGTCAGGGATCTTCCCGAAGCAAAAGGGATCAAGCTCGAGGTGGCGTTTAACGGGGTGAAACATAGTTTTCCATCGAGGGTTGGATAATATGTTATACTGATTACGGAATAAAGACATGGTTGGTGAAGGTGGATTGATGAATCAGCTCAAAACTTTTTTGCTCATGACCGCGCTGACGGTAATAGTGGTCTTGCTGGGCGGCTTGATTGCCGGGGAAGATGGGTTGATTTATGCCCTGGTGATCGCCCTGGCCATGAATTTTTTTGCCTACTGGTTCAGCGACCGGGTTGCGATCGGTATGACCCGTTCCCAACCGCTTCCCGAAAGTAAAGCGCCGGTTGTTTATCGGGCTCTGCGGGAATTGACCCATAATGCCGGTTTGCCCATGCCGCGGGTTTACCAGATGCCCGCCGATCAGCCCAACGCCTTTGCGACCGGACGGAACCCGGATCGGGCTGTTGTTGCGGTTACGACCGGACTATTAAACATGCTTGATTACGAAGAACTGAAAGGGGTTCTGGCTCACGAGCTGGCCCACATCCGTAACCGGGATATTCTGATCGGCACGATTGCCGCGGTTATGGCCGGAGCATTGATGTTTGTTTCCCGGTTAGGGATGTGGGGTATGGCTTTCGGGGGCGGACGGCGCAGGGACAACAGTGGTGGGTTGCTTGCACTGGTGCGGGTCCTGGCTTTGGTTCTGGCGCCGCTGGCGGCGCTGTTAATCCAAATGTCCATTTCCCGAACCCGGGAATACGCCGCCGATGCCGCCGGAGCCCGGATCTCCGGCAACCCGCGTGGGCTGGCCGGCGCCCTGGCCAAAATGGAAAGCCATGCCCGCCGGCGGCCCCTGATCGGGTTGAACGAAGCCGCTTCGCACCTGTTCATAATCAATCCCTTATCGGCGCAGGGGTTGACCGCTCTCTTCAGTACCCACCCGCCAATCCGGGAAAGGATTGACCGCTTGCAACGGATGGAGTTTTAACCGGTTCATATTGCAACGGCGGGCCATTTTATCCACAAAAGCACTTTCAACTGCCGTAGCCATTCAAACAGTTCATACCTTTACCAAACATCCTTGATCAAATCTTGAGTTGCATTTAACGATTTCCCGGCGCCTTGGCCGGCCCATGGGGTAAGCATTACCGTTCAAACCCGTCCCTGGACCGGCCGGGGTGTTCAAATTTCACTTTGGCCGTTTTCGCACAGTTGTTAATCGATGATCATGGTATCGTTGCTTTCGTCCCAGCTGACACCCTTGGTTACTTTAAGTTCTTGCGGTTGTTTCAGCAACGGGTAGAGCGTGAGTTTCCCCGCGGCCAGATCCAGCGTATAGCGGGTTACTTCCTCCGCAACTTTGTTATTTTCCTCGATACTGCCTTTGTAAACTGTGATCATACACATTAAAAGCTCATCCCCTTTTGAATTGATAACGCTTATGCTGTCCCCTGGTCTTGATCCCTCCTTGAAGTATTTTCTTCATCATCATCATGCACCATCATTTTACATAAGACGGCTAAAGATTGTCAACTATCCGGCCAATGTAAATTTTGCCCCGGATTAAGCCGCTGCTTTGCGGATACTGCCGTTGCATTTCACGTTCATGTTTTTCACAAAACAATTAATTTAAAGGGGGTTATTCAACTTCGAAGCGACACTTTTTTCTGGTGCAGACATAGTTTCCTCTAAGCCTGGTCAGGTCATGCCCTTCCCGAACCAACAATTTTTCACGTAAATATCCGGCCCCGGTACGGCAAATACCGATCCCTTTTTGCGGAAGGACCCGGTGGGTCGGTAAAAAATAAGAAAAAGGGTTTTTTGATACTGCACTGCCCACCGCCCGGGCGGCGCCCGGTTTGCCCAGGCTTGCGGCAACATCCTTGTACGTCATCAGCTGGCCCGGAACGATGCGGCTGACCACTGTGAATACGTTTTGCTGAAAACCGGTCAGATCGCTCAAATCGAGCGGCATCCGGTGCACTCCGGTTTTCAAAAACCGTCTGGTTTCATTGATCACCAATTCCGCTTCCGGGCATGATTCCGCCTCCCGGTCAGGCAGCAAATGGATGCTCCGGACACCTTTGTTGCTTCGCAAAGAGAGGTATTTTAACCCCCGATCGGAGAATGTGTAGCTGATCATATCGGTTTCGAGAAAGGCGGCGATCTGTTCGATCTGCATTGATCAACGCTTCTTCTGGTTGTTTTACAAATATTATTCCCACTGCGGCATGATCTGAGCCGGGCCTGCGCCGCCCAGGCAACGCGAGGAATCCGTTTCCCACAATCCCGGCAGGCGGTTTGCCACGCCTGGATAACTATGCTATACTACTTGCGGTGTAAAAGCACGCACGCTTTTGGAATCCCGTCCCGGTGGCCGTTTCCGGCTGGGAACGGGTCATGAAGAAAGCGGTGGTTCAACCAAAATTGAAGGAGGCGCGAAGCGTCACGATGGCAGTAGTGACTATGAAGCAATTGCTGGAGGCAGGGGTTCATTTCGGGCACCAAACCCGCCGCTGGAACCCCAAGATGAAAACTTTTATCTTTACCGAACGGAACGGCATCTATATTATCGACCTGCAAAAAACGGTAAGGCTGATGGAGGTTGCGTACAATTATGTTCGTGATATCGCAGCCCAGGGGGGATCGGTGCTCTTTGTGGGCACCAAAAAACAGGCGGCGGAATCGATCCAGGAAGAAGCTGTACGCTGTGGCATGCCTTATGTCAACCAGCGTTGGTTGGGGGGTATGTTGACCAACTTTCAAACCATCCGCCGCCGGATCGATCGCTTGAACGACCTTGAACAGATGGAGGCCGACGGTATTTTTGAACGTCTCACCAAAAAAGAGGTCCTCAATCTACGCCGTGAATATGCTCGCCTGCTCAAGTTTCTGGGTGGTATCCGCTACCTCAAGGAACTGCCCGATGCGGTTTATGTCGTTGATCCGCGCAAGGAAAGGATCGCCATTGCCGAAGCGCGCCGGCTGGCAATTCCTGTTATCGCCATTGTCGATACCAACTGTGATCCTGATGAAGTGGATCATATCATTCCCGGTAATGATGATGCGATCCGGGCGGTGAAGTTGATTACCTCCCGCCTGGCCGATGCTGCAGTGGAAGGAAAACATATCCTCGAAGCGCCGGTGGATGAAGAAATTGTCGATGACAACCTCGCTGCTTTTGATCTGGAAGAAGCCGTTGCTTTCCAGGTGGTGGAAAAGGAACCGGGCATGCCCCCCCCCGCCGGAACAACCGAAGAAACGAAGAGCTAAAACGGTCAAGTAACGATTGTAACACGGTTTACCACACGAGGAGGGATAGGGTGGCAGTCGATGCCGGCAGGGTGAAAGCCCTGCGTGATAAAACTGGCGCCGGAATGATGGACTGTAAAAACGCCCTGGTTGAAGCCGGCGGAGATGAAACAAAAGCGATCGGCCTGCTTCGTGAAAAAGGCCTGGCTGCGGCGGCAAAACGATCCGGCCGGATTACCGCCCAGGGTCTGGTGGAGGCATACATCCATCCGGGAGGCAAGATCGGTGTGATGGTGGAGGTCAACTGCGAAACCGATTTTGTAGCCCGCAACGAACAATTCCGTACTTTTGTCCGTGACCTCTGCCTGCAGGTAGCGGCTACAGATCCCCGCTACCTGCAACGGGAAAGTGTTCCGGATGCTGTCCTGGAACAGGAAAGAAGCGTCCTGTGGAATCAGGCAGTCAAGGAAGGAAAGCCGGAAAAAATTGCCGGTAAAATTGTTGAAGGACGTTTGGAAAAATTTTATCGCGATCATTGTCTTTTGGAACAAGCTTTTGTCAAGGATCCCGATCTACAGGTAAAAACATTGCTGGCCAATTTACAGACACAGATCGGGGAGAACATCGTCATCCGTCGTTTTGTTCGTTTTGGCATGGGTGAAGGGATTGAAAACGGAACATCCTGTTCCTGAAAAAAAGGAAGAACACCGCCTGGTGTTCTTTTTTTCTGGCCAAAAAGGATTCACCGGCAAGGACGTAGAATACGCACAGGAGGGTGCTGTAGTGGATATTCCCGCCTATAAACGGATCATTTTAAAACTCAGCGGTGAAGCCCTGGCCGGAGAACATGGTTTTGGAATCGACCAGGATGTCATAAAGAGCATCGCCCTTCAGATTAAAGAAATTAAAAATAAAGGCGTGGAAGTTGCGATTGTCGTTGGTGGGGGAAACATCTGGCGTGGTGCCAGCGCCGGACAGAAGGGGATGGACCGGGCTACAGCCGATTACATGGGCATGTTGGCCACCGTGATCAACGCCCTGGCCTTGCAGGACGCGCTGGAACGACACGCAGTTGATACCCGGGTCCAGACAGCCCTGGAGATGCAGCAAGTGGCCGAGCCCTATATCCGCCGCAGAGCACTGCGCCACCTGGAAAAGGGTCGCATTGTAATTTTTGCAGGAGGGACCGGCAATCCTTATTTTACCACCGATACGACTGCCGCTCTTCGGGCCGTCGAGATCGAGGCGGAAGTGATCCTCCTGGCCAAAGGAAAGGTCGATGCAGTCTACGATGCCGATCCGTTGCACTATCCGGATGCCAATCGTTTTACCGAATTGAGCTACCTCGAGCTGATTCAACGCGGTCTTGGAGTTATGGATACAACCGCTGTTTCCCTGTGCATGGACAACCAGATCAAACTGGTCGTCTTTGGCCTCTACCCGGGCAATATCAAACGGGCGATTATGGGCGAAAGAATTGGTACCGTAATTAGAGGGGGGGAAGGATGATCGAGGAAATTTATTTGCAAAACGATGAGCGGATGGACAAGGCGATCGCTGCGTATCAGCGCGAGTTGACCGGGCTGCGGGCCGGAAGGGCCACACCGGCCTTGCTTGACCGGATTGAGGTGGAGTATTACGGAACGCTTACTCCATTAAACCAACTGGCCGGTATTTCGGTTCCAGAACCGCGCTTGCTGGTAATTCAGCCCTGGGATAAACATAGCATCGGGGATGTGGAAAAAGCCATTTTGAAGTCGGATCTAGGTATGACGCCCGTTAACGACGGCAACGTGATCCGGCTTACCATCCCGCAATTAACGGAAGAACGGCGTCAGGAACTGGTCCGGCTGATTCGTCGCAAGGCCGAGGAATGCAAGGTGGCGATCCGGAATATGCGTCGCGATGCCAACGATGAGATTAAAAAATTGGAAAAGGAGAGCAGCATTTCAGAAGATGATCGCCGGCGGGCCCAGACGGAGATTCAGGAATTAACGGACGCCAAGATCAAAGCGGTCGATGAGGTGCTGCTACTGAAAGAAAAAGAGATCATGGAAGTTTAAACGGAGTTACCGGTGCGGCGTCCGCTCGCGGGCAGCGGGCGCCGGTTCGGACGGCTCTCCCGGTGCGGGAGAGCCGTTGTAACTATCGGGAGGTGTCGGCGCGCGTGGAAGGAGCGGAATTGCAAGAAGCGGAACTGCTCCGTTGCCTGGACCGGGGGAGTTTGCCGGCCCACGTGGTGATGATCATGGACGGAAACGGACGTTGGGCCCGTGAAAGAGGATTACCCCGTTCGGCCGGTCACAAGCAAGGGGTAGAAACCGTGCGCGAAGTAGTCCGTTACAGCCACTACTTGGGACTGCAATGCCTGACTCTTTTTGCATTTTCTACTGAAAACTGGAACAGACCGATCCAGGAAATCAACTTTCTGATGAGTCTGCCCGAGCAGTACCTGCAGCAGGAGTTGCCGGAACTGAATCGAAACAATATCCGGATTAAGTTTGCCGGCGATCTGGAAGGGCTGCCTGCTCCCGTTTTTCGCACCGTGGAGCAGGGGATCGCAGCCACCCGCGCCAACAGCGGCATGATCTTGAATATTGCGATCAACTATGGTTCGCGCCAGGAGATCATGCAGGCCGCTTGTCGTCTGGTGGAAGAGGCACGGCAAGGGAAGGCGCCCAAAGTTATTTCAGAAGAAATATTTTCCCGTTATCTGTACACGGCCGGGTTGCCGGACCCGGATCTTCTTATTCGCACCGGCGGAGAGCATCGGCTCAGCAATTTTTTACTATGGCAACTGGCTTACAGCGAACTGGTTTTTACCCCGGTTTACTGGCCGGATTTCAACCGGCTCCACCTGCTCCGGGCCCTTTGGGAATACCAGAGCCGCGAGCGGCGTTTTGGCCGGGTTTAGGGGAGGGACCGGTGTTGCAAAAGCGCCTCCTGTCGGTTGTTCTGGGAGTACCCCTGATCCTGGCAGCGGTTTATGCCGGCGGGGTTTGTTATACGGTACTGCTGCTTTTGGTAGTTTTGTTGGGTATGCGGGAATACCTGCATCTGGTCGGGACGGGCATGGAAAATGTCCCTGCCTGTGGAATTGCCGGGGTATTTTTGCTGCTGCTGCTTGCGCATTTTCGTCTGGACGGTTTGTTTTTCCCCTTGTTGCTGCTGATGTTTTTTTTGTTGTTTACGCGTCTGTTGTCAAGCCCGAAAACTGCAACCCTGAAAGAATCGGCCCTGGTGCTATGGGGAATAATTTACCTGGGAGGCTGCGGGAGCTACCTGATCCTGATGCGGGCCCTTCCCGGGGGTATGCTATTAACTATTATTTTTATGGTCGGGGTCTGGATAAACGATATCCTGGCTTTTTGTATCGGCGTACGATGGGGACGCCGTAAATTCGTTTCCCGGATCAGTCCGAATAAATCGGTTGAGGGCTTTTTGGCCGGTTTCATCGGGACGCCTGTTGCCGCCACCGCGGCGGCGTTCTTGCTGCCCGGGGGGTTGGCCGGCCTGGGTCCGGTTTGCGCGGCTTTATTGGGGTTGCTGATCGCTCTCGGTGCAACATATGGGGATCTTCTTGAATCGGCCTTGAAACGGCAATCCGGGGTCAAGGATACGGGGCAGCTGATTCCCGGACATGGTGGTATTCTTGATCGTTTTGATAGCTTGCTTGCCGCCGCACCTTTTGTTTATTATTTTTTTCTTTTGTTCCACGGAGGTTTTTAATATGAGCAAGGAAATTGTTATTCTAGGCTCAACCGGGTCGATCGGCCGTCAGGCTCTGGAGGTAGTCGAACGTCTCGGTCCTGCGTACCGGGTTGTCGCCCTAACCGCCCGTCAAAATGCCGCCCTTTTGGCCGAACAGGTACACCGGTTTCGTCCCAAGCTGGCTGTTTTGAGCGATCCCGCCGCCGCGGACACTTTGCGGGAACTTTTGCGGGGGACAGACTGCCGCGTCGCAGCAGGTGAGGACGGCCAAATTGAGGCTGCAACCATGCCGGAAGCCGGCCTGGTTTTGGTGGCCCTGGTCGGTTTTAGCGGCTTCAAACCAACCCTGGCTGCCCTTGAATCAGGCAAAAGGATCGCCCTTGCCAATAAAGAATCAATGGTGGTGGGAGGCGAGCTGCTGGCTCGTCGAGGCTGGGACCGCCACCAGCTCCTACCGGTAGACAGTGAACATGCAGCGATCATGCAATGTCTTGAGGGGCGGGATCAACGGCAGGTGCGGCGTATTATTCTTACCGCCTCGGGAGGGCCCTTCCGGAACCGCCCTGCAGCAGAAATGGACACGGTTACCCCTGTTGAAGCTTTGAACCATCCCAACTGGAACATGGGCCCCAAAATAAGCGTCGACTCGGCGACTCTGATGAATAAAGGGTTTGAAGTGCTGGAAGCGCGTTGGCTTTTCGGTCTGGAATTGGACCGTATTGATGTGGTGATTCACCCTCAAAGCAGTGTTCACTCACTGGTCGAATTTGAAGACGGCTCACTCCTGGCCCAGGCCGGACCGCCTGATATGCGCCTGCCGATCCAGTCCGCCCTCACCCATCCCAGCCGGGTGGACGGCGGTTGGCCGCGTTTGAAACTGGCCGGACAGAGCTGGACCTTTAGCGCGCCCGATCGGAAGCGTTTTCCGTGCCTGGGCCTGGCTTATCACGCCGGTCGCACCGGCGGTACCGCTCCGGCCTGCTTGAACGCTGCCAATGAAATCGCGGTGGAACAATTCCTGCAGGGCCGGATCCGCTTTTCTGCGATTCCATATCTGATCGAAACGGTCCTGTCCGAACACAAACCGGTTGAAAAACCGGAGACCCCGGATATCGTTGCCGCGGACAGGTGGGCTCGCCGCCGCGCCCATGCCCTGGCGGCAGGGTTGGCCGCGTCATGAAGTAAACGGGGTGAAAGGAATGCAGGTAGAACCAATGCAAACGATAATTGCTTCTATTTTTGTTTTCGGCCTGTTGATCATGGTCCATGAAGTCGGGCATTTTTTGGCTGCCCGGGCAAATGGGATCCGGGTACTCGAACTGGCAATCGGTTTTGGACCCCGCTTGCTCGGGTGGCAAAGCCGGAAAAGCAAAACCCGCTACTCGCTGCGGCTTTTCCCCCTGGGGGGATTCTGCCGTATGCTTGGGGAAAATCCGGAAGATGGCAGCGCCGCCGACAGTTTTGTCCAAAAAGGGCTGTTGCAACGGGCTTCGGTGTTGCTGGCCGGACCGTTGATGAACCTGGTTCTGGCGATTTTTCTTTTTTTCATTATATTTTTCTTCCTGGTGGGAATTCCGGTCACCGAGCCGGCCATACTTGGTGCCGTTTCGCCCGACCTGCCCGCTGCCGCGGCCGGGTTTCAGCCCGGTGACATAATCCTGACCATTGAAGGCGAACAGGTTCGTGATTGGGAGGAGGTGACGCAGAGGATCGCGTTTCACCCCGGCAAAGAGATTGGCGTGATGGTGAAACGGGATGGGGAAATAAAAGAGTTGCGGGTCGTGCCGGAGCCTGTCCCCCAGACCGGGCGAGGTATCATCGGCATTACACCGCTTTACCGTTTTTTTGACCTGGCCGGATCCCTTGCTGAAAGTTTTTCCCGTCTTGGTTCGCTGATCGGATCCCTGGCCCAGACGGTTACCGGCCGGGTGCCGCTGGAGGTGACCGGGCCGGTGGGTATCATCATGATTGTTGGTGAAGTGGCTTCGACCGGTTTTGTCAATTTGCTCTGGCTGTCCGCAGTGATCAGTGTCAGCCTGGGTTTGATTAACCTGTTACCGATCCCGGCGCTTGACGGGGGGCGGGTTTTGTTTCTGGTGATCGAAGGCGTCAGAGGGAAACCCCTGGACCCAGAAAAAGAAGGTTTCATTCACTTCATCGGTTTTGCTTTGCTGCTCCTGTTCATTATATTTGTTACCTACCACGATCTGATCCGGGGGGAGCTGATCCCACGGTGAGGCGTCTCTCCCGGGAAGTAAACATCGGCACGGTTACCGTCGGCGGCGATCATCCGGTGGCGATCCAGTCCATGACTACCACCGATACAGCCGGCGTGGTTGCAACCCGCAACCAGATCCGGCGCCTTGCCGAGGCGGGATGCGAACTGGTCCGGGTAGCTGTTCCTGATGAAGCGGCCGCACGGGTTTTGCCGGAACTGGTCCACTCAAGCCCGGTACCCCTGATCGCCGACATCCATTTTGACTACCGTCTCGCTCTGCTTGCCCTTGAGGCCGGTGTGGCCAAGGTCCGGATCAACCCGGGAAACATTGGCGGTCGTGATCATCTTCTACGTATCGTGGAACGGGCGATCGCCACCGGTTCGGCCCTGCGCATCGGTGTCAACGCCGGTTCACTTGAAAGATCACTCCAACATCGTTACGGAGGGGCTGTTCCGGAAGCGCTGGTCGAGTCGGTTCTGGGCTACTTGCGCTGGCTGGAAGGAACCGGGTTTAACGCGGTTGTTCTTTCACTTAAAGCGGCTTCGGCGCCCACGACGATTGCCGCGTACCGCCTGATTGCACCGGAAACGGAATATCCGTTACATCTTGGTATAACCGAAGCCGGTCCGGGAGAAATGGGAATGATCAAGTCAGCGGTTGGATTGGGGGCGCTTCTGGGCGAAGGCATTGGGGATACTGTGCGCGTTTCTCTGACCGCCGACCCTCTGGCTGAAGTAAGGGTGGCTCGGCGCATCCTTCAGGCTCTAGAGATACGTCGTTTTGGACCGGAACTGATTTCTTGTCCCACTTGCGGCCGTTGCGAATTTGATCTAATTCCACTGGCAGAAAAGGTGGCGGCCCTTCTGGAGGAGTACAATCTGCCGCTCAAGGTAGCGGTCATGGGTTGCGCCGTCAACGGCCCCGGCGAGGCGCGGGAGGCGGATCTTGGAATCGCCGGGGGTAGGAACAAAACTTACCTTTTTCGTTATGGCCGGATCGTACGCGCAGTGGAACCCGATCAAGCCCTGGAAACGCTCCGGAAAGAACTGGAACATTGGCCCGGGGGATAAATCGGATTTTATTTTAAGAATACGGTAATCTATTAAATAACCAGGCATATCCCGCCGGTTTGTTTCAGGGACGGAAAAGGCACCTGGAGGAGAAAATTATTACTGTACAGGTTGCTGCCATTGTGCCTGCCTATAACGAAGCTAAAACCATCGCCCCGATCCTGGATGTACTCCGGCGTTGTCCCGGGATAAACCAGATCATTGTCGTCAGCGATGGTTCCACCGATGCAACCGTTGAAAAAGCCCGGCGTTTTAATGGGGTTGAGTTGGTGGAACTACCGGAAAATCGGGGCAAAGGCGGGGCAATCATGGCCGGTCTGGAATATACCGGAGCGCAGGTGCTTTTACTGTTGGATGCCGATTTGATCGGTCTGGCTCCCGCACATATATGCGCCCTGCTTGAACCGGTCATGAAAGGGCGAGCCGCCATGACGATCGGTCTTTTTGACCGGGGCCGGGTCGCGACGGACCTGGCTCAAAAAATGGCCCCTTTCCTGTCCGGGCAACGCGTTCTGCGCCGGGACATACTGGAGGGGATTTCCGGCCTTGACATTACCCGCTTTGGCCTGGAAGTAGCCCTGCATCGTTGTGTTGAGGCAAATAAAATTCAAGTAGAAACAGTGTACCTGCCGGTTTTATCGCACCTGATGAAGGAAGAAAAATTGGGGTTCAGAAGGGGCATGGCAGCACGGCTGAAAATGTACTGGGAAATTATCCGCTATGTCGCTTGGCTTCATTTCGATCCAAAATAAACCGGTCAAGCCCGGCTCCGCTCATGGGAGCGGGCTTGCCTGCAAACCGGTTCCTTTTCCTTGCATTTGTGCCGTGAATGTGATAGATTGAAGTCGAAGTGGAGGGTATGTCCGGTGAAGGGTGGGGGTTCCCACTTTTTTCTGTTAATGCGCACAAAAATCTTCCGATCAAGGGATTGGTGGCATGAGTAAGAACAAGATCGATACAACATTGAAAGGGTTGATCGAGCCCCTGTTGGCGGGGCTGTCCCTGGATCTGGTGGATCTAAAGTACAGATCCGGCCCAAAAGGGCGTCTTTGCCTTTATATCGATAAACCCGGCGGGGCTACACTCGGTGACTGTGAAAAGGCAAGCCGGGAAGTATCTTCCCTGCTTGATGCATATGATCCGATCCCCCATCATTATGTTCTTGAAGTATCGACGCCCGGGATTGAACGCCCACTGTATAAACTGGAGGATTATCAGCGCTTCTGCGGAGAGGCTGCAATAGTTTACCTCGATGATCCGGAAGAAGGCCGTCAAAAATTGCGGGGCGTACTCCGGGGAACACGGAACGGGACGGTTTTGTTGGATCTGGAGGATGGAGAGACGGCAGCATTTTCCTTGGAACAAATTAGCCGGGCTCATCTCTGGTATCGTCCTGCCGCCGGACGACCGCCGGGAAAAAGAAAGTCGAAAGGAAGGCTGTAAACCGTGAATACCGATTTTTTTGATGCCTTGAACCAAATTGAAAGAGAAAGAGGCATCGGTAAAGATATCCTTTTCGGGGCGATCGAAATGGCCCTGGTTTCGGCCTACAAGCGCAACTTCAATTCGACCGCCAATGTTGAGGTGAAAATTGACCGGGAAACCGCCCGCATCCGGGTATTGACCCGGCTGACGATTGTCGAAGAGGTGGAAGATCCGCATCAGGAAGTGACGTTGGCCGAGGCTCGTATTTATAATCCCCGATGTCAGGTCGGCGAGATCATCGAAATGGAAGTTACCCCCAAGGAATTTGGCCGTATTGCCGCCCAAACCGCGAAACAGGTTGTCATCCAGCGCATTCGCGAGGCGGAGCGTGAAATGATTTACGATCGTTATATCGATCGGGTTGAGGATATTGTGACCGGAACCATCCGGCGTTTCGAACAGCGCAATGTCGTTTTCGATCTCGCCAAAACAGAGGCCATTCTGCCGCCGGAGGAACAGATCGTCGGTGAGCGATTACGCCAGAACGATCGTCTCAAGGTCTTTATTGTCGAGGTGCGCAAAACGACCAAAGGACCCCAGATCATTCTTTCCCGTTCTCACCCGGGATTGCTGAAACGTCTTTTTGAACTGGAAGTGCCGGAGATTTTTGACGGTGTGGTTGAGATCAAGGCGGTGGCCCGCGAAGCAGGCTATCGCTCCAAGATTGCAGTATGGTCCAATAACCAGGACGTTGATCCGGTCGGATCGTGTGTCGGTCCTCGGGGGACGCGGGTCCAGGCGATCAGCGAGGAGTTGCGCGGTGAAAAGATCGATGTGATCAAGTGGAGCCTGGATCCGGAAGAATACATTGCCAATGCTCTCAGTCCGGCCAAGGTTGTGGCCGTCGAATTGAGCCAGGAGCCGCGAATGGCCACTGTTATCGTTCCGGATCGGCAGCTTTCACTGGCCATAGGCAAGGAAGGGCAAAATGCCCGCCTGGCAGCGAAACTGACCGGCTGGAAGATCGATATTTCAAGTGAAACCCAGATTGCCCAGGAAAGGTTTACTTCTTTGGGATTGCATTCGGAAGAAGAAGAACCGGTTGTTCCTGCCACGCCGGAATTGCGGCTGTTTTCAGCAGAGGATGGAGAGGAGACGAAAGTTGATTAAGCAGCGCAAAATTCCAATGCGCCTTTGTGTTGCCTGCCGGGAAAAAAACCCAAAAAAAGAATTGGTGCGGGTCGTCCGCACGCCCGAGGGTGATGTAGTGGTTGACCTGACCGGCAAAAGATCCGGACGGGGCGCATATATTTGCCTGCGCCGGGAGTGCCTGCAAAAAGCATTAAGGAGAAAGTGTTTGGAAAGGAGCCTTGAAAGGCCGCTTTCCGGTGTGGTTGTCGCCGAATTGACTGCGCTGGTTGAAGAGCGGGAAAAAATACATTCCGGTTAAAATAACCCGGTTGCGTTAGGAAGCCGGGCTATCCCACTTAGGGAGGGTCATCTGATGGAGGTGTTCTAATTTGAACAACAAAGTACGGGTTTATGAATTGGCCAAGGAACTGGGGACGACCAGTAAAACCTTGATTGAAGTCATGGAAAAGCTGAATATAGAGGTGCGCAATCACATGAGCACCCTGGAACAGGCCCAAGCGGACAAAGTGATCGCTATTCTAACCGGACGTGCGGGGGGGAAACCCCCTCGGGAAAAATCATCTCCCAAACCCAAAAGCGTCAGGGTCAAAAAAGCCCCTGCCGCTACAGCAGCGGCACAACCCGTTCGGAGCAGTGACGGGCGGAGCTTTACCCGATCGGCCCAGCCTCACCGGAGCGAAAAGCAGTTACAACGCGGCGGGCAGTCACGTCGGTCTGGATCTGCTCCCCGCAGGAGTGCCGGCCGGCATTTCCGGGGCGGTCCGCCGCCCGGGGTGGTCCCGCAAATAAGGGCGGCGCATTACGACACTGTCCCGGCCGTAACGGAAGCCGGCGCCGTCCTTTCCGGCACGCCGGCGCCACCGGATACACAGGCGCCGGTCCAACCACCGCGCATTTCACCGCCGGACAGCATATCTGTTCCCATTGTGCCCGGAACGATCCCGATAGCAAAGACCCCGCCGGAAAAGGTGAAACGTCCCGACGTTTCAAAACAGCCCGCCGTGAGTACAGCCTCGCCGGCTACGGTCACGCCCGAGGCGCCTTCGGTTCCGGAGATGACTCCGACCAGAAGTATACCCTCGACCGGAATCTCACCGGCACGGAAGGAACAGGCTCGCCGAAGTGTTTCGCCGCGCACTACTTCCCCCCAGGACGTGCCGGCCAAGGCAGGCCCAGTCCGGGAAACAACAGTGCGGGGCAAGGATGCTTTTCGTCGGGATCGGGGCAAGGAAAGATTTCCGCTTCGTCCTCCAACCCAGGCCAGGCGGCCCGGACGCAGGTCCCGTAAACCCTCTCGCGAGGAGAGGGCTGCCGCAGCAGCTTTGAAAGAGCGGCAAGCCGCAATTGTTCGTCTGGAAGGGAGAGTAACCGTGGGTGAGCTGGCTTCGCGCCTGGAGCTTACGGCCGGCGAAGTCATTACCCGGTTGCTTGAAATGGGGATTATGGCCAACATTAACCAGGAGCTGGCCCCCGACGCGATTGCCATGGTTGCCGAAAGTTTTGAAGTCGAGATTGACTATGTCACCGATCCTTTGGAGGAAGAATTGCTGGCCCGGGAAGAAGAACAACCTGCCGGTGCGTTGCAAGATCGTGTGCCGGTGGTGACCGTTCTTGGCCATGTCGATCATGGTAAAACATCCCTTCTTGATGCCATTCGCAACGCCAACGTCACCGGAGGGGAATTCGGCGGCATTACCCAGCATATCGGTGCTTACGCGGTGGAGGTTAAAGGTAAAAAAATTGTTTTTCTGGATACCCCCGGTCATGAAGCGTTTACGGCAATGCGGGCCCGGGGGGCCCAGATTACAGATATTGCCGTACTGGTGGTGGCGGCCGACGACGGGGTGATGCCTCAAACAATCGAGGCGATCAATCACGCCCGGGCCGCCGCGGTACCGGTGCTGGTAGCTTTGAACAAGATGGATAAACCCAGTGCAAACCCGGATCGAGTGAAACAGCAGCTTTCAGAACACAAGCTTGTGCCCGAAGAGTGGGGCGGCGATACGATTGTAGTTCCCGTCAGTGCCGTTAAAAATGAAGGGTTGGACAATCTGCTTGAAATGATCCTTTTACTTTCAGAAATGAGCGAGCTCAAGGCGACGCCCGATCGTCCCGCCCGGGGCACCGTGATCGAAGCCAGGCTCGATCGGGGTCGGGGGCCGGTGGCGACGGTGCTCATCCAGGACGGGACCCTGCGCATCGGGGATGCAGTGATCTGCGGCACCAGTGCCGGCAAAGTGCGGGCCATGATCGACGATCGAGGTAAAAGGCTTAAAAAAGCCGGTCCATCCACTCCGGTCGAAGTGCTGGGATTGGCGGATGTGCCCCAGGCTGGAGATAACTTGATGGTGGCGGGAGACGATCGTGCTGCACGCCAGTTGGCGGAAAGGCGTTCGGACCGGATCAAAGAAGCAACCCATATTTCCCAACGTATTTCCTTGGATGATCTCTTCCGTCAGATACAGGAAGAAGCGGTGCATGAGCTAAACTTGATCATCAAGGCCGATGTGCACGGATCGGTTGAAGCCTTGCAGGAGGCGCTGCTAAAGCTCAGTCTAGAGGGGGTAAAAATAAGGATCATCCATACCGGTGTCGGATCGATTACCGAGTCCGACGTGATGTTGGCCGATGCCTCCAACGCGATCGTGATCGGTTTCAACGTGCGTCCGGAAAGCGGTTCCCGCAAACTGGCCGAAGAAAGTGGAGTCGATCTGCGTTTCTACCGGGTAATCTATGAAGTGATTGAAGACATTGAGAAAGCACTTGGCGGCATGCTTGCGCCCAGCATCAAAGAGGTCGTGCTCGGGCAGGCTGAAGTGCGCCAAACCTTCAAGGCTTCCCGGATCGGCACCATTGCCGGCAGCTATGTCAACGAAGGCAAGATTACCCGCAACGCCCAGGCCAGGCTTATTCGTGATGGTACAATCCAGTATGAAGGGCGCATTGCCTCTTTAAAACGCTTCAAAGAAGATGCCCGGGAAGTTTTGGCCGGTTTTGAATGTGGAATTTTGCTTGAAGATTATAATGATGTGAAAGAGGGGGATCTGATCGAGGCTTTCGTCATGGAGGCGGTTCAGCCGTAGCCCGAATGAAACGGAAGGTGAAACAGGAATGTCTGAAACGAGAGCCAGAAAAGTTGGAGAACAGGTCAAAAAAGAGGTTGGGCATATTATCGGTACGGTGTTGAAGGATCCCCGGTTATGTGCGCTAATTAGCGTCACCGGTGTCCAGGTAACAAGGGACCTGCGTTATGCCTCCATTTATGTCAGTATATATGGCGGCGAAGGTGAAAAAGAGCAAGCACTGCAAGCGCTGGATCGGGCAACCGGATTTATACGTGGTGAGATCGGGCGTCGGATCCGCCTCCGTTTTGTGCCCGAGATCTTTTTCCACCTGGACAGCTCTCTCGAGTACGGTGCGCATATCGAACGGGTTTTGAAAGAACTGCACCCCGGCGGCGATGAATGCTGAAACTGGCCGAGTTATACGCTTTATTACGCCGGGAGCAGTCCTTTTTCTTGATATCTCATATTAACCCCGATGGTGACAGTATCGGTTCTCTTCTGGCTCTGGGAGAGGCGCTGCGTGCCACCGGTAAAAAAGTATGCGCCCTCTGGTCTCCCGGTCCGGTTCCGCAGAAATACCGGTTTTTGAAGGGCAGTGACGCGATCTCGGCCGAGGGTCGTTACAATGGTAAAGCGGCCGTACTGGTGCTCGATTGCGGTGACCTGGAGCGAATCGGGCCTTTCAAGGAACAGGTTGCCGCCGCGCGGATTTTGGTCAATATAGATCACCATGTGACCAACGAGCGTTTCGGCACCTTCAACCTGGTGGATGAAAACGCGGCGGCGACGGGGGAAATAATTTTCAGGATAATCACTGCTTTGGGTATCCCCTTGACCCGTTCCATGGCCGAAGCGCTTTTTGTGGCCATCGCCACGGATACGGGTTCGTTCAAGTACGGCAATACCACCGCCGAAACGCACCGGGTTGTCGCGGCAATTTTGGATCAGCACCGGCTCGATACCGCCGCCCTGGCCCTGCGCATTTTTGACGAGCGGCCTCTTTCTTTTTTTCTGTTGCTCAAGGAAGCGTTTTCTACCCTGGAAATGGAGGCGGAAGGCCGTCTGGCCTCCCTGACGATCAGCCGTGACCTGCTCGAAAAATATGGGACCACGGTCGAGGAAATTGAAGGCTTGATCAATTACACCAGAAATATTGAGGGGGTAGAACTGGGTATTCTTTTTTATGTTGAAAGCGCATCGCAACTCAAGGTCGGCTTCCGTTCCAAAAGCGTCGATGTCAGCTTAATGGCCCGTCGCCTGAACGGGGGCGGGCATCCTCGGGCAGCCGGTTGTCGCTTGACCGGACCTTTCCCGGAGGCGAAAGAACGGGTGCTGCTGGAGGCGCGCCGGCTTTTAAGTTGCAAACCTGCCGGTACCGGAGGGGCGTAAAAAGGTGCATGGTATTCTTAACCTGAACAAACCTTCCGGGATGACTTCGCATGACCTGGTAAAGCTGGTCCGGCGCCTTCTGCCCGGGATCAAGGTCGGGCATGCCGGAACGCTCGATCCGGAGGCAACGGGTGTGTTGCCGGTATGCTGCGGGCGGGCGACCCGCCTGGTCGAGTATCTGCTGGAACTACCCAAGGGCTACCGGGCCTCGGTTGTTCTGGGAGTGACTACCGACACCGGAGACGCTGCCGGATGGGTCCTGGAAGAAAAACCGGTGGAAGGACTTGATATGAATCGGATTGAAACGGTGCTGGCCGGGCTGCGGGGACCCCAGGAACAGTTGCCGCATCCTTTTTCGGCGGTCAAGTACCGTGGCAAACCCCTTTACTACTGGACGCGCCGGGGTGTAGCGGCGCCGCGCCGGGCCCGCCCCATAACCGTTTACCGCTTGGCAGCGGTTGGCTTTGAACTTGCCCGGGAACCGCAGTTAATGCTGGAGATAGAATGTTCCCGGGGCACCTATATTCGTGTTTTGGCCGAGGAAATTGGACGCCGCCTTGGTTGCGGGGCACACCTGGCTGCGTTGAAGCGTACCTTTGTCGGCCCGTTACAGGTTACCGGGGCGGTCGGGCCGGAAGAGCTGCAACAGGCCGTGATGCAGGGTTGTGGATCTCAGCTTTTATTTCCGCTGGAACAGGCCCTGGCGCACCTGGCTCCGATCACCCTGGGGACAGAAGCGCTGCACTCCCTGGCCCAGGGTAAGCAACTGGATCCGGCCGGAGCCGGATTGGAACGACCGGGGAAAATAACCGACGGGCTTTTACGCGTGCAAGATAAAATAGGGCGCTTCCGGGCTATTGCCCGCTGGAAAGCACAAGCGGATGGTCCGGTTTTACAAATAGTAAAATTTATTGTTACGGAAGAGGCAGATGATGCAGCCGATGGAACAGATTAACGGTTCCGGGAGGTGGATTGCCCGGGCCGGTGCGCCCCTTTTTCTTGCTCTGGGGAATTTTGACGGTGTTCACCGTGGACATCAGACCATTATCAACCGCACCATGGCCCTGGCTCAAAAAGCCGGGGGAGTTGGAGCTGCACTTATCTTCGATCCCCATCCGGTCCGGTTGCTTTATCCCGCGGAGACTCTGATGTTCCTGACCGGCCTGGAAGAAAAGGCATTTTTGATGGACAGGCTAGGTCTGAACTATCTGGTGGTGGAGCCGTTCACTTCGCCGTTATCCTCCCTGACGCATGAACAATTTGTAATAAATGTATTGTTGAAAAAACTGGAGATCAAAGCAGCGGTGGTGGGAAGCGATTACTCATTCGGGCAGGGCGGGTGCGGCAGGGCCGAAACTTTGTCCAGGCTGGGTGCCGAAAATGATTTTACCGTGGAAATATGCCCGCTTCTTTCCCACAAAGGAGTTCCGGTGAGCAGTTCCTTGATCCGGACCCTGGTTCGGGAGGGAAAGGTTCGCAAAGCATCCGTCTTGCTCAACTACTACTTCTTCCGCAGTGGTAGGGTAGTTTTGGGCAAGGGGATCGGTCAAAAACTGCTCTTCCCTACGGCCAACATCACGGTCAATACGGACTTGCTTTGGCCGGGGCCGGGTGTTTATCTCACTGCCGTGGAAGGCGTGGGAGCGGCGGAACCACTTTTTGGAGTAACCAACGTTGGCACACGGCCGACTTTCAAAGATGAGGGCATGACCGTGGAAACTCATATTATTGGGTTTAGCGGCAGCCTTTACGGCCGTGTTCTAAAGATCTATTTCCTGGAGAAACTACGGGAAACCATGGTATTTTCCGGGCCAGAAACACTGCGGGCGCGTATTTTAAAGGACATCGATCGGGCGAAACTGTTAATCGACAAACGCTACCGGACCCTGGAAACAGGCTTTTTGGATCCGAAGGCTATTCTTCCCGCTTCTTGAAGTGAAACTGCATCTGTGATAGAATTTTTTGGTGATGAACCGCCGGCTAGGGTGTACGTTTCCGGCGTCAAGCTTGGCCGCGGCGATTTAAAATGAGGGAGGCTAACGTTTATGTTTACCCGGGAGATGAAGGAAGGTCTGATTGTACAGCATCGTCTGCATGAGAAGGACACCGGCTCGCCCGAAGTGCAGATCGCCTTGCTCACCGAGCGCATCAATTACCTTACCCGGCATCTGAAAGAACACAAAAAAGACAGTCATTCCCGCCGGGGTTTGTTAAAAATGGTCGGTCGCCGCCGGGGGCTGCTGAACTACCTGCGTCACGGTTCACCGGAGCGTTACCAGGCCTTGGTCGAAAAGCTGGGTCTACGCAAATAAAAACGTTCAGACGGGAAGAACACCATTAGTTCGATCCGGTGCGATTCACACCCGTCTGTGCGAAGGGAGGTTAAAAATTACTTGAATACGTTTACAATTGAAATCGGTGGCAGAACCCTGACCCTGGAAACGGGGCGCCTGGCTGGACAGGCTGACGGTGCGGTGTTTCTCCGTTGTGGTGAAACCGCGGTTCTGGTTACCGCCACCGTCTCCGAAGAACCCCGCGAAGGGATCGATTTCTTTCCCCTCACCGTGGATTACGAGGAAAGACTTTATGCCGTCGGGCGCATACCGGGCGGTTTCATCAAGCGCGAGGGGCGACCGACAGAAAAGGCCATCCTCAGCGCCCGCCTCACCGATCGTCCGCTGCGGCCCCTCTTTCCAAAGTCCTTCCGGAATGCCGTGCATATTGTGACCACGGTTCTTTCTGTCGACCAGGATTGCCCGCCGGAGATCCTCTCTATTATCGGGGCCTCGGCGGCTTTGAGCATCTCCAAGATTCCTTTCAACGGTCCGGTCGGGGCGGTGATGATCGGTCTCGTTGACGGTATACCGGTGATCGGCCCCTCCGTCGAGCAACGTGAAAAAAGTGATCTCCATCTGGTGCTGGCCGGTACCGTTGATGCAATGATGATGGTAGAAGCTTCGGCCCGCGAAGTCGGGCCCGAGCAAATTCTTCCCTGCATGGAAACGGCCCACCGGTTTATTGCTGCGCTGTGCGCACTGCAAGAACAGATGGCAGAACAATGCGGCGCCCCGAAAATGGAAGTGCCCGTTGTTGAGCCTTTGCCCGAGCTCGTAGAAAAGGTTGCACCTGCCTTGCGTGAAAAAGTCGGGCAGGCTATGCGCAATCCGGACAAGCTAAAACGGGAAAAGGACT
Source organism: uncultured Syntrophomonadaceae bacterium (assembly GCA_964420065.1). Taxonomy (GTDB): domain Bacteria; phylum Bacillota; class Dethiobacteria; order DTU022; family DTU022; genus CAYQQK01. Next base: position 34,306 of record CAYQQK010000010.1, on the reverse strand, counting down.
TGAAAAGTTTAAAAATGGAGATGTTGGAGCAGTTTGGTGAAGAATACCCCGAAAATCATGGCGATTTAAAGGAAATCTACGAAAACGTAGTGCAGGAAAGTATGCGCGCCATGATTGTCCGGGAAAAGGTGCGTATCGATGGAAGAGGTTATGATGAGATCCGCCCGATCAGCTGTGAAGTTTCGGTATTACCGCGCACCCATGGTTCGGCTATCTTTACCCGGGGCCAGACCCAGGTCATGAACGTGTGCACTTTGGGCGCTCTGCGGGACATGCAGATTCTGGACGGGTTAACCTTGGACGAGTTCAAGCGTTTTATACATCATTACAATTTTCCACCGTACAGTGTTGGAGAAGCAGGATTCATGCGCGGCCCCGGACGGCGGGAAATCGGTCACGGCGCTCTGGCCGAAAAGGCCCTCGAGCGGGTTATTCCTTCAAGCGACGACTTCCCGTACACCCTCCGCCTGGTCTCGGAGGTTTTGGCGTCCAACGGTTCCACCTCCATGGCCAGCGTCTGTGCCGGTTCGCTTGCACTGATGGACGCCGGCGTACCCACGGCCAAGGCGGTAGCCGGAATCGCCATGGGCCTGGTTAAGGAGAATGATGAGGTGGCCATCCTGACCGATATCCAGGGTATGGAAGATTTCCTTGGGGACATGGACTTCAAGGTAGCCGGGACTGCGGAAGGGATCACCGCCCTGCAGATGGATATCAAGATCAAGGGGATTTCTATGGAGATCATGTCCCGGGCGCTGGATCAGGCCTGCCGGGCCTACCGGCAGATCCTGGATATAATGAACCAGACCCTGGCCGGGCCAAGATCGGAACTTTCACCGTATGCTCCAAGGATGATTACCCTTAAAATTGAAATCGATAAGATCCGCGACGTGATCGGTCCCGGCGGTCGGATGATCAACAAGATCATTGCCGACACCGGGGTTGAAATCGATGTGGAACCGGACGGCAAGATCTTTATCGCCGCAGTCGATCCGGAAGCCGGTAGAAGGGCCCGGGAAATCATCGAAGCCCTGGTGGCCGACGTTGAAATCGGCCAAACTTACACCGGCCGGGTCACCCGGGTCGAACGGTACGGGGCTTTTGTTGAAGTTATGCCCGGTAAAGAAGGGTTGGTACATATTTCGCGTCTGGACCACTGCCGGGTTGAAAAAACAGAGGATGTGTGCCGGGTCGGTGACGAAATTACAGTTAAGGTAATCGGTATTGATGACCGGGGACGGATCGATCTGTCCCGTAAGGAAACGCTGAAACGGCCGGCCGGCGTTGCTTCGCACGGCCGTGATGATCGCCCCCGGGAACATGGTCGCGACCGCGGTCGCTTTGATCGCCGCAAATAACGGCACATGTCCCCAAGCCAGGTAGCAATCTCGGAAAAAGCCGGCCCGGAAAAAACCCTGTCAAAGGGTTTTTTTCATAGATGCGCCCGGGCCTCAAAGACATTGCAATGAACGGAAATGATTGCTTTGCCGGAAAACAGGCCGGATGCCAGTGCGGCGGGTCAGGTTATCCCGAAGGCCGCATAACCTCCACGTCACGGGCATAACTATGCATCAAGCGATCAAAGGAGGAGGTGGGGCGATGCGCCGCCTGTTCGAGCCGGCCCGCGTCGCCGTCCTGACCTTGTTGATCGGGCTGGTTGTCCTCGGTCTAGTTGCCTTGCAGGGGCGCAAAGCCACAGCCACGGTCCATTATTTTGCACCGGGCAATCCGATCCGGATTGCGCTGACCTTTGATACCCTATGGAGTGATACGGGCCTGGATCAGTTGCTCCAAGCCCTGGGGAGGGAACAGGTCAGGGCCACTTTTTTTATTACCGGGGATTGGCTGCAGCGCCATCCGCAGAGCGCGGCTGCAATCCTGAAACAGGGGCATGAAATCGGCATACGTTCTCTATCCCGGGCATTGCATCCCGACTTTGAAAAGGATGATCCGCGTGAAGAAATAAGCGGGTTCAAAAATCTGGCCGGAGAAACTTTGGAATACCGGCCGGTTCTTTTTCGTCCTGCGGGAGACGGCTTGACCGGTCTGCTTCTGGAGGCTGTGCGCCGGGAAAGCTGCCGCACCGTCCTTTGGAGCGTCGAGTCTTATGATTGGTTGAGTTTAAGCGGGGAAGAAATTGCTTTTCGGGTTGCAGAACGGGTTCATGGCGGGGCAATTATCAATTTCAGGGTCGGTGCGCGCTTTTTGCCGGCGGCGGTGCCGATCCTGGCGCGTATGTTGCGGGAACAGGGTTTTGAACCGGTAACCGTCTCCGAACTTTTAAACGAACGTCCCGGATAATTGTTGTATCAATTTTTAAGGGGGGGGAAAGCCGTGGCTGCCTTCCGAGCGACCCACTGGCCAAAGGTGCTGATCGGGCTGCTGCTGGTGGCGTTCATTGGAGCCGGTTTGCACCTCTGCGGTGAACCGCTGCGGCGCACGATGCGGGGTGCGGAAAAAGGAGTCTACTTGCGTACCGATCCTGTCGAAGGCCTCCTTCCGGCAGAAGTGGCTTTACTTGTGGCCAAGATTGCTCGGGCGGAGGGTAGACCTCCGGTTGACGCCGTCATCGATCCCACCGGCGGAGGGATCGTTCCCGAGCTGAACGGAGTCGAAGTGGATCAGGAATTGACCGTTCGTCGGGTGATGGAGGCGCCGCCTCGATCCGTGGTGGAACCGGTTTATCGCGAGGTGTTGCCGGCGGTGCGGGTCGAGCATTACCCCGCGCGACCTATTAATCAGGGCAATCCCCGCAAAAATGCGGTCGCCCTGATGATTAACGTAGCGTGGGTCAGGGATGATTCCCTGGAACCGCTCCTGGAAGCCCTGAATGCGAGGGGAGCACGAGGAACTTTTTTTTTGACGGGGCGCTGGGCGGAACAGAACCCGGAATTGGTCCAACAGATCGCTGCCGGGGGCAATGAATTGGGCAGTCACGGTTATGCCGATGATGTTGTTTTTCCTGATCTGGATGCCTCCGCCATGGCCCTTTCACTCCGCCGCACAAACGAGATTGTTTTTGACACGGCTGTTTGTTACCCGCGTTATTTTACCCCTCACAAAGGTGAATTCAACCCGTTGACTTTGGAAGTGGTATCCCGCCATGCTATGCGTACGGTTCTCTGGTCTCTTGACACCGTGGACTGGCAAAACCCGGAACCGGAATTGATGCAAAGGCGTATTCTAGAAGGTCTGGCACCCGGAAAAATTATTTTGATACACCCGACCGGGGGCACGGTGCAATTTCTGGAGGAAACGCTCCCGGAAATCCAGGCCCGGGGCCTGGCCGTGATAACCGTGACGGAACTGCTTTGCCCTTCCCCGTTTTTGTTGATCGGGAATCAACCGGTGGAAAGTGAACCATGATCTTGACCCGAATTTTTACCCGCCGGGTGAAGCTGTTGACCGGAGCGGCTCTGCTCCTGGCAGCGGCCGCACTGCTCTGGTGGTCGGGGCTGCCGGAACGATTCCTTCGTTTGCGCTTTGGTGTTGCTCCCGGGGTAACCCTGGAGGAAGTGGAGGCGGGCGGCCTTTTGCGGGGTGAAGTGCTGGCCCTGGTGCATGAACTGGCCCGGGGAAAGGAACGCTTGCCCCGTAACGCTTACCTGGATCCGGGAACCGGCAGCCTTATTCCCGAAGTGACGGGACTTGTGGTGGACCGGGATGTCAGTGTCGCCCTGGTCATGTCCGCCCCCCGGGGGGGGCGGGTAATCCTGGAAACAGTCCGTCTAGATCCTTTGATCACGGTGCGTCTTTTCGAACGCATTCACTGCGAAGTGGGAGGTTACCGCACTTTTTACGGGTATGGTGGGGGACGCAATGTGAATATAGAAACTGCCGCAAGAGCGATCAACAATTACCTGCTTTTACCGGGAGAAATATTTTCATTTAACGATGCCGTGGGACCGCGAACGGCGGCGAGGGGTTACGAGCCGGCGCCGATCATTGTCGGCAATATTATTGTTCCCGGCCTTGGTGGAGGTATCTGCCAGGTTTCATCCACCCTTTACAATGCGGTACTGGAGGCGGAACTCGAGGTGGTGGAACGGTATCCCCATAGCCTGCCGGTGGGATATGTTCCCCCGGGCAGGGATGCCACCGTTTCCGACTATTTGGATTTCAAGTTTTGTAACAACAGCGATCATTTCGTCCTGATCAAAACGGCCTGCTGGGGCGGCGGTATTGATGTTCGCCTTTTCACCGATTAACCCTTTGCGGATTCGGGGTGGGGGTCTTCTGCCCTTTCCCGGAGAGGAAATGAACCGGCCTTCAACGAATGATACAAAACATCAAAATCATAAAACCGGTCTCTCTCAAGGCCGGACGGAGGGATCAAATGTACCCACAACAACAAACGCCACTACGCCTGCCGGTAAAAATACTGCCTCATGCTGCCGGGTTGCCCCTGCCCGCGTATCAAACCCCCGGATCGGCCGCGCTGGACCTGCCTGCTGCTGTTGAAACACCGCTACTGATCAAACCGGGAGCGGTGGCTCTTGTCCCAACCGGGCTCGAGGTAGCCGTTCCCGACGGGTATGAACTGCAGATCCGTCCCCGCAGCGGTCTGGCCGTCCACCACGGGATTGGACTGCTCAATTCTCCGGGTACCGTCGATTCCGATTACCGGGGTGAGGTTCAGGTCGTGATGATCAACCTCGGACAGGAACCGTTTATCGTGCGGCGTGGTGATCGTATCGCCCAGATGCTTTTGGCCCCGCGGCCGCCGGTTGTCCTGGAGCAGGTTGAGGAATTGCCATCCACTGTTCGCGGCAGCGGCGGATTTGGGCATACGGGGGGAACGGGCCTTGCGGGCGACGACAAGTTAAAGTTTATGCCTTGAAGGCAAGCCTATCCCGAGGCTCAAGGTCCGTCAGGAGACGGGCCTTGCGGGCGACGTTTTTTTCCGACTGCCGACTGCCAAAAGGGAGGGAAGGGAATGCGGTTAAGTGAACTGGCCCGCAAGGAACTGGTCGATCTTGGAGAAGGTTGCTTCTGGGGGCCGGCAGGGAAGGCTGATCTGATTGTGGAGGAGGAAAGCGGCAAGATCCAGGCTCTGCTTCTACCGGGCAGTACCGGTTTTTTTGGGGTCGGTTACAGCGATGAAATCACCATGCCCTGGTCGGCGGTACTCAAGATTGGCAAGGACGCCATTATTATTGATCTGAAAACGACTTGAACCCATCGCCTGTATAATTCTTACCCCGTGGGTAAAACTATTTTTGCATGATTTATCACCAAGGAGGACGGGCGATGAGTAGTGTGGTAATCGGTTATTTCAACGATCATGTTTCAGCTGAAAATGCGATTGAAGAACTCCAGAGTGAAGGGTTTGGGCGGGAACTGTCACTGGTAACCCGTGATGATGAAGACGAACAGGATGATGGCGAGAGCGGGGTCAGTTTTTCCGACCAGGATCTGGCGGAAGGAAGCATTACCGGTGGAGTTTTGGGTGGTATTGCCGGAATGCTGGCCGGGGCGGGCGCCCTGCTCATACCGGGTATCGGCCCAATTCTGGCCGCCGGTCCTCTGGCCGCTTCTTTGACCGGTATAGTCACGGGCGGGATCACCGGCGGACTGGTCGATTACGGCATCCCCGAGGAGCGCAGTGAATTTTACGCCGAACAGGTCCGGCAAGGTTCAATTTTGGTCAGTCTGAAGTCTTCTCCGGAAAAGGTGGATACTGCGGCGGAAATCCTTCGAGAACACGGTGCGGAGGATGTTGAAACCCACCGCTAAGCAATACTATTCCCCGCTCATACTCAAGTCCCGGGACTACCCGGGACTTTTTTTGACCGTTTACGGCTCCGTTTCATATACTGAATAACAAAGAAGGGAGGGCAACCGGGTGCATTGTCTGCACGGCATACATATCCTTCTGGCGGGGGGGGATCGTCGGGAGTTCGAAATATACCGAATTTGGGCTGCGGCGGGATTGAGCGTTAAACTGTACGGCCTGCCCGGGTATTCCGAAATCCTACCACCGGCAGCGTATGCCGGGAAATCGGATTTTGGAAATATCAAGATCTTGATATTTCCGGTTTGCGGGATCGAAGATGATGGAACTGTTCCTGCACCCGGGGGAAACCTGGCCGTGATATCGCTGTTGGCGAAACTGCCGGCAGGGCTGATCATCCTGGCCGGCTCGGTGGCACCACCCTGGAAAAAGATCTTGCAGCATCATGGCCGGCTCATCGAAACCGCAGCGGATGAAGAGCTGGCTCTCTTGAATGCCGTGCCCACCGCTGAAGGTGCCGTTGCGGAAGCCATGGTTCGCTCTGATATTACCGTGCATGGGAGCCGGGCTCTGGTGATGGGATTGGGGCGGTGCGGGGCCGTCCTGGCACAAACCCTGCAAGGACTGGGGGCCGAGGTCAGTGTCCTGGTCCGGCGGCGGGAAAAGGCGGCCCTGGCCCTTACCCGGGGATGGCGGGCTGTTCCGGTAGCGGATTTACCCCGGGCGGTGCAACAGGCTGATTTTATTTTCAATACCATTCCGGCGCCGGTTTTAACCGCCGACCTTCTGGAACAGGTCCAACCGGAAACTTTAATTCTGGATATCGCTTCACTTCCCGGGGGTATCGATCGCGCCGCAGCGGAACGCTTGCAACTCCGGGCTTATTGTTTGCCGGGGTTGCCGGGCCGGATAGCACCGCGTAGCGCCGGGAGAATTTTGGCCGGCATATATGAAAAATTGATCTGTCGCCACCTGCAATGAACAGAAACAACGGGAGAGGAAAAGCATGACCGGTTTGTGCGGGAAACGGATCGGATGGGCGATAACCGGATCGCATTGCACCATTGCCGCTTATTACTCACAAGTACAAAAAATCATCAGGGCAGGAGCCGAAGTTTATCCGTTTATATCACCGGCTGTGCTTGAAACAGACACCCGTTTCGGTAGCGCCGCCGGTTGCCGGGCTGAAATTATCCGTCTTACCGGCAGGGAACCGGTAACAACCGTGGTTGAGGCGGAGCCCGTCGGCCCGAAAAATCTTCTCGATATTTTGATGATCGCCCCTTGCACCGGCAACACCATGGCCAAACTGGCACAGGGGATCACGGACAATGCCGTCCTCATGGCCGCCAAAGCTCACCTGCGCAATAGCGGGCCGGTACTGGTTGCGCTCTCAACAAACGACGCCCTTGGTTTTAATGCCTACAACCTGGCAGTTCTCCTTTGCAGCAGGAATATTTATCTGGTACCGTTCGGGCAGGACAGCCCGCAGCAAAAACCTTATTCCCTGGTAGCCCGCCCGGAACTGCTGTTGCCGGCCTTGCGTGATGCCATTCTGGGTCGGCAGTTCCAGCCGATGCTGGTCATGCAGGAAAGCGATGACCGGGTGTAGAAAACTAGATTCAGTTCAAGACCTCTCGGCGTAATGTGCCGGGTTGGCATTACTTGGAGGTGAGACCGGTGGAAAGCGCCTTTGGGCCCTTGCTGACAGCGATGGTGACGCCTTTCGATTCACAGGGAAAAGTGGACTATAAACAGGCACAGGAACTGGCATCTTATCTAGTGGAAAAAGGTTCCACCGGGATCGTCGTCGCCGGCACCACCGGAGAATCACCGGTGCTGAGCGACGACGAAAAACTGAAGCTGTTCCGGGCGGTTGTTGAAGCCGCCGGGAAAACGGCAAAGATTATTGCCGGCAGCGGGAATAATAATACGGCCGCTTCGATTGAATTTACCCGGAAGGCAGTCCGGACAGGAGTGGATGGGGTTATGCTCGTGACCCCGTATTACAATAAACCGGAGCAGGAAGGGCTCTACCGGCATTTCAAAGCGGTGGCCGAAACGATTACACTGCCGGTGTTACTTTACAACGTGCCCGGACGGACCGGGGTCAACATGACCGCAGCGACCACCTTGCGGCTGGCCGGGTTGGAAAATATAGTAGCAGTCAAGGAAGCGAGCGGTAACCTGGAACAGGCCGCATCCATCCGTGCCGGGGCGCCACCGGATTTTAGCCTTTACTGCGGTGACGACGCCCTGACGCTGCCCATGCTCGGCGTGGGCGCGGTGGGAGTGGTTAGTGTGGCCTCGCACCTGGTCGGGCCGGAGATCGCAGCCATGATCGGTTCTTACCAGGCGGGGCGTACCGACGAAGCCCGGGCGGCCCACCTCTACCTTTTGCCCCTTTTTAAAGCTTTGTTCATATCAGCCAATCCTATTCCGATCAAGGCGGCGGTAAACCTGATCGGTTTTGCAGCCGGTGAAACGCGCCTGCCCTTGACTCCCCTGGATGAACGGCAGCACCAGGATCTTCAGGCCATCCTTGAACGTTACGGCCTGCTGTGACCCCCACGGCGTTGGATACTTAACGTTTCTTTTTCAGAATAACGGGGGGATCGGATCCTCCCTTTTTTTCGCCGTAAAATAACCTTGAAATGGACAAAATCTAGACAAGATAGAAAACCGGTTCCATTTGACGATTCCGCAACAATGCGTTACCCTAGCCAGGGAAGGATCCATACTTCATCCAAACCATGGCGCTGTTTGAACAGGCTTACGAGGCGGAGGAGGGCTATTTTGATCAAAAATAGATATAAAAAACAGGGGCTCTTGCAGGTAATACCTTTGGGCGGGGCGGGGGAGATCGGGAAAAACATGTTTGTGATCCGTTTCAAGGATGAGATCATCGTGCTCGATGCCGGCTTGCAATTTCCCGAAGAAGAGATGCTCGGGGTGGATATTGTTATCCCGGATATCACCTACCTGCTGGAAAATCAATCCCGGATCAAAGGGATCATCCTCACCCACGGCCACGAAGACCATATCGGCGCTATGCCCTACATTTTGGAACAACTAACTGTACCCGTTTACGGGACACGTCTTACTTTGGGCCTGCTCCAGGTAAAACTGGAAGAACACCACCCGCTGGAACCGGTGCAGTTCCACGAAATCGAGGTCGACCGCGCGCTGACCATCTCCAAAAACTTTGAACTAGAATTTTTTCGTACCAACCACAGTATTCCCGACTCGGTCGGGGTGGCGGTGCACAATCCCGCCGGCACTCTGGTCTACACCAGCGATTTCAAATTTGATCAAACTCCGGTTGACGGGTTGGTCACTGATTTTTACAAACTGGCTGAACTGGGCCGGCGTGGCGTTCTGGTAACCTTGATCGACAGCACCAACTCCGAGCGTCCGGGAGTAACCCTTTCCGAAAAGGTAGTTGGGCAGAGCATTGATGAGATCTTTCGTCTTTCACATAGCCGCATCGTCTTTGCCACCTTTGCCTCCAACATTCATCGTATTCAGCAGGTGATCCATGCCGCTCATCTTTACGGGCGCAAGCTTTGCGTGGTCGGGCGAAGCATTGAGAATACGGTCGAGATTGCCTCAAAAATGGGCTATCTGGATATTCCCCCCGGAATGCTCGTGGAGGTGGAAAAGATCGGCCGGATTGCCGATGATCAGATTGCCATTGTGACCACCGGCAGTCAGGGTGAGCCCATGTCCGGTCTGACCCGTATGTCCCAGTCCGATCACCGCCGGGTTGAGATCAAACCGGGGGATACGGTCATTATCGCCGCCAATCCCATCCCCGGAAATGAAAAGCTGGTAGCGCGCACGGTCGATAATCTCTTTCGCCTCGGCGCAGAGGTTATTTACCGGCCTATTTCCGGGATGCACGTATCCGGCCACGGCAGTGAAGAGGAGATCAAATTAATGCTAAGTCTCCTTAAACCAACCTACCTGATCCCGGTGCACGGGGAATACCGGCACCAGGTTTACTGTGCCCGTATTGCCGAACAGGTTGGCCTGCAACGGGAGAATATTTTCCTGGTTGACCCGGGTACCATCATGGAATTTTGCCAGGGGGTGGGCTGCTGCAGCGGTAGTGTCGGCGCCGGAAAAATAATGGTTGACGGTTACGGGGTCGGCGATGTCGGTAATGTTGTCCTGCGAGATCGGAAGATGCTCTCCGAGGAGGGGATCGTGGTTCTCGTCCTGGTACTGGACGGAGAAGAAAAAGCAATCATCAAAGGCCCTGAAATCGACACCCGAGGGTTTGTCTATATTCGTGAATCCGAGGAGCTGCTTCGGGACGCCCGGCAGCACCTATCCCGGGTTGTAGAAAATCTGCCGGCCAAACGCCTGACGGAACCGGCCGCACTCAGGTCCGATCTGCGCGAGGCAGCCGCCTCTTTCTTCTACGAACGCACCGGGCGCCGCCCAATGATCCTTCCGATCATCATTAACTCCAAAACCCCGGAAGATAGTCCACGCTTACCCGGCAATTAATTTGTCGGGTCTCCATTGTTTGCAGTAAAAACCAGCGCCATCCATGCGACGCATCCCCTGAAGGAAGGATTTTCCGAACCCCATGTGGAAATAGATTATGATGGAAAGCGGCCGCTGCCTGTGCAAAACAGGCAGAGGTGAGTTTATTTAAAAACACAGCGGAAAAACAATATTTACAATCCTGCGGCCATTTTTCCGTAAAAAAAGATCGTTTCCGGCACTGCCCTTTCGGGACCAAACGCGACCGGAACGATCATGGGTAGGGTGTAATTTATTGGTTAAAGGTTGCCGGGATCTGCTTGAAATCAAAACCCTGGGTGAGTTCGTCATCAAACGCGGGCAGACTGTTCTGTCGGAAAAAGCCGGGCGCTCGACAAGATTGTGGGAACTGTTCAAATACCTTCTCACTCATCGGGGCAACCGGCTCATGGCCGAAACGGTCATGGAAACCTTATGGCCGGATCAGGATTATGAAAATGCACGAGCCGCCTTCAAAGTCCAGATCTACCGATTGAAAATGTTGCTCGGCGACAGTTCCGAAGTGGATGAGCTAACCATTACATATTCTCAAGGATGCTACCGCCTGGATGCCGGTGACCGCTGCCGGATCGATACGGATGCGGTGGAAAAACGTTTCAACCGTGCGATCGAACTTGGGGCAAGTAGTTCCAGCAAGGCGATGGAGGCATACCGGCAAATAATTGAATTGTATCAAGGTGACTACCTGCCGGAGATCACCGGAGCATGGGTGCTGCCGGCCCGCAACCGTTACCAGCGCATTTTCCTGAAAAGCGTTCTCGTTTTAAGCGATCTCTATTGCCGGGAGCAGCAGCATGCCGCTGCGATCAAGATTTGTGAGCAGGCCTTGCAGGCGGCGCCCCTGGCGGAAGAACTGCACGTGCGTTATCTTCAGGCGTTGATCGGCGCCGGTAAAATGAGGGAAGCACAGGCACATTACGAATATATCACCTCATTTTATTATTTGGGGCTGGGAGTCAAACCCTCGGATGAACTCAAGGAAGTTTACACTCATATCAACCCTGACCGGCAAAAAGTAGAACTGGATCTTGGTTCTATTCGGAAAATGATGGAGGGAAAAGAAAAGACAGACGGCGCTTTTTACTGCCAGGCTGAACATTTCCGCCTGCTTTACAAACTTGAAAAACGGCGTTTAAAGCGGGAAAAACGACCCGTTTTCCTGGCTCTGTTGACGATCTTGCATCCCAACGAAAGCCTGCCCCCGGCCGCTATTTTGGCGGATGCGGCGTCGGCACTTAAAGAAGTTATTTCAAACACGATCCGTGCCGGTGATGTTTATACGCAGTGGAATAAGGCCCAGTTTTTGCTTCTCCTTCCGGGCTTGCACCAGGAACAAGGCGAGAAAGTTTTGCAGCGCATCGGGGTGCAATTCCAAAAAACGATCGGAGCAGCGGAACTCATCCTGCGAAACAAGATTCAACCCCTGTTTTAAAACACAACCCAGGTTTTTTACACCCGGCTTCCGATTCTTCTCAATGTTCCGGTCGCATGTACGGACGGGGGGAAGAAAATAATCCATTTTTGACGACCGAAACCGTTGGCTTGTCCGGTCCACTGAAACGCCCTCGTTGTGGCAGGATCTTCTAACGGTGCAGTCGAATAAATATACTAGAAGATAGTTCATCCGTGACGGGAATGTCGATCGGACCAGTCCGTTTGCAGTACCGATCCGGTTAAATAACCTCAAAAAGAAGAGGAGTGTTGAAATGAAGGTTACCGTTAGTGTGATCAAGGCTGATATCGGCAGTATCGCCGGTCACATCCGTCCGAGCAAGGCCCTGCTCGATACGGTCCGTGAGTACGTCGCCAAAGAAACAGGAAAAATGATCATCGATTACTACGTCAGCAACACTGGAGACGATATCGCAATATTGGTTTCCCACCAGGGCGGAATAGACAACGAGGAAATCCACAAAATGGCCTGGGACGCCTTTATTTGCGGAACGGAAAAAGCGCGGGAACAGGGTCTTTACGGGGCCGGCCAGGATCTGTTGGCGGATTCATTTTCCGGTAATATCAAGGGCCTCGGCCCGGCGGTGGCCGAGATGGAGTTCGAGGAACGACCGAATGAACCGTTCCTTTTTTTGGCTGCAGATAAAACCGATCCCGGTGCTTATAACCTTCCTCTTTACTTGAGCTTTGTTGATCCGATGCATTGCTCCGGGCTGATCCTTTCTCCGGGTATCAGCAAAGGTTTTAAATTTCTGGTAATGGATGTGGAGCACACCGCAGCCGACCGGTTAATTGAACTGAATACACCCGAAGATCTTTATGATCTAGCCGCTCTGTTGCGGGATAACGAACGTTTCGTCATCGCTTCGATCCATTCCCGGGAGACCGGGGATCAGGCTGCAGCCGCAAGTACGACCCGCTTGCACAACATTGCCGGCAAATATGTCGGTAAGGACGACCCGGTGCTGTTGGTGCGGGTTCAGGGAGCCTTCCCGGCCACCGGAGAAATATTATCCCCATACAGTATCAGCCATTACGTCGCCGGTTTCATGCGAGGCAGCCATACCGGGCCTTTGATGCCGTGTAAACTCAATACGAGCATCTCCTTTTTTGATGGACCGCCTGTCGTGACCTGTGCCGGTTTCTGTGTTCATAACGGCCGTTTCACCGAGCCGGTAGATTGTTTTGACCATCCCTACTGGGATGCAGTCCGGAACAAAGCCTCCCGCAAAGCGATGGAGCTACGCGAACAGGGTTTTTCCGGTCCGGCCATGCTGCCCTATTCCGAACTGGAGTACGGCGGGATCGTGGATAAACTACAAAGTATGGAGAGCCGCTTTTTTAACCGCAAAAAGTAAAGGCGGCGGAGGTACAGCTCGCCGTAGCGGTCAGGGCGCTTGAAAAGGAGCCGCCCCCAACATTTCGGGGGGCGGTTTTTGATTGTGCGCCCGGCATGGGCGCAGCCTAACGGGTGCAAGTCCCGAGAATGCGGGTTGATAGTGCCAAACACATAATAGCAGCCTCATGGAGCGGTTCCGGCAGGAATTTGTCGAGCGGTGGCTAAATAAACGATAGGAAACGCTGAACAGGTGTTACCGGGGTGGAGCACGCGTTATCCGGGACCTGTCAGGCAAATTAAGACGGCGTTCGCGCCGCCGGAAGAGGATTTCTATAATTGACTGGAGGAGCACCTTGAACTGCCGCCAAAACACCCGCCTGATCCTGAGCAGCCTTGGCCTGCCCTTTTTAACGGCTTTGGTCGTACTGACCCTTTTAACCTCCTGCCTGGGCGGTTGCATCTGGGCGGGGCAGGCCGCCCCGCCCCCGGAGGAAGAGGACCCGGCGCCTTCCCCGGACCCGGCCGAAGAGGCCCGCCGCCGCCAGGCGGAATGGGAAGAATGTGATGCGGCCTTGAGGGAAAAACTAGGTCAGTATTACGTTCCTTTGCCCCCTTCGGAGGCGGCGTCGCCCCGGCTCCCGGTCAAGGTCAGAGGGCTGTATATCACCGGGCACACTGTCGGTTACCCGGCACGTTACGATCAAATTTTGAATCTGCTTGAAAATACGGAGCTCAATGCCCTTGTCATCGACGTCAAGGATGACAGCGGCCGGATGTCCTACCAGAGCGAGATCGAGATCGTGAATGTTTTTGACGCTTACTACGAGACGGTGCCAATCACCGATATCCGGGCGGTCCTGGAGGACCTGCATGCACGGGGGATTTATACCATCGCCCGCATTGTTGTCTTCAAGGATAATTTGCTACCGGCGGTCAGGCCCGAATGGTGCATCCCTTTTAAAACGGGAGAGGTTTACCGCGATCACCTGGGTAAAGGCTTCGCCTATGGAAATCCATTTCAAGAGGAATTATGGGATTACAATATCGCCATTGCCAAGGAAGCAGCACTGCTCGGTTTCAAAGAGATCCAGTTCGACTATGTCCGCTTTCCCGACAGCGCCGCCTATATGGAAACGGTGGCTGACTATCCGGGGCGCAACGGGAAGCCGAAAGCGGAGGCGATCAAGGGTTTTATTGATCGGGCCAGGGAAGAATTGGCCCCGTATAACGCCTACCTGGCCCATGATGTTTTTGGCGTGATCGCCAACTCCTGGGCCGACAGCGATGACATCGGTCAGATCTGGGAGGATTTTGCCGAAGGCTGTGACTATATTTGTCCCATGGTCTACCCGAGCCATTACGGTAAGGGTTATTTCGGTTTTCCCGTGCCCGACGCCAACCCGGCCGGTACGATCAACAGGTCGCTTTCCGATGCGATCAAACGCAACGCACCTCTTGAAAAACCGGCCGTGATCCGGCCGTGGCTACAAGCCTTTACCGCCACCTGGATCGGCGGCCATATCCCCTACGGTGCGGAGGAAGTGCGTTTGCAAATTGATACCGCCCTCGATTTGGGACTGGACGAGTATATGATCTGGGATCCGGGCAATGTATACCCGGCCGGTGCATTCTTCAGTACGGAGGAGGCCGGGCGCCGGATTGAGCAAAATAGAGCGGAACGTGAGGCAAAAGAATACGATTTTTTAAATCGCACCGCCCGGGAAGCCGTTGAAAAATACCTTGAGGCATGGAGCAGGCGGGATTGGCGGGAAGCGTACGCCCTGGAAGGTAACGGTGGCAGCGCGGATGGCAATAATTATCGTGAATGGTTTAACTCGGCCCGGGGGCGACTGCAAACTTGGACGATTATTAGCGCAAAGGGAGCCGATTCGGTGCGCGTAAATTTGAATTTGACCATAGCGGCAGGGGGGGGAGAATATCCCTTGAAAGAAGAGCAATGGACGGTGCGGCGGGAAAATGATGTCTGGCGCGTCCAGCCTTCTCTGGCCTTCCTGGAGCTGATGGCGGGAGAAACACTGACCGGGGATGACGGGGCCTGAGATTAAACCGGATCGCTTTCTTCCGCCCGGCGTCCGGCACCGGCGGGTTTTACGGCGCCGGAAACGATCCGCGTCGAACGGATAAAATCCTTGCCTGAAATTTCTGCCGTTGCATTGACTTCCATCCGGAAAAGGGTATAATCATTTCCAGGTCTATACCCGAAATTAGACGGTTACCGGTAGGCAAGAGACAAAAAGGAGGCATTTTAATTGCAACATAACCAGGACCGGAATGGAACAGCAGAAAAATCAATCTTGGAGAAACTGCCCCAGCCGGAGGGCAGCAACATCAAGCGAACCATTGCGATCATGAGCGGCAAGGGAGGGGTCGGCAAGTCATCGGTATCGGCTCTTCTGGCGTCGGCCCTGGCCCGCGAAGGGTACCGGGTTGGACTTTTGGATGCGGATATTACCGGGCCGAGCATACCGAAACTTTTCGGGGTCCAACGCTTGCCGGAGACAAGGAACAAGAAGATCGTTCCGCCGGAAACCGGTCTTGGAATAAAGGTTATGTCGCTCAATTTGTTGCTTCCAAGTGAAGATGATCCGGTGATCTGGCGCGGCCCGCTTATCGGCGGGGCGGTCAAACAGTTCTGGACCGATGTGATCTGGGGCGATCTGGATTATCTCGTAGTCGACCTGCCACCCGGGACCGGCGATGCGCCTTTGACCGTATTGCAATCGCTGCCTCTGGATGGTGTCATTATCGTCACTTCGCCCCAGGACCTGGCGGTGATGGTGGTCCGGAAAGCGGTCAAGATGGTCCGGATGCTCGATGTCCCTCTTCTGGGCCTGATCCAGAATATGAGTTACCTGGTATGCCCGCACTGCGGCAACACGATCGAGCTGTTCGGGCCGGACAAGGCCGCCGGGGTGGCTGCCGAAGCCGGTTTGAAGTTAATGGGGGTCTTGCCCCTTGATCCACAAATTTCCCAACTGGGTGATAGCGGACGTATCGAGGAATACCAGGTGGACTTTTTGAAAGAGATACCGGCTCTGCTCGATGGCCGGGAGGGGGAACAAACCGAACCCCGGTCCTGAATGATACCCCCCATTGCATCCGGAAGTGGGGGGTAATACTTCAGTAGTTTTTGTTTCGAACCGTTTTTATTTACTTGAACGGGAGATTGCGACATGTACACACAAAAATTACTGGAACATTTTCTTCATCCCCGCCATGCCGGCCCGATGAAGGACGCAGACGGCATCGGAACAATAGGCGATCCCGGATGCGGCGACTACCTCCGGCTTTACATCAAGGTGACGGGAGATCGCCTCGAACGAGTCAGTTTCGAGGTGTTTGGTTGCCCGGCGGCCATCGCCACTACCAGCATCCTGGCCGAACTGGTAACCGGGATGACCCTGGAAGAAGCTCTGGGCGTAACCGACCTGGACATTGTCAAGTCCCTGGGAGGTCTTCCCGAACAAAAAATACATTGTTCATGCCTTGGAACCGGCGCGTTACACCGGGCTGTTCTGGATTTTATGTTGCGTTCCGCCCGGGAAGGTAACAACGGACAAAACGGCGATCCAATCAAGGGGAAACCATGTCCCGACCAGTAAAACCACGTTTTATTGAGGCTATGCCCCGGGTGACCTACTTCAAACCCTCCGGGATACCCGCCCGTAATTTGCAAGAGGTTGTGCTCACCCTGGATGAGTTGGAGGCGCTCCGGCTGAGCGAAATCGAACGCCTGGACCAACACGCTTCTGCCGGGCGAATGGGAGTAGCCCAGAGCACCTTCCAGCGCATCATCACCCTGGCCCGGCGCAAATTGGCCGAAGCAGTGGTAAACGGCAAGGCTCTGCGCATCGAGGGGGGCAGTTACACCTTGGATGGGGCCTATTACTGCGGACGTTGCCGACACCGTTGGGGCAGGCAACCACGGAATGAACCGATGGTATCCTGTCCCTCTTGCGGCGGTATAATCGAGCAGCTGTAAAATATTTTCGTAAGGGAAGACGCCTCCTTGAATCACAATTCCACCCGTTTTTTGAACGCATATGCTGCCATTGAACATGAAATGAAAAGAATCCTCGGCATGAAAGAACACTGCCGTTTTTACAGGCTGGTCTGCCTTGCCTCCCGGGTGAGTCCGGTCATCAAGCGCTACCAGTTTGACTTATGCAAATATTCCGACCTGCGCAATGCGATCGTCCATGACCGTGCCGAAGGGCAGATCATCGCCGAACCGAATGAACATGCCGTTGAAAACATCGAACGTATTGCAGGGTTTCTGCTTGCGCCACCGAAAGCGATCCCCCTGTTTCAAAAACCAGTTTTAACGTTTGGAGCCAACGTGTTGTTGATCGAGGTGATGGCGCAGTTAAGCAAGCATGCTTATTCTCAGGCGCCGGTCAAGGAGCGGGGGGCAATCACCGGACTGATTACCTCGCAGCTGATCGTGCGCTGGCTGGGGGCCAACCTGAACGGAGGGAACATTGAACTGGGTCAGATCACGGCCGGCCAGGTCTTGCACTTTTGCGGGGGCGGGGGCAGCTATCGCCTGGTTCCGGCCGACACTTCTTTATTCGAGGTTTTGGAACTGTTTTACTGTTTCAAGATAGATGGCGGCAAACTTGAAGCAGTTTTGCTCACCCACCACGGCGAAGCCGCTGAACCGCTTCTCGGAATCATCACCAACCGCGACCTGCCTTTATTGCAGAAAGAACTGGAACATTGCCGGCCGACCGAGCCTTTCCCTTCCGAGCCCGGGAGCGAAGATAGAGGGCCGTTGTAAGGGACATACTTTTACTGCCATGGACAAGAGAATATTTGCAACTGGAGAGCCCCAGTCAATTCGTACGGATGCCTGAAAACGAGATCCTTCGTTTTACTCAAGGTGACACCGGCGTATAAAAATCCTCCTCCGGTCAAAGACTGGTATCAGGAGGTGTTAGATCATGGCCATTCAGCTCAGTCAAAAAGAAAAAATGCTTTTGGAGGATCAAAAATCGCATGAGGAGATCTGTATCAAGAAATACAATAACTATGCCGGGCAGGCCAAAGATCCGCAACTAAAACAACTTTTTACCGGTTATGCAGGCCAGGAACAGCAGCACTACGAAACAATCAACCAGATTTTGGCCGGACAACTGCCCGCGGCCGGGCAGCAGCAGCAACAGCAGGTACCGCTGCAGGCCGCCACCCGGGGGCAACTTCCGGCAGCCGATTACCAGAGCGACGCCGTCCTTTGTTCCGACATGCTGATGACGGAAAAATACGTTTCCGACACCTACAATACTGCCATTTTCGAAATGGTCAACCCGCAAGTACGGCAGGCTTTGAACCATATTCAAAAAGAAGAACAACAGCACGGCGAGGGGATATTCAACTATATGCAGAGTAAAGGCATGTACCAACCCCAGTAGGAAAGACAGGCGGTTCTTTTGTGTTGTCTTCAGCACACAAGAACCGCTCTCCCCAATCATGCCGAAATCCTGTGTTCCTCGATGCTTAAATGTCCGGGCGCCCTTTTCAAAAAAACTGCCGGCGGCAGACCTTGATTCTGTCCGCAGCCGGCAAGGAGGTTAGCTGGTCGATCATAAACAGAATATTCCTTGTGTTACTATGCTTACAATTCGTGTTACAAATGATTATTCTTCGTTGATTGTCATTTTCCTGCTTATCAATTTAAATAATTATTGTTTGTTAAGGGAGATATAAATGAAAAGAGAGCCAGGAAGCGCTGCCAGAAGGAGGGCTTGGCCGGGGGAGGTTCCGGTACCGGCTCTTCTTCTTCCGGTTTGATCGTCTCGGTGAGCATGACAAACTGAACTGCTTCGATGTTCGTATTCCGGGGCGAGGTAAAGGAAACCGGTTCAAAACTGCCCGGTGTGTACGAAGCCAACAGGTCATCGATCTTCTTCCGGGCCGTGGCATCCATGCCGGCGGTTTCGCCCTTCATCTCGCCGGTACCCTCGGCCAGTTCTTCCACCCCCTCCTGGAAGGCAAGCATTCCTTCCTGCAATTCATCCGAACCGTCAACGATTTCACCAAACCCTTTGACCAGACGGCGGTAGCCGTCCTCCAGCTCCGCCGTGCCCCAAAGGTAGTCTCCCAGGCCGGGGTGGAATTCCTTGTGGTAGCGGGCGGCCAGTTGATCGATGCCTTCTTTGAGCCCACCGATCCCGGCGGCCATTGCGCCCAGTTGAGCCGGCAAACCCTGGATTGCGCTGTCAAAGTCTTGGTATTGTCTTGCCAGTTCGATAGCACCGGCCGCCAGTCCCGGATTTTCTACCGTGCCGCATACTCCGGTTTGCAAGCCGGTTAAAAGAGCGTTGTTGTAGTCCAGTAGCTCTGCAATAGACCTTAGCAGTTGGATTTGATCTCGTATATTTTGGACTTCCTCGATTTCCGGTGGTAGGTTTTCAATTTGTTGCTCCAATATTTCAGCTTCATTTTTCAAATTGGAGCTGGTATTTGCATTGGCCTGCAATAATTTGCTCGCGTCACCATCTTCGGCAAAACTGCCGCCAAGCTGGCCCAGCCCCCCCGCCAGCCCCTCCAGACCGGCCTTGATGGCGGCCGACCCTTCAACCAATGCAGTTAACCGGCTCAAATCCCCGGCGGCAGCGTCAAAACCCTTTAGCCCGTCGTTGATCTCGTTCAGTGCGTCCCGGATCTGCCGCGAGCCGTCCCGCAATTCAGGATTGTGGTCGACCAGCTCTCCGAAGCCGCTTCGCAGTTCTTCCATTGCTTCGTGCATTTCGTGGAGGCCGTCGTTCATTTTTTGAGCACCAGCGGTCAGTTCACCGGCACCGTCCGCCAGTTCCTGCACGCCGGAATCAAGCTCATCGATGCCGTCTTCAAGTTTATTCAGATCGCCGACCAGACCGCTACTGTCGGGCAAGGCAAATTCCATCGAAAAGGGAACCGCGCTGATCTGGATCCCGTCCATTTCAAAGTCGTTCACCTGCATGATGATCCGGAAGTGGGCTGCTTCGTCCGGAAACTTGATCAGGTTCAGGATCTGTTTCGCCCCGGCGGCGGCGATGGTGGCTCCCTTGGCCCGGGTGACATGACACTTTTCACGATCCAGCTCCAGCGCCACCTGCACCAGATAGTTCTCGGCAAAAACCGGCGAGGCATCGGGATTATCCTCGATGTCAATTACAATTTCAAGCTTTCCGCTCGACCCGGCGATCTCCGCAGCGCAGGACGGCGTTTCGTCAAGAAGGTACGAAACCGAAATTGACCACGGCAGTACAGCTGTGTCCAGGTCACCCTGATAGTAAAAGCGGCCCGACGGGGCGGCAATCACAACCGTCCCGTCTTTCAAACGTAATGGAACGGTTGTGGACAGGTTATGCACCGCCTGATAGGAGCCGTAATCGATAAAAGAGCCCGCCCGATCAAGTTCAAAACTATTAACGACGTAGGCGCTGTCGAAAGAGCCGTCCGCCAGTAATTTAACGTAAACCACTTCCTCTTTTGGCGGCAGGCTCGGTGCGCTATACGCTACGGCCCGCACCGGCCCTATCCCCGTCAGTAAAACAGCGAGCAAGGTGACGCTTATTCCGGTCGTGATCCGTTTCATGCTTTGCTTCTCCTTTGAAATTGGCTTTAAAGGTAGTTTTCATTATCAATCCATCGCAGAGAACCAGCAGCCCCGGCAGAACCAACAGTACCATGGCCGCGGATAGGGCTGCGCCGCGCCCGAGGATCGCGCCCATCTGGCTGATCAGGGCGTTACTCGAGACAACGCCGAGCATGGCCGCAGCGATGGTGAGGATACAGGCTGGAGTAAGGATGGAGGCTGTTGTCCCCGCCACCGCCTGCCGAACGGCAGCCCACCGATCCATGCTTTTACGGTAATCCAGGTAATGGTGCGCAAACAAAATGCCGTAATCGACCGTGGCGCCCAACTGCACCGCGCCGACGATCTGGTAGCCGATATAGTTCAGCGGTGCCCCGGTAAAATAAGGGATACTGAAGTTGAGCCAGGTCGCGCCCTGGATCGCGAGCAACAACAATAGCGGAATCGAGAACGAACGAAAAGTGAACAGCAGGACCAGAGCGATTATCGTGATGACCGCTACCGTTACCACCCGGTTGTCAGCGGTGATCGTTGTTTTGAGATCGTAGCTAACCACGCTTTGTCCAAGCAGGTGGTAGGCGTTCCCGTAATATGCGGCCGCCGTTTCCCGCACCGCATCCACCGCGCGAAAGGCGCGCTCCCCTTCGGAAGAGGTGTTCACATCAAGGATAAAACGACTGTAGCCGTTTGAACGAAACGGTGAAAGCTGATCCGGCGCCAGGAATTCCGACGGTATTTGCGCTCCGACCGTGTTGGCATAGGAAACAACCCCGTGCACATACTCCAGTTTTTCCAGGGCATCGTTTAGCGCTGCCTCGGTGGAAACGTCGCCTGCAGGGACCAGCAGGACCAGTTGCACCGATTCACCGAAAACACGGTTCACCGCATCGGCATCTTCTTTCACCGTCGATCCCTCGGCGTGCATACCGGCCGAACCGTAAACAAATTCGTTACCCTTTTGGGCCAGGAAGCAGGGCCCGACAAACAGCAGGACCAGGACGGACAGGGGCAGGCAGATCCGGGTCACGAATCGCCCAAAGCGCTCGAACGACGGTAAGAGCGGGCGGTGGCTGGTCCGGTCCATGAGCCGGGTCGTGGCAATCGCCAGCACCGGCAAGAGGACCAGGACACAGACAAAGCTGCAGATAATACCCTTGGCCAGAACCAGACCCAGATCGGCTCCGATCCGGAAGCGCATCAGAACCAGCACCAGGAAACCAAAAAAGGTAGTGGTGGCGCTGGCGGCGATGGTCGAAAAGGATTCGACCATCGCCCGGGCCATTGACTGCCTTATATCCTGTCCTTTTTGCCGGTAACGGGCAAACCGGTGCAGCAGGAATACCGCATAATCCATGGAAACCGCCAATTGCAGCACCGCACTGGTGGAACGGCTCAGAAAAGATATCTCGCCAAAACAGATATTGGTACCTTCGTTGAGCAGGATCGCAACCCCGATCGTGAGCAGAAAGAGTAGCGGTTCAAACCAGGAGCTGGTGGAAAGGAGCAAGATGATCGTCACCAGCGGGAGGACCATGATCATGATCCGGGGGATCTCTTCGGAGGTGGTTAGCTGCGATTCAGCCTGGTCGATCGCGTTGCCGGCCATGACACCTCGTTCACCCACGATCTCCCGCAGGGTGGAGATGTTTTCGACCAGGTTTTCCTCGGCGATCGAAACGGCGAGCAAGGCCCGGCCGTCCCGGTACCAGGCTTCAACGGTTTCTTTTTTCTCCATGGCCAGCGGCCGCCGGATATCGATCACATCATCCAGCCAGAGCACGTAGTCGACCCCTGGAGCAGCAGCGATCCGGTCCTTGTATTCCAGTGTTTCAGGCAGGGTCACTGCATTGAGCATGATCGAAAGGTTGGGGACGTTTTCATCAAAGCTACGTTCAAGGGCTTCGATGGCGATCGTGGATGGAGCATCCGGGGGTAAATAGTCGGACAGCTTGTAATTGATCTGAACCTGACTCATCAAAAACAAGCTGACCAGGATCGCTGCAGCAAACCCGGCCAGGACCGCTTTGTTGTGTTCCAGGATCGATGAAGCGAGACGGTTTGGATCGATCATAGCCATATAATAAACATGTGTTGATTTATGTCCATGTGTTAATTATAATGAAGGGTAGATGGAAGTGCAACAATCAATTCGTCAGCAAGTGTTGATTTACCAACAATGATGCTCCCTATTGTCCGGAAAGGGGTGATTTCAGTGGAAGCCGGAAAAAAGGACCGGCGTGTTCGAAAAACAAGAGCGATTCTGCGACGCACGTTAACGAGGTTGCTGATGGAAAAAGACTTGAAAGACATCTCGGTCAGTGAGCTGACTGCACTGGCGGATATCAACCGGGGCACCTTTTACCGTCACTACAAAGACATATACGATCTATTCGAACAGATTGAAACAGAAATCCTTAAAGAATTCACCGGTATTATTGCGAAGCACGCCAGTCATACCCGAATGTTGTGGGCACCTGTTTTGCAAGATCTGTTCAGGTATATCGCCGCCAATGCCGAAACATTTCGCGCCATCCTGCGGACCAAAGAGACCACGTTTTTGGCGCAAATAACCGCTTTGAGCCGACCGCGTAACGAAACAGAATGGCGCCGGCTTTTCGTAAACGGCAAAGAGGAATTTTATGAATACTACTACGACTTCATCGCTTTCGGCTGCATCGCCCTGCTGCGCCGCTGGTTCGACCAGGGTATGTCCGAATCACCCCGGCAAATGGCGATGCTGGTTGAAAAATTGATGGAGAACTGCCTCCAGAATCTATAAACACCATTGCTCTCTTTTCTAAACACTATCCCGCCCATCCTTTCTCCAGAAAAACAGCCGTGCACCGTGCCCGGTATAAGGTTCTCCCAATGCTGCACACTATGATCATGATCAAAATAATACAAGAGACGGGATGTGAATGGTTTGAACCTGTACTATCGTAAGCCCCGTCCGCCGGTCCGTCGGCCGCGTCCGCTTTTTACTCCGGATGAACATTCCGGGCTGGAAGGACAGTCCGCGGCGGAAAACATCAAGCAATTGGGACAAACCGAGGTGGCACAGGTTGAAAGCAATATTTACACGATTCCGATCATCGGCCAGATCGAGGGACATATGACCCTGCCGCCCCAGAATAAAACAACCAAATACGAACACATCATTCCCCAACTGGTAGCGGTAGAACAGAATCAAAATATTGATGGTTTACTGATCATTTTGAATACGGTCGGCGGGGATGTCGAAGCGGGCCTGGCGATAGCAGAACTGATCAATACCATTTCCAAACCGACCGTTTCCCTGGTGTTGGGAGGCGGCCATTCGATTGGCGTACCCGTTGCGGTCAGCTCCGACTATTCCTATATATCCGCGACCGCTACCATGACCATCCACCCGATCCGCCTTTCCGGTTTTCTGATCGGGGTTCCTCAGACGTACGAATACCTGGATAAGATGCAAGACCGGGTGATCCGTTTTGTGACCAGCCATTCCACCTGCACCGAAAATAAATATCGTGAATTGATGTTTTCCACAGGCCAACTGGCCCGCGATATCGGCACTCTTTTGGTAGGGAAGGATGCAGTTGAAGCAGGGTTGATCGATGCTGTGGGCGGGCTTGGTGACGCGGTGGCCAAAATTCGTCATTTAATTAAAAACCGGACGATGAAGGAACGGAAGGAGGCGCCGCCAGGGTGATCCTGTACACGGCCATGCCGGTAGAGGCAATACTGAAAGGAATGGAGGATTTCAAGCCATGTTACCGGGAGCTGGTAACGGGTGAAGCCAGGCTCCTCGTTGAGGAGACCGGTTCCGGGCAGGGGCGGGTGGTGCGCCTGATCAGCCCGTGGGCACAGGATTATCTTGATCCGCGTTACCAGCCCGGATCAATTGTCTCCCTTTAGCATGCCATCTCATTTCCTGTCCCTGCAAAGGAGCCGGATCCCTTCTTGCAGGCGGCCGGTTTATCCCGGTTACCCCCCCTGCCTTTATCTCCCGATTCGGGCAATGCGTATCAAGATCTTTTGGCGTCTTTAATTTTTACCCACGAGCGCCGGCCCCGGGTTCTATCTTTTCCCGGTCGGATGTAAACTGGAAGCAAGGGGGAAAAGAAAGTGTGGCCGGCATACGTTAAAGCCCTTGGGTACCTGGGGCTTTTCCTTTCAGGCCTGCGCTGGATGAGCTGGAATCTGGCCCATGTGGCCGGGCCGGCCTTGCACCGGGTGCTGGCGCGTTTGACCGGATCGCCCCTGAGCGGGTTTTGTACCGGTTGCCTGGTTACGGCAGTCTGGCAAAGCAGCAGTCTGACCTCGGTGACGGTGGTGGGTCTCGTTAACGCGGGGCTACTTCGTCTGGGACCGGCGGTGGCTGTGATCATTGGCGCCAATGTCGGTACCACTATTACGGCCCAGTTAATTTCCCTGGACCTGCAACACCTGGCCTGGGTGGTGTTTTTGGTTTCCGGGGCCCTGGTTGCACTGCGGCAAACCCGAAGGGCCGGCCTGGCCCTGTTCGGTTTTGGACTGGTATTGGCCGGCCTCGGAGGGGCGGCCCGAGCCCTCGTCCCTCTGGCGGAAAGCCGGCGATTTGCCCTATTTTTAAAATCGGCAGCACTTTCACCCTGGAAAGGGATCTTTGCCGGATTTATTGCCACCTCCGCCGTGCAATCATCCAGTGCTGTCGCCGGAATTGTGATGGGACTCTGCCTGAAGGGGAAGGCCGGCCTGCCGGCCGCGGTAGCGCTGCTGGTTGGCGCGGACCTGGGAACCGCTCTTACGGCCTTGATCGCTTCCCTGGGGATGAACCGGATTGCGCGGCTGGTCGCCTGGTCGCACTTCGCGTTTAACCTGATCAGCCTCTTCCTGGCCGTCATATTTTTTGCGCCTCTGCTTGATTTGGCCCAGCTTTCCGCAGCCGGGACGGCCCGGCAACTGGCCAACGCTCATACCATCTATAACCTGGCCGGCGCCGTGATCTTGCTGCCGCTGGTGACCCCGGTAACCGCCTTTTTCGAGGGAAACAAGCGGCTTTAAATGAAACATTTACTTTCCCTCCGGCACGGCGGCAGGAGTTTGTCGTTACTGTTTCGAACAAGAATAACAGTTTGGACTAACGCCGGTATTGAGACGGGATCGGTCAATCAAAACATCGTCGAAACCGGTGGCCCAATATTTTATCGGTTAATCGCTGCAAAGTGAAATCACTGCTGGAAACGGTGGCGAAAGAAAAACGTGAACCTGTTCGAGGCAATCATTCTAGGTTTAATCCAGGGATTGACCGAATTTTTACCGGTTAGCAGTTCAGGGCACCTGGTTCTGTTTCAAAACTTGTTGCATCTAAAAACTACGGGAGTAACCATCGAAGTATTGCTTCATTTCGGTACCCTGCTTTCGGTGCTTGTCGTGTTCCGGCATGATTTTATAAGTCTGTTGCATTTCAAGGACCCCTTGCAGCGCCGCCTCCTTTTCCTGTTACTGGTAGGAATGCTGCCCACGGCCGCTGCGGCGGTTATATTCGGACCGGTGGTGGATGCTCTTTTCCAGTCGACCCTGGTGGTCGGATTGGGGCTGCTGATCACCGGCGCCGCCCTGAAAATACTCTCTTCGTTTCGCCCCCGGAAGGTGGATTTTCAGAAGATGAGTTTTTCTGATGCCCTCTGGGTGGGACTTCTGCAAGGGGTGGCTATTATTCCCGGCATTTCACGATCCGGCGCCACCATTACCGCCGCCCTTTGGCGCGGTCTTGATCGTAAAACAGCGGTGCGTTATTCCTTCATGCTCGCAGCCCCGGTCATTTTTGGAGCAACCCTGCTCGAATTGAAAAACTTGCTGAACGGCGGAATGGACAAAGGCTTGCTGCTGCACTACGCTGCCGGCAGCCTGGTCGCATTCCTGGCCGGGATCTTTGCCATAAAGCTTTTTATTCATCTTTTGCAACAGCATCGTTTCCATTTATTTGCATACTACTGTTGGGGTGCAGGAGTGCTGGTGATCATTCTTGTTTTGTTCGGCGTGCTCTAAACCTCATTACGGACCACCCCGTTGTTTTTTCCTTTGGCCACCCCTTTGAGACAGAGAGAGGGGTAACTTGGAGGATGCCTGATCTGAAAAAACCCCCACCTCTTCACCTTCCCCCACCGGGGAAAGGTGAAGGGGAGGTTCGTGGAAGAGGGGGGAGGAAACACTGCGGTGTTCTTCTCTTTATTTTCCTGAAATTGAATATTTAGGGGGAAGGGATCGACGCTGATCGGGGCAGGGCTCTTGCGGGACAAGCCTTTTTCCGCTATAATAAAGGCAAGCAGGCAAATTTTAACATTCTAGCACAGGTGGCGGAATGAAAACAAGAACCCAGGATTACAAAAACGAACTGCGCACCCAGGTCAAGGGGATCGTGCTCCTGACGATAGCAGTATTTTGTTATGCCGGACTACAGCTAACCCCTCAAACGGGAGAACTGGGCCTTTTTGTGCACAATGTTTTACGCACCATGGCGGGAGAAACGGCAGTGGTAATCCCGTTTCTTATCGGCATTTACGCACTTAAAGTCATGCTGCCGCAGAAAATCCTTGGAATGAAAACCCGTCTGACCGGCATCCTGATCTTGTTGCTCTTGTTCATGGTCAGCGCTCATTTTCAACTGATGATAACCCAGGCAGGCGCACTGCAAGGGCAGGATTTTTACCGCAGCAGTCTTGAAATGGGTTACCGGCATCATCTCGGTGGTGGAATCGTTGGCGCCATTTTTGCCATAATCCTTTTTTTCTGTTTTCGGGATGTGGGCAGCTATATTATTTTGGGTGCACTGGCCCTGATTGCGGTGCTCCTGGTCACGTGCGTTTCCTTGAACCAGGTTTTGAACGGTTTGAAAAAAACGGTGCTCCTGGCACTGCACCTGTGCAAAAAACTGGGACTATTCATGAAAGAAACCTACGTAGTCTTGATGGCCGCTTCAGAGGAAGAAGAGGAGGAGGAAGAAGAAGAGAGAGCCACCGCCGGCCATGCCCGCAAAACAGGGCGCGAGAAAATTGCCGCCCACCCGGAAGAACACGAAATACCTACCATCAGCGTGGCGCAACCGGCGATAAATCCCGGGCCGGACCCAAAAGCCAGGCGTGATCCGGAACGATCCGACGGCGAGCTCCCCCCAGCCCGGAGCCGGGGCGCCGACCTGTTTTCCGGGCCGGCAACGGAATCGGGGCCTGCTTCAACCTACCAACAGGAATATCGCCTTTCTTTGGTCGAACCGCCTGCCGGCGGGAAATCAGTAGCGGAAAGAGGCAGGACTGCCGTTGTAACTCCGTCCCCCGGCGCGGCTACGCCAATGGGGACTGGCGGAGAATATATCCTGCCTCCTTTGGATTTACTGGCCCGGGCCAACCGTCCAGGTGAAAGCCAGCAAATCAAGGGGATCAAGGATCGGGCCCGTCTTCTTGAAAACACCCTGCATAGTTTTGGGGTCAAGGCGCGTGTCATTCACGTTCAATCCGGGCCGACCGTGACCCGGTTTGAAGTGCAGCCGGAGGCGGGGGTAAAAGTCAGCCGGATTGTCAGCCTTTCCGACGACCTGGCTTTAAACCTGGCCGCACCGCTGGTGCGCATAGAGGCTCCTATTCCCGGTAAAGCCGCCCTGGGAATCGAAGTGCCGAACAAAATTATTTCCCTGGTCTACCTGCGGGAGGTCCTGGAAAGTGTGGATTTCAGGGAACATGCTTCCCCCTTGACCGCGGGTTTGGGTAAAGATATCACAGGGGTACCGGTAATCGCCGATCTGACCCGCATGCCCCACCTGCTGATTGCCGGCGCCACCGGTTCCGGAAAAAGTGTCTGTTTGAATACCATTATTACCAGCATTCTTTACAAGTCCGGTCCCGACCGGGTTCGCTTTTTGATGATCGATCCGAAAGTAGTGGAGTTGAATTCCTACAATGGTATTCCGCACCTGTTGTTGCCGGTGGTGACCGAACCGAAAAAAGCCTCCCTGGCCTTGCGTAACATGGTCCGGGAGATGACACGGCGTTACGAACTCTTCGCTCGGGAGAGGGTCAGAGAAATTACAGCTTATAACAAACTGGTTGCTTCCAATCCTGAGAAAGGTGAAACCCTACCCTATATTGTGATCATCGTCGATGAACTGGCCGATTTGATGATGGTTTCACCGGGCGAGGTCGAAGATGCGATCTGCCGCTTGGCCCAGATGTCACGTGCGGCGGGGATTCACCTGATCATTGCCACCCAGCGCCCTTCGGTCGATATTCTTACCGGTGTAATCAAGGCCAATATCACTTCCCGCATCGCCTTTACCGTTTCCTCGCAAGTAGATTCGCGGACCATACTTGATATGGCCGGGGCGGAAAAATTGCTTGGCCGTGGGGATATGCTCTTTTTCCCGGTGGGCATGGTCAAGCCGATCCGGGTCCAAGGTGCCTATATCAGTGAAAGAGAGATAAACAGCATTGCTGCTTTCGCCAGGACGCAGGGGGAAGCCCGTTATGAAGAACACCTTGTCCCGGCGGAAACGGAAGAGGAATTTGACGAGGTTGATGAACTGTTCCCGGATGCGGTGGAACTGGTGGTCCGGACCGGTCAGGCTTCCATTTCACTTTTGCAACGTCGCTTTCGGATCGGTTATACCCGGGCGGCGCGCCTGATCGATGATCTGGAACGTCGTGGCGTGGTCGGTCAATTCGAGGGAAGCAAACCGCGGGAGGTCGTCATCACGCCGGAGCAGGCCGCCCGTATGTACGAGGATTTCAAACAAAAACTGGAACACTGATCTTTTCCCGGGTGGAGGTTTACCATCTCTGCAATATTGGCAGCGTGTCGATCCGAATCCATGTTTGGGCGAGGTGCTTTCACAATGGAGAGGTTGGGGAAACTCTTAAAACAGGCACGCCTGTCTAAAAACCTTACTCTGGAAGAGGTCAGTGAGCGAACCAAGATCCAGTGTCGTTATCTGGAGGCCTTGGAGCGGGGGGACAGCACTCCCTTTGCCGCCGAAGTATATTTTAAAGGTGCGCTGCGCAATTTTGCGGAAATATTGAATCTGGACCGGCAAGAAGTGATGAGGCATTATGATCGCATCAGGGGGGAAAAAGCCCAACCGGCAGATGATACCGGCAAACTGCAGGAGACGGTAGACCGCGTTGAAACAGCCGACCGGGCCCGGCAAATCCGGCGGGCCAAACAGATCTCACCCGATCGGTCCGGGATGGCGCCCCGTTTTCAATCCCGGAAAGATCCTTCCTTCAGGGTCGGTTTGATCATACTGGCCCTGCTCATTCTGGCCGGAATTATCTACGGTATTTTGACCGGGCTCCCGTCCCAACCGCCGTTACCGGACCCTCCGACGAACGAGATTCAAACGGGAAACCGGGAGCAGCTCCCGGGTGAAGTGGAGGTAGAACCGGAACGGGTGACGGTGACTCGCAAGGACGTAACAGACGGCGAAACAACCTACATTGTCACCGGTCCGGAACAGGTTGAAGTCACCATCCACTTTCACGGCCGGTGCTGGGTTCAGATCCTGGTCAACGGGAAAGAGACTCACAAGGAAACCAACACAAGCGGCGGGGAGGTCGCTGTCAGCGGCGAGTCCGTTTGGATACGCCTCGGTTATCCGCCGGCGGCGCACATTGACGTCAACGGGACAGAGGTCACCGGTCTGAAAAAACACAACACACCGTATAACTTTAATTTTGTTCTGCAGTAGATCGCCGTAGCTCGCGCCATTTGCTTTGTTCATATTCAGGCGCGGCGGCGCGGAGGAAGGTGCCTTTTAACGTTGCCTAAACCAGCTTTAACGGGTGGACGCCCGCTGGTGGCCGCCGTTTCTTTGGGGTGCGCCAAAAACCGGATCGATACTGAAGAATTTATGGGTTTGCTGGCCGGGAGAGGTTATCCGGTTACGGGAGAAACCGAGCAGGCCGCCGTGATTATCGTTAACACCTGTGCTTTTATTGACGCGGCACAGCGGGAATCAATCGGTACTATTCTCCGACTGGGTTACCGGCGGGGCCGTTGCCGCCACCCATTGCTTATTGCGACCGGCTGTCTGGTGCAGCGGTATGGCCCGCGCCTTTTACGTGTTTTGCCGGAACTGGATGGCGCTGTCGGGGTACATGCTTATGACCGCTTACCAGAGTTTTTGGAAGGCTGTTTGGCCGGTCGCCGCCAGGCCCTGGTGCTGCCGCCCCCGTGCCATTATCATTCCTGGGGCCCGCGGCTGCGAACCACCCCAATTTATTCCGCTTACATCAAAATTGCCGAAGGATGCAATAACCGCTGCCGCTATTGCCTGATCCCCTCTTTCCGGGGGCCGGTTCGCAGCCGTCCTTTATCGGAAATAACGGAAGAAGTTTACGCTCTGGTAAAAGGGGGCGCTCGGGAGATCAACCTCATTGCCCAGGATACCGCGGCCTACGGTCGTGAGCGGGGCAACGGTTCACCGGGCCTGGCCGAGTTGTTGGGGGCGGTCGTTGGGGTCCCCGGTGATTTCTGGGTGCGCCTTCTTTATGCCCACCCGGCCCACCTTACAGATGATGTCATCACCCGTCTGGCCGCCGGGGGAAAGGTGGTTCCCTACCTGGATCTGCCCCTCCAGCATGCCGCCGATCCGGTGCTGCGGGCCATGGGACGACCATATACCGCTGCCAGGGCAGCCGCCCTGGTGGATCAGTTGCGTCGTGTTATCCCGGGGCTCACCCTTCGCACCACCATGCTGGTAGGTTACCCCGGAGAAACAAAGGCTCTTTTCCGGAGATTACTGACTTTTCTCCGCCAGCATCCCATCGATCGGGTTGGTGCTTTTGCTTTTTCACCTCAGCCCGGGACACCTGCCGTTTCCTTGCCCGATCAGGTTCCGCTGCGGGTTGGGGAGGCTCGCCGCCGGCGTCTGATCTCTTTTCAGAAGCCGTTATCTCAGGTTTTGAACCGTCGCTTTCTTGGACAAACCCTCCCGGTCCTGGTGGAGGGGAGGGACCCCCGCCGCCGGCATGTTTTTATCGGGCGCAGTCCTCACCAGGCTCCCGAGATTGATGGAAAGGTCCGTTTCACCTGCACCTGTCCCGATCCGGCGCCGGGTGACCGGGTTGCGGTAGCAATTACCGCCGCCGGACCCTACGATCTTTACGGGCACATGTCGTCCTGCTTTTAAGGAACAGCCATCTGTAATTCCCTGGACAATGTTTGGGTAAGTTTCCCAGGGCGGCCGTTCCCGACCGGCTTCCCTTCAAAAGTGATCAGCGGCATGACCCCGATTACGGCATTCGTTAAAAACGATTCCTGCGCCCGATCAAAATCACGGGGGTAGAGTATTTCCTGGGTGACGGCTAGACCCAATTTCGCAGCCAGGAGCAGAACCCGATCGCGCATGATTCCGGGCAGCAAACCGCATTCGAGAGGCGGCGTCACCAGCCTCCCTTGAATGACCAGGAAAACATTACTGGTCGTGCTTTCGGTGATCTCGCCCCGGTAATTGACAAAAAGGCCTTCATCAGCCCCGTGCGCTTTGGCTTCCTTCCTGCCGCAAATAATTTCCAAACAACTGATCGTTTTTAATTTGACCAAAGGTGAATTTTGACTACGGGGAAAACTGATCAGGCAGGCCTCGAACCCTTTTTCATACAATTGTTTGGCATATGGTTCCCCCGTGAAACCGGTTATGACTGCAGTGGCTGTCTCGCTCCGGGCCGCAATGAGGCCCCTTCCCGAGGTTTCCCCCCCGGTGACAGTCAAGCGTAACACGCCGCTTTCCAGAACCCGAGCCGTTTTCATGACCCCGGTATTGATTTCATCCCGGGGTGGAGATATGTTTAAAACTGTACATCCGTGAAAGAGTCTCGCCCGGTGTTCCTCCCAGTAGAGAGGAAGAAAGTTGCAGATCTTGATTGTTTCGAACAACCCCTCCCCGTAAAGAAAACCCCGCTCGCGCACTCCGAAAACAGGTTCCCGGGGATCAACAAAGCTACCGTTTACCCAGGCTACTTTTGGCATACCCGGACCTCCCCTTCATGCCCCAGTGCCGTGAACAATGCCCTGGCCTTGGTAATGGTCTCATGGTACTCTTCGTCTGGTTGGGAATCTGTGACAATGCCTCCACCAGCATGGATGTAGGCGATCCCATCTTTCATAATGATTGTCCTGATAACCACATTCAAATCGGCGCTGCCATCAAAACCCAGGTAGCCTATTGATCCGGTATAGATCCCCCTTCTGACCGGTTCAAGCGCTTCGATTATTTCCATAGCCCCAAGCTTTGGTGTCCCACTGATCGATCCGGCCGGAAAAGTGGCACGGAGCAGGTCGATCAGATCTTTATCCTGCGCCAGTCGGCCGCGCACTGTGGATACAAGGTGAAACACCGTCGGATACTCTTCGAGGCGGAACCGTTCCTGGACATTGACGCTATTTTGGCTACAAACTTGCTGCAGCTCACGGACCACCAGGGAGGTAATTATATCCAGCTCGACATGGTCCTTGTTGCTGTGCAACAATTCGGAGCGCAGCCGCCGATCCTCGAGGGCGTTTTCTCCTCTTGGCCGCGTGCCCTTGATCGGCCTGCTTTCAATATAACCATCCGTTACTTTAAGAAAACGTTCCGGGGATGCACAAACAACATCCAGTTCGGGATAGTGCAGGTAGGCGGCAAACGGGGCCGGATTGATCTTGCGCAGTTGCAAGTAAACATGCCACGGTTCAGCGTCGACACGGCATGAAAAGCGCTGGCTGATGATTCCCTCCATGATTTCTCCCCGGTTAATCGAATCCTTTACTTTCTCAATCGCAGCACAGTAGGAAGCGTAATTAAAATGCCCGCGGATCACCGGCGATTTTGTTCCCTTTTCACCGTTCCGGATACAACTGCAACCCGTGAAGGTATCCGTTAAACGACCGTCCTCGTTTTGCTGGAGAAATATCTCCAGTTCCTGTAACCGTTCTTCGGCCCGGATCTCGGCCTTGTTTCCCTGTTCCGGTTTTCCCGTTGATGATAGATACATTTTTTGTTGCCGGTGATCATAAATAACCAGTCGGTCGTAAAAGCCGAGGTAAGCTTCGGGTAAGCACAAGTCATCAGTCGCGATCCGGGGCAGTTTCATGATCTGCCGGCCCAGATCGTAAGCAAAGTAACCAAAAGCCCCGGCCGGCAGAGGTAAACGCGGATCTTCGGCGACATGGTATTTTGAGCATAGTGCGCGTAATACCCTGAAAGGATCTTCTTTCTTCCTTTTCCATATTCCATTTTCAAGCAGTGCTGTTTCCTGCCCCCGGCTCTTTAACACCAGAAAAGGATCGCTTCCCTGCACAGAATAGCGTCCGAGGCGCTCCGGATCCATGCCACTATCCAGAAAAAAACTGTAGGGTCTTTCCCGGAGGATCGCAAATGTTGCCACCGGATCCTTGTAAGGCACTTCCCTGACAAGCAACTGGTCCTCTCCTTTCATTTTTATATTAAAAAAACCAGTACTTGTGTACTGGTTCGCATCCCAGCTATTTGCGTCCGGGAGATTAGAACAAATAATATGACTTTGTTCATGCCTAGATTGGCATAAATAGCAACCGCTGTCAAGGTAATTTATAACACTCCCAGGCATTCCGCAAATGCCGTTTAATAGTAGCCCCGGATATTGGTACGAGTTAA
>CAYQQK010000009.1:0-62608 GCA_964420065.1 uncultured Syntrophomonadaceae bacterium | reverse complement strand
TTTCAACCAGCACCGCCCCATCCTTGATGATACGCCGCTCCCGATCAACGGTAACAAGAAGACCATGCATGATTAATATTTGTGACAAATTATCAAACTCCAGTAATTATATTTTAAGCTTGCGTGAACTAATTCGTGATTTTCTATTTTGAACACGCATGCCCGTTCCGATCCAGTACCACAAATACCTGTACCCGGAGGGGCTGATTCCAAATCGGTGAATTTGTAATGGCGCAGAGGCAGTCCATTTCAGCTTTTAATTCTACATAATCACCTGGCTTTGTGTTTGTGGGCAGGTTTACCATTTTACCTGATTTGGTATCAATCTCGATCGTTTGAAATATGTTGAATGGTGAAGGAATGTCCATGGGATCTATCCCCCACGGTTCAAGGACGCTGCTTAAATTTTCCCAGCAACCTCTTTCCGGCCTTTTCCAATCCCTGTCATCACACAGCTCTTGTTGTTGAGCCACGTTTTCAAAAACCCATTTGCTGCACATTCCGTACTGTAGATCATGCCAACCATAAGTATCCTCAACAATGGTAAACATGATTTTGTTTGATTTTGTATAAAGGTAATGACCTTTAGTTACTCTTATAGTCTGATTGTTGACCTTGGTTCGAGCTTGATCAAATCGTTCTTTAAGATTCGAAATCGAAAATGCAACGAAATCACCAACAGTGCCCCCTTTAGGAACACTGATCCGTACATGTTCTCCCTTCCGAACAATAAAATCTTGAGGAGTTGATACCCCCAAAGTGAAATCCTGTATACATTGATATTGCATTCTTTCACCTCATAAATATATTCATTTTTGTTGGGAGGCATATTAATATGCCTCCCAACAATCCATTGCCTTTATCTACTTAATCAGGCCTCTTTCTTCATAATACTTTTGCGCACCGGGGTGCAGGGGAATTGCTGCATTTTCTAAAGCATTTTCAAGTGAAAATGCTTCGGCACCCACAAATAGCGACTGTAATTCTTCGGTCCGATTTACCAACGCTTTGGTAACTTCGTATACTATTTCGTCGGGAACATCTTCGCTTGCAAAAAGAAGTATCCACAACTCGACCGAATTAGCATCTTCATCTTGATTTGGATATGAGCCTTTTGGAATTATAGATGCCCCAATGCCCGGAACTGTTTCCTCAAGTTTCTTTTGAATTTCCGGTTTAATTTCTAAAAAGTGTACACCCGGATTCTGAAACAACTCCATCACCGAAGCATGGGGAACAACACCGTCACATGTGGCCCATAGATCCATTAAGCCGTCCTGCATCATTATTTTTGCATCGTCATACCCAAGCTTGTTGATGACTCCGCCCGCATCAAGTATGTCCTGTTCATTGACGCCATAAGCATCCATGACCATTTTTAAGCCGTAATTTCCCCACATTCCCTCTTTGTTCATATTAACCCGGAAAGGTTTTGTCTTCAAATCATCCCATTCATTAAGTCCGCTATCATTCGGTGCAACAGCTTGAAATATACCCTTGTACAGGTTGATTACGTGCCGTGCTTTGGTCATAGTCTGTCCTTCAAATGGCGGTTTTCCTTCAACAGCCCATCCTGCCAAGGGACCGTCAGTCATCCCAAACTGGGCCTCGCCGTCCTGTATCTTTTTCATGTTTTCAATACCGCCACCGGGTATTGAACTGGCTTCAACACCAGGTACGTCCTTGGAAATAACGTCAGCAATTTTTGCACCGATCGTGCCCCAGGCAGCCGCCCCTGTAGCAACTGTTATAAAGGTTACTTTCCCATCTCCACCGGGTTGTTCATCATCATCATCCCCCGCCGTCTCAGTCGGTCCGCATCCTGCCAACATCACCATGAAGAGACAGAGAACCAAAAGAACAGATAATCCTTTTGACATATTTTTTAACATGTCTTTTACCCCCCTTGTTTGTTTTTGTTTTCATTTTTTTTGCTGGCAACCTTGACTGCTTCGATAATTTTTTGATAACCGGTACACCGGCATGTATTGCCTGTTAAAGCGGCTCTAATTTCTGTTTCCGAAGGGGAAGGATTGGCCTCAAGAAGCGCCTTTGCCGAAATGATCATTCCAGGGGTACAAAAACCGCACTGGAATCCCGCTTCCTCAATAAATGCTTCCTGCAGTGTGCTCAAGGAATCGTTTTCGGCCACCCCTTCAATTGTCAAAATTACCGACCCGTCCGCATCACCGGCCATGACCAAACAAGAGTTTACCGGACGGCCATCCATAAGCACAGTGCAGGCGCCACATTCACCCTTGCCACATCCTACCTTGGTTCCGGTCAACTTGATTTCATTTCTCAAGACATCACTGAGCGGGCTTAACGGATCGACAATGAGGCAGTATGTTTTAGAGTTGACCGTGATCGATATTTTCCGTTTCATCAGGCACACCTCCCTGTTCCGTACGCCGCTTTTTCGATCGCTCTTTTGGTTAAAACAAAAACAATATGCTTCCGGTAACCGGCACTCGCCCTGACATCGTCTATCGGTGAAGAGCAATCAGCCGCCAGCCTTGCCGCATCTTCGATCAACTTCTGATTTAAGGCTTTTCCCCTCAGTGCATTTTCTGCCGCAGCAGGACGAAGCGGGGTCGGAGCAACTGCTCCAACACAGATTGTACTGTTCAACACAGTCCCGTTCTCTATCCCTAAATTGACGGCAACATTAACCAGTGCAATATCCATTCCCCCTTTCAGAGCATATTTTTCAAACGCATAAGTCATATTTGGTTTTGTTGAAGGAACAATTACTTCCTTGATTATTTCTCTATTCGTTATATTCAATTTCCCTGGACCAATTAAGACTTCTTCAACTGAAATTTCTCTCTCTCCCGCAATGCCAGCCAACTTCAATCGTGCATTTAACGCTATGAGTGCCTGCAGGGAATCGGCAGCCGGGGATGCATTCCCAATGTTCCCACCCAGGGTGCCCCGATTGCGTACCTGGGGAGATCCTATTTCGGAACAGGCATCTACCAGGAGAGGTGAGTGTTCCTTTACCAGTGTCGAACCGATCACATCTGTTAAAACTGTTGCCGCCCCGATCACCAGTTCTTTGTTTTGCAGGGATATTCCACAAAGTTCCGGTATTCTCCTGATCGAAACAACTCTCTTTGGATTCACCTTCCCGTCCTTATATTTCACAAAAAGGTCTGTCCCCCCGGCGACCAGGAGACTGGTTCCATCACTGTCCAAATAGCTAAACGCTTCCACTACTGATCGTGCTTGAATGAACTCTGTTTTGGCCATGATTCTTTATCCCTTCATCAAAGAAATGATTACCTCTGGATCCACCGGCAGGGTAAACGGTCTCCGGCCCAGCGCATCGGCAACGGCATTGGCAATGGCAGCAGGTGTGGGATCCGACGCCGCTTCAGCAACAGATTTTGCGCCGAAAGGACCATTCGGTTCATTCGTTTCAATAAATTCGATTTGCATTTCCGGCATGTCCGCGATATTCATCATGCGATAATCGGTCAGGTTTGGATTCCAAAGCCTACCTTCCGCGGTATAGACACATTTTTCGGTGAGGCCCATCCCAATGCCCTGCGCTATACCACCTTCAAGCTGCCCTTCCGCACCTTTTGGGTTCAAGACTTTACCAACATCATAAGCAATATATACTTTGGGGATGGTTACCTTGCCCGTCTCCGTGTCTACTTCCACTTCAAACAGCTGCACCCCAAAACAATAGCCTAGTGAAGGATTACCGTACAATGTTTTCGGATCCACTTCGGTATCTGCATGGAAAACAGATGTTTTTGTGATGTACTGCCCGTGATTTCTGTAAAGGTACGATTTAGCTGCTTCCGCGACCGTAACACTATTTGAATGCGGGATATTGGACTTGATTATGTCTTCTTTTATCTC
Organism: uncultured Syntrophomonadaceae bacterium; assembly: GCA_964420065.1. GTDB lineage: Bacteria > Bacillota > Dethiobacteria > DTU022 > DTU022 > CAYQQK01. Next base: position 58,735 of record CAYQQK010000009.1, on the reverse strand, counting down.
CAATTCATCTTCCGTGCAATCAAGTAAAATAGCGGCCTCTTTGAGCAGCTCCGCCCTGGCTTCCTCTGCTGCAATTTTTACAGCATTTCCGCCCATCAAGGTAACCCGGCTGGCAAAAGTACCCAATCCAAAGGGGATAAAGTCGGTATCTTTTGTAAACACCTTGACTCTGTTATATGAAACTCCGAGTACTTCAGCGGCGATTTGGGCAAAGGTACTATCGGAACCCTGCCCTATATCCTGTTCTCCGGACATCACAAAGACATGCCCGTCCTCTTCTATCCTCACTACTGCCGTGGATGCATCAAAGGGACCGAAAGACAACCGATTGCCCGAGTTATGGATGCAGAGGCCCACTCCATATCCTTTTTTGATGTGCGCCGGAAGGTTTTTATTTTCGTTACGCCCATCGTTTGCCCGCATTTTTCGTACGCTTTCCAAACATTCCTTTAAACCGCAGGTATTGAATACATATCCGTGTAGCGTAGTGTCTCCTTTTTGCGCTACATTCTTTAACCTGATATCGATCGGATCCATTCCCAGTTTCTTGGCTGCCATATCGACCAAAGATTCAAGAACAAACAACCCCATCGGCGTACCAAAACCCCTGTACGGTCCGGTCGGTGTTTTGTTGGTATAGACCAGGTCTGCCCGTGTATCGCATGCCTGGAAACGATAGATGTTTTCACTTCGAATGGACATGGTTTTCAAAACGGGATGGGCAAAACCGGTATATGCACCGTTGTCCATGATGATATCTGTTTTTTTGGCAAGAAACGTTCCGTCCTTTTTCAGTGCAAGTTTCGATCTGACGATCGTCTTCGGCCGGGGCCGACCACCTGCCATGTCCTCTTCACGCGATAATGTAAGTTTTACCGGTTTATTTGATTTAATTGCCAGCAATGAAGCAATGATCGGTGCTTTTATATTTGTGCTTACCTTTCCACCAAAACCACCACCCATGGCTGGACAAATAATCCTGACCTGTGACAGGCCCAATCCCAAAGCATCACATATATTTAAACGTGTCCGGTACGGGCTCTGCACTGCTGTGTGCAAGTTTAATTTATTTGCTTCCCAGACGGCAAGTGCAGTGACCGGCTCCAGGTAACCTTGAAAGATGTTGCTAGTTTCAAACTTACCTTCCACCACAAGATCTGCCTTTTCAAACAGCGGCTCCACATCGCCCCTGACGAAATCAACGTGCAATGATGTGTTGTTTTCCGCACAGTCATGCAATTGTGGAGCGTCTTTTTTTAGTGCTTCCTCCGGATCATATACAACCGGTAACATTTTATATTCGACCTTGATCTGTTTCAGGGCTTCCTCGGCGGCGCTTTCATCAATGGCAGCCACCGCCGCAACTTCGTCTCCAACATACCTGACCTTGTCGGTTGCAAGCGGGTATTCATCTTTCTTGTTTTCCCCGAAAATATACTGTTTATCTTTTCCTGTAACAATTGCCACTACACCCGGAACAGACAGCGCTTCCGAAACATCGATCGACACAATTTCGGCATGGGCGTGAGGACTGCGCAATATTTTTGCGATCAGCATTCCCGGTAATGAAAGATCATCCCCAAAAAGAGCTCTTCCAGTAACCCTACTTTCCCCTTCCAGTCTCGGTAAGCTTACGCCAACAAGCGTCACGGTCTATTCCCCCTTTGTATCCCAATCAAAAACAAGATCCTTTACTACTTTGTACTTTGATGAAGGTTCGATGATCAGCGGTTCGGTCGGATCCGTGACTATTTCTTTGCAAGTAAGTCTTTCCTTACCGTTTACGCGGGCCAAACACACCTTGCACAATCCGGCGTCGCAGGAGTGTCTGAAAGAAACGTTGTCTTTCCGGTATATTTTATTCAAAACTGATAGTACGGTCATCCCTTCTTCATACTCAACCTTGTACTCAGCCCAACCCTGAGTTTTTGTTTCCGGATCATATCTCAGTACCTTTACAAGAAGCTCAGACATGCTTACCCCTCCAATGGTATTTTTGTAGCTTGAACCGGCTCCAAGGACAAACTGGGTGAACCATTTTTGTTTTCAATAATGATGTTTTTCAACCATTCATCAGAGGTATCGGGGTAGTCATCGCGTGTATGAGTGCCCCTTGTTTCCGTCCTTGTTAATGCTGATTTGGTCAACATTTCCGCCACATCAAGCATGTTTTTCAGTTCAATAGCTTCCCGAAGGTTTGTATTCATGACCAAACCGCCGGGTATCGATACCTGTTTCAGATCCTCATTCTTCATTTCCTGGATCCGGTTTAAAGCTCTTTCCATTCCTTGCTGATCCCTGATGATACCAACATCCTGCCACATCAGATCTCTTAGTTCGTCCATCAAGACAATTGGACGGGGACCGGATCCTTCCCGCATCATTTCATTGATCTTGTCGATCTTTTCTTGCACCGTTTCGTTTTCGATACTCGCATGTTCCGTATTTTGCGCGTACCATGCAGCCTGTTCACCGGCAATGGCACCGGAAACCTGTGTTTCTTCCAAAGCGTTGCCCGGTAACCGATTCGCTCCGTTAACCCCGCCGGCTACTTCTCCCGCTGCGTACAGACCCGGGACACCAGTAGACCAGTTTTCATCGACTTTCATGCCGCCGCAATAGAAGTGAGCTGTCGGCCCGACCTCAAGGGGTTCTGTGCGTAAATCCAAGCCATGTTTCATGAAATCGATGCCTCTCAGTTTCCAGCCCGGGGCATGTTTGCTGACCGAATATTCGATGACCGATTTTGGCAAGTGAGTTGCCGACAGATAAACCCCACCGTGCTCCGAATATCTGCCCGCACGAATTTCCCTGTAGATTGCCTTGGAAAGCATATCCCGATCCGCCAGTTCCATTTCCTCGGGCTCATAACGGGTCATGAACCGTTCTCCGTCACAGTTGTACAGGTGTGCTCTTAAAAATGTCCGTGCAAATGCGGGTATAGATTGATCCGATTTTAGAGATGGCGGCCAGTACAGTTCGATCGGATAAAATTGCATGAATTCCATGTCGACCATTTTTACCCCAACCCGAAAAGCCATGGCCAGCCCGTCACCGGTGCTTTCACAGGTGGCTGAGTTTTCTTTGTATAGATACATCGCCCCGCCAGTGGCATCAATCACAGCTTTGGCGTTGACGACAACAAATTTTCCGTTCCTGAGATCATAAACAAAAGCGCCGTACACTTTTCCGCTCTTGTTTTGTAGGTAATCGATCACAAACATGTCGTCCATCAAATTGATCAACGGATCTTCTTTTAATTTTTTTACGAGAACCCGCATCCACTCAATACCAACCTTGAAACCAACGGAGAGCGATCTGGCATAAGTGTGTCCGTACATTTTTACCTGGCGATATCGGCCGTCCGGAGCCTTGTCCCACCGGACGCCCCATTTTCCGAGTTCGTCCAACCTCCTCGGCCCTTCCTTGCACATTATTTCAGCCAATTTTTGGTTGTTCACAAATCGCCCTGCGGTTACGGTATCTTTTAGATGCACTTCCGGGTTATCCCGGGGATCTGTAAAACCGAAAGCACCGCTCACTGAAAATACCGCCTTTAGGGTAACTGCACTCTTGCCCGCAATGCTTTTTGTCATTGCGACCACCTTCTGCCCCTTGGAGGCCGCTTCCAGAGCTGCACGCGCCCCGGCCGCTTCGGATCCAACTATTAATACGTCGGTGTTAATAGTTTCCCATTGATTCATCGTCTCGTCCCCCTATATTATTTTGCGATATACGCCGCAAAATCTGTAATCGGTTCACTCAAGTGTTCACTCATATACGCAAACGGTGTCGTCTTCACATTTTTTGCTGCTCCGATATTACCGTTCGGATCCATACAGAGACATGAAACAGTCGCACCAGGCGCCGTCGATCGAACCAGATTGACAAACTTGGCCGCTGCATCCACCGGCTTTTGACCCAGGCGGATATAGTCGGCCATCTCCCGGGCACCCTGTAGTTTTATGATCACCTCTCCGTTACCACTGAGTACCGCCGCTCCCGAAGCATTGTTGGCATAGATACCACCACCCACAAGCGGCACATCACCAATGCGCCCCGGCATTTTAAGCGGCGCACCCCCGCTTGAAGTAGCTGCAGCCAGGTTGCCGTTTCCATCGCTGACAAGAACACCGACCGTGTCGTCGGGTTCTATCCAACCTTTCAGTTTTTGCCAGTAGCTCAGGACACTTGAAAATCGCTCCGGGAGGGGTTGCCCTTTCCGGATCCTGGTCATAAGGTCTTCCCATTCATCTCGCCTGAGATCGGTGGCCGGATCATATTCCCCAAAGCCCATCGCCCTTGCAAATTCGGTTGCACCCTGCCCGACCAAAAAGACGTGATCTGTTTCTTCCATCACTTTACGGGCAACTGCTACCGGATTTTTTACCTTTTCGATGCAGCCCACGGCACCGGCATCCAGATTTGACCCGTCCATGATGCATGCATCCATTTCGATACGACCTTTAAGGTTCAGGCGAGATCCCGTGCCACAATTGAACGCCGGCAGATCTTCCATCAATTTCATAACCTCAAAAGCCACATCAAGAGATGAACGTCCTTCTTGAAGCAGTTTCACACCAAGGGCCGCTCCTTCTTTGACCCCGTCAATAAAATCGCCTTCAGGCGGGTTTAAAGCGCCCCCAATGATACCGACACTTTTCATTTAGAAACAACCTCCTGTTTATCCCATCTGTCTTAACTGATCGCACCTAGACAATAATTAGATCTGTTGGGATACTGGTATCGAGAAGTTCGTAACCGTCCTCAGTCACAATGACGTTATTCTCAGGGTTAACACCAAATTCTCCCGTGATATAGAAAGGCGCTTCCACGGCCAAAGCCATGCCGGGCTCCAATACGATAGTTCCGTTTTCAATAAAATCGGGTTCTTCGTGAACCACAAGTCCGATACCGTGGCCCATATTCCCCCGCACATAATCGCTGAACCCGTGTCTGCGCACAATACTCACGCCACATTCGTGCAGTTCTCCAGTGGTAGTCCCCGGTTTTACTATTTCCATCATCGCCCGTTGCGCTTCAAGAACCGCATCGTATACCCTCTTGACCTTGTCACTTGGTTTCCCTACCGAGATTGTGCGCGCAATATCCGAAAAATAGCCGTTGGTTATCGCACCCAGGTCAAAGCGGACCACATCCCCTTTTTTGACGATGTAATCCCCGCCGATATTATATGTTTCCGCACTGTTCGCACCGGCCCCGACCGAAGTAGTGCCCCAATCCAACCCTTGGTTGATCAGACTCCGTTTGTAAGTTTGTAGAATGTCCCTTTCCTTTACCCCCGGCCGGATGACATCGATCGCTGCACTGAGGGCTATTTCTGCAGCCTTGACGGAATTACGAATGTTGGCGATTTCCCAGGTGGTTTTTACCAAACGGGCCTCGGTGAAGACCGGTTTGGCATCCATAAGCTGGCATTTGGGTAATTCGTTTTTGATTTTTGAAGCCAACTGATACGACATGGATTCAATCGCAATTTTTGCTTCTTGTAATCCTTTTTCACGGATCACTCCGATCAAAACGTCTGCCGGTTTGTTGGCATAAACCGTTGGGCGACCGCCTGCAGGGTATTGTCGGTAAATACCGGTACCGGAAAAACGAATATCCTTGATGTGGGACTGTTCTTTGGCAATTTCCCCGACACCGGCACTGCATATAAGGACCGGTTCGTCGTTTACCGGAATAACCACGAATACGGCCTCGGAGATCCGGGATTGGTTGAATAAACCTCTGTTCCCCACCGATGGGATGGTTCTGATACCGCTCGAATAGTAAATATTCTCCCCTACCGAGGCAATAATCGCATCAAGACCACGCTTTTCAGCCAGCTCTTTAATCCTTTGCACTACCATTTATATAGCCTCCTTATTTAATTTAATGATTTGTTTCACTAGACCCAAGAACTCTTCATCACTTAAGGTCCGCTTCGTCTCTACCGCCCTTTCCTTAACCAGTTTCGTGATTTCCATGATCTCTTCATCGCTGGCGGCTTCCAGGCCCAATTGGTTCAGTCTGACCTTGATTGATGTAGCCCCGCTCTTTTTCCCAAGCAAAATGTTTGTTTTATTACCCACTGCCGGAGCCCTTAAAGCCATAATCGCCAGGGGGTTATTGAACAGCAGGTCCATGCCTACACTGATTTCTCGTGAAAAAACGTTGTCGCCAACAATAGCTTTCTGTGTTGGTATTGCTATTCCGGAAAGTGAGCTGACAAGATTGGCCAAGCTCTTGAGTTTGGATAACTTCATCCCCATATCTCTGTTCAACAAGACACGGATTGCGGCCACCAATTCCTCGGTGGCAACATTACCGGCCCGTTCACCTAATCCGTTTACACAACCATGCAAAATAGACGCTCCCGCAGCAAGACCTGCCAGTTCATTGGCCAAACCCAAACCAAAATCATTATGACAATGTACTTCCACAGGCACGGAAACAGTTTTCTTAACCTCCTTTACCAGGTAATAAATGGTCTCCGGTAAGGAACAACCGACAGTATCTACCACCGCTACCGCGTCTGCCTTGGCTTCTTTTTCAACAAGCGTAATTAGCCTTTTCACAAAGGACAGCTTTGCCCTGGTCGTCTCGTAGGGGAAGAAGGTCACATGCAATCCCAGTTCTTTTGCCCTCTTAACACTGGTAACCGCCTTTTCGATGACCTGATCTTCGCTCCAGTTAAACTGGTATTTAAGCCTGGGTCTGCCCACAGGCAGCTCGATAATTACACCCCAAACACCGCACCTGACCGCCATCTCAACATCTTTGATATTGCCCCTGCAAAAAGCCATGATCTTTGAGTTCAATCCAAGGCTGGCTATCTCTTTGATCGCCTCATAATCATCTTCAGAAACTGCAGGCATGCCGGCCTCGATCCGGTTGATCCCGACTTCGTCCAACGCCCTTGCTATTTTGATCTTGTCTTCTTTACGGAAAACAACACCTGCTGTCTGTTCTCCGTCACGAAGGGTAGCGTCATGTATTTCCACACTTTCAGGTAAAGGATAACGCTTTTTTACTTCCTCTTCATGGTTATAATGACTTACCCACCAATCATCCGTTTTCCATGGGCCCGATTCCATTTCTGCTTCCTCCAATGTTATTTATTTTTACACTTACCATGATTTGGTATCATGTTGTATTGTAGAACCCAAAGAAGCGCAAACAATAACATTACAATTATCATTGTATTATGAGACTTAGTAGCTAAATGTATCTTGTTTATATAAAACATACCCAAGACTACTATTATTGTTACGGCCCATCCAAATATTGTTTTCTTTTTAGATTCCCCTGTTTTTTCAGTCGGACCAATACCATCCGGGACTATTTCTTCCTTTTCACTCTCTTGTGTTATGGAAAGTTCAACATCGCTTGTCGCCTTTCTCTGTTTCCCAAAATGAAACAGATTGATTAGCCGATCCAATGGCGTTTGCCAAGGCTTACTGAACTGTAGAATTATTATTAGGCATAAGATCGCTATCCCGATTAAATCTGTTTTCAGTGAGGTTTCTATTAAAACCATCCCCGCAGCTATGATCAATAGCCGTTCGATAATGTTTAATTTCCTTTTTAAATACCCGATCAAACCGCTTGAAAGACAAACGACACCAATAATAGATGTGATCATAGCTCGAATAATATCCCAAGGCTCCCCAATCAACATCAATGAAGGGCCGTAAATAAACATGAATGGTACAATAAATCCGGTTAACCCGATCTTCCAGGCCATAAATCCAACCTTGTTGGGGTTGGCGTTAGCAATACCGGCTGCAGCAAAAGCGGCCAAAGCAACCGGTGGCGTAATCACGGAAAGGCATCCAAAATAGAAAGCAAATAAATGTGCCCCTATTTCCACCACACCCATTTTGATCAGAGCGGGCACTGCTATTGCGCTTACAGTAAGATACACCGCCGTTGATGTCATCCCCATGCCCAAAACAATGGAGGAGACTGCTACATAGAGCAGCCCCAATATTAATTTCCCACCTGTAGCGCTGATAATACCGCCTGCCAGCCTCCAGTTGGTTCCGGAAACCAGCAACGCTCCAATAATAAGCCCTGCTACAGCGCAGGCGCTTGAAAGACCCATCAAGGCTTTGGATGACTCCATGAATGCATTGTACAGTCGTTTTGGAGTCATGGCGCTTTCTTTTCTTAAAAAACTGATTACGATCAAAATCAATATTGCCCATGATGAAGCCTTGATCGGGCTTGCTCCCCCAATCAGGATATAAACCAAAGCAATGAGCGGCAGAGTCAAAAACCAACCTTTTTTTAACACCGCTAAAGTATTTGGCAAATACCCTTTTTCCATCGGCCTCAATTTAAGCCTTAAGGCCTCGAAATGGACTGAACAAAAGACACTAATAAAGTACAATAAACCAGGTAAAATAGCAGCTTTGGCCACACTTAAATAGGGTATGCCAAGAAACTGGGCCATGATAAACGCGGCAGCTCCCATCACCGGGGGCATGATCTGCCCCCCCGATGATGCGGCAGCCTCGACAGCCCCCGCAAAGGCAGGCTTGTATCCAACCCTCTTCATCAAGGGTATGGTAAATGTTCCCGTTGTCACCACGTTTGCCACGGCCGAACCGGAAATGGTCCCCATGACACAACTTGATAAAACTGCTGCTTTTGCCGGTCCGCCGACTTGACGCCCGGTTGCGGCCAAAGCAAGATCGGTAAAAAAGTTGCCGGCTCCCGATTCCACCAGGAGCGAGCCGAGTATAATGAATAAAGTCACATAGGAAGCCGTTACGGCAACCGGCGTACCAAATATACCCAGGTCTTGAATAAACACTATGTCTATGATCAATTTCCAGGAGTGGGATGGACCGTAAAGAACTCCAATGAACTTTTCGGCATACAGTGCGTTGGCAATAAAAAATAAAGCAACTACAACTATGGGCAGGCCAACAGTCCTTCTTCCGGCCTCAAGCAAGACAATAATAAACAAGGTTCCTAAAAGGATATCAAACGAGTTCGGGCTCCCTGCTTTGGAACACCATAAGGTTATGTCGTGAACAATGTATATCAAGGTAAAAATAATTAATGCCAAGCAGCCGATATCCAAAATACTGCAAACAGCCCCGGGCAGTTTAGAGGCATTTTTTAGAGGCTTTAGCAAAAAGACAAGCATAAGAACGAGACAAACGTGAGTGACCCGGAAACCAATCGCTTCCGGTTGACCAAAAAAACCAGCATAGATGTGGTAGATTGCAAGAAACAAACAGATGCATTCTACTGCGCGCTTTCTAATCACATCCAATTGCGGCACCCCCTATCTTCCTTGTATTACTTGTATTTTTGCAACGCTTTTTCAATATTGGCGAGCGCTTTCTTGATATTGTCTCTGCTGTTTGAAAAGGAGATACGGATATAACCCTCTCCGGAGGAACCAAAAGCTTTCCCTGGAACGGTGACGACGCCGGCTTCCTGCAACAGGTACTCAGCTATTTTGGCAGAATCTTTATCATAATGGCTGATGCAAGGGAATGCATAAAATGCTCCGCCCGGCTCGGGACATTTCACTCCCGGTATGGCATTGAAGCCGTCCACCACTAGGTTTTTCCGAATTTCATACTCCTTGGCCATCTCCGCCACACAGTCCTGTGATTCTGTTAGAGCAGCCAAGGCGCCGGCCTGGGCAAAGGAAGTGGCGCAAGCAATCATATTCTGATGAGCTTTAACCATGGCCCGAATCAAACTGCTGTCCGCCGCGACATATCCGATCCTCCACCCGGTCATCGAATACGTCTTGGAAAAAGAGTTCACCAGTATCGTATTTCCTTTGGCCCCGGGCACAGAGAGCATACTTTTGTAGCTTTTGCCTCCATAAATAAAAGCCTCGTAAACTTCATCGGAAATAATAACAATTGAATTTTCTCTGGCGAAATCTACCAGCAGCTGCATCGATTCCTCGGAAAGCACAGCACCGGTTGGGTTGGATGGCGAATTAACAATCATTATTTTTGTTTTCGGGGTACAACTTGAAACAAGATCTTCCTCACGCGGCTGGTAGTTCAATTCCGGACTCAAGGGAACCTCAATCACTTTCGCGTCCATCAACTTTGGAACATTAAGGTAATTCGAAAAACATGGTGTGAAAACCATGATTTCATCATCAGGCTCGATCAAAACCATCAACGAAAGATATAAAGCCTCCGCTGCCCCGACCGTGACAACGATCTCCGAGCCGGAATCGTATTGAACCCCGGTTTGTTTAAATATCTTGTCTGTTAGAGCTTTTCTTAATTCCGGCGTCCCATAGTTTGATGTATAATGCACAAAACCTTCCTTTAACGCTTTGCAAGCCGCGGCCTTGATATGCTCTGGGGTATCAAAATCCGGCCGCCCGATTTCCAAATGAATAATCTCTTTGCCCCTTCTTTCCAGCTCATTCGACTTCTCAAACATCTGCCTGATACTAGAAAAAGGTATCGATTCGATTCTGCTGCTTAACAAAATTACCAACTCCCATGCCTTTAGTGACGTTTCGCTGCATAATATATTTTATATGTTATATTCGCCTTCTGCTCCCTAAACTCCTTCCGGGCTGTGTCAAAATGAACATTGAGCAGTGTATTGTTAAATCTCTGATTCGTTCGTTGTCTAGATCGCGATTCTTAAAATCTTGGCTATAACGTATATACCTAGTGCTGAAAAAAGTCCCAACAAGATAGCCTGTATCCAACCCCTTTTCAGTAAAAAGACATAAAAAAAACTTGATAGGGCGGTTCCGATCAGAAATCCAAATTTATAAATGACAATACATGTCCCAGCTAGCCAAAGCAAACTATATATTACCATTCTATTGCTGACAACCATACATTCCCCTGAGTCCTTTTCAATTGCATTTTCCTTCGTCCTCTTGGGTTGTTTTGCAGCATCTAACATTTTGATTACCGTAGTAATTATTCCAACAAGCAATATGATTACAGGAAATACGATACGTAGAAACTCGTAAGGATAGGAAAAGGAGATATATAGAAGAAATGCGAAAAGTAAAAACAATAAACCGTAGATATTATTCAAGCAATTATATATTTGTTTCCCCAAACCATTTCACCTCCGCGCAAAACTGTTTAATTCTTTTTAAGCATTCTTGTATTTCGTCTTAAAAACAAAAAGATGTTTCTTCACAAAAGGATAGATCAAGGTTGCAACAATCAAAAACAATAACGTTAAAGCGATGGGCCTTTGAAAAAATATATTGAAAGAACCCTTGCCCATTTGATATGTTTGGAAAAAATTATACTCTACTAGCTTGCCAAGGACATACGCTATTGAAATAGAAGCGGTTGATATTCCTGCTTCTGAACAAAAATATCCTAAAACACCAATGAATAATGCTGCAAATATATTGGTAATATTCTTGTCATAAGCAAATGCCCCAAACAATGACACACATACTATAATTGGAACCAAATAATGTGGTTCAATGTAAGTTATTCTTACCAGCTGATTACCAAAAAGCACCACTATAATACCGCCTAAAATATTTGATATCAATACCGCCCAAATAATAATCCATATTACTTTCATTTCTGTTTTTAGGATATTCGGCCCTGTATTAATGCCATGGATCATTAATGCCCCCAATAAAACCGCCGCTGTCGCGCTCCCTGGAACGCCGAATAAAAGGGTAGGTATCAACGAACCTCCTTGAACCGCATTGTTTGAAGCCTCAGGTGCTATTACGCCACGGATATCACCATTTCCAAACTGATGTGAGTCTTTCGATGTTTGTTTCGCCTGGCCATATGCTGCATAAGCTGCCACAACTCCACCTATTCCGGGAACAATACCAATCAACGTCCCCAAAATACTGGATCGCAATGTCAAACCCCAATGGGTTAAGGGGCTGACTAACCCATCAACCACTTGACGCGTTACGCTTTTAATCTTAACATTATCTCCAGTTATTGGTTTACCGGACACCGTTAATTTGATTGCTTCCGAAATCGCAAATAATCCAATAAACACCGGTCCTAACTGAAAACCGTCCCATAAATATGTCAGGCCAAAGGTATATCGCTCGCCTCCCAAAACCAGATTATACCCGACCAAACTGATCATTAGGCCAATACAAGCTGCAATAATTCCATTACTGACATCTCGACCAGTAATGAAAGCTATAATTAACATACCCCAAATAGCCATGACCAGTATTTCTGGCGGTCCTATAGCGAGTACTACATTCCTTAAAACCGGTAATGCCACGGCCAGAACCAATACCCCAAATATCCCACCAATTGTGCTTGCGCTGCAGGCCGCCCCCAAAGCCAATCCCGCACGACCTTGTTTCGCCAAAGGGAATCCATCAAAAATGGTGGCAGCGTTTAAACCTGACCCCGGCACTCCAATTAATATTGAGGTAACCGACCCCCCCACTGTTGCAGCGCCCATAGCTGAACACAAAGTAATAAAGGCAACATATGGGTCAAGGACAAAAGTTAATGGTATTAAAATAACAACGGCCGTTGTGCCTGAAAGCCCCGGAATTATCCCACATGCCAAACCAAAAAGAGAACCACATAATAACCCCAATGCTGACTGAAGATTCAAAAACTCATTGAATGCTGATAATATATATTCTACCATGTTGCCACCTTAAGGTATTTATTTGTTTTATATCGACTGGGAAAGTGCTGTACTTCCCCAGTCGATTTTACTTAATGCTACTTCACAAAATCGATGTATTTTGATGCAATCTCTTCTCTTACCCTGATTATTTCCCGCACGTAATTTTCATCTTGATAATCAATGCCAATTTGTGCCAGCCCTGCTTTATTAATAAAATCCTGATCATGTAAGGACATTTTTGTAGCCTCACGTAATACCTCTGCTATATTTTCAGGAAGTTCGGGTGGCGCAACCAGAAAACGATTCATGCCGATTATGTTAACGAGTTCTTCCGCACCTGGTATGTTTTCTTCTTTCAATGTCGGGGCTTCTTTTATTAAATTGCCACGGTCCATACTAAACATTAGAATTCCTTTCAATTCCCCCGATGTAACCAATTGTGCCGCGGTACTTTCATCAATTGTCATGGCATCAGCTTCTCCTTTGACAACCCCAAGCATCGCCGGACCGGGCCCATCATAATGCACGTAATCGAATTGCATTTCGATTTCCTTTGTTTTCAGGAAATCTTGTAGTATTAGTGTAACAACATGGGTTGAAGTCCCTTGACCGGGGGTGGCGATTAAAATTGAGTCTTGCTGCGAACGATCTACCAGCTGATCCCACGAGGAAATATCAGAATCCGAAGCTACCACAAAAACTGTATGATCAGAGTTGAGCTGGACGATGGGTGTATATTCATGCATAACATATTCTCCCGATCTAAGCGCATTATATGGCTCACCGGAAGTACCCATAACGCCTATAGTTTTTCCGTCTGGTTCTGCCAGAGCAAGTTTTTTATAGCCTACCACGCCGGAACCACCCACGATATTTTCAACGATAACCGATACTTTCGAACCGGTAATTTTTCTTATGTTTTCTTCCAAATAGGGCTGGATAAGCCTTGCAATCTTGTCATAACCGCCCCCTGCTGAAAAAGCAACAATTACGGTGATCACATCACCGTCTTTGAATACCGGTTTACTCGCCTCTTCTTCTGGTTGTTCAGACTCATTTGCTGGCTGGCATGCAACCAATAATAAAGACATCGTTAAAACAACAGCTAAAAGGACAATTAATTTCCTTTTCATTTTGTTGTCTCCTTTAATGTGTTTTTGAATAGTAGTTTATTATATTCCTTTACAACAATATCCCAGTTAATCTCATCCTTTGGGCTAGCTTTTTTATCCCACTGCTGCAACAAATTTAAATTTAAAGTTGCTGTTACTACTTCTTCGTAATCACGGCTTCCTTGGGCAATTATTTTAGCCATACGTGGATATGACGGCCCGGCGATGGTGCTACACCCGTAATATGACGCATTCATCTCTTTTCCGACATGGTTGCAACTAACAATATATATTATATTTTCTGATGCGCGGCTACACGTTATGTATTTCATCAAGTCACTTCCACCCCGACCAGATGGGCTAGCTGCAATATTAAAAACAATTCTCGCACCTTTCAGATAGAGAATTCGAGTCAGTTCAGGTACTTTCCAGAAATCCTTGCAAACCAGAACGCCGATCGGGCCATAGCTCGTTTCAAACACAGGCAAGTTGTTACCGGGGGCAAAACACATTTTTTCAGTCCAAATTGGAGGCATAGATAGATTTATCTTACGGCATTTCCCAACAATCCCTTCCGGCCCTACAATTGCAACAGTATTGTAGTGAAAATAAGCATTTTCAGGATCTTGTTCAGGCATTCCAAAGAGAATATAGATTCCCTGCTTCTTGGCCAAATCGGCTAATTCTTCTGTAGCCGGGCCAGGTATGGTTTCAGCCGCATCGGTATGCATTTTACAAGGTTTTTTTTCACTCCGAATCTCGGCGCTACACTCATATCCGCTCAGTGCCAATTCTGGAAAAGCAATAATATTAACCCCTGCATTTGCAGCCTCAACCGATACTTCTTTTATTTTAGCAAGATTGGCAGACTTATCACCCCAAACACCGGTCCAGTTCACAGCCGCAACTGTAACAATGTTTTCATACTTACCCTCGTTCACAGAAATCACTCCTATAGGCAGCTGCTCATCAGACAAATCACGCAGCACTCTCATATGAATCACCGGACATCTATGGTTTAATGCTTGCCAGTAAATTTATTTGTTGACAAATTATTATGTTCGTAATGTTTCTTTGGCAAATAGCTTGTCTACTGTCAGATCCTGACTAATTACGTGTTGTTGCCTGGCATAGCGCAAGAACGTTTCCAGCACTTTTTTGTTTGCTTTAACTCCGTACGGCCATATGTCCTCACCAAACAAGGCCTTGGCCTTTTCTGCTTCATTGATCAACCATGGAATACCACAAACGGGTGTACTCGTTTCAAAAAAACGGGCGCAGGCAATATCCTTGGCTTCCAAAAAAGCATCATAAAGGCTTCTTGCCGTCCACGGATGTTGTTCGTAGACGTCCTTGCGTATAACCACCGTGTGCATAATAGGATAGATTTTAGTACGCTGGTAATAATCTGCTTCCAATTCTCTATAATTCGGGAATAATCTCTCTATCCTTTTATCACCGGCGATGAACGATTTCGGTGATCCAGCCGTAATAGCAGCATCAAGTTTGCCGGCCAGGAGCATATCGTTTAAAGTGCAGTCATCCGGTATCCGGGTTATCGAAAGCTCTTTGGGATAACTAATATCGATTCGATCCCGACCTTCTTCCTTGGTCGTTGCATTGAGCCCACCGGTAAACCATTTGATATCCGTGGCGTTGATGTCATAATCGTCTTTTAATATTCCTCTGACCCATACCGCTGCTGACATACTGTATTCAGGAACGCCAACTCGCCTGCCTTGTAAATCTGCAGGTTTGCGAATACCACTTTTACTGTTAACAAAAACACAGGAATGCCTAAAATACCGGTTAAGAAAAATCGGGATAGCAATGAACCTTGGATTGGGACTGCATGATTCAGTAAGATAATTGGACATAGACATTTCTGAAATCCTGAATTCAAGGTTTCGCAACATCCGATAAAACAGTTCCCATGGCGGCACTTCAAGCCAGATCAAATTAATACCTCTTGGTTTAATTTTACCGTTTTCCAGTAATTGCGTCCGATCGTATATTCCACACGCAATGTCCAAATCTATTTTATACATATTGACGAGCCTCCCCTTGCTTAGTAAAACCTAAGATATTTTACAGACCTGCAAAATATCTACCCCAACTTAGAACATATTTCACCTAACCCATATATTGCCAGTATAATTATAAGGAGTTCAGATATGCTAAACATTCGGTACTTGTAACAACATCGGCATATTTCATATTCATATCCAGTAGATTGACTTTATGAGATAACTGAATTCGATCTGCCGTACCATCCGCGATAACAATGGTATTAATATTGAGAGCGTGCGCGTCAACTACAAAAGCCCTGACGCAACCGCTAGTAGTAAAGCCACAAACTATCAGGGGATCAGCCTGAAGAGTATTTAGTATTGTAGTCATCGGGCTTCCGGCAAAGCCGCTTGCAAATGCTTTTTGAACAACCACTTCACTTTCTATCGGTTTGATTGTATCAACGATTTCCCTTCCCCCCTGGGGCTGTTTAACTTTACGTTTCCTTGCAAAAGAATCAAAGGCAGGCCCTAACATTTCGGGCATGCTCTGTGTATAAACAACCGGGACCGATTTTATTCTTGCCAGATCAAGAACCTGTTTAATAACACGCACAGCTGCCCAACCCTTTTCCCCCGTCGAATTTGAATATTCTTTCAACGATTCCAGTATGGGTACGTCCTTCCCTATAAACCCTAACTGTGCATCAATTATTGCTAAAACAGGCTTTTTGCCGTATCCACTCTTACGGCCATAACCGGAAAGCTCAATTATTTTTTTTTCTTCTTCGCTTAGCAGTTCATCCCATATAAACATGCAACTACGCCTCCTTTCCTAAAATATTGAAGCCTCGGAAACCTTGCAGCCACTGGTACGGGAATCTGGATCAAAAATAAGCGCTAATCTTAATTATAATCAAGATTAGCCACCAAATATAATCCCACCTCCCAAAGGAACCTTAAGAGCATAAGACATGATTAATAAAGTTATGGTCGTTCCTAAAGACAACAAGACTCCGTGAATTTTACTTCTTCTCGTAATAATAGCTGTATATATATAACTAAAAACAAATACTGTTATGGCAAAACCAATTAAATACAATGAGGCTGTCATAAATATAATCCACAGCAACAATTTCAGTTCTAATCTGTTATTTTCTCTTTCTTTTTTCTCGTCATTTTTTAATGAACTTACTTCATCCAATACCTTTTGCCATCCAGTTCCTCGTATAGCTAACTTCAATAGACATGAAACTGCCCCCAAGAATAAAACTGCCAAGGGAATGATAATTTGTTGTATGCTCAGGTCGTAAGAAAAAGTCAAGCATATTAAAGCAACGAATATCAGCAATAGAATTAAGGAAAATCTGTCCTGTGAGCTGCACCTGGCAATCACGGAATTAGGCCTCCTTATACTTATTCTTTTTAAATCCTTTGATCAAAGGCAGTACAAATGTAATTATTGTAATGAGAAGCAAAACCATGGAAAAAGGGCGGTATATAATATAATTAATGGAGCCTCTTCCCATTTGAAGGGCTATGAAAAAATTCCTTTCTAAAATGATGCCTAGTATATACCCAATCGATATAGCAGCAATAGAAACGTTATACTTTCTCAAATAGTATGCGGCAAAGCCAATTATAATTGCAACTATTACGTCAATATAGCTACCCTTAAAGGAATAAGCCCCAAATAAAGATAAGGTTACTACTATGGGCACCAAGTAACCTGGATGGAGATTCGTAATTTTAGCCAATTGCCCCCCCAAAAGGCAGACGATCAAGCTACCTACTATATTTGACAAAATAATTATGTTTATTATAAGCATAGCTGCCGGCAGATTTTCAGTGAGCATGCTTGGCCCAGGTTGGATACCATGAATCATTAGTGCTCCCAATAACACAGCAGCAGAAGCACTGCCGGGAATCCCAAAACTTAAAGTGGGGACCATTGAGCCACCCTGGACGCCATTGTTTGAACTTTCCGGCGCCAATACACCCCTCGGATCGCCATTCCCAAAATTACCGTTTTTAGAGGTACTTTTAGCATAGCCATAAGCAACATATGAAGCCACAGGACCTCCTACGCCTGGCACAATACCGATAAATACCCCTATGATGGAACACTTGATCATCAGAAAAGTATTTTTTATACACCAACCGATACTTTCATAGATTTGTTTTACAGCTTCTTTCATTTCAACTTTTGTGCTTGCTATCGGTTTACCTTTCATGCTCACCACTATTGCTTCGGAAATAGCAAATAAACCAATAAATACCGGCCCTACTGCCAATCCATCCCAAAGGTGAAGGATGTTAAAAGTATACCTTACGCCACCCAACACGGGATTGAACCCAACCAAACTCAACATAAAGCCAATACTAACAGCAATAAAACCATTCAGTATAGAACGTCCAACAAGCAATGAAATTATGAGCACACCATATATAGTTATAATTAAAACCTCTGGTGGTCCTACTATGAAAAGCAATTGTCTCATAACAGGAAGGGCAATCAAAAGTGTTAAAGCACCCAATATACCCCCAACCATTGAGGAAAACGAAGCTATGCCTAGCGCAAAAGCGGCGCGTCCCTGCTGAGCCAAAGGATAACCATCAAACACTGTTGCCGCGCTGTAACCTGCACCTGGAACTCCGATCAAAATGGAGGTAACAGCACCACCAACGGTGGCTGCACCCATCGCTGATGTTAATGTAACAATAGCAACAGATGGTTCCATGAAAAAAGTTGCCGGCATCAAAAGCACCAAAGCCGCTAAGCCACTCAAACCCGGCAATATCCCACAGATAAGCCCAAATATACTGCCTATAAATAGAGCGAGACCGGCATCAAGCGTGGCTATTTCTTTAAGACTGATCAAAAGTGCATCAAACATCAACTACCCACCCTTTAAAAGGTTCTGCAGAATCAAATTGCTTAAACGAACTACACTCTTGGCAGTATTATTAAAACACCGATCCCGCAGAACCTTTATCGCGTATTTGATTGACTTACCACATTGCTGCTAGTGCCATTCCTTATTTATATTGCACTTCTATACGGCCGCAATAATTGGATTGATTAATAAACTAAATCTAAAAATCTTTCCGCAACCTCATTACGCACTTCAACCAAATCGTTTACATAATTATGATCCGCATGGCCCACTGGTAACCCCATATCATTTGCTACTCTTAGTAAATCGGGATCATTCAAAGCCATTTCAGTCGCTTCACGCAAGACGCCTGCTATATTTTCGGGCAAACCCGGAGGAGCCATAAACAATCTATGGTTGCCAATAATTTCCGCCAACTCTTCTGCTCCCGGCACATTAGCTTCAATGAGGGTAGGAACGTCTTTCAAGATTCCACTTCTCTCGGTGCCGTAAACTACTATTGCCTTTAAATCTCCTGATTTAATTAACTCCAAGGCTGTACTTTCATCGGCAGTCGAAATCTGAGTCTCTCCCTTAACCACGCTAAGCATCGCTGTGCTAGCGGAATCATAGTTAACAAAGTCCATATTTAAATCCAGCCCTGCTTCTTCCAGGAATATTTTTGTAAGAGTTGAATTAATAAACATGCCCGTTCCCAGACCGGTAGTAGCGACTAGTAACGATTTCCCATCCGTGCCTTGTTGGACTAATTCGTCCCATGATGTGATGGAGGTAATACCAGGATCCCCCGTAGCTACAAGAACCGTTAAATCAGTGTTTAAACGAGCAATCGGAGTAAATTCCTCCAAAACAAACTCTCCCGTTTTTAATGCCTGAAAGGGAGTAGAAGACATCCCAACTACCGCAAGTGTTTTTCCATCTGGCTTGGCGTTATAGCAGGTGGCATAACCCATAACTCCACCAGCTCCAGGCATGTTTTCAACGATAACACTAATTTTAGAACCGGTTATTTCTGAGATCTTTGCTTCTAAATACGGCTGTATCAGTCTGGCAATACTATCATAACCACCACCGGGACCAAAACCTACAATTATCTTGATAATATCTCCGTCCTTAAAAACGGCCTCATCTGCTTCGACTGCGTCACCTGCGTCACCATTTTGCGTTGGTTCGGCAGGCTGACATCCTGTTAATAGGATCGGCATCAGGCACAGGCAAGCAATCAGAGTAAACCACACAAACTTCTTCATAATTTTCCCACCCCTTTAGTTATTGACCAATCTTAACATGATTTTTACCCACAAACTTTCTTTTTACCTTTACAAGTACTGACCTCTCCCGGCTAACGCTGATTCCGTCCAACAATATCTAATTTTCGATCTACCTCCTTTCTGATCCAAAATAATTTACATATTTCAAGTAAAACTTTAATTTTAGGTGACATCAAATTTCATACATAATATATTTTATACGTTATATTCGAGACCCGAATTCCTAATTCCTGCACCGTAATAAACAATGGATGCTTTTGCTGTAATCCGGATTTCCAGTGTGTTTTGGATATGATCCGCCAAAATCAGTAATTTGAAGCATAATTTTGGTTCAATCCAATAGCATGTTTCATGTTTTTTATGTTTGCTCTATCATGCCGTCCCAATACAGAAGCTTAGAAAATTTATGGATATTGGAAGGACTTACAATTGGAGTCGCGAATATGAATAATGTTGTGATGATCCAATTCCGGAATCAATGTAATAACGATAGAAACAGTGATTTTGACTATGGAAAAATATCCACTGGAATTTAACAAAACTTTAAATGCAAGAACAAAATCCGATTATGCATATGAAACATTGAAATGTGCAATTCTATCAAACACACTCAAACCCGGTTCCCATATTTCGATATCAAAAGTGGCAAAGCAACTCAAAATTAGTGAAATACCTGTCAGAGAAGCGATCAACAAATTATGTGCCCAGCGTCTGGTTACCATTGAGACCCATGTGGGCGCCTATGTCGCACACGTATCAAAGCAATCGATCAAACATTGTCTTCAACTGCGTGAATTGCTGGAGCCATGGGCGACAGGGTTGATTGCTGGTAAACTTAAAAAGAACACGGCCAAAAAACTGTATGATCTTAATGACGAAATGACCCGAGCTTTGGAACTCGAGGACTACTGCAGCTTCGGAATATTAAATCGAAAGTTCCATAACATCATATATACTGTATGCCCCAATAAAGAGGTTTACCGGATCATAGTTGAACTATGCGAACTATCGGACCGGTGCGCAGAAGTTTTCAGATACGAACCAAAGAGAATGAAAGGTTCGATAAACGAACATATTCAAATTATAAAGCTTCTCGAAGCCGGGGATGCTAACGGGGCCGCCAAAACAACCCTTAACCACAAAAGAAGGTCATTTACCGCTTTTTTAAAATACATGAACGCTGAATAGATTTAGGTTTTTACAAAGGATAGTTATTCTTTGTTATTAAATAACCATAGGTTGGCAGGCAAATGCTTTAGTGTCTGCCCTTTGATTGCGATCAGGGAGCTATAACCATTTTTAATCATAACATCTTTAATTCCATTCAAAATATACTTTCCTTGTTTAGGCCCTTTCAGTATCACCGATGAACATACCTGGGTGGCTGTAGCTCCGACTTTTACATACTCTACAACATCTTTACCTTCCCAAATTCCGCCTATACCTATTACGGGGGTTTCCGTAATTCTTACTAGATCCATTACTATCTGTTGATTAATGTATTTTACGTAACCTGTTGAATGTAATGGGCCTATTCCATATGGGTGCCCCAATAATGGTTTGCCTGTATCAACATCTATTGGAAAGCAACGCACAAGATTTGCAGAAAGTATTGCATCAGCTCCTCCACTTTCCATAGCCTTTATACATTCAACAGATCTGGTCAGGGTCTTGACCCACACAGGTATTGCAATATTGTTTTTAACTGTTTTGATTACGGCTTCAATTCTTTTAGGTGTTTGCTCCCAATAGGCATTACTTATTCTGGTGTTTGGAATGTAATTCGGGCAGCCAAATATTGCGATTTCAATAGCATCGGCACCCGCATCCTCAAACCCTTCTGCCATTCCAGCCCATTCTGACAATTCATTGGCTGTTATACTTACAATAACCCGAACATCGCCCTTAATAGCCCTCTTGGCTATACCAATTTCTGATAGCATTGCTTTGAACCCTACATTGGGAAGCCCTTGGGCACCGATAAAACTTGTACTGTTAATAAATATATTTCTAGGTGTAGGATTCCCACCCCATGGCTCGGGAGTAATCGTTTTTGTAACAACTGCAGCAAAACCGGCATTTGCGTATTTAATTATACCCCTTGCTACTCTCGTGTAACATGCTGATGACAGGATGAGAGGGTTTTTTAATTTTAAATCTCCCACGGTAACACTTAAATTGATATCGTTATTATCCATAATTGTCACATCCTTGTAACACTTATACTTGTTCATGGACAATCTTTTTAATTACTACCGGTAATGGAGTAAGGCTAGGATTTTCATCATCCCAAATTTTGATCACATTTTCATCTACCATGCACGATCCTTGACATGTTCCACAGAATATGCAGTGTTCTTCCAACACCTTGGCCGAAATCGTTACCATGTTATTTTTAATACCCAATATGTGCATCATGCACATGTCCACGCAGTTTCGACAATCTACCCCTTTGGAGCGCAAACATCTTTGATGATTAATTTCAAAATGAAGCATGATTGCCTCCCTTCCCCATGTTGGCTACAGACTAATCATTCTAATAACAACAACGATCCCGCCAAACCCAAAATTGAAATCAGTGTTGCTGCAAAAAAGGACAGGGCAAATGTTCCTGTTATATCCCGTAGGCAGCCTCCCAGTAGGGGGCCAAGCACTTGTCCAAGACCGCAAAAAAGGGTTATAAAGCCAATTCCGACAGTGGCTAAATCATCTTTACCCACAAAATCACCTACCGCAGCAGCCATAATTGGTGGTATACCCCAGGCGCTTAAGCCAAACAGGATGGCAGAAATATAAAAAGCGACCAGAGAATCAAACAAGGCAAAGATAATGTAGGAACAAGCCAGGGTCAAGTAAGCTAATGCCGCACCGTAATTTCTACCGATAATGTCGGAAACGCTTCCCCAGATCATACCGCAAAAAGTATTTAACCCCCCGACCAGAGCCCACATGGCGCCGATAACGGCGCCACCGGCAACCCCGGCATCCAAAAGAAAAGCCTTGAAAAAGGTCGTATATATAATGTGGGAAATTCCATACATGAAATACACAACACCGATATTCCAGACCTTTTTCCTCTTGAAAATATAACCCCAATGCACCTTGCCGCTAACGCTTGAAGGAAGCTCCATCGAGCGGTGTCTTTTTCCTTCGACACCTACCTGCTGCAGACCCAAATCGGCCGGATTGTCCTTCAAAAATATCCAACAAATCAAGGATATAACAATTGTTGCGCCGCCCAAATAAAACCAGGCATAGGACCAGCCTTGCCTGCCATAAGCATTGATTATTGTTGGAACGAGAACGCTGGAAAAACATATGCCGAGAGCGGGGCCGGCAGTGACAATTCCTGTAGCAAAACCACGCTTTTTCGTGCTAAACCAGGTTGAACCCAAAGCCATAGCAGGAACATAGGCGCCACTGTTTCCAATCCCGGTAAACAAACGCATAACCAGAGCAAATTCAAAGGATTCGGCCATCCCTGTTAGCAACATCGCAACACCCGATAGCAGCAGAGAAAGAAAAATAACGTTACGGCTACCGTACAGGGCAGATAACAACCCACCGACAAGTGCAAATATTAAATAACCGGTTAAATTCCCTGATGCAAGAAGGCCGGCCTGGGTAAAAGTCAACCCCAGACCCTTACTCATTTCGGGAAGAATAAGCGTATAAGCCATTCGACCGAAACCGTTTGAACCGATACCGGCAAGCAAACCCATCAATATGATGATCCAGCCATAGTGAATTTTGCTGCTTTTGTTCTTGGCTCCAACCATGCAATAACCACCATTCCTGCTGGCCCGTAGTTTTCAATATCTATTTTATTTAAAGAACTACGGGCCCAGCAAAAAGATCGTTCTGGGCCCGTAGTTACCAGGAAATAGTTATGGTTTAAGGAAAGATGCCTTTCACCTTTTGGGCGTTTACCAGGCGTTGCAGGGCAAGAATATAGGCAGCATCACGGAGGGGTATCTTTTTTTCACGAGCGGTTTCATAGACTTCATTGAACCCTTTGACCATGATCCGTTCCAGGTTGTTGTTTATTGTTTCGATATCCCAGGCCATGTGCTGCAGGTTCTGAACCCACTCGAAATATGAAACCACCACTCCACCGCTGTTGGTTAAAATATCAGGAACAGCAGTGATGCCTCTTTCCACCAGAACCTTGTTCCCTTTGTATGTCGTTGGCCCGTTGGCTGCCTCGATTACGATTCTGGCCTGGAGTTTTTTGGCGATATCCTCGGTAAGCTGATTTTCCATGGCTGCAAAAACCAGAAAATCAACCTTGGATGTGAGCAAGGCGTAATTATCAATTTCGGTAATTCCATCCTGCACATAACCCTTGATCAAATGGCGGGGACTGGTTTTGACATATTCCAACATTGCAGGGATGTTCAGCCCCGATCGACAATAAAAAGCACCGGAAACGTCACTTACCGCCACGATTTTGGCCCCGAAACGATGTAGAAAATCTGCGGCGGCACTGCCCACATTGCCAAACCCCTGCACTGCAACAGTGGCGCCCTTGAGATCAATACCCTCCTGCTTCGCTGTCTCCCGGGTTATGATCGCCGTCCCCAAACCGGTGGCCTCTTTCCGGCCCAATGATCCTCCCGCTTCAATAGGTTTACCGGTTACGACCCCGGGGGCATTGTATCCTTTCAGTATGCTGTAGGTGTTTGCGATCCAGCCCATAATCTGGGCGTTGGTGTTCACATCCGGCGCCGGAATATCTTTTTCCGGTCCGATAAAATCAATAACTTCAGCAGTATACCTTCTGGTAAGCCTTTCTACCTCACCGTCGGACAATTCAGCCGGATCGCAAGTAATTCCACCTTTTGCCCCACCATACGGTATATCCGCTACTGCACATTTAAAGGTCATCCATCCCGCCAAGGCCCTCACTTCATCCATATCCACATCGGGGTGATAACGTAATCCGCCCTTGTAGGGACCCCTGACACTACTGTGTTGCACACGATAACCGGTAAATATCTTGATGCGACCATCTTCCATCTTCACAGGGAAATTAACCGTTAGTTCTCGCTCAGGGTAGCGAAGAAACGCATAGTCCTCTTCTTTTATGCCGGCAATTCCGGCAGCTTCATCCATCTGTTTCAACAGTGACTGATACGGATTGGGCTTTTGATCGCCCATGCTATCCCTCCTAAACGTTGTTACATCCCATATAATTTTTAATTCTATGATGTTTCGCTGTCATGATCTGAAATCCTGCCAGACCGGTTTATTATTTCCCATCCCGGGAGGTAAAACCTAACAACCCGACGCTCCTTTCCGTATTCTGGCTGCAGTCAGCGACTGCCCGGTGCCGGCCAGGGCGGAGCGAACCAAACCGGGCACATCCGGCAACAACGAGGCAACTTTTACTCCGGAGTCTTCCAGCGCCTTAATCTTGCTTGAAAAGGTACCGCGCCCCCCTTCGATAATTGCCCCTGCGTGTCCCATCCGTTTCCCCGGGGGAGCACTTTTACCGGCAATATACGCCACCACCGGTTTCGAAATTTGATCGGAAACAAAACGGGCCGCCTCTTCCTCGGCGCTGCCACCAATTTCGCCGACTAGCACTACCACCCCTGTATCCGGGTCCGTTTCAAATTGGGCCAGTACATCAGTAAAACTCAAGCCGACAACTCTATCGCCACCCATCCCGACAACAGTACTGGTGCCCAGGCCGGCTTCCAACAGATTGCCTACCATTTCGTAACAGAGGGTACCGCTGCGCGAAACAACCCCTACCGGACCCGGTTTAAAGAAACGGTTGGGCATGATTCCGATTTTTGACTGACCCGATGAAACCAGACCGAAAGTATTTGGTCCGACCACAACCGTGCCCCGTCGCCGGGCAAAAGCCATGATTTCGATGGCATCAGCCAGCGGAATATGTTCGGGTACCATTACCAGTATTTTGATCCCGGCATCGATCGCTTCAAAAGCGGCATCCTTTGCGTAAGGAGCCGGAATGAAAAGAACGGAAGCATCGACCGGACCCGCCTCAAGCGCTTCAAAAACGGTTTCGTAAACAGGCACTCCTTCCACCGTTTCCCCCCCCTTGCCGGGGGAAACTCCGCCGGTAATACACGTCCCGTAGTCCAGCATTTGCCGGGTATGAAAAGCACCCTGGCGGCCGGTAATGCCTTGAACCAGCACCCGGGTGTTTTGTTTGATATAAATAGCCATGTTTTCTCCTCCTTTTTCGCTGTATTCCGGCTACTGCTTCGACAACATGACGGCATGACATACCGCTTCTTCCATCGAGGTAAACGCCTGGATCCCCGCCCGGGCCAGGATGCTCCGCCCGGTTTCCTCGTTGGTGCCGACAAGACGAAAGGAAAAAGGCAGATCAAGCTTCCATTTTTCCTTGACATTCACAAAGGCCTCCGCCACCACATCACAACGAGTAATCCCACCGAAAATATTGATCAAGATGACCCGGGGGTTGGTCGCCAGAAGCAGCTCCAGCGCCCCGACGGTCTGTTCCAGATCGGCTCCGCCGCCGCAATCGAGAAAATTTGCCGGAGCACCTCCATAATGCTGGATCATGTCCAGGGTGGCCATGGTAATTCCGGCTCCGTTGGCCATGACTGCAATATCACCGCTTAGCTCAACAAAGGCCAGTCCTATTTCCTGGGCGCGCCTTTCCAGATCGGTCTTCTCATGAATCACCGGGAGTTCACGATGACGGTAAAGAGCGTCGTCGTCAATGGTCACTTTGGCATCGGCGGCAACCAGCCGGCCGGAACACCAAGCCAAGGGGTTGATTTCCACCAATTCCGCATCATTTTCCCGAAACAAGCGGTAAATTTTTGGCAAAAGTTGCTGAAATTCTTGGACCATGGCACCGGCAATCCCCAGGCGACGACAGATTTCTCGTACGGAATAAGGGGACAATCCGACTGTCACATCCACGGGCCAACGAACCATACGCTCATCCGGAACCTCCTCCACTTCCATGCCCCCATCCATGGAGGTCAGTAACAGCGGTGAACGGGTTGCTCCATCGACAGCCATGGCCAGGTACAGTTCCTTCTCTATCGGTAGTTTTTCCTCCACCAGTAATTTTTCCACGGGCAAGCCCTGTATTTTAATCTGCATAATCCGCGTCGCTTCGCGGTGCACTTCGGAGGGATCGGAGGCAAAAGCTACACCGCCTCCCTTACCGCGTTTGCCGGAAAGGATCTGCGCCTTGACCACTACCTCACCCCACCCGGCCGCGGCTTCAGCCGCTTCCGCGGGAGTCCCCGCTACCCTGCCCCGGGGCACCGGGATCTCGTAACGGCTGAACAACTCCTTGCCCAGGTATTCATACAGCTTCATTATCAGGCCCCCTTGCATTTTTTTCGTCAGAAAAACGAGTCCACCAGTTCGCATACCCGGCTACATGTTTGTCCTTGTTAAGGGCAGCCACGTTTAAAATCATACATTTTATAAGATATATATTATATTCGCTGTTTACACCCGAGCTCCTGCCAATGGATGCACCAGCGGCTTATCTTTCAAGGTTACTGCTGAAAAATATTCCCCGAGTCCAGATTTTCAGCAAAATCAAGCTGGGGGGGGCATAGATCTTTCCGAATCAGACAGATAAAGACAAGTTGCCGTAACATCGGGCAGGATCCGCGCACCGGATGGAGAATGATAAATTTATCATTTTAAATATGCAGGAACATAATGAAACCTTCACTTTGGCCCAGTCAAAACAATCCGGTCATTGTTGCCGCCCTTGTAGCCGGGCTCGTTGTTTCCAATATATGGTGGTATAATGCGATGCAGGATCGAACGATCCGTAAATTGCACCTTGAAACGGTTACTCTTCAGGAGACGGTAACGCAACTGGATCTTCGGGTCCGGGAACTGCATGTTTTTCAGCAACAGGTCCACCGCGATAAGGCGATACTTGAAGAAAATACACTACTCAGGCGCGATCTTGGGATGCTGGAGGAGGAAAACCGGCTGCTTCGCTCTGCAATCATCCTTAGCCACGGCCCCCGCGACAATAACAAGGTCGGCTTGACCTTTGATGATGGTGCAAGCCGGGAAAATGTTGAGCGTGCTCTGGACCACCTGCAGGACTTGGGGGTCAAGGCAACTTTTTTCCCGATGGGGGCATGGGTCGAAACGGTACCGGAAGTATGGCAAAGAGCGGTCGCCGAAGGGCACGAACTGGGCAACCATACCTACAGCCATTCTTTTCTGACCGGGCTAAAAGAGGAGGAGATCCGGCAGGAATTGGCCCGGTGGCAAGGCGTGGTGGAAGAAACCCTGGGTTACAAATACCCGACCCGTTACTTTCGGCCCCCGGGGATGGCCGGTTATACCGGCAGCAATTCCCGGCAAGAACTGTACCAGGATATTATCGCCAGCAAGGGCATGATCACGGTGCTCTGGGATATCGAGGTCGTTTATGCCCTGCGCCATGAAAAACCGACCGCGGCCCGGGTCGCCCAACACGTGATCCGGCAGGCCAAGCCGGGTAGTATTATCCTGCTCCATTGCGGCTTGACGGATATTGAAGCGCTTCCGACCATGGTCTGGGGGCTGCGGACGAAAGGCCTGGAACCGGTAACCCTGAGCGAACTGTTGGGCGGTCAGCCGATCCGGGCGAGTACGGGCGATTCTTGATTGGAATTGAGGCGGCGCCTATAAAATAGTAAACCCGGGTTCCAACCCTGGGCCGGAAGGGGAATACACTTGAAAATTGTCCGTTTCAACGTCAGTGGGGGCACGGAGGCCCGCTACGGTTTCCTGGAAAACGGCATTGTCATTGAGATCGAGACTCCTGGCGGTGACTGGCCGGAACCCCTGAATATTGCTATAGCCGGCCGGAGCTACCCCCTGACAGAACTGCAGCTCCTTGCACCCTGTGAACCGACCAAAATTCTCTGCAGCGGCATGAACTACCGCCGTCATGCCGCCGAAATGAACCTACCTGTGTCCGAAACTCCGGTCTTGTTCATGAAGCCGCCCACCACCGTCATCGGTCCCGAAGAAGTAATCCGCTTGCCTGCAGCCAGTGACCGGGTCGACTACGAAGCCGAGTTGGGTGTAGTGATCGGCCGGCAAGCCCGCCACGTTGCTGCTGCGGTGGCACTGGATTTCGTGCTCGGTTATACCTGTGCCAATGATGTAACCGCGCGGGATCTGCAGCCAAAAAATGGGCAATGGACCTATGCCAAAAGCTTTGACACCTTTTGCCCCCTCGGTCCGGTCATTGAAACAGATATCGCCAACCCGGAAGAACTGATGCTGACCGGGCATCTGAATGGAATTTTGCGGCAATCCGCTTCGACCGCCGAACATATTTTTGGCGTGGCGGAACTGATCGCCTATATCTCGGCCTGCATGACCCTGCTGCCGGGTGATGTAATCCTCACCGGCACTCCTTCCGGCATCGGGCCGCTCAAACCCGGGGATCGTTATGCGGTCGCAATAGACGGCATCGGCCGTATCGAGAACTATTGTCTGATCGAATAAACTTTATGGGAAAGGTTCTTGCGGTTGATCCATTAAACTCCTGACGCTACCAAAGGTTGCAAGTGCTGCCATCGTCCGGTTAAGGTATTTATCCCCAACCGTAAGAACCTTCGCCATGGGTCTTGTCCCAGTCTGTATGCGTTATTCGGTCAGGAAAAGCCGAATTTTGTGCAGCTGTTCTACAGTTAAACCGCCGTTTGGATCGACCAGGAGCATGATCCGGTTGCCGGCAACCCAGCTCAACCCGAGCGAGCCGTTTTCCGCCCGAAAGACCACCGTTCCATTTTCCTCTTCCACGGACGTCACGGGCGCTTCCATGATCGCAGGCATCTCTTCCAGTAACCGTTCCCGATCGAACAGAGCGGGTTCAAGTTTCATGTAGAAAAATTTTGAACCGCAATCCCGTGCTGCATAAACAGCATATTCTTCAACCGCCGGGGCAGCCGGCCCGTAAACCGTATCCGCTCCCTCGAAGAGATATGTTTGCCCAATCACAACAGGCCAGGATCCGTTGGCTCCCTGATCTCCCGCCCGTCCGGCTTCCCCGTTATGCTCCTCCGGGACGGCCCTGTCGCCTGACCCGGAGAGGGTATCGTTCTGTTCAAACAAAGGAATCGCTATTTCCGATTCGGCAGCCAGATCTGCCTGTTCCCGGCTTCCCAGGCTAAAAGAGAACTGCGACCGCACCAGGGCGAAACCTCCCGCCGCCAGGACCAGGGCGGCTGCAACCACCGCGGCTTGGCGGATCCGGGGCAAAAACCGCCGCAGATACGGACGGACGGACGGGGGTTGTGCGGTTGAGGCTTCTTCCAGCCCGGCCCGGATTCGTTCCCACATTTTTTCCGAGGGTGGAGCATCGATACGCGCGTATTCCTGCCGCAAAGCCTTTTTGATCAGGGTGCCCAGTTCAGCCGCATCGTGCCGATCCGGTTTTGTCATCTCGCGCCACCCCCTTCATCTTCAAGACCGTTTACCTCGCCGGTTGGTTCCAGGACCCGGGCCAGCTTCTGCCGCGCCCGGAAAAGGCGCGATTTCACCGTGCCGCTACTGATCCGGAGCAGCGAGGCGATCTCGTTTATTTTCAGGTCATCGTAATACTGGAGGACAACCACCTCGTATTGTTCCGGGGGCAATGCCTGCAGGGCCCGGCGAACCCGTTCCGCCGCCGCATGGCGCAAGGCCGTTTCGGCCGTTTCGTCCGCCCCGGTTTCCTTTGTCCGGTCCAGGAGGGCCGGCTCGCCCGTGAAGGTGAGTCGTCGTTCCCGCCTGAGATAATTGCGGGCCAGGTTTGAAGTGATCACCGCGAGCCAGGCCCCGAATTTTTCCGGTTCGCGCAGGCGAGGTAAATTTTGAAACGCCTTTACAAAAGCTTCCTGGGTAATATCTTCCGCCGCCTCGCGATTCCCCATGATTTGATAAGCCGTACCAAAAGTACGCCGGTAAAAGGCAAGAAATAGTTCGTGCTGCGCTTCCCGATTATTTGACCGGACCAGCCCGGCCAATCGCATCAGATCCAAGAATACCCTCCCCGGCGCTGTTTCCGCCTGAAAAACGTTTCAGCGAAAACATTTCGCCCGGGGGAGGGTAATTCCTCTTTCTCCGATCTGATGTTTCCCGGCACACGACGCGAACAGACCGCCGGCCCCGGTTCTGCGAACCTTATTTTTCATGCTGCAGTTCGCCGATGCGCTGCACATAGAACTCGGTCAGTGAAGCGGCGATCTCCTCGGAGTAGCCTTCCCCATAAACCCGGTAAAGCGGACGCTCCGGATCGGGCATGATCAAAGCCCACCCCTGGGGATGATAGACCTTCAACCCGTCGAGCATTTCGGTCTTTGCCCGGGAAGCCTCCTGTACCAGACGGCGCATGACTTTTCCTTTTTGCGCCCAGGGACAGGGGGTCTTGCGTTCCTGCAGGGTGATCGAGGGGATCTCGTGCAGCAGGCCGGAGAGGGTCTGGTCATGTCCGGCCATGATATCGAGCAGGTGCACCAGCGCGGCCAGGCTGTCAAAGGGAAGCGATTCCGTGACACCGCCGGGGCGCCGCCGCTCATCCGCTCCGTCCGGTCCAGGACGACCGGTTTTTGATTTCATGAGCAGGCGCGGTGCTGTTTTCGTCCGTATGACCCGGCCCCGGTAGCGCCGGGCCAGTGTTTCGACGGCCGTGGGCGCGGTTATGGGCACGGTCACCGTTCCGCCCCGGTTGCGACGCAGGACCAGCAGGGAAAGCAAGGCGGTATACAGATCCCCTTCAATGGGCCGGCCCCGTTCATCAAAGAGCAGGGCGCGTTCGCCTTCCGGTTCTATGAATACCCCGAGCGAGGCACTGTTGTTTCGAACCGCCCCGGCAATCTCCTTGCGGTAGTCGGAACGGGGGCGGGCATCAAAACGGTTTTCCGAAAGATGATTTCCGCAATGGAGGGTAATGACGGCACAACCCAACCTTTGCAGCAAAGGGACAAGAAACCGTTCCAGGAAAGGTGAAGGATACCCCAGAACGATCCGCAGGCCGGCCCGGACGATGCGCCCGGGAGAAATGGTTTTCAATATTTCCTTCCAGTAAAGCCGGGCCAGGCTGGGCAGGGAGACCACTTCCCCGATCTGTTCTCCCGGGGCCCGGTGAAAGTCTTCCCGGAAATAAATTTGTTCAATTTTACGCTCGTCGTCCCGGGAGAAAGGCAAGCCTGAACCGTCAAAAAAACGCAGCCGTACCCGGCATTCCTCACCCGGAGCCAGGGAAACGTGGGCCCCCCCGGCAGCCCCCAAAATTTCAACTGCCCGGCGGGCCATCGGCAGCAGCAGTGCACCCCCTTCCAGGACATGGATCCCGGCCGACAACAGCCCTGCTTCAACCGCTTCGCGGATCATCCCGGACGGTCGTCCACCGTCAAAGCTGCTCAAAACAGCCCCCGGCCCGGTCATGGCCCCAAAAACCGCCCCCAATCGAACCGCCATTTCCGGAGTGAAACCGTGGTTAACAACGGCACAGACCCCATCGTGTCCGAAAAGGGTCCGGCATGCCTTTTCACCCCAAACCAGGCTCTCGCGCAGGACCACCCCGCTCTCGACAATCTTGGATGGCCAGACCTTTACCCCCGGTTTGAGGTAGGCTCCCTCCTGCAGGGCGCTGCCGTCACCGACCACCGCCCCTTCGTAAACGGCGGCCCGGACCCCAAGGCGGGCCTTGCGACACAGTACCCCGCCCCGCAATGCCGATCCGGTCCCCAGGGAAACTCCTTCCCAGGTGATGCCCCGCTTGATCGTGGCCCGCTCCCCGACCGTGGTGCCGCTGCCGAGAACACTGCCCGCCTGCACCGCCGCCCCCGCCTCGATCACACAATCCGCACCAAGATAGACCGGGGGTTCCAGCCGGGCCAGGGGCGAAAGGACGACCCCTTCTTCCAACCAGATCCCCCGTTTTTCCTGTTGCCCGACCAGGCGTACCCGCACCCGGCCGTCCAGCACCTCGCGATGGGCCCGGCAATACTCCCGGATATTACCGATGTCACACCAGAAACCATCCTGGACACATCCGAAAAGGGGCATTCCGGCGGCGAGCATTTTCGGAAACAGATCTTTGCTGAAGTCAAACACCCGGCCGGGCTCAAAAAGCTTCAACGCTGCCGGCTCCAGGATATAGATCCCGGTATTGATCGTGTCACTGAAAACCTCGCCCCAACTGGGCTTTTCCAGGAAGCGTTCGATCCGCCCGTCCTTTGCAAGCATTACCACCCCGTACTCGAGGGGATTGTCCACCGCGGCCAGGACCAGGGTCGCCATCGCCCCCCGCTCCCGGTGAAAACGAAGCGCTTCCCGCAAGTTGAAATCGGTCAGGGCGTCGCCGCTGACCACGACAAATGTTTCGTCCAGAAACTCATCTGCATTTTTGACGCTGCCGGCGGTCCCCAACGGTTTTTCCTCGACAAAATAGTGAAGGTTGACGCCAAAGGCCCTGCCGTTCCCAAAGTGTTCCATGATCTGTTCCGGCAGGTATTGCAGGGTCACGGCAATCTCGTGACAGCCATGTCCGGCCAGCAGCTCAACGCAGTATTCCATCAGGGGCCGGTTCAAAACCGGCACCATCGGTTTGGGACGGTCGCAGGTCAAAGGACGCAGGCGGGAGCCCTCCCCGCCTGCCATGATCACCGCTTTCATTCAGGCCTCACCTCCCGGGGCGAAGCCGGCCCGGTTTCCATTTCGGCGGGGGGCATCTTTGCGAGCAGTTCCTCCGCTGCCGTATAGCGGGAAGGAGGCCTCCCCGCCGATGATGGTGCTGCCGGGACCGGTATTTCGGGCGGCACCATGGCGGTGACCGGCCCGGCCGCAGGCACCGGTCCATCGTATTCCAGTTCACGCCGCCAGCGCCGCGCTTCTGCCGAGGCAACAATCTGCCGATAGTGCTTCCCGGTCTCTTGCGCAACAACCGGCCAGGCAAAACGGGTTTCAATGTCCTCTGCGGCCCGGCGCACCAGGCCCGCGGTAAGATCCGGATCGCTCAAGATCCGGCCGATTTGAAGCGCCAGGTCGGCCGGATCCCCGGGCCGGGCCAGAAGTCCGTTCACTTCATGTTCGACCGTTTCCAGAAAACCGCCGCTTGCCCCAACCACCACCGGGGTTCCGGCGGCCATCCCTTCCAGGGCGACCAGCCCGAACGGTTCATAAAGGCTGGGGAAAACCGCAACTGCGGCGTGAGCGTAAAGCTGGTTTCGGGTTCGATCATCGATATATCCGGCAAAAAGAACGTGCTGCTCCAGCCCGAGGATACGGGTCTGATGCTCCAGCTCCTCCCGGTACGGCCCGCGACCCGCCACGACCAGGCGTAGCGCCGGCACGCGTTCCCGAATCGCCGGTAGGGCATTCAAAAGCACCTCTACCCCTTTTTCCGGCACCAGGCGCCCGATGAAAAGGAGTATTTTCTCGTGGGGGGCGGCAAACCGGGCTCGCACCTCCGGGTCGGCCGTTTTGACCCGAAAAACCTCCGGGCGAACCCCGTTCGGAATCACGGCAATTTTATCGCCGGGAAGCGAGAAAACGGAGCGGAGCTCTTCCCGCATGTATTCGCTGCAACAGATCACCCGCCAGGCCTCGTAGGTAAGCCACCATTCCAGTTCTGAAATGTAACGCTGTTCGGGATTGTGCAGGCCGTTGTTGCGCCCGAACTCGGTGGCGTGGATGGTGGCGAGAAGGGGCAGGTGGAAAATATGTTTCAGGCCCCGCCCGGCGTAGGCGACCAGCCAGTCGTGGGCATGGATCAGATCGACTCCGCCCCGACGGCATAGCGAGGCGCCCGTCTCCAGCATGGCCAGGTTGAGCTGCTGGACCCAGGATAGAAAATTCAAGGGGCGTCCATGGTACGGGAGAACACGGTGGACCGCAACCCCTTCCACGATCTCGTGCACCGGGGTATTGTTTTCGGCAACGGTGATCACACTGACGTTGTGGCCCGCTTCGACCAGGGACCGCGCCAGTTCGCGCACATGATGGGCCAGGCCGCCGATGACGCGAGGCGGATATTCCCACGAAAGCATAAGAATGTGCATATCGGGTTCACTCCATTTTTTCCAGGTGGGGGAAGCTTTTTTAGTATACCCGGAACAAAAACCCTTACCACGGCAGTAGGGCCAGCCGAGCCGCCTGAAAAAATGAAGTATGCCCCGGCCCCGCGGTCGGCACCGGGCCATGTTGATCGTACTCATCCATGGTTTCAACGGTCAAACGGCAGCCGTCGCTGCGCAGGATGACCGCACCATGCCGGTCATTACGCAGCACCAGGGCTCCGCTTTTCTCCAAAGCCCGGAGCGTTTCCGGATGGGGATGACCGAAGGGGTTGGCGCCAACGGGGATTACGGCCACCCGTGGTTTAACTGCCGCCAGGAAGTCTTCCATGATCGATAGCTTCCCGCCATGATGAGGCACCACCAAAACCGTCGCTTCCAGGTCCTCATACCGGTGGCGCAACAGTTCCCGCACCGCCGCCTCCTCGACATCGCCGGTAAAAAGAATACAGGCCGCCCCGTAAGTGAGCCGGAGCACGAGCGAAGCGTCGTTCAGATTGCCGCTACCGCCCGGATTGAGCCGGGCCAGCGCGTCGGTCGATGGATAAAGCACTTCAAGCCGCAAACCGCAAGCGCATTCCCAGCAGCTCCCGGCATGGGCCGCGACAACGGGAAGACCCCGTGAAACGGCAGATTCGAGCAGCGTTTCGTAATAGGGGGAACGCCCCGGAACCGGGGAGATCAATAGTTGGGCAACCTCTACCGTTTCCAGCAAGGGCAGCATTCCCCCGAAATGATCTTCATGGGGATGGGTGATCACCGCCAGGTCGAGAGCGCGGATCCGCCGATGGCGCAGAAAAGGCAACAGCACCAGTGTGCCACTCTCTTCCGGTTCCCCCCGGACGGACAGCCCGCCCCCGGCATCGACCAGGATCTTCCGGCCGCAAGGTGCTTCGATCAGCGTTGCCGACCCCTGGCCGACATCGAGGCAGGTCACAACAAGGCGGGGCGGTTTGCGCCCAAGCGGCCCGGCCCATAGCACCGTGAGCATCAGGAACAAGAAAGCCAGACCGGGGATCAGATAGCGCCGGTGCAGCGATCCCTGGATCGAAACAGGCCCGGTCAGGACAGCCTTGAGGGCATCCCGATTGTAGTAAAACCAGAGCAAGGCGATCAGGAAGAAACCGGCCAAAAAGATCTCTAACGGCCGCGGGGGGAAAACAGCCCGGTAAAATCCCGGCAGGCGCGAGAGTGCGGTCAACGCCAAAAGGTATTCCAACAGGGGCCGGCATGTCCAAAAAAGAGGCAGGGCCAGGGTTGGGGCCACCAGGGAGAGGAGAGCTCCGGCCAGGCCCAGGCCAAGCGCCGGGGCGATCACCGGCAGAACAAGCAGGTTGAAGAACACGGCCAGTACGGGAATATGACCAAAATGAAAAACCGTCAGCGGCAACACCCCCACCTGGGCGGCGACGGTAACCGCCAGGGGATAGCACAACCGCACCGGGAGACACAGGCGTAAAAACAGGGCGGCCAGCGGCGGAGCGCCGTAGACGATGGCCAGAGTGGCCGCATAGGAAAGCTGAAAGCCGGCGGTAAGTAGGAGCAAAGGGTTTCCCGCCAGCGTGATCAGGGCAGCCGCGGCCATGGCCGTCGGCAGATCGTAGGGCCGGTCGAAAAGCAGCGCCGCCAGGGCAAAGGAGAGCATGACCGCGGCCCGCAGGGCGGAGGGTCGCATCCCGGTGAGAAAAGCGTAGCCAAAGATCAGGAGGATCGCGGCGGCCAGGGGCCAGCGGCCACGCAGGCCGAGGCGGCGCCACAACGCCAGGATCATTGCGGCCACCAGGCCCACGTGAAGCCCGGAAACAGCCATCAGGTGTCCCACCCCGGCCGTGCGGAAGTTTTCCGCCACCGCTTCGGGAAGGTGGTGGCGCTGGCCAAAGAGGATCGCGATCAGCAGTTCGGCCGCCGGGGAGGGTAAGCCCTTTTCGATGGCGGCACTCATCCGCGTCCGCAGGACGGCGGCAGCGCCGGAAAGCCGGCCGGTTTCCCCCCGCCCCAACGAAACCACCTGGTAAGGGCGGACAGACATCAACGCTGTCATCCCCTCGGTGCGCAGGTAGAAGCGATAATCGAACCCCCCCGGGTTACGCCGACCCCGGGGCTCCCGGATCACCCCCCGTAACCGCAACGTTTCCCCAACCCAGTGCGGTTCCTGATCAGCCCCGTAAACCTTGACCAGCAGCTTTCCGGAAACCGGAAAACGTCCCG
This sequence comes from uncultured Syntrophomonadaceae bacterium, assembly GCA_964420065.1. Classification (GTDB taxonomy): domain Bacteria; phylum Bacillota; class Dethiobacteria; order DTU022; family DTU022; genus CAYQQK01. The sequence goes on along the minus strand of CAYQQK010000009.1, from coordinate 21,579 downwards.
CCTGGGTTTCCACGGTTTGCACCCGAAGCCGGTAGGCAGTTTCATTTTCCGTCCGCAGTGGCTCCTCCGCCACGGTCCCCTCGACAAATAGGGGGCGGTCCGAATACCGCAACAACCCTTCTGCAGGGGGCCCGGCTGAAATGAAAAAAGAAGCCGCCCCGGCAACGGCGGCGCCCAACAGCAAAAACGCCGCGAAGCCGGAAAAAAGCTTTCGGTAAAACAGGACCAGCAGCGGCAGCAACAGTAACCCCAACCACCCCGGGAGGCTGTCCAGGCAGACCCAGCCCCAGGTAATTCCGGCAATGTAGCTCAGCGTTACCGCCACCAGCGGCCGGTTAAAATGAAAAAGAGCAGGTTTATTCATCTTTTCAAACCCGGCAGACAGGCCATGATAGCACAATCATACAGGGTTAACTATATCTGTCAATGGGTGATTTCTCATTTACGGAAGGCCTTGGCGGTCCCGCACTTCGCCCAGAGCCCGCGGGATATGCCTGATCAGCTCGGACACAGCCGTTGCCGGGGTGGGGCGGGCGTAGGAACCTGCCAGCCGGTTCACCCTGGCCGCCTCGATCGCCGCGGATCCCAGATCCATCCCCGAAGAGGCCAGGGCCGAGACTATTCCGGTCAAAGTGTCCCCGGTGCCCCCGATCGCTTCGAGCACCTCTTCGAACGGGCTTTCCACTTTGGCGATGATCCCGTCCCGCCCGGCGATATAATCATTTGCCCCCTTAACCAGCAGATAAGCGGCGGCATTGTCATGCCGGTAAGCCCGTTTGATCAGGTCCGGCACCTGATTTTCTTCGTGCAGGATGAACCCCCGGGTATAGAAAGGATGAGGTGCTTTTTCATCAGCCAGATAGGCCAGTTCGCCGGCATCGGGTGTAAACAGATCAAAAGAGGCGGCAGCGCCGCTCATCTTGGCGACATACATAAACCCGGCATCGGCGATGAGGATCGGGCGAACCGGGAGTGCATTGATCACCGCCAGCAGCTCTTTGAACAAACCCACATCCGGCTGGAAATAATGAAAGGCCAGGGTTCGAAAGGGAAGGTCGGGCAGATGCGAGATCAGATACCGGTAAAGGCTTTTACACCCGGTCCCGCCGCCGATATCCCCCACCAGGTAACAAAAAGGTTCGGGTTGGTTCAAATACTGAAGCGTTTTTGCAGCCGCCGCGATCATGGCCGGTGTGCCACGGTTAACCGTGATCCTGTTGTTTTCCAGGATGAGCTGATCCCCTTCCAGGCGAACCGGGCCGGAGCTAAGCGGAAAATGTGCTTCGGGGATCGTTCCGACTAGGCCGAACATAACTTCACCACCCGATCGTAAGCGAGCTGAAGAGCGTAGGCACAGAGAGTATAACCGATCTCCCGGGGCTGCGGGGCACGGTTCAAATGTCGGTTTACCATCTGTTCCGCCAGGTAAGGCACATCCGGGCAGCCGCCCCCGGAAACGTTGACAATCAATTCTCGCTCCCGATCGACGGTAATTTTCATGTTTGCCGCCCTTACCATCAGGTATTTTCCAAATTCCTTCTGATGAAGCAGCTCTACCGGTTCCAGCAAAACACTGGCAACGGGGACAACCTGGAGCGGCCTGATCTTGACTTGCTCAAGCCTCCTGATGATGGACAGCTCTTCAATCAGTGGAAACTCGATCACCAGGTCACAGCCGCTGCGTATTTCCGGGGGCGGGCCCTTGACCTGGATCGGCCAACCGTCCCCCTTCAAAACGTTTTCGGCCCGGATCACGGCGGTAGTATTTTCAAAAACAAGGATGCCCCGATCCTGATGCGGTGGCAGATCGGTTTTCTTTTTCCAAAGACCCTTGAACAATTTCAGCCTTCCTTTCTGATGGTAATCCGGTAGCCGTCACCTTCCGGCTCAATACCGGCAACCGCCCAGCCCCGGGCCCGGGCCGCACGGCAGACATTCTCCTTGGCCGTATCCGTATCGACCATGATCAGAATATCGCCTTTGCCTACGGTTTTCATTTCGTTCAAGGCCATGATCACCGGCTGGGGGCAGGAGAGCCCCCTGGCGTCAACAAAATTACTCATGCTGCAAATCATCCCTTCGCTACCGTTATTTTCTCGCGCATCAGCAAGCCGATCAACAAACAGGCCCCGAATCCAACCGCCAGGGAGGTTATCCCGGCCGGGGTAGCTCCGGCGGCGGAACTGGCCAGACCAAAATTGTGGGCAAAGGCAGCCCCCACAACCATGCCGATCACAAACACGGCGGCATCACCATCCCCCTCACCGGACAGAAAGAGCTGGCGTCCGGGACAACCGCCGGCCAGGGTGAAGGCAAGCCCGGCCAGGGCCATGCCGCCAAAATTCCAAAGATGCATGGTATGGGCAACCGGTTGACCGGCAAAACCCGGGTTGAACTGGTGCAGCACCAGATTCGTGATCAACGCGGCTCCGGCCAGGCTGATCAGCCCGATAAAAAGGTGGGTTTGTTTAAACAGAATTAAATCCCGGATCGCCCCCATGGTACAAAAACGACTCCGCTGCGCCAGAAAACCGATGCCGAGCCCGACGGCCAGGGAAACTAAGAGCGGTGCATGCATGGAACCCGGCCCTTCGACACTGTAGAAGAGAGCCCCGCTTTGGGTTTCTCCCGCCACCTTCGGGTTCAGAAGCATCAAAACCAGAAATCCAGCCATAATGATCGGAAAGATCCAACCTGCGAAGAGGTGGGCCTTGCGGGCGGAACCCAGGTTGTACCCGTTTTTTAGAAATCCCGTTCCGAGCCAGATTCCTGCGGCAAGACCGAAAAGGCCCAGGAGAGCGTTCCAGTCACCGCCGGCTAGACGGAGCAGGGCCCGCCACGGACAGCCCAGGAAGACGAGCGCTCCGATCATGGCGAAGACACCCAGCATGAATCTTGCCACCGGCGCCGAACCCATCCGGGGCCTGAATTCCTTGAAGAAATAAGCCGCGCCGAAAGAACCGAGGACAAAACCAATGATTTCCGGGCGCAGGTACTGTACCACCGGGGCCCGGTGCAGGCCCAACGCCCCGGTCAGATCACGGACGAAGCAGGCCACGCAGATACCCATATTTGCGGGATTGCCCCACAATTGCAACAACGAGGCCAAAATACCGATTACCGCTCCAACAACGACCATCCCCCGCCTGGTTGCCAGTAAATTTCGCATCGCCTGATTATGCCACCCCCTGTTGTCAATGTAAAAGATAAAGGCATCTCTACCAAGAGCATAGGCGGTCCGGGGGCATAAGGGAAATAGTTCTTTTCGATAGCGGGTGACACTTTGATAGACAATGCCAATGGTGGTCGGAAATAACGCGGGTATGATACAATAAAACCGGCTCGATGATGAAAAAGAGCGAACCGATTACAGCAAGGGGATTGCCCATTTATGGATTTTCACAAACTCAAGATCTTTCTGGAAGTGGCGCGGCAAAAGAGTTTTACCCGTGCCGCCGAAAATATTTTTTTAAGCCAGCCCACGGTTAGCGCCCATATCAAAAAGCTGGAGGACGAGCTAGGGACCCCCCTGCTCGATCGCCGCAAGCAGGAGTTGAAACTGACCGGAGCGGGGAAAATACTGTTCAAGTACGGCCAACAACTCCTGGAAACCAGGGCGGAGGCGCTGGCAGCCATTCAGGATGAAAATCAGATTGACAGCGGGCATCTGGAAATTGCCGCGAGCAGTGTTCCCGGAACCTACCTCTTGCCCGGGCTCCTGCACTCCTTTCGCCAGAAATATCCCGCAATCACCTTCTCCGTTCTTCTGCGCGATACCGGGCAGGTTTTGCAATCGGTCAAGGATTATACGTATGATCTCGGGTTTACCGGCGAATCCGGCAGCCGGGAGGGCCTGGAACAGATCAAACTGGTCGCGGACGAGCTTATTCTGGTCGCTTCGCCGCAGTTCAAGCTTCCGTGCGGGAAGCCGGCACAGTGCGGACTGCCTGCGACCACCTGGCCGGCCTGTAGCGGCATGCCCTTTCTCTTACGGGAACCCGGCTCCGCCACCCGCATCGTTTTTGAGAAAGCCCTGAAAAAACAGCCGGGCCGTTACCCTGCCCCCCGGGTCATCGGTTACCTGGAAAGTCAGGAGGCGATCAAAGAGGCCGCCCGGGCGGGCCTTGGACTGACGATCATTTCCAGGAAAGCGGTGGAAGAAGAACTTGAACTCGGGGTATTAAAGGGATACCGGCTGGAAGATGTGCCCTTGAAGAGGAATATTTACCTGGTTTGCCGCCAAAAAAACGTTTTGCTGCCCCTTAACCGCGCTTTTTTCCAGTTCACCCTCAAATATTTCCATCCGTAAGCTCCCGGCTGCCGCCGCGGAACCCGGCCAGATCAACGGTAACCCGGGTGAAACCCAGTTCATAAAGGTCGGACAATATTTTCAGGCGATGGCGGAGAAGCCGGGGGAAATCTTCCGGGGAAACCTCGATCCGGGCCATGGCACCATCGCTGCGCACGCGCAAGGCCCGGGTGAAGCCGGAACGACGCAAGAATTCTTCGGCCCGTTCAACCCGTTTCAACTTAACGGCGGTCAGCAGTTCGCCATACGGAATACGGGTGGCCAGGCAGGGCGCTGCGGGTTTGTTCCAGGTAACAAGCCCGTAGCGGCGGGATAGGGCGCGGACAGCAGCCTTGCCCAACCCTGCTTCTTGCAGGGGACTACGCACTTCAAGTTCACGGGCCGCCCGCATTCCGGGACGACAGTCCGCAGTATCGTCAGCGTTGCTGCCATCGATCACCGCCGGCAATCCCCGCTCGCGAGCCGCCTGCCGGAGCAGGGTATAAAATGATCTTTTGCAATGGTAGCAGCGATCCGGCGGGTTGTTCTCCCAAGGGGTGCCGGCCGGATCCGCCACGGTGAGGACCCGGTGCTCCACCCCGAAACACGCCGCCAGGGCTCGGGTCGCCTTCAATTCCGCTGCGGGGAACAGCACCGAGTTGACGGTTAAGGCAAGGACGTTTTTCCCGCCCAGAATGGATTGTGCCGCGAAGAGGAGCAGGGTGCTGTCCGCTCCCCCCGAAAAAGCCACCGCCACCCCTTTCAGTTCCATAAGAACCCGCCCAAGCCGGTTTTCCAGAAGCTCCAACTCCATTTTGACCCTCTCCCAGTTTTCCCAGGCGAAAATAGGGCGGTAAGTGATTGACGGCCGGGGATAAACGACCCTAGGGTATCTCCAGGGCTCCGATCAGGTCCGCCAGGCGGGGAATCTTTTCCCGCCGCAGGTAATCCGTCAACCCCTCAATAATCTGCGGCATGGCCAGCGGGTTGCGAAAGCTGGCGCTGCCCACCGCCACCGCGGCAGCCCCGGCCAGGATGAACTCCAGGGCATCCCGCCAGCCGCCAATACCACCCATGCCGATCAGCGGCACCTTCACCGCCTGAAAGGTCCGCCAGACCTGGTAGAGGGCGACGGGTTTCACCGCCGGGCCGGAGAGGCCGCCGGTAACGTTGCCCAGCACGGGCCGCCGCCGCTCCAGATCTATCGCCAGTCCGGTCAAAGTATTGATCAAAGAGATCGCATCCGCCCCTGCCTGCTCCACCGCCGCCGCGACCACAGCAATGTCGGTCACGTTGGGACTGAGCTTGACGATCAGGGGTAAACCGGAACAGCGGCGCACGGCGCGGGTCACCGCGGCGGCCCGATCCGGGCCGGAACCGAAAGCGGCGCCGCCCGCGGGCACATTGGGGCATGAGATATTGAGCTCGAGCGCGCTTACTCCCGGAACGTCGTCAAGACACCGCGCCAGCTCGGCGTATTCGGTCACACTGGACCCGGCCAGGTTCACGATCACCGGAACGGCAAAACGGCGTAGAAAAGGAAGCTTCTCCATGAGAAAAACCTCCAGGCCGGGGTTCTGCCAACCGATGGCGTTGAGCATGCCGGCAGGGGTTTCAACAATGCGGGGCGGCGGGTTCCCGGCAATGGGTTCAAGTGAAACCGATTTTACCACCACCGCCCCGAGACAGGCCGGATCAAAATAGGAGGCGTACTCCTCCCCGTAACCAAAAGTGCCCGCCGCAGGCATGACCGGATTTTTCAGAACCAGCCCGCCCAGACGGACCGTTAGATCCGGCTTGAAACTTCTTTCCGGTTGTGTCAATCGCGCTCCCACCCTTCTTTCCGGGGACCAAGAATGCTATACTGACTGAGGTGGCAAATGCAATGCCGCCGGCAGGCCGGAAATGGCCCGGAAAGGATGATTCTTGCAGTGCCCCTGTTCGATGCCGTCGTGAAATCGATTGCTGCTCCGGCCCCGGGTTTTCGCCTGATCACTTTTCGTCCCGAGCAAGATCCGGGTGCGGTCCGGCCCGGGCAGTTCTGGCATGTTACACCCCGAGGGGAAAGCCTCGACCCACTGCTGCGCCGTCCGTTCAGCGTCTACGACGTTTTGGAGCAAGCAGGCTTGCTCAAAATACTTTTCCGGACAGTCGGGCGGGGTACCCGTACCCTGGGGGCGCTGGCACCCGGAAACACCCTGAGCGTGCTCGGTCCCCTGGGCAACGGCTTTACCCTGCCCGCCGGTGATGCGGGACAGGTTCTCCTGATAGGCGGCGGTGCCGGTGCCGCACCCCTGTATTACCTGGCCCGGAAATTGAAAGAATCCGGGCCGGCGGCGGCAGTACTTCTGGGAGCACGGAACACCAGAGAACTGGTGCTCCGCCCGGCCCTGGCGCGGCTGCCGCTGGAAACCGAAGTCGCCACTGACGACGGCAGCGCCGGTTTTCACGGTCCGGTCACGGAGTTGCTACGCCGGCGCCTGCACCGCCGGCCGCTGCCCCGGGAAATATTCTGTTGCGGGCCGGCCGCGATGATGGCGGCTGTGCTGATCGTTGCCCGCGAATACGGCCTGCCGGTTCAGGCTTCACTGGAAGAACACATGGCTTGCGGTATCGGCGCCTGCATGGGCTGCGTCTTTCCGGCCCCGGCCGGGCCGGATACGCCACAAAGCGGGCAGCCACGCTACCGCCGGCTTTGCCGGGAAGGCCCGGTCGTAACCTACCGTTTCCAGCCAAAATAACATTGCTTCATGGCAACAAATTTTCTTGCATCCTGCCAGGAAACTGCCTTGCCTATCATTCCAAGGGCAGCGAGAATCACGTTTGAAGCCTACCCTACAAACATTGCAAGATCCTTCGGGCTCCGCCCCCGGGATGACACCTGGGAGGCCCGCATCCCAGGATGACACCGAATGGCCGCTTCCCCGTCATTCCGGGGGAGCGCAAGCGACCGAAGGATCTATTCCAGTATCTCAAGGACCATCGTTATGGCAATAACGGATCATTTTTGCTCTCCGGATCCAATTAGACAACGCAAGGCATAAGCAGGTTCGGCCTGCCCCGGAAATATGAAGGCACCCTTCACGGCCTGCAAAGCCGCCGTAGCATACTGAGCGGATAAAGCGGGATGGCCCGGTGCCGGCGATACCCACAACGCGGCTACCCGGCACAACATTTCCAGGATAGCAGGCCCGATCGAAACCTCTCCCTGCCCCGCGACAGCCTGTTCGGGAATGTTCAACAGCGCCTCCCGACAAAAATCAGCAACCCTCTCCCAACAGGGGGGACTGGCTTCCAGAGCTTCCAGCAGGGAACCACAACACTGCCGCACAGGACCGTCCAGGTTCTCGATCTCGATCCGGGTCAGGAGGGAGCCGAGCGTATAGCCCTCCTTTTCCACCGCTTCGCGCCCGCCTTCGAGGCGATCCACCAGCACATACATGCCGAGGACTCGCCCCCCCTCCTCCCTGACCGTCCGGGCAGCCTGGAACAAAGATGAGCCGGTTGTAAGGACATCATCCACGATCACTGTTCGGATACCCCGAAAGAAAGGACCGTTGATGCGGGCCCGGGTCCCATGTTCTTTACCCTCCTTACGCACGGCAAAACCCGTATAAGCCCGCCCCTCCCCGGCTGCAAGGAGCGAAGTGGCTACAGCCAAAGGAGCCGCCCCAAAACTGGGGCCGCCCACGGCATCGATCTTACCGAAAAAGTCGTTTTCCTTTAAGCTGGAGAGAAGCAAGCGGGCCGCACAGGCCAACCCCTTGCCGGAGTAAATAACCTGCTTGCCGTCCAAGTAAAAGCTGCTTTCCCGCCCCGAAGTGAGCAGAAACCGGCCGCGGCGGTAAGCATAAACATAAAACAACCGCGCCAACAACTGCCGGTCACCGCAATCCTGTTCCTTTAAAAGATTTTCTTCCATTTATCAAACGCAGCCTCCCCGACAGAGTTCTTCTCGATTGATCTATTGATTATTTGCGGTTAGTAACCGTAAAATTCCCGTTTTCCATCCTCGACAATTATACTACACCTTGTTCCCCTGTGCAGATCACCCTCCCATTCAGCGATGATAAATATTGATGTAACCATTTGGCATAGTGTTTTATCCGAATATGTTTCCACTCTTTGATCACCTGGTAGGTAAATGTCGGGTACGGCAATTGTATATTTAATAATAGTGACTAAACAAATGGTGAAAGGGACTTGCTACGTTTATTCATCAGGGAAATAGAATTTACCCCCGGGTAAGATAGATGCCCGGGGGTAAATTCCATGCACTTTAAATATTAGCTGTCCCTAACTGGCCTCCCGGTCCTTGCGCCGCAGATTCCGGCGGTGCAGGTCCGGCAGGTGAACAAAAGCGGGCAAACCGTCACTGGCAGGTACTGCAATTTCACCGCGGATCAAGGGCCGCACGTAACGCAATAATGCCGGGGTAACGTCATTTCCACGCGGGTCGATCCATTCTCGGGGCACCTTTTTCTCAACATTGGCCACCCTTTCCAGGGCCACGGCCCCCGGGCGGCAATGGTAATCTTCACCCGGTTCCCGTTCCAGGGTGACCATCAATCCGGACTGCCCGCCGAGGGCGAGACAGACCGCTTCCGCTCCGACCCGGTAGGCTTCGTCTGCGTCAACCCGGGAGGCATAGTGCATCGCCGCTCGCTGCAGGGTACCCGGCACATTGCAGCGTGCTTTGATTCCCGTTTCCTCCTCCACCAGCTCTTTCAGGGTTTCAGCCAGCCCGCCCAACCGGACATGTCCGAACGAATCCCGGCTCTTGCAGGCAAAAAGATAATTTCCCGTTTCATCGACCAGGCCTTCTGCAGCAACCACGTAAGCCAGACCATAATGGCGATAGGTTTCCATCAGGTCAGCCAGGAAGTGTTTTCGATTAAATGTTACCTCCGGCAAATAGATCAGGTGAGGTGCAGAGCCCTCCTTCCGCCGGGCCAGGCCTGTTGCCGCCGCCAGCCAGCCGGTATTGCGGCCCATCACCTCCATGATCACGACCCGGCTGGTCGTGATCAGTCCTTCCAGGTCAAGACCGGTTTCCAGAACGGCGGTAGCCATGAACTTGGCGGCACTGCCGTAACCCGGGCAGTGATCGGTAAAGGGAAGGTCGTTATCGATTGTTTTCGGTATTCCGATCACCTGTATTTCATAGCCCTCGCGGAGAGCCAGGCGGTGTACCTGGCAGGCCGTATCCATGGAATCGTTTCCGCCAATATAAAAGAAGGAACGGATATCCATTTTTTTAAATCCCTGGAGCAGGTTGAAATAATCTTCGGCTGTTTTCAGCTTGTAGCGAGATGAACCGAGTGCCACTCCCGGCGTATACCGCAACCCTTCAATCAGATCGCCGCTCTGGGCGGAAAGGTTGACGTATTCACCCTCCAGGATGCCTCGCACGCCGTAGAGGGCGCCATAAAGCGTCCCGGCCGGGCGATGCCTTTGCCATTCTTGCACCACCCCGCACACGCTATTATTGATCACAGCAGTCGGCCCGCCCGACTGGGCCACCACCGCATTCCCATGCCAACGCATCTGTGGTGCTCCTTTCCAGGTTCCAGCAGCAGTATTGAAGCTGGTACATACTGCATTCTATACTACCGGAGCCCATCCCGCCTGTAAACGATCAATAGCCGGATCTATTGCCTTTTTTAACCTGGGGCATGATTTCAGAAGCCCCAATATAATTCGTGAAAGGCGGAGAGAATAGAACAAGACACGATCGGAGGTGAAAATATGCATTTGGATGACCGGATTTCAGTGGAACCGGGCAGCCCGCGCAGGGGACAAAGCAGCCAGATCAACTATTGCGGCTTGCTGGTTCATTGCGGAGCGGACGCCGTATGGATGCATTACGGTTTTGATGGTTGGGAAAATGTGCAGGATCAGCAGATGGACCGCCTGTCCCACGGGGGATTTACCTGCACCGCACCGGTTACAGGCAGTCGGGAAATGAATTTCTGTTTCAAGGATAGTGCCAATCACTGGGATAACAATGGCGGCAGTAACTGGACCCTCCGGATCGGATAAAGAAACGGAAGCAGTGCTCCGGGGTGGGGCCTTCCGCCCCGCCCCTTTTCCCCGGACGTTTAAAACACCCCCAACCCTTTTCCATCAGGAAGCCCCATGCTTGCCCCCGGCCGTTCTTGTAAAATCACTGCTGCCTTTTTCAATGGAAAGTGCCCCGCCCGGGTGGAAAAAGCTCAAGCCCGGATTTTTTCGATTTCGCGGCGGGCCAGGAGATCACAGCGATCGTTGTAGTGATCATTGCTATGGCCTTGCACTTTGTGCCAGGTGATGCGATGAATCCGGTTTAAACCAAGAAGTTCCCGCCAAAGATCCTGGTTTGCAACCGGTTCCCGGCGCGCATTGCGCCATCCGTTTCGTTCCCAGCGGGCAAACCAGTTTTCTTTGAAAGCATTGATCAGGTAGGCGCTGTCGCTATAAAGCGCCACCCTGGACGGTTCCGGCAAACGCCTCAGGGCCTCCACGGCGGCGCGCAGTTCCATGCGCTGGTTGGTAGTAATTCCCTCCCCGCCGGAAAACTCTTCTTCACAGCCATGGGTGAAAGTGATGGCGGCCCACCCTCCCGGGCCGGGATTACCCGAACAGGCTCCGTCCGTATAGATCAAAATTTTTTCTGAATAGTTTGCTTGCATAGAACAGCCTCCTTCGCCGTACCGTACCTGTCGGGGCGATAGCGGTTTTTTCGGTTGCCCCACCCCGACTCTGCAAAGTGCCGGCCCTGCGACCCGCACTCCGGATCAGGGTCGAGAAATTTGCAAAAGCATTACCGGGTCAGCCGGGCCAACTCCTCCAGGATCTGTTCCAGTTCCAGCAGTTTCGCGCCATAGCCGGCCCAGTCACCCGCTTGCTGACACTGCCGAGCTTGATCGAAAACCTCCTGGGCCCGCCGGGCCAATTCCGTTACTGTTTGGTCGCCGGGCGGCTGCGGATCCTGTTCCACCGGGCTGGACTCCTCCGCCGGAGGTGTCGATTCCGGTTCACTATCTTCCTGTTGCCCGAAAAGCCGCTCCAGGGCCTGCTGCAGAGTCCGTTCCATGACCACGGTTTCCTGGTAAACTACGATCACCCGGGCCAATTCCGGCAATCCCCCCCCGGAAGCCTCAAGGAAGATCGGTTCCACGTAAAGCAGCGCGTCTTCAATCGGCAGCACCAGCAGGTTGCCCCGGATCACCTGGGAACCGTACTGGCCCCACAGAGTCAACTGTTCGGAAATATCGGTATCCTGGTCGATCCGGTTCTCAATCTGTTTCGGGCCGAGAATAACGCGATCTTTGGGAAAAAGAAAGATCTCGACCTGACCGTAGGAGGCGGGATCACAACGTGCAACCATCCAGGCGATCATATTATCCCGGCGGGCCGGGGTAAAGGGCAGGATCAAAACAAATTCCGCTTCGGCATAGCCGGGCAGCTGTAAAACAGTATAATACGGTTCGAGCGGTTGTTCCCGCCCGCCGTATACCTCTACCGGAACTTCCCAAAGATCTTCCCGCGAATAAACCACATTTGGATGCGTCGTATGATAAAGAGCAAGAGCCCGGGCCTGCAGCTCAAACAAATCCTCCGGATAACGCAGATGGGCAGCAAGGCCCTGCGGCATCTCCGCAGCGGGATGGAAAAGGCCGGGAAAAATTTTGCTGAAAGTTAAAGCCAAAGGATCCTCCGGGTCCATCAGATAGAAATGGACCGTACCATGATAAGCATCCACTACTACCTTGATTGAATTACGAATGTAGTTGACATTACCGTAGGTGGTAGAATAAGGGATATTACGAGTACTCGTAAAAGCATCCTGGATCCAGAATAGCCTCCCATCGTGGATAACCAGGTAGGGATCGTCATCATAGAGCAAAAAAGGAGCCAGTTTGCGTACCCGGGTATGGATGTCACGATCGAACATGACCCGGCTTGCAGCGGTCAATTCATTTGAAACGAGGATGCGATATTCTCCAAATTTAAGGGCAAAAAGAAGCCGTCGCCAGAGATTGTTCAACGGGATGCCGCCCTCGCCCTCGTAAGTGGTGTAAATATTTTCATCCCCAGCGGTAGCATAATGAAATTCGGGTGTTTTGGAGCACACGATCACATAGTCGCCGGTTAGCTCACCATAATATATTGAAGGCTCGGCCAGTTCAAGCCCCGGGCTGGATACCGGGGGAATATCGCGTACAAAGTAACGAGGCAAGCCCTCGGATGAAACTTCGTTCACCGGGCTCACGGCCGCTCCATAGCCATGTGTGTACTGCAGGCGCATGTTAACCCAGGTTTGGGCTCGGGCTTCAAAGCGACTACGATCCATTTCCCGGGCAGCCAGCATTACCTGACGATACTGGCCATCCACGGTGTAGCGATCAATGTCGACATCATGAAAACGATAGTAAAGCCTGATCGCTTGCAGCTGGTTCAAAGTATTCGAAAGCGGGCGGTAATCCCACAGACGCACATTGTTTAAAGTGCCCGGGTTACTCTGCAGCTCATCCCAACCCAACGATTCTGCGGCTGTATAAGGACGGCTATTAAAACGATCCAAGCCGTACGCCAGGCGGGTAAAACGGATGCTGTGCTCCAGATATTCCTTTTCATAAGCGAACTCGCTTGGTTCAACCATGAAACTCTGGACAGCCGCCGGAAAGGCCCATCCCCCCAACATCGAAACCCCGGCCAATACCAGCAGGCCATAAACCAGCATCCGCGGCTGTTTCAGGAAAAACGCATTGACCAGGTAAAACAGCACTATTGCCAGGGCCAGAACCATCAAGATTTTCAAAGCGGGAAGGTTGGCTTTAATATCGGTATACCCGGCGCCGAAAACAACCCCCCGTTCGGATAGGACCAATTCAAGCTGTTGCAAGCGGTAGTCCCATGCTTTCAACGCGACCAGACCCGCCAGGAGCAGCGTGATGTGGGCCAGGCCGGTACCCGGAAAAAGGAACCACTTTCGCCCGACCTGGGCCGGCGGGTTGACCAGCAGGTAGATCAGCCCGACCGGGATCAAAGACGCTGTCAGGGCCAATGTGAGAAAACCATAAAGAAAACGGTAGAAAGGCAAACGAAAAACATAAAACGAAACATCCATGCCAAAAATCGGGTCGGCGAGGTTAAAGGTGACACCATGCCGGAAGCGTAGCATTTCGATCCAGTAATCCGGGACATATGAACTAAACAAAACGGCAAATACCGCTGCCAAAGCAAGGAAAGTCAGGGTCAATCGGCGCGGTGTCATTAAACGCATCAGACCGCCGGCCAGGGGATGTTCCCGCAAATGTAAATGTGGAAACCGTAGCAACGCCTTTCGAGTCGGCATTAAATTTGCAAACAGAACGGCAAATAAGAACAGAAAGGCTGCTCCCCGTAAACCCCACCGGGCTATCCTCTGGGTCCAGAAAACCCCTTCCGCCCCCAGCTCCCGAAACCAAAGCAGATCAAGATAAAAATTGGTCCCGATTACGATCAGCATCAGCCCTGCCACCAGGGCCACGATGAACAGGGGGAAAGGACGGCGTCGCCGCATCGGTTCACCTCCGTTATCAAAGGCCGGATCAGATCCGGCAGGCTTGCTTTAATGGACATTGTAACGCATACCATGCCCTTTGGCAAAAACCCCAGCCCGGAACCCCGAATTACCAAATCATTGAATCCCGGTCACGGTAAAACCCGACCGGTTTGACAGTATCAAACCGGAATTGCTATGATTCGCCTGCGCTGATCTTTTTTACATCGGTTTGGTACGGTAATACCCTGTTCCGGTGGTCTCTTGCAACCGGCCAAATTGGAGCGTATCCCTGGCCTGGTGCAAGAAATTATCGAGGTTCATGACAGCATGCGTTTTGGCCGGGCACATTTTAAAAAATACGGCAAGTTCGCACTCACTCCGAAGTGGTCTATTCTGTCACCAACCCGGATTACAATCTTTACATGGATATACAGCAGGCGATCAACCTGGCCCTGTATCGCCGTTTTCAGGAAGAAGGGCTGAACAGCCGGTTTTTTAAAAGGTGCGAGTTCCGTTACGATCAACACAGCCTAAAATTAGGGGCGGGAGTGTGACCGGATCATTGCCGATTCGGTACGCTTCCCGGACCAGCCGGCAGGCCTCCTTGATCGCCACGAATTGCTTTTCACCGGCATAAAGCTCGGCCAGCACCTGGCCGGGTTGGACCATGTCGCCCTTTTTTTTAAGCAGGACCACACCCGCACCGGGATCAACCGGTGCCTCTTTCGTTTCCCGCCCCGCCCCCAGAAGCATCGCTGCGCGGCCGATCGCTGCTGCGGTTACCGTTTGCACAAATCCATGCTTTTTCGATTGCAACCGGATCCGGCGGGGCGCCCGGGGCAGGCCGGCCGAGTTTTCCAAAATCGACGGGTCGCCACCCTGGGAATGGATCAACGCGCCAAATTTCTTTAAAGCCGCTCCACTGTGCAGCAAATGATCCAGTTTCAAACGCCCCTCTTCGGCAGTTGCGGCAGCTCCCGCGAGGCAAAGCATTTCCCCGCCCAGGGCCAGGCAAAGCCGTTCCAGGTCTTCGGGACCGCGTCCCTTTAGCGTTTCAATGGCTTCAGCCACCTCCAGGGCATTTCCGACCGCCCGTCCGAGAGGCTGTTCCATGGCGCTGATCAGGGCTACCGTTTCTCGCCCGGCGCTCAGGCCGATCTGGACCATGATCCGGGCCAGCCGGAAGGCCCGTTCGGTTTCTTTCAGTAGGGCCCCGTCACCGGCTTTGACATCGAGCACCAGGGCGTCCGCCCCGGCAGCCAGTTTCTTGCTCATGATGCTGGCCGCGATCAGGGGAAGACTGTCCACGGTCGCGGTAGCATCTCGCAGGGCATAGAGCTTTTGGTCGGCCGGAACGAGACTGCCGGATTGGCCGGTTACAACCACCCCAACCCGGCGCACCGCCTCCCGCATTTCAGCGGCGTCAAGGTTGCAGCGGAAACCCGGGATGGATTCAAACTTGTCCACGGTGCCCCCGGTATGACCCAGGCTGCGCCCGGCCAATTTCACTACCGGCACCCCCGCTGCAGCCACCAGGGGGGCCAGCACCAGGGTCGTGGTATCACCGACCCCGCCGGTACTGTGCTTATCAACTTTGATTCCAGGGATATGTTCCAGGGAAAGGGTTTCCCCGGAACGCATCATGGCATAAGTCATGTGCAGCGTTTCGGTTTCGGTCATGCCCCGAAAATAAATAGCCATGGCTAGAGCGGCCATCTGGTAGTCGGGGATATTTCCCCCAGCATAGCCGTCAACCAGGTAAACGATCTCCTCCGGGGAAAATTCCCGGCCGTTTCGTTTTTTCAAAATCAGGTCATAGGCGCGCATATCGTTCCGTCCTGTTTCCTGAAAAATTCACCGCGCCGGGACGGATCCCTGCCGCGGCAGCATAAAGAAAGTCGGCCCGGCCAAAAGTAAACCATGCCGGAAGGAAACACCGAACAGGATTCAGGGTTTCGATCCCGAAAATCTTTATTGAAGCGAGACACCGAAAGGAGACCGCCGTCCATGAATACAAATACCTGTACGATCCGCGATCCTAGCCTGGCTCCCGAAGGGCGCCGGCGCATCGCCTGGGCCGAGGCACACATGCCGGTTTTACGCCGGTTGGAGGAAAAAACAATCCCCGGAAAACCCCTTGTGGGCGCCCGCATTGCCCTGTGCATTCATCTTGAAGCAAAAACAGCCCGGCTGGCACTGCTGTTGAAGCGCTGCGGGGCGCAGGTCGCCGCCTGCGGCAGCAATCCCCTTTCGACCCAGGATGCGGTAGCCGCCGCCCTGGCCGAAGCCGGGGTAAACGTGCATGCCTGGCATGGCGCCACCCCGCCCGAGTACGACCGGCACCTGCGCCAGACCCTGGCCCTGGAACCGAACCTGCTTTTGGACGATGGGGCCGATTTGATTACAATGCTGCACGGCGAACGGATCGGCCTGCTTCCTGCGGTACGTGGTTCAACCGAAGAAACCACAACCGGACTGAACCGTCTTCGCGCCCAGGCCCGGGCCGGGGCGCTGGCCTTTCCAGTTATCGCCGTGAACGATGCCCGCTGCAAGTATTTGTTCGACAACCGCTACGGCACCGGCCAATCCGTATGGGACGGGATCATGCGCACCACCAATCTGTTGATTGCCGGAAAAACAGTGGTGGTGGCCGGTTATGGCTGGTGCGGCCGGGGGGTGGCCTTGCGCGCCCGGGGCCTGGGCGCGCAGGTAATTGTGACCGAAGTCGATCCGGTCCGGGCCCTTGAAGCAGCCGTGGAAGGATATGCGGTGATGCCGATGAAAGAAGCGGCCTCAAGGGGGGATATTTTTATTACCGTCACCGGATGCAACGCTATTATCGATGCATCCCACTTTTCACTGATGAAAGATGGGGTTATCCTGGCCAACGCCGGTCACTTTGACGTTGAGATCGATACGGTCGCCCTGCAGAAAATGGCCGGGGCTGTAGAAAGGCCGCGCCGAAACATCGAGGCTTTCCGTTTTCCCGACGGGCGTCGCCTTTACCTGTTGGGAGAAGGACGCCTGGTAAATTTGGCCGCCGGAGATGGCCATCCGGCCGAGATCATGGATCTTTCATTTGCTGTCCAGTTTTTGGCTTTGCTGCACTTGTGGCAAAACCGGGAGCCGCTACCCCGGGAGGTAATCCCTCTGCCCGCAGAGATCGACCGGCGAATCGCCCGGTTGAAACTTGAAACCCTGGGCCTTGACATCGATCGACTTACCATTGAGCAGCAAGATTACCTGCAGTCGTGGAAATGAACAAAGGCGCTAAAGGATTTCAGTCCGGGGGGAGGTCAATATTTCCCGGGAAATGGAGAGTTCCGGTTCGGTATCGATCGAACGAAAACAAATAAGATCCTCGGAGGTGCAGGCTAAGCTATTTGACAACGATCCACTGGAAATAGTGCCGGCTTAGGGGCAACCTTTTCCAATCAATGGCAAGAAACCTGATTACGAATAATGGCAAGGCCGGTCCTAGTAAATGGTAATGTGATCCTTGATATTGCTGAATATCCCTTCGCCGATGCCGCTGACCTCCATGATTTGCGTCAATTCGGTAAAATAACCATGCTTATCCCGGTGTTCGACAATCTGCCGGGCCCTGGTTTCCCCGATGCCGGGTAATTGGGTCAGCTCGGCGATGGTGGCATGGTTGATATTCACTTTTCCGTTTCCCTGAGGCTTTACTTCCCCGGCCCGGTAGACGACCACCTGCTCCCCATCAAAAAGTGGGCGCGCAAGGTTAATCCCATTTTCAAGGTCTGCTTCGGGTAAAACGCCCCCGGCCAGATCCAGTAACTCGTGGACCCGGGCGCCGGCTGGAAGCCTGTAAACCCCGGGGTTGGCCACGCAACCGACCAAATGCACCACCAGCATTTCGGTTTCCGTCGTACTGGTTATATCGCCGGTGAGTATATCATCATTAAAGATGATTTCCCTTTCCCGCCCGGCCGGCTTCCAGAACTGCCATATCGTACCTCCGGCCAGCAGTAGCACCAGCACCCCCAGGATGATTTTTTCCCGTGGCGTCAAAGAGTGCAATCCGGCTCCACTCCCTGATTCAATTGGGGTTTGATTTCGACATTTAGTTTCCTGTTCCTGCTCACACAGCGCACCTCTGGCCATAATACTCGTTTTTTCTTGGGGAAAATGAAAAACCCCCGGAGGAAAACTCCGAGGGAAATGGAAAACCGGGTATTTCCTACTCCTCCGCGGGGAGGGGGACCTCATCTTTCTTTTCCTCCCTGGGCAAATAGAGGCCCTGGACATGGATATTGATCGCTGTTACTTCCAACCCGGTCGTATTTTCCACCGACCGGCGGACGGAATCCCTCAAGGCCCGGGTTATTTCAGGAATTTTAGCACCGTATTCGATGATGATATTGATCTCAAGCCTGATTTTTTCCTCATCCTGATGCACCTTGATCCCCTTGGAAAGATCTTTCCGCCCCAGTTTTTCAGCAATACCCCCAACCAAACCGGCACTCATACCGGCGATGCCGGCTACCTCGCTTGCGGCAATGCCGGCGACAATACCGATTACCTCGGGAGAAATACGCACGCTATCCGCTTCGGTTTCCGTTTTGGTTAGCACAATTTCCTGTTCCTGCTCCACCGTTTTTTCTCCGCCCAACAAGACCACCCCTTCCTTTCCCTATCATTATTGCTGCAATCAGCCATACAAGTTACCGATAAACCGAAAAGAACGCTACCCCGGGGACCTTGAATCAAAAAAGTAGCGTTGATCATATTGCTACTCCCCGGGAGCACGTATGTTTCAAGTCCCATCTTTGATCTTAAAGGAAATTAATTTGTCGGGAACGGCAACGGTTTTGAGCACTTCATGGCCGGATAAAAGGGCACTGATCCGGTCATGAGCGCGGGCGGCGGCGGCCATCTCCTCACCGGTAGCACCCGCCGGTATTGTAAGCCGTCCGCGAACCTTGCCGTTGATCTGTACCGCTATTTCAACCTCGTCTACCTTTAAAGTTTCTTCACGATACCCAGGCCAGGGTTGTCGGTGTACGCTATCGCTATGCCCAAGGCAGTGCCAGGTTTCCTCGGCAAAATGCGGCGCAAAAGGAGCAAGCAGCAACGCCACAGTATCAAGTGACTCCCGCAAAGCATCCCGGTGCACCCGCGCATCATTCCCCGCCTTTTGGCGATAGGCATAAATAGAATTGACCAGTTCCATAATTGCGCTGATGGCGGTATTGAAGCTGAAACGTGTTTCGATGTCGCCGGTAACCTTACGGATAGCACTGTGGACAGCCCGGGTTAGCGCACTTTCTGCTTTTCCCGAAACCGGGGCGAGTTCATCGTCATCATCCAAAACAGAACGGCATTCCTGTACCAAACGCCAGACCCGTTTTAAAAAACGGGAACAGCCTTCAACCCCCTGTTCGTTCCAGTCCAGATCTTTTTCAGGCGGGGCGGCAAAAAGGATAAACAGACGTCCGGTGTCAGCCCCATAACGCTTTACGATATCGTCAGGAGTAACCACGTTCCCCTTGGATTTGGACATTTTCGCCCCATCTTTGTAAACCATACCCTGGGCCAACAAACGGGTAAAGGGTTCCTCCACCCTCAACAAACCGGCGTCAAAAAGCACTTTTGTAAAAAACCGGGAGTAAAGCAGGTGCAGCACAGCATGCTCAATACCGCCAATGTACTGATCTACCGCCATCCAGTAGTTTGCCTTCTTCCTGGAAAAGGGAACAGCGTTTTCCCGGGGACTGGTATAACGCAAATAGTACCATGACGAACAAACAAAAGTATCCATGGTGTCCGTTTCCCGCCGGGCCTGTGCCCCACACCGAGGGCACCGGGTCTGCACAAAAGAGGGGTATCCGGCCAACGAAGATACCCGGCCACCGAAAAGCTCTACTTCTTGGGGCAATTGTACCGGCAAGTTTTCCTCGGGGACAGGAACGATCCCGCAAGCCGGGCAGTAGATAATGGGAATGGGTGCACCCCAGTAACGCTGACGCGAAATGAGCCAATCGCGCAAACGGTAGTGCACGGTAAACCGTCCCAGTTCCCGGGCTTCAAGTGAAGTCACCATACGCCGCCCTCCCACATCATTGGGCAGGCCATTGAAAGATCCGGAATTGCTCATTGTCCCGGGTCCCTCGTAAGCCCCGGTCATGGTTTGCCCGTCCAGGTATTCACCGGCAGGCTGGATTACCACCCGCACCGGAAGTCCGTAGGCACGAGCAAATAAAAAATCACGTTGATCATGTGCCGGCACACCCATCACTGCCCCGGTGCCGTACCCCATAACCACGTAGTTGCCGACAAGTACCGGCACCGCTTCTCCGTTGACCGGGTTGACCACATAACGCCCGGTAGCCAGCCCCACTTTGGGCGAATCGGCGGAAGTACGTTCAATCTCACTTTCTTTGCGGATCCGGGCGGCAAAGGCCATCACTTCGTTTTCTCGGGCAGTACCCTTGACCAAAATGGGAAGCAGGGGATGTTCCGGGGCAAGGACCATGTAGGTCACTCCGAAAAGCGTATCCGGCCGGGTGGTAAAGGTGCGTAGTTCCATCTCCGGCTGTTCCCTCACCCTGAAAATAATTTCCGCTCCCTCGCTGCGCCCGATCCAGTTCTTTTGCATGATCTTGACCCGCTCCGGCCAGTCCTCAAGGCGATCCAGGTCATTCAAGAGCCGCTCGGCGTACGTGGTAATGCGTAAAAACCACTGTTCCAGTTCCCGCTGTTCCACCACGGTTGCACAACGCCAGCAGCACCCGGTTTCGACCTGTTCGTTGGCCAGCACCGTTTCGCAACACGGACACCAGTTCACTGCAGCCTTTTTCCTGTAAACCAGTCCACGCCGGTACAGCAGGAGAAAAAGCCACTGGGTCCAACGGTAATATTCCGGCGAACAGGTGTTTACTTCCCGATTCCAATCGTAGCTGATCCCTAGGCGATTTTGTTGGGCCTTCATCAAAGCAATGTTTTGCTCGGTCCACTGGACCGGGTTAACCCGGTGTTTGATCGCCGCATTTTCCGCCGGCATACCAAAGGCATCCCAGCCCATCGGATGCAAAACGTTGTAGCCACGCATACGCAGGTAACGCGCCAGCACATCACCGATGGAATAGACGCGCATATGCCCCATGTGCAACTTTCCGGAGGGATAGGGGAACATTTCCAGTACATAATATTTCGGTCGCACCGGATCAGCTGCAGCGCGGTAAAGATCCTCCTGTTTCCAAACTGCCTGCCACCTGGGTTCTATTTCGTGGGGATTGTACTCTAGCACGAAACCTGGACACCTCCACCGGAAGCACCTACGGAAAAAGAAAAACCGCCCGTAAAGGGACGGATTTTTCCGCGGTACCACCCTCGTTTGGTAAGAAAGCGTATGGTGGAGCTGGCGGGAGTCGAACCCGCGGCCTCTTCCATGCCAAGGAAGCGCGCTCCCACCTGCGCCACAGCCCCACGTGCTCTGTTACCCTCTCTGCGCCCTTAACGCCGGCTGAAGCGGCAGCAGCTACGCGCCCCGGCGGGACCCGGTCACCGCTGTTTCTCCGGGGTGAGTTCGGCAGCCGGCCCTGCCGACTTGCACCAGCCGCCGGCTCTCTAGAAGGGCTGTTATGACCGCGTACTACTCCCCTTCATCGAATTATTTGATTACGATTAGATAACGTTTTTATTATAAACATCACCGCCAATGTTGTCAAGCGAACCGGAAACGCCGATCGTGTCAAGGCACTGTAGGTTTTTTTAAGAGAACCTCACCGACAGCTAA
>CAYQQK010000008.1:0-77910 GCA_964420065.1 uncultured Syntrophomonadaceae bacterium | reverse complement strand
TTTTGCCTGCCGCAGTTTAATTTTCGAAAACGGCGGCTGTGCAGGAAGTCCTAATTAAGCGTACGTTTAGAGATAAGTTTTCAGTCAAGGATGGTAAAATGAAAAAAATAATAATTACAATACTGATGATGTTAGTTTTGGTTTTGGGGAGTGGATGTGAAGAATACCAAAAGTCAGAAAGAGACGTAGATGAAATGATAGAAGAAATAAAGCAAGCTGGTTACCAGACTTTAGGAGAAGAGAAAATGAGAGAAATTTGGGGAGATGACGAAAAAAAGAAAATATCTACTCCTTGTATAGAAATAACCGCTAATGGAGCATCTGAAGGGAAGCTTTTCCAATTTAATATTACTTTAAAAAATAATTGTAGTAGTAGAGTATTTGTTTACTCATCCAATTTTACTTTATCTATGCCCGGTGGCTTAACGATAAATCCCACTTTAGAATCAGTAAATAGTTTTAAAGGCATAGAGTTGAATAAAGGTGAAAAAACACAGGGTGTTATTGAATTTATCCACAAAGAGGAAATAAAGCCTGGCATATATTATTTAAACTTTAACCACAGAGAAGGCACACAAGAGTTTGCTTTTAGGAAAGAATAGGAATAACGGATCTAATATGGGGAGTATGTGCAAAATGAAAAAATATATATTAACGATTGTTTGTTTGTTGCTTTTATCTGGTTGCGACAACAAGATATCCGTAGAGCAAGGCGAAACTCCAATTATAAATATTATTTCAATAGAAGAAATAGGTATAGAAGTGTACAGTGCAATACCTTATTATGGTGAGTCAGATACATTTTTACAGATTTGGTACAATGTATACAATATGTCTGATAGAGATATAGACTATATGGATTACGAAGTTATTGCTACAGGTTTTGCTTGTGATAACAGAGTGCTTTTTCAGGAAAGATCTAGAATTTTGTTTTTAGGATCTGTAAGAGAACTTCCTCCTGAATCTTATACCAATGGATTTATATATGCGGAATACAATGATACAGAGAAGTTAAATAAAATAGATTTGAAGTTATCTAAAAGATAATATTAATAAATATTTTTATAAATATAGTTTTAAAGAGCAGACCTTCTGGGTTTGCTCTTTTATTTAGGTGCGAAAGTAGAGGTGAAAATTGTTGGGGAATGAATTAGAACTTGTTTTTAAGATGAGGCTTGATAAGGGATTATTGGATGTAGAGATAAAAATTTATTTGGGGAAATTGCTGACTGGTGGTTAGTAGAAGATGAATCAGAATAACAGCTACCCGAAACCGATGCCGTATAGGTGGAGAGTAGAGCCATATCCAAAAAGCCTAGAAGCTAAAATCAGAAGATTTTTGAAGGAATCAAGAGTAAACTGGCAACAAATTACTAAGAAAGGGGTTAAATATGAACAAAGAAGAAATACAGGAGATATTAGATAAACAAAGTGAACTTTATGCAGATTGTTTAGGGACGGTTGAAGATCGATTAGCAGAGAGATTTGATGAATTATTTAAGCATTACCTTGGAGAGTTTGAAGGCTATTATACAAAGCAAATCGATACTCTGCTCAGGAAGTATCTTGGCGACATGGAAAGACATGGTGACAGGAAACTAGAAAATATGTTGCGCATATTAGAGGACAACGTTTGTAGCCGTGTTTATAAGGGGCTACGGGTTCAGTTTGATAGATTCCTAAAGATTAGTGGCAAAGGACAAGGGGGCAGCTATGCAAAAAAATCTATATCAGCAAATACTGAAACAGATTGACGGTGGAGAGATTGATCATGCCTTGATGGTAAATCATATCCGGGGATTGGGGCTGCCGAGGTTGGAGTTGCAGGAGATTGCAGAGGATCTGAGGTACAAGCTTAGGCTAATAGATTGGATTAGAGAAGCACCATTTGGTTATGAGACAACTGATGATTTGATGTTGATTATTGACAAAATGAAGGAGTACGGAGAATTATATAGTTTTTATTATTTTCTGTTGAATTGTTTGGAGATTGTGCTTGAGAAATAGAGGGAATATAGGCCCTTTGCCGAATTGTGGGGTAATACGACGAAGGGGGGTAAAATAATTATGGTATTTAGATTTGATGATCCAGTAGTTTTTGATAGGTTAATTGTTGATTTAGAATTTCAGAATCCCAGCAAGAGCAAAATAAGATATTTATGGAAGCAGAGTAAATTAATACTTGATGATAAAGATATAGATATTATTTATCCCAAAAACATATTTAATGATAAAGATGTATTACTTTATTTATTTAAAAAGAATGGAAAGATAATTGAATCAAAAATGCATGAAGAAAAAGTAACAACAAAGGTCTTAGATTTAAAGAATATATATTCTTTTACCATCGTAATAGATACCGCTGAAGTTAACTGTCTTCAACTTATCATAAATTTCTCAGATGGATGTGTCATTACCTTTGATAGTAAAGATGATTCTAATAACAGTTGGCGTGGGCAATACAATGAGCAGATAGAAAATATTATAAAGTTACTGTCTTAATAATTTCTAATGTGGAATAGAAATAATTATTAGAAGCCTTTGCAGGCTTCTATTTTATATATAGAAATCAAATAGACTTACACGATATTTGTTGTTGTTATAGGAGGTGATCAAGCTGTATGTCAAAAAGAAAGGTTTTGCGAACACCCGAAAATGTTGAAAGGTTTATAACTATGGTGTTATTGGGATGCGATAGTAGTGACATTGCAAAGGAAATCGGCATAGCAAGATCAACATACTATTCATGGTTTTATGATAAGGATATACTTGCTGAACTGGATAAGAGACGAAACGAAATAAAAGACGAAGGATTAGCGTATATAAAGGCCAGATACAAGAGGTATCTAAAGAATATTGATGATTTATGCAACGATAGGACCGATAGGCGTACCTGTTTGGCTGCCAACCAGTTTATGATTGAGAAAATGGACGGCAAGAACACCGCAAGGTTAGAGGTGGCCGATGACCGGGAAGATCAGGATGAAGTAAATGTTCTTGACGAACTAAGCAAACTGGATAAGGATAAAGATCCTGCTGTTTTACCGGTCACCGACATCACCGATGATCAAGACCCCTTACCTGCCCATTAAACTTGTGGCAAGATAATGATTCTTATCCTGCATGACCCCCCTGATTTAGCCTTCAAAACCCTATAATATTGTGGAGAATCTGCCCCTAGAATCAACACCAAAATGAAAAAGGTAGATTAGTATTCGATTCTTTTTTAAAGGGCTTTTAGTAGGCTGTTTTAGCCTATTTAAAGTAACCTCTACTTTCTTACCAGCCGGGGTTTATCCCCGGCAACATTTTTACTCCCTTCCCCAGGCGGGAAGACAAAAATGATTGATCCCACAAATGGAAATCCCTGCCTGTAGCAATATACCAGATACCTGCCAATTACCAGCAATATAGCAATATATTGTTATATGTAAGTAAATGGATTAGCATAGTAAATAGAAGGAAACATGAGTAAACGAAAGATCGTAATTGTTATAAATCATATGTTTTTCAACCTTTTATTTTTACCTTTAATTCATGCAGGAAGGCTTTAAATGCTTATTAACAAAGGATTTACTATCATGAAGTTTACGTAATATATGTTAACGGAAGATGGCTTTTAAAAAGAGCACTAAAATCCAGGTGCAGGCACTTGGAAGGATCCGGCAGAAGTGGAAACAAGAAATTTCTCCCCCGCCGAGTTCTATTCCAGATACCCTATGAAAGTATGAAAGTAACATATACAATTTTTATTACCAAATTATAACCCTTAAATTCGATCCACAGAAAGGAGGGCTTATGTCAAACACAAAAACTGAACTGACCGAAACGATTCAGCTTATGCATTACTACCTTTCTAAACTTTACGGCAAGGATATGGCCGAACAGCTTCTTATAAAGCATGAAAAAACCTTATTCACCAAAAACGGCCTTGCCTATAGCTTAGGCGAATTATCGATTCCGTTTTTCTGTTTATATTACCTTCAAGATATATTTAGACCCAAACCTGATAACGATGCCCGTAAGCTAGCCCCCTTTCATTTGGAGTTGTGGGCAACTCTTGAAGATATGGTGATCAAGGATGAATTTGACAGGCTGGTCTTATGCTTACCAAGGTCCCACAGTAAAACAACCGTGATTACCTACGCGCTAGTAATATATTTAGCGGTTTATAAGAAATCCTTTTATACAATTGTCCAAGGCAAAACAGATAACGATGCCCAAAAGTTTATTTTTGAAGTTCGGACCGCATTTGACTATAACAAGTATCTTATCGATACTTTCGGGAAATTGATCAATAGCAAGCGGTATGTTGCCAATAAGAATGAACTGCACCTAGCTAACAACTGCAAAATTGAGGCATTATCTTCTACTACTTCCCTTAGAGGCAGGAAGCACCTGAACAAACGACCGCAATATCTTGTATGTGATGATATAGCCGGATTAGACGATTGTATAACCGAACAGGCGAAACAAAAGAAGCTGGAAACATTTCTTAAAGATGTTACCTATGCCGGAGATACCCCGGTATTTCGTGATGGCAAGAAGATCAAACCTGGAACAAAATATATCGTGATTGGTACCGTATTAGCAGAGAACGATCTAATATCTTCTTTATTACGGGACAGGTCATACCGCCACATTTTTAAACGTGGTATTCTTGTTGATGGTTTTGATACAGACGAATATTTTAACAGTGGTCTTTGGAGGCAATTCAGAGACATATATTTTGACCACAAAAATCAGTATGCCCAGATAGATGCCAACGATTTTTACTTAAAGAACGAAAAAGATATGTCCTTTCCCTTACTATGGCCGGATAAATATAGCTGCTTAGACATGGCCTTGATGTACTATAGCGATCCAAGATCCTTTAAAAGCGAAATAATGAATGATGCCAGCAGGGTTGGGGAAAAGGTCTTTCACCAGATAAAAACCATACCGGCAGAGGAAATGGAAGAAAAAGAATATCAGCGAACTATCTTGTGCTGTGACCCTGCTGTGGAAGTTACAGACAGGAATGACTATACCGCCTTATGTGTTGGTAGTATCGATGCTAATAGTTATCGATACATTCGCAAAGGCATTGTTGAGAGATTAAAGTTTGATGACTATATAGATAAAGTTATTTCCTTATTACTGGAATATCCAGATATTACCTATATCTGGATTGAGAAGAACACATATCAAGGAAGAGATCAAGCTGAGATCCGCAAGCGTATAAAAGAAGACGATATTTTAAGCAAGAGGAAGATAACCGTTGATTCTACCCGACAATTCAAGAACAAAGATGCAAAGATTAGATCGATAGCCGGTAAAGTGGATACTGGCTTTATTATCTTTAATGAAGATGATATTGACTTTTACCAGATGGTGCTTGATTATAACGAATTCGCCAGATTCGATGATGCCCCGGACGTATTAGCTGAATTCGATAGATTGATTGATGATGGTGATTATCAGGAAATAAGCAAACTAAATTTTATAGATTTACGACAATTATTCTAAGACAGGAGGAAAGCGAATGACAGCAATGCCAATGATAAAACTAGAAGAATCAAATAGCGATATAGAAATCCTTAAAAATTCAATGCGGATCATGCAAGCAAGCATTAGCAGTATCCAAACCAGTATTGGCAACATAGGAGATATTTTGGAAGGTACAAATGAATCTTTGTTACGGATGGAAGAAATCTTAGAAGATACCTATTTAGCTAATACACGTATGATCATGTTGCTGGAAAATATAGCTGAAAAACTTTAAAAGGCGGTGGTTAATAGTAAAGGTGGTGAATAGATGAATGAGTTAATACAAGATTGTTTAGAAGATTACAAGCGTGATTTAGCGTATTACGAAAAAATACAATGCTATTACCAAGGCAAGACTGATCCCAAAATTAGCAAGTCACAAGTTGATATGTTTTCTACCGGCAAGATTAGAAACAACTATTTGAAGAAATTTATCAAAGAAGAAGTAGATTATATCCTTGGTAACGATGTAGTTTACATAAATCAAGGATCACCCGATGAAGATTTAGAGCAGATAGTTAATTATCAATTCGAGCACTGGGCAAAGGATCACGATAAGAAGCTATTTCGCCGGGCCTTGCTTTACGGGAAGGCTTACGAAATATATTACGTTGATTCAGAAGGCCAGTTTTCAGGCAGGATCTTAACCCCTTTAAACGGATATCCATACTTTGAAAAAGATCAATTAAGGGTATTTCTTCATATCTTCAAAAAGAAATTCGATGACAGCACAGTCTATATGGATTGTTACGATAACAATAATATCTATCATTATGCAAATAATGAACTTACCGGCCGAACCCCGCACATATTCGGATCGGTTCCGGTTGGTGTTTGTGTGGTAGATGATGCTGACAAAGATATCCTTTACGAGGATATAAAGACGTTACAGGATGCATACGAAACGAATATTAGCGATCTGAGCCATGAGATCACCCAATACCGGCAAGCCTATTTGAAAGTTCTAAATATCGAATTAGACGAAAAGGATTTACCGAAGATGAAGCAACTGGGGATATTGCAGGGTGCCGGTAAAGACGTTGATATTAGCTGGCTGACCAAGGATATTAACGATGCCTTTGTGATGAATACGTTAAAGGAAATAAAAGATAACCTATACGAGCTATCAGGCCATATTAATCATAATGAGCAGTTACCTTCCAATAATTCAAGTTTAGCCATGCGTTCCCGGCAGTTGAACTTAGAAAATAAATGCAAATCTAATGCGGCGGCGATGTATAACCTGATACGTGACAGAATCAAAATGCTGTTTAAATATCTTTATATCCTTCAAAACAAGCAATACGATTATCGGGATGTTGAACCCAAGTTTACGGTATCACTTCCACAGGATGATCTTATGATGTCGCAAATTATTAGCCAAATCGCAAGAGAGAATTTGATTAGTAAGCATACCGCACGTGCCCAGTTTAGTTTTATAGACAATGTGTCTTTAGAGGCTGACCGGGTTAAACGTGAGCTTGAGGAAGAGAATCAAATCGATTTGGACAAATTGGGTGATGTAGATGCAGAATCTAATCCCGAGGCTTAATGATCAAATATTCAAGAAAGCAGTAAAGAATATCAATCCTATTCTACAGGCATATAAAAGATCAATTGACGATGTTCGTGCAGACATAGCTAAAATATATGTTGAATACGCCGTTGATGGCGAATTAAAGGTAGGCAAACGTCAACGATATACCGTATTAAAGCAATTGGAGCAGCAATTACTAGAACAGGGCAGGCAGTTAGGGTTAATCGATGTAGGTCATACTACAAAGATATTAACGGACGTTTACGAGGAAACGTATTATAAAACTGCTTACATTATTGATAGTGGTTTAGAAGTAAGTATCAATTTTGCTTTACTGAAACCTGAGCTTGTGAAAGCGGCGGTTGAGATGCCCATTGAAGGAATCATGTTTAGCGATCGGATTTGGGCAAACAAAGATTTACTGGTCAATAGGGTTAGGAGTTCAGTTGAAAAAGCCATGATCCAGGGAACGTCAATTGATAAGCTGGCCCGTGATATTAAAAATAACTTTGGCTCTAGCGCATACGAATCAAAGAGGCTGGTTGTTACAGAAGTTGCCCGATGCCAGAGCATGGCCCAGGTTGAAATATACGATGAATCTGGCGTTGTTGAACAAGTTATGTGGGTTGCAACAATCGATGATCGTACTTCCGAACAATGTCAGGAATTAGATGGGCAAATTTGGGATACAACAGAGAATTACCCTACCCCGCCGAATCACCCCTTATGTAGGTGTTGCCTTGCACCTGTTGTCCCTGGGTGGAGTGCTACAATAAGAAGGGAACAATCAACAAGACAGATAATCCATTATCAATCTTATAACCAATGGGCAAAGGCAAGAAATATCCCCTAAATATCGGTATTTAGCATATATGTTATTTATAGACTAATAGCTGCCAAAAATAACCTTTAAAACCCTGCAATATTATAGAGAATCTGACCCTATAATCAACATTAAATTGATTTAGGTATCAATCTATCCCTTTTAATTCAACACTTGTTTTTAAAGTGTTTTTTACTATAAGCTACAATGTTTTTATTGCGTCTTTGGTGCTGATGCGTCAAAGGGGCGAAAGGAGAGAGTAAACTAATGACTTTAGACGATATCAAGAAGTATTTTGAGGAAAACAAAGATAAAGAAGAGGTTAAAGCGTTTGTGGCAGGGCTTAACCCGGTAACATTGGATCGGGTTCAGGCGTTGGCCGCAAATGACAAGGATTTAATTAGCTGGTTGGACAGTGAGAAAGACAAACATTTAAATAAAGGGCTTGAATCATGGAAATCAAACAACCTTGAATCTTTGCTAGATGCAGAGGTCAAGAAGAGATTTCCGGACAAAGACCCCAAGGATGTTGAACTGGAAAAGATCAAAGCCGAATTAGCAAAAATGCAAACTGAGAAAGCAAGGGAATCACTGACCAATAAGGCTATCAAGCTGATCAATGAAAAGAAGCTACCCCTTGAGCTGGTGGATTACGTTATCGCCACCGACAATGATGAAGAAAAGACAATTGCTAATCTGACCAAGTTAGAGGAAATCTTTAATAGCAAAATATCCGAAGTTGTTGAGCAAAAAATTAAAGGTGGTGCTTATGTACCCCCGGCAGATAATCCCAAAAAGACAGATTATGAATCTATGAGTATGGAAGATTATGCCAAGCAATGGCAAAACCAAAATAAATAAATTTTAAAGGAGCGTGTTATTTTTATGAGTAATGAATTCTTAACCGTTAACGAAATTGCAAAGGAATCCCTTATGAGATTGCAGGCTAACCTGGTGTTAGGTGGGCTGGTTTATACTGATTTTGAAGATACGGCAGCGGCGCAGGGTGATACTATTTCAATCCGCAAACCGGCTGTGTTTATTGCAGATGATTTTGATTCGGGATCGGGTACAGATCCCCAGGGAATCGGGGAAGGTAGCGTTGATGTAAAACTTGATTCGATTGCTGACGTGTCTGTTGAAGTCACAGCGAAAGAACTGAGCTTGAATATTTCAGATTTCGGCAAGCAGGTTGCTGAAGGTGCTATGCAAGCAATCGCGGCCAGGATTGATGAAAAACTAGCTGGCTTGTATGTAGACATTCCTCATTATTGTGGTAACGCAGGGGTAACCCCGGCGGGGCTAGCTAACATTGCTGAAGCGGCAAAAGTGCTGAATAACAATAAGGTTCCGCTAGCTAATCGCCAGTTAGTTATTGATCCCGAAGCGCAAGCTGGCTTAATCGTAGTAGATGCTATTGCTTCTGCTAGCAAATCCGGTAGCACAGGTGCGCTACGTGAGGCAGAAATGGGCAGAATATTAGGATTTAGTACTTTCATGGATCAGAATATTGTGACCCATGAAGCAGGGACATTAGCTGCTGATGATTCAGGTGATAATATTAGGGTCAAGACTACGGTTGCGGATGGTGGCGCTGAAGTAACTTTTGAAAGTTCTGGCGGTGCAGGTGCGCTGATTGGTACTGCAAAAGTTGGCGATATTTTTACGGTTGCCGATACAGCGGGGAGCTATGTCGTGACCCATGTAAACGCGCTTGGTGGCGGGGAGCAAAAAGTTAGCTTCTATCCTGTATCTCCTGGATTCACTGCGGAGAAGAAAGTTACATTTATTGCCGATCATGTAGCGAATCTGGGCTTCCACCGTAACGCATTTGCATTAGTAAATAGGCCGATGGCGTTGCCATTGGGCGGGGCTAACGGTTATGTTGTTAACTATAATGGCCTGAGTATTCGGGTGACTATGGGATATACAATGTCAAGTAAAATCAACTTGATTTCTTTCGACGTTCTTTATGGCGTTAAGACCCTTAATCCCAATCTGGCTGTGAGAATGTTAGGCTAGTAAGAAAAAATAATTATAGAAGGGGCTGTCTCGTATGGGATAGCCCTTTTTATATTTGAGGTGATCTATATTTGATCTGCAAAATTTGCGGGAAGGAAATTACAAGCGAAAAAGTGTTTATGATTCACGTTAAAAAATGTGCATTAGCACATAAAAATATTCGGAAGGCTGATAGTGAATCAGTGACTTTATCCAGTAAAAAAGATGATAAAGATTCTTCTTTACGGGATAAGCAACGTCATTTGGAAACTTTGCTTAAACGCGATCTGATGAAACTGGCAAGGGCTGCCGGAATAAAGACAAAAGTTAACAATACCCGAGCAGAGTTAATCAATGAACTTATGGCGGTAGAGTATGCCAAAAGGCGGTGATCATTTGGTAGAAATTATGAAAAATCTATTAGGCGTTGGTGGCGATAGAAGAGATAGTATCTATGAGCACTATCTTTATAAATCTAAGATTGCAATAAAGCAGTATTGCGGTATTGATAAGATACCTAGATCCCTGATCCCCATAGTGATTGATCTTGCCATTTTCTTTTACCAGAACAAAGATCAGCAAGGCGTTCGCCAGGCTACCCAAGGAAGCAGGAGCCAAACCCTGGTTGACGGTATTCCGCAAGTAATAAAAGATTGCTTACCCTTACCCCGATTGCGGGTGATCTGATGTTCTATTACAGCGAAATTAGGCTGTTTGATCAAGGCAAGAGCCGCACTGACGATATGGGTATCAGCAAGCCCGGTGAAGAGCGATTCTTGCGGACAATAGCTTGCGATGTCCAACCATATTCAAAAGATCGCTTGTATCGGGATTATGGCTATCAAGATGAGGTTAAATATCGGGTATTTAGTGATCCTGCTCCAGAAGTCAAACCCGGAAGAATCGCCACATATAAAGGCAAAGATTACAGGATCGTTCGTGTGATCGAATGGGATAGCTATTCTTTGTGGGTGATCAATGATGATTAGGATTATAAAAGATAATTACAAACAAGAACAGGACAGGATCAGAAAACTGCGGGAAAAGGCGATGAATGAAGCGGCGTTGATCGTGGAAGCGGATTCGAAACTTTTATCGCCGGTTGATACTGGTAACCTTCGCAGATCGATTACCCACAGTGTCAAATCCGATGACAAGAAAACAACTGCAAAAGTTGGATCTAATGTTGAGTATTCTTACTGGGCTTCACGTCATACCCCCTACTTGGAACCGGCATTGGAGCAAAACCTTGAAACCATTAGACGCAAAATTGCCGAGGTGATGGACAGTGATCAATGATGCACTAACAGCAATTAGAAGTTATTTATTGAATGATGCACAGCTAAAAATTCTATTAAAGAATAAGCAATCTATTTATTTGATTTCTAAAGAAGATGATCGGAAGGTAAACCCTTATATAATCTATCTTTATAAGCCATTAGGCGGCCGGTATGTCCAGGAGTGCCAAATTGAATTTAGGATCATAGGGCAGGATTTATCGAAACTAACGGCTATTAAGAGCAGATTAATAAAACTATTAAACTACAATCGGGATTCGATTGTTATCAGGAACGATAAGGTTGTTATTAAAGACAGTAAGCTACTAACCGGTGGAGGGCAAATCAAGAACCCCAATACTGGTAATTTTGAGCTAATAATATACTTTTTAATTAAATTTTAAGGAAGGTGACTTTATGAGTATGCATTATCAAGAGGCAGATCCGATTTTAGTTGGATCTGGTGAACTTTATATAGGTAAGGTAAACAATCCGGAATCAGCTACTGAACAGGTGATCGAAACTGCCCTTAAAAATATTGGAGCTATCCAGGCAGGAGCAACTCTGACGTATTCAAATCAGATGCAAGATATATATTCTGCAAACAGGGGATTGCTTATGAGGTTTATGACCTCCCAAAAGATCGAATTTAGTTGCGGAATCATGACGTGGGTAATGGACAATATGGAACTCCTGTGTCCTGGAACTGTAGAAGATATAACAGATGAGATGCCGAGGGGCAAAAAGATTAAGATCGGTAAAGCTGCTGAACTGCCGATAAACTATTTAAGATTTGTTCATGAAAAATCTGACGGTAGCGGTGATTTGATTATAAATATCTACAAGGCTACCCCGGAAGGTGGTTTTGAGCTTACCTTTGACAGAGAGAATCCCTTAAGTGTGGATTACAAATTTGTTGCCCTTGCTACTGATAGCGGTAACTTGTGCGAGATCATAGAGACGTTTGCCCCCGAAGTGGAATCTTTAGCTGTGAAAGAAACAACAGGCCCGAAATATACAGTAACCTTAGCCAATGAGCCGGTAGCAGGATCGCTAAAAGTTTACGCTTCGGCTGATGGGAGCGCAAAAGGATCAGAACTTGAAGCGGCGGAGAGCGTTGACGAAGGTAAGTATAAACTTACCGATAAAGTGATCGAAGTTCATGCTGAGAATAAAGACAAATACTTGATTTGCGAGTACTACACCAGCTAGGAGGGATTAAATGACAAATATTATTGACTTAAATCTGCTTGTACAAGAACCTTTGAAGATAAAGGGCACAGACGGCGAAACATACACTATCCCCGGTGGAATATCAACTGACTTTGTACTAAAGTTGATGGCTTGCCATGAAAGAATCAAAGCACTTAAAAAGCAAGAAGAGATTTTAAGTGAGATGATCCAGGTTGTGGTTGATATTTTGAATCTAGATAAGAGCAAGAATGTTACCCTTGAATATGTTAAAGAACATTTTGATAATATAAATGTTTTAACTGCAATTATCAGTATCATTATGAAGCACGTCGAGAAGATTAGCACAGACCCAAACTCCAATACCCCAGTATCCCCGGAGCAGGAGATACCGGGGGGAGTAACGATCTAGAGTTTCTAGAGAACATTGCCTTTCTTATAAAAGAATCAGGTATGAGTTATTTTGATGTGCTAAAACTTCCTTATTCAATCTTTTTGGGGCTTTTAAAGCATTTTAGACTGTTTATCATGCAACAATCGCCGGAAGGCCAGGAATACCTAAAGAAAGCACAGTTAATCAATAAAACTGAACCTGATTTAACGAGGCTCAGGAGTTTTGAAGGTTACAGGAAAGTTAGAGGGGCTGCCAAATAAGGCGGCCCTTTTCTGTTGTTGGGAGGTGATTTATTATAGCTGGAACAATTGATTTAGCTACTTATGTTGCGACCATGGAGTTAGATGATAAAGGGCTGACTACCGGTATAGCCAATGCAGACGGTGCTATCAGGAGCGGTCTAGGTGGTGCTATCAACTGGGCAAAGTTAGGGATAGCCGGAGCTATAGCCGGTGTTGTGGCCGGAGTAGGAACGGCGGTTAAGAAGGGCTTAGATTCATTTGTTAGTTTTGAAGAGAAGATGAATCAAGTATATACGTTGTTGCCGGATCTATCCGATCAGGCGATGATGGAGATGGAAGGCAAGGTAAAAGATCTATCTAAGCAGTTAGGGGTTATTCCTGATGAGCTAATTCCTGCATTATATTCCTCTATATCTGCATCAGTTCCGGAAGAAAATGTATTTGATTTCTTGGATACAGCAATTAAAGCCAGCCTAGCTGGCGTTACTCAAACTGAAACTGTAGTGGACGGCCTGACAACCGTTCTAAACAGCTATCATATGGAAGCAGATCAGGCCGAATACATTTCAGACGTTTTATTCCAAACCATAAAATATGGTAAGACTTCAATGGAAGAATTATCCGGTAGTATGAGTAATGTAACCCCAATTGCCAGTGCATTAGGGGTTAACTTTGAAGATATCGGGGCTGCCCTTGCCACAATGACCGCACAGGGAGCCAGTACAGCAACTACTAGTACCCAATTAAAGGCTATGTTTAATGAATTATCCAAGGAAGGTAGCCAGGCAAACGAGATATTCAGGGAAATTGCCGGTAAATCCTTTGTTGATTTTATAGCAGAAGGACATAACGTTAACGATGCACTTAATTTGATGCACGGACATGCCCAGGATACAAATGTTGGCATTAACAACTTGTTTGGGGGTATCCAAGCCGGACAAGCTGCCTTAATGCTAACCGGTGAAAGTGCAGAAATGTTTGCCCGTAATATCGAGAATATGGGCGATGCCGCCGGTGCTACAGAACAGGCGTATCAAACAATGGATGCCGGTTTGGGCCGATCTATGGAAAAGATCAAAAATAGCCTTGGGATTATGCTTTTAGGTTTAGGTGAAAAGTTTGCTCCTGCCGTATCGAATTTAGCTGATTATATTTTAGAGGTAATGCCAATCGTTGAAGCCGTTGTGGGTAACACGTTTGACGGCATAGGGCAAGTAATACAAGTATTTATAAATATTATCAATTTTGTAGTTGGCTTGATTCAAGATAGCATTAGCGATAGTGAAGGAGAATTTAATTCACTATTTGAGATAATATCTGAAGTTTTTACTTCTATAGGGGAGTTTATATCAAGTGTAGTAGAGTTTTTAACAGATCTTTGGGATAAATACGGTGAAAATATTATTGCGATTACTTCGACCGTGTTTGGCTTCATAACCAATGTTATTCAAACTGCATTTACGATCATCAAAGGAATCTTTGATTTCTTCACGGGCTTATTTACCGGGGATTGGGAGAAGATGGGGGAGGCTTTATCAACTATTACTTCCGCTATCTGGGATTTGATCAAAAACATATTCGAAACCGCCTTAAATTTAATTTTTGATATCCTTGAACTTGCCGGGAAGTTGATTATCGACATTGGTAAGGGTCTTATGACCGGGTTGTGGGAAGGGATCAAATATGTTTGGGGGCTGATTACAAACTGGTATCGTGAAAAGATTGATGAAACACTGGAGATATTTGGGAACCAATACGATAATTTTAAAAATATCGGACGTAATTTATTTTCTTACTTATGGGATGGGATCAAAGGTATCTGGTCAAGTATCAGCAGTTGGATATCGGATAAGGTTGACTGGATTGCCGATAAACTAGCCTTTTGGCGCAAATCGAATGACGAAATGGTGACCGATGGCGGCGGTGGTGGAGTAAGGGCTTACCAGACAGGAACACCTTACGTGCCTACTACCGGATTAGCCTTGCTCCATAAAGGGGAAGCAGTAATACCAGCAATGTTTAATCCCTTTGCAGGTGGTGCGGGGCTGGCTGGTGTTACAAATCAAACAGTGACAGTAAATCCAAAAATAACGATTAATGTTAAAGATGTTGTTGACTTGAAGCGTAAACAGAAAGAAATTACAAAGATCGTTATGGGCGGGATATCGAACGGATTGGAGAGGATGGGGGTTAAGTAGGTAGTCTTTTATGGGCTACCTACTTCTTTGCCAAAGCAAGTTAAATAGTCAAACACCTTTTGAAGGGATATAGATTGCATAGTGGAAATAGATTTAAGGGTATAAATAGTGGGCTATTAATCAATAAAAGGAGCCAAAAATGGGAATATCACTACTCATAATGATCATATGCTTTTCGATAGCGTTTTTCCTAAAAAAAAGCATAGATAGAACTAATCAAAAAGAAGGTGTTTTGATTAGGGATGTTTTGGCAAAATATATTGGGGGTTTTCAAGATATAGAAGGTGGATGTAGTGCACAAATAGCTGTAAAAGAAGATTCTGTTGATTTGCTATTACCATCGGGGAAATTTATGACACCAGGTAAAATAAAAATACCGATGGACATGATTATAACTGTAGAAGTTTATTCAGAGACACAAATAACTAAAGATATAGGCTTGGGGAAACTTGTCCTATTTGGTGCATTGGCGTTTGCAATGAAGAATTCAAAAACAGATGTAAAAAACTACCTTTTGTTAAGTTATAACGATGAAGGCAAAAAGAGAGATTTGATATTTGAATCATCTATGCTTGGACAAATAGTCAGGGAGATAAGAAAAATAAAGGGTTTTGAAAGCACTTTTTAATTTAATGCTGTAAAGGATATAATTACAACTATAAAGAAGTAAATAACAGACAATAAACTGGTAACATAATCTGAACTGGTAAAATGTAGCAAACGGGAATCCAGTGGCATTGGGGATATACAAGAGAAGGTAAACCCTTATGGTATAAGGCTTTATAGCGGCCTGGTGGCGCTCCTGGACTTCAAATCCAGTGGTGGGGGCAGCCCCTCCACGATGGGTTCGATTCCCATCTACTCCCGCCAGAAAGCCGCGCGCAGGCCTCCATGTCTGCGCTTTTCAATACCGGTAATCCGGCCGGGTGTTTGTTTGTCGGCGGGAGGTGGTGATCCTGCACTGGTGGCAAAAGGCGGTATTTTATCAAATTTATACGCGCAGCTTCATGGATGCAAACGGTGATGGAATCGGCGATCTGCCCGGGGTTATCAGCAAACTTGATTATTTTAACGATGGCACCGCCGCTTCGCTGGGTGTGGATGCGCTCTGGTTTAACCCTTTTTTCCCCAGCCCCCAACATGATTTCGGTTACGATGTTTCCGATTACTGCAATATTGATCCCGTTTATGGAACCTTGGAAGATTTCGACCGCCTGGTAGATGAATGCCGGCGCCGTAGAATACGGGTCATTCTGGATCTGGTTGTTAATCATACTTCTTCCGCTCATCCCTGGTTCATTGAGTCGCGTGCTTCGCGTGATCGTCCGAAACGGGATTGGTATATCTGGCACAACGGCCGGGGTCGTCGCAACCGCCCGCCAAACAACTGGCGCAATCATTTTTTCGGACCAGCCTGGACCTGGGACGAAACGACCGGGCAGTACTACCTGCACTCCTTTTTAAGGGAGCAGCCCGACTTGAACTGGTCCCATCCGGAGGTTCATGAAGCGGTGCATGATGTGATCCGCTTCTGGCTGAGGCGAGGCGCAAGCGGTTACCGCCTTGATGTGCCTCATGTCTATTGCAAAGATGAGCAGTTTCGCTGTAACCCGGCCTGGTTTCGCCGGAAAATCACGCCGGACAGCCCGCATTGCGGTGATCTCCTGCCGCAAGAGGTTCTGGCCGGACTGTTCGGGTTACCCCAGTTCCAGGTGACACGCTACAACCAGCATCAACCGGGAGTCCACCGGGTTTTAAAAGGCTTCCGCCGGGTTTTTGATGAGTATCCGGGCACCGCCGGTGTCGGCGAGATCATCAGCGATGATCCGGTTCAGGTGGCTTCATACTACGGTCGTGGTGACGAACTGCACCTGAACTTTTATTTCAACCTGCTCCGCTGTCGCTGGTCGGCCGGCGCCTTTCGCCGTTGCATCGATACATGGGAACGGATCTTGCCCCCGGGAGCCTGGCCGGCCTATACTTTCAGTAACCACGACCGGATGCGCGCGATCAGCCGTTACCACCGGGACGGCAAGGGTGACGCGCGGGCCCGCCTTTTGGCTTTGCTTCTGCTGACCCTGCGCGGTACCCCCTTTATTTATTATGGTGAAGAGATCGGCATGCTCGAAGGGCGGATCCCCCGCAAAAAATTACGCGATCCGGTCGGGCGACGCTGGCATCCTTTTCATAAAGGGCGCGATGGCTGCCGCACGCCGATGCAGTGGAATGAGGATAGTTGCGGAGCCGGTTTTACAACGGGCGGACCATGGCTGCCGGCAGGACCGGAACTAAAACGGCGTAACGTAGCCGTGCAGGAACGGGATTCCGGCTCACTTTTGCATTTTTACCGGGAACTGATCCGGCGGCGCAAAGAGTTGCCCGCCCTTACCGAAGGCAGTTACCGCAGTCTGGAACGGGCCGTGCCGCAAGACTGCTATCTTTACCTGCGGGAAGCGGGCTCGGGGCAGCGCCTGGCGGTGGCCTTGAATTTTGCGAAGCGGCCGCTGATCGTTGATCTGGCGGCGGCCGGAGCGGGGCAAGTCCGACGGGTGGTGCTCTCAACCCGTCCGGATCGTGTCGGGGAGGAAGGCTGTACCCGGTTGGCACTCAACTCCCTCGAAGGGTGCCTCGTGGAACTGTAATGTCCGTTTCATTTGTATAGCGCTTGTGCAGCAAAATAAACTACCGGTTTCGGCGTCGGCGGCGATACCCGGCAAACTGTTCCACCCAGGCCGGGTTTTCTTCCATGAACTCTACCAGCAGAAACAGGCATCGCGTGGCCCCGGGGGTCAGATTATGCTCAATACGCTCCACGTTTTCCAAAAGGTATTCAGATACCCCAATATAGTGTAAAAACTTCTCCAGCATCTGGTGACGCTGAAGCAGCGAATTTCCTATTCTTTGTCCCCGGGAACTCAAGGTGATCACCCCGTACGGTTCGTAATGAAGCAAGCCTCGTTCACAAAGGCGCCGGATCATACTCGTCACCGAAGAGGGTTTCACATTTAGAAACCGGGCCAGGTCACTCACTCGGGTATAACCGGTTTGCTGGCTAAGGCGGTGGATCATTTCCAGGTAGTCTTCCATTCCCGGAGTAAGATTCTCTTCACTCCGGGCCAGAGCGTACCCGCGAAAAGTGCGAAATTCTTGTGTATCTTTTTTCATTTTACTTATTCTCCTGCCAAAATAAAGATAAAAGCTTACTAGTATTTATATGCCGGCCAGAGAAAGCGGCTCCGCCAGGCAGGAAACGGTTCTTTCGAAACGAAGGTAATGCTTTGCGGTATTGATGATTCTGGGTAAAATAATTCCAAACAGAGCAACAGCAAAGGAATGAACCGGAAATGAAGAAGAGCATCGCGGGAAAAACACGAAAAAAAAGAAACCTGTGTATTTCGCTCTGCCTGGGACTGGTTGTACTCTTGTTTGTTGGGTGTGGGGCAGTCAAGGTTTTTCATAATTTTTACTATAACGGCGTGGTGAGTGGCGACCCGCCGGACCAATCGTGTATTGCCCCTGAACCTAATGCGGGGGGAGATGCGGAATTCGAACCCGGGCCGGAACCTGAACCCGAACCCGAACCCGAACCTACACTACCCCCGGCCGGGGATCCTCCTTCGCCGGACGAAACCCGGCAAGTTGCCGATGGGAATTACCTCCAGGTAGTGGTGGATCGACAGAACAGCCTTGGCCATTATGCCCCGGCCGATCTGAAACAGATCCCGGGCAAGTACATTACACCGGGCCAGCGACAGTGGAGTTACTATTTGCGAAGCGAAGCCCTGGAACACCTGGCCGAAATGATTGAAGCGGCCCGGGCTGCCGGACTGGAGCTATTTTTAAATTCGGCCTACCGCAGTTACGATACCCAACGGCAACTATTTCAAGATTATGCCTCCCGCCACGGCGAAGAGAATGCCGACACCTTTAGCGCCCGCCCCGGACATTCGGAACACCAGCTGGGGACTACGGTTGATTTTGTTGGCACGACTACTGATAAGTATTATAGTATCGAAACCGTAACCAATGCCGATCTTGATGAAGTCCTGACCGCTGCCGGGAAGTGGCTGGCTGAAAATGCTTACCGTTATGGTTTTGCCTTGAGCTACCCTCCGGGAAGCAAACCGGTTACCGGCTATATCTATGAACCGTGGCACTTTCGTTACATTGGGACGGAAGCGGCAGCGGCCTGGTACGAGTCAGGGGAAATTCTTTGTCTTTTTTTGATGCGGTACTACCCCCAGGAATTTGTTGGGTTCGGGGAAGGATCAAGCGGCGAGTAAGGTCTGTTGCAAAAACACCTCCTGATGAGATTCAACCCGGCGGTTCTTCCGGGTTGTTTTCGTTGTCGGCTTTGTTTGCGGGCGGCGGCTTGCTGAAATAATATTCTACCAGTCCCATAAAGAGCGCTTCAGCCAGTTTTTTTTGGTAGTTCGGTTGGATCAGTAACGCTCGGTCAGCCGGGCTGGTCATAAAGCCCATTTCAACGATCACGCCCGGGATGCGCGCTTCGTTTAACAGATAATAGTCGCCCTCTCGAATGTTCTGATGGAAATAATCACCTGCGCCGGGATTGGCGCGCACGACCGGGTTGAGGTTTTGTTGGACGCATTCAGCAAGACATTTATTGTCCAGGTTGCTGCTATTATAAAAGGTTATGGCGCCCCGTATGGACGGGTCGGCGCATGCATCCACATGGAGGCTGATGAAAAGGTCGCCCCCGCTTTCATTGATCAGTTTGCGCCGTCCCTGCAAGTCACGGTGGTAGCGCGTCATGGAACTGTCGGTAATATGACGGCTGACATCTTCATCGGTTGAACGGGTCAGGATTACTTTTGCTCCCGCTTGTTGAAGGTAATGGTTTAGTTCCAGGGCTACCGCCAGGGAGATGTCTTTTTCCAGAATCCTTTCCTGGTAGTGACTGCCCGAGTCGATGCCGCCATGGCTTGGATCGATGATCACGGTGCTTCCCTGAAGGGGGATGCCGATGTAAAGGACGGGTTGTTCGGATGGGGTGCGGAAGCGGGCATACCCGAGCAGAAGCAGTATAAAAAGAAAAAGTGCTGCAACCGTTCCGGGCGGAATTATCAACAGGTAAACGTTGTTTTTTATGGGCATGCCGCACTCCTCCAGCCGGTTTATTTATTTATATTAACGCCGGAGGAGAAATAAACCAGCCGAGGGCAAGGGCGGAATTGATTCCCACCGCAGCCGTGCCTAATCTTCTCTAAATATGATTTCGCCCTTCTCACCCAGCCCGAAGGCATCATGGATGACCCGCACCGCCAGTTCACCGTACTTGGCGTCGACGACGCAAGAGATCCGGATTTCCGAGGTACTGATCATCTGGATGTTGATGTTTTCATCGG
Organism: uncultured Syntrophomonadaceae bacterium; assembly: GCA_964420065.1. Taxonomy (GTDB): domain Bacteria; phylum Bacillota; class Dethiobacteria; order DTU022; family DTU022; genus CAYQQK01. The sequence goes on along the minus strand of CAYQQK010000008.1, from coordinate 57,349 downwards.
CCAGGGCCTTGAACATCCGGGCTGCCACGCCGGGGTGGTTCTTCATGCCGATACCGACGGCGGAAACCTTGGCAATGGAATCAACCGCACGTACTGCCGTGGCCCCGATTTCAGCGGCGACCGCTTGTACCAGTTTGTTTGCCTGTGGCAGGTCCGCCTTCGGAATAGTAAAGGTGAAGTCGGTGTAACCGTCCTGGCTGATGTTCTGAATGATCATGTCGACGCTGATGGCTGCTTTGGCCAGGGGATTTAAAATGCAGTGGGCGATTCCCGGACGGTCGGGGACACGCAGTACCGACAGTTTGGCTTCACCGCGATCCAGGGTGACTCCGGAAATAATGGCGTTTTCCATGTTTTCTCCCTCTTCCACAACCCAGGTGCACCGCATTCCTCCGAAGGAGGATTTTACCAACAAGGGCACCCGGTATTTACGCGCCAGTTCAACGGAACGAATTTGCAGTACTTTTGTTCCCAAGCTGGCCAGTTCCATCATTTCTTCGTAGGTTATCTTTTGCAGGTGGGCGGCTTTCGGGCATACGCCGGGATCCGCGGTATAGACCCCGTCCACGTCGGTGTAAATCTCACATACTTCGGCCTGCAATACCGCCGCCAAGGCGACGGCGGTGGTATCGGAACCGCCTCGCCCAAGGGTGGTCATGTCGCCTCTTCCGTTTACCCCTTGGAAACCGGCTACTACCGCCACATACCCTTCATCCAGGGCCGTGTGCAATCTTGCCGTGGCTATTTCCCGGATTCGCGCCCGGGTGTGGGCTTGGTCGGTAAGCAGCGGTAGCTGAAATCCAAGAAAGGAGCGGGCCGGGCAGCCGACGCTTTCAAGAGAAATCGCCAGGAGAGCGGCACTAACCTGTTCTCCGGTGGCGACCAGAACGTCTTGTTCGCGACCCGGGGATAACCGCGTTATGGTCCCGGCCAGGTTGAGCAGACGATCTGTTTCTCCCTTCATGGCCGAGACGACCACACACACCTGATGTCCTTTGCCCTTCGTGGCGATCACGTTCTTGGCTACATGGCGCATTCGCTCCAGATCGGCCAGAGAAGAGCCACCATATTTTTGCACAACAATGGCCATTTTACCCACCTGCCATAACTGTTCCAATTTTGTCAAAGGGCGGCGGCATTGGCGTTTCGCTTCGCCGGCCGTTCAAAAATATAGCGACATACTTTTACATATCCTTGCCGATCTCCTGCTGCCGGTAGAAATGAATCCGGCTGCAGCAGATTTGACAGCGTTGGCCGTCAATGATAACTTATGTTCATCTGTTGGCGAGGGTTCATCTGCCCCCTTCCGCCTGTGTTGTCTTTACCGGACGGGTTCCGGTAATGCCTGCCTGTGCCGTAAAATGTTTGGAGGAAAGAGCAACCATGATCAAGATTAAATTGGGGCTGCCCGCTGGAAGTCTGCAAGAATCTACGTTGGAAATGTTTCGCAAGGCTGGTTACACGATCCGGATCGGTGAACGTTCCTACTATCCCTTCATCGATGATGAAGAAATTGAATGTGTCCTCATGCGCGCCCAGGAGATTCCCAGGTATGTCCAGGATCGGGTGCTCGATGTAGGCCTGACCGGGAAGGACTGGATTACTGAAACGGGGGCCGATGTGGAAGAGATGGCCGAGCTGACCTATTCCAAGCGGGGGTTGCGGCCGGTGCGCCTCGTTTTGGCCGTGCCCCAGGATTCTCCGTTTCAAGGGGTGCAGGATCTGCACGGAAAACGCATTGCCACCGAACTGGTGCAAACGACGCGGCGTTACCTGCAAGAACAGGACGTTGAAGCGGATGTGATCTTTTCCTGGGGGGCGACCGAAGTGAAACCGCCCCTTCTGGCCGACGCCATTGCCGAGCTAACAGAAACCGGGCGTTCCCTGAAGGCCAACTCGTTGCGGATTATTGAAACAATCATGGTTTCGACACCCCGGGTAATCATGAATCGGGAAAGTAGCTGTGATCCCATCAAAAGGAAAAAAGTAGAAAACATGATCACCTTGCTCAAGGGCGCACTGCAAGCGGAGGAAAAAGTTGGGCTGAAAATGAATGTCTTTGCGGTAGATCTGGATCGGGTTTTACAATTGCTACCGGCTTTGCGCAAGCCCACCATTTCCAGCCTTTCCGAGGACGGCTGGGTTGCGGTTGAGGTGATCGTCGACAACCGGCAGGTTCGCGATTTGATCTGCCGCCTGAAGGATGCCGGGGCCGAGGGGATCATTGAATACCCCCTCAACAAAATCATTCCGTAAGGTTCCGGAAAAGGATATAATTAAAAAATGCGGTTAAACGGGATCGGGAGGGATGGAACCTTGAAAAGTTTTTTTGAAAACAGGGAACGGCTTATTCCCCGGATGTTGTTTTCCGTTATTACAGGCTTGTGTCTCGTAGCCTGCCTGGTCATGGTTGGTTTGACCCTGCGGGGTAAAACGGTGGCCGTGGTCAATGGAGAAAAAATTTCACGGGATAAACTATATGAGGCCATGTACGAACAGGGTGGTCGGGAAACCCTGGACCAGGTGATCACGGTGATGCTGATCGAGCAGGAAGGGAAAAAGCGCGGCGTTGTCATCAGTGACAATGAAATAAAGGACGAGATTACAAAAATGGTGGACGAAAATTTCGATGGCGAGAGAGAATTATTTGACGAGACCTTGGAGCAACATGGTATCGATCTGAAAACTATTGAGCAAAACTTCAGGGTGGATCTGGTTGTCCGGAAAATAGCCGCTGAAGGCCTGGAATTTACGGAAAAGGAACTGCAGGAGCATTTTGAAAATAATCGCATCCGGTATGATGAACCCGAAAAAGTTGAAGCTCGCCATATTTTAGTAAAAACCGCGGAAGAAGCGCAAGAAGTTCTGGTCCTGTTGCAAAATGGGACCGATTTTGGCGAACTGGCCCAGGAACGTTCGGAAGACACCGTGAGTGGGGCCGAGGGGGGGGGCTTGGGCTTTTTTAGCCGGGGTGAGATGACGCCTGCTTTTGAGGAGGCGGCTTTTGCACTTGAAAAAGGTGAATTAAGCGATCCGGTGGAAACAAAATATGGGTTCCATGTGATCGAACTTCTGAACCGGAAGTCGGGGCGGGCCGTTGCCTTCGCCGAAGTGAAGGAACACGTCCGGGCGGACATGAACGAAGCAAAACTGCCTGAACTGATCCGGGAACTGGTCGCTTCGCTTTGGGAAAATGCTAACGTCGTTTACAGATAGGGGCGGCACCGGTGCGGCGCAGCGCCGCCCGGTGAGCTTGCTCTTCAAGATCGTAGCCGAGCGGTTTGAGGCTATATCGGGGGTAACGACGATCCAGTGCTTTTTGCACCAGGTAATCGGTCAACCATGGGTTTTTCGGCAGTAAGGCTCCGTGCAGGTAGGTGCCGATAACGTTGCGGTAGATGACGCCTTCGGTTCGGTCCCGGCCGTTGTTTCCGTACCCGCGGAGGACCTTTCCCAGGGGACGGACCGCCGGTCCGAGGAAAGTGCGCCCGGTGTGATTTTCAAAACCGACCACGGTGCGGGGCGGGGCCCACAGGCTGCAACTGGTGGCGATGTTGCCGGACATTCGTTTCCCGCCGGCTTCGCTGTAGAAATCGAGCAGCTTCAGACCCGGCACTGTCCTGCCGGTTCCGGCAGGATAATGTTGCCCCAGGAGCTGGTAAGAACCACCAATGGCCAGGATGACCAGGCCTTTTTTTATTGCCGCCAGCATTTCTTCCCGGCATCCCTGGAGTTCGACCATGGCCTGTTCCTGTTCGTAAATTTGCCCTCCCCCGAGAAACAGGAGATCACAGGCCTCAAAATCAACCGGCATTCCGGGTTCAACCGGGATATAATTTATGTCAAGATTGTGCCGGCGGGCCCGGTCGAGCAGGGCGAGCACATTGCCCCTGTCTCCATAAATGTTCAGGTGCCGCGGATGAAAATGGCATAATGTAAATTCGGGATTTTTGAGACCCCTATTCAATGGGTTTGGCCTCCCAAAACGGTCGCCCGGCGTCGAGGCGGTTAAGATGTTTGCGCATCTCCAGCATGGCGCTGTAGGTCGGGAGTATGAACAGGGTTTCTCCCGGTGGGGTTTGGTGTACGCCGGCGATGATCGCCTCCCGGAAATTTTCAATTACGGAAAAACGTTCTTCATCGATCCCGGCGTACTTGAGGCGCACTGCCATGTCCCAGGCCCGGATACCCGTTATGATCACCGTATGCAACTGTTTTTGAACCGGGGTCAGCTGCTCAAAACCGGCATCCCACAGCCACGAAACGTCGGTGCCGTCAGCCGGACGATCGTTGATGGCGATGATGAGATGAAGGGGGACTTCCCGTTCGAGTAAGGTCCGTAATACTGCGTTTACCCCGACCGGGTTTTTGACCAGGGCCAGGAGCATGGTGCGCCCGTTTATGGCAAAACGCTCCATCCGTCCGAAAGAAGGTCTGGCGCCGCCCACAGCCGCGGCAATGATTTTTGGATCGAGGCCCAGGGCCAATCCGCAGGTGATCGCAGCGAGAGCGTTGTAAATGTTGTAAGTTCCGGGGAGGGGGTAATTTAGTGTCATTTTTTCCCCTCGCGGCAAGAGCAGGTTCAGTACGGTTGTTTCACCGGGGGTGGTGGGGGGTTTGCGCGCTACCAGCTTTACGTCCGGCTCGGGGCGGGTGAAGGGGCAGGCAGGGCAACGGTAATGGCCCAGATGGGCAAAGTAAAGCCGGTCATATTGCAATGCCTTGCGGCAGTAGGGGCAGGTTTTGCTGTTGCGGGCGGTGTCCTCGAAATGATCGGGGGGAAGATCCAACTCCAGCCCGTAGAACCAGCGGCGGCCTGACCAGGCGTGGCCAAGACCGGCCAGGGTGGGGTCGTCGGCATTGAGGACGTGGAAGCCTTCCGGAGCGGGGACCCTTTTCAGCCCGCGTTCCAGGGTGTTCCGGACATGATCAATTGCTGCGAAACGATCGAGTTGGTCCTGGTAGATGTTGGTGATCACTGCCCCCCGGGGTTGCATCCGGCGGACAATTTCAGGAAAGGCGCCCTCGTCCGCCTCCATCACTGCAAAATCGTTCACCAGGCGACCGTTCCAGGTACCGGCGTCGATCAAAGAGGAGGCTACCCCCCAGGTCATATTCGAACCGGACTGGTTATGTACGGGGCGGTAGCCGCCCCGGGTTAACATGGCGCTGATCAAAGCGGCGGTAGTGGTCTTACCGTTTGTACCGGTGACGACCACACTGCCTTTCTGCAGTTGCCCCGCCATATGCTCGATCAGCGACGGGGCCAATTTCAGCGCCGCCCGTCCGGGAAAGGTTGTCCCGCCTCGTCCGGAGAGGCGGGTGAAGGCAGTGAGAAATTTACCCAAGGCTATCCCTATCCGGCTTCGAAGGTGGGGTTCTTTACTCTCGCTCGAGACAGTAAATTTAGATTCCGGGTGGTTGCGATCAGTGAACACGGTTGAATGGATTTGCTCTTTTCCCTTACGGTGCTGCGCTGATTGCAGCTACTGTTTCCTTTCATTCGACGGCACGGTTGTTATTCCTGCTCCGGTGTGTGCCGGTAAGGGTTATTATCCCCAAATAATGCCAGATCCATCCACCCCTGCCCGAGTTTTCTCTCCAAAAAAAGCAACCCCTTCCCAAAAGGGAAGAAAGTGCAAAAATGCAATACGGCTCGGGGGCGTTGCCCTTCTAGCGCTGGGCCATGCAGCTAACCAGATCGGCCCGGGTGATGATCCCTACCAATCGTTCCTGTTTGTCAATTACCGGCACCCGGTTGATATTGCGCCGGTTCATCAACTGGGCGATTTCGCGAATAGTGCTGTCTTCGGAAACGGTATAAACCTTGCGAGTCATCACTTTGTCCACGGTGGTTTTTGAAAGCTGATCGATACCCCGGCGTACGGCGGCAATATCCTCAACTTCGGTGTAGGGGGAGATCCAGCCTGTCAGGTCTTTCAAAGGAACCACGTTCAGTTTTTGAGCAAAACGGATCAGATCCGTATCGGAAAGAATCCCGATGACCTTTTCGGTGCTGTCTACCACCGGTACGCCGCTAAAATTGTTTTTGGACAGCAGCTGGGCCAGCTCTTGCAGGGTTAAATCTGCGGTGACGCTGACTACCGGGGTGATCATAAAGTCCCGGGCGGTATTGCCCATGATTGTTGCCCCCTTATGGTAAGATAAGTAGTGTGAATCATTGATATATTTCTACGCCGGGTTCCGGATTCCTGCCCGGAGCGGCCTGTGTCACGGGCGGTCTTTTCAGCAGTATTCACCGAAAAACGAACCGCGGCTGAATCAACCGAATCAAGATGGGAGTGGTGCAGATGTCTTGTCTGCCGTATTGTTTACAGCATACCACTGCGGTGGCCCGGGGGGAATGCCCGGCCGATCTTCTTGTCACCGGGGGGAAGGTTGTTGATGTTTTTACTGGAGAAATCAGCAGTGGTAACATTGCTGTGGCCGGGGAGATCATTGCCGGGGTAGGCCTGGACTACAGCACCGGTAAAACAGTGTGCGACGCTGGTGGAGCATTTTTGATTCCCGGATTGATCGATGCTCACCTGCACGTTGAAAGCACCCTGCTCATGCCGGCGGAGCTGGCCCGGGTGGTGCTCACCCGGGGCACCACCGCCCTGGTCTGCGATCCGCACGAAATAGCCAATGTTCTCGGCCCGGCCGGGGTTGCACTGATGCTCACGGCTGCTGCCGCTCTGCCGGTAGATTTTTTCTTTAACGCCCCTTCCTGCGTGCCGTCAACCCTTCTGGAGACGGCCGGGGGGAAGATCGATCTTTCCGACATTGAAAGGTTATTCGAGCACCCGCGGGTGGTCGGGCTCGGTGAGGTGATGTGTTACCCTGATGTTATCGCCGGGAAAGAACGGGTGGCGGCGATGCTCTGCGCTGCGGTCAACCGAGGCAAGGTCCTTGACGGCCATGCCCCCGGAGTCACGGGAAAAGATCTGCAGGCCTATGCGGGAGCCGGTCTTTCGACAGACCATGAAGTTTCAGGCGCAGCCGAAGCACTGGAAAAAATAGGTGCCGGGATGGCGGTCATTATCAGGCAGGGTTCAGCAGCCCGCAATCTCGAGGCCATTTTGCCCGCAGTAACCGAACGCAACTGCGGCTCGTTCATGTTCGGGTGTGATGATCGCGCTGCAGGGGATCTCCTGGAGCATGGTCACCTCGATACCATCTTAAGGGAGGCGGTAGCCCTTGGCCTGGACCCGGTTTTGGCGGTGCGCCTGGCCGCCTTGCATCCGGCTCGCCATTATCGCCTGGGGCGTCGCGGGGCGATCGCTCCCGGTTACCGGGCAGACCTGCTCGTGGTGCAGGACCTGCAAAACTTTACAGTGCGGGATGTGATCAAAGATGGCCGGGTAGCGGTCCGGGACGGAAAACTGCATCTATCCTGGCCGGCTTTTGATGTGCCGGAGGCATTTTTGCAGACGATGCGTCTGAAACGCCTACCCGAGGCGGAGGATTTTTCCTTATTTTTGCCGCCCGGGCCGGCGGCAGTGATCGGCCTGCTTCCCGGGGAAGTCGTTACCGAAAAACTATTTCTGGAACCGAAGCGTGGGGTAGGGGGTGCGGTATGCGCGGATCCGGTGCGGGATTTGGCCAAGGTTGCCGTGTTGGAACGTCATTGCCGTAGCGGCCGCCGGTCCATAGGACTGGTACAGGGTCTTGGATTGAGAAGTGGAGCGATCGCCTCCAGTGTGGCTCATGACTCTCATAACCTGATTGTGGCCGGGGTGGACGAAAAAGCGATGGCGGCTGCAGCGACGGCGGTTGCGCGGGCGGGAGGTGGATTTGCTGTAGCGGGTTCCGGCGGGACGGTGCAGGCGCTTTTACCTTTACCGGTTGCCGGACTGATGTCACAACAACCGGCCGTGGCGGTGGCCGCGGCGATGCGCACCGTGAATGCTGCCGCCCGGGGGTTGGGCACGCCCCTGGAACAGCCTTTTCTTGCCCTTTCCTTCCTGGCTTTGCCGGTGATTCCCCACCTGAAGCTTACCGATCGCGGTCTCGTCGATGTCGACCGGTTTACTCTCATTGGGGCGGGGGATCCCCCTCTGGCCTAGTCCTAACCGTTACCGTTACCTGCCGCGGTGGAGATGTTTTGTGCGGTTGGTGTATTAACTTTTTCATGCGATCAAAACGTTGCGGTTGCTGACATCCACCGGTTTGGGTTCATTTTAATCAACGAACCGTCCCCTGGATCAGGAATTTGTCCAGGGTGGTGGCGTTTATTTGCACCGCGACGGTCCGAAGGATGCCCCTTGATCATCTGCGGCCAGGCCGCCCGTTCCCCGTTTGTAGCACAAGGGCCGGGGCGCGGCGGCGGTAAAAGAAAGAACGGCTACGCCGTACAATGTCACAATGGGCCCCTTGCTCCAGGTGATCGTTCAGGGCGGACGGGCGAAAAATAAATCCCCTGTAGGCCAGCGCCCGGGCGAGCAGCCAGTCGGTCAACCAGGGGTTCAGCGGTAACAGGGCGCCATGCAAATAGGTTCCGATTACATTCCGCCAGGCAACTCCTTCGGTGCGATCTTCATCGTTGTTACCATGTCCGGCGACAACTGATCCCAGGGGTTTCAGGCTGGGGCCCAGGTAGGTGTGCCCGCTGTGGTTCTCAAAACCGGCCAGGGTTTGCGGTGGATTCCATAAACTGCACTGTACTACCAGATCACCACTGAAACGCCGGCCGGCCGTGGTGTGAAGATCAAGTAACCCTAGGCCTGAAAGAGGTTCGCCTTCGTGGATAGTATAATGGTGTCCTAACAATTGGTACGAACCGCCTATAGCCAGAAGGACCATCCCTGCTGTCACGGCCGCCTGCAGTTCATCGCGGTGGCTCCTCAAATTTTGATAGACCATATTTTGAGCGGTCTCCCCGCAGCCTCCCATAAACAGAAGATCGCATTTTGAAAAATCGGCATCCTTATCCGAATGGACAGGGACCAGTTGCGGCCTCAACCCGTGCCTGAGGGCACGCCGGGTCAAGGCGAAAATATTGCCCCGGTCGCCGTAAAAATTGAGCCGATCGGGGTATAGATGATAAATGGTAACTGTTGTCCCGATCATGGACGCTGCTTTCCCCGCGGCGCCGGTATTCTGTTCCGGCGGCGGATGATCCGGTGCAGCTCTTGCATGGCGGTGTAGCTGAGGAGCAGGAAAAGCGGTTCCCCGGCCGGCCCCTGCAAGCTCTGCTCCAGCGCTCGGGCGGGGTTGCACTCCACCATCAGGAAGGACGGTTCTATTCCGGCGTACTTGAGCCGTACCGCCGTCTCCAGGGCTCGCCGTCCACCCACGGTCAGGGTTGAGATCCGTTCCCGGGCCGGTGCAAGCAGCTCGAAATCAACGTCCCAAAGCCAGGAAATATCGGTTCCGTCGGCATAACGATCGTTGATGGCGATGAGCAAGTTTAGCCGTTCCGGAGTTTCGAGAATGGTACGCAGCACTGCATTGCCCCCGGCTGCATTTTTGATTAGCCCCACTGTCACTTTCCGGCCGGCCAGTAAAAACTGTTCCATCCGGCCGGAAGGAGAGGAAACCGAGGCAAGGCCGGATTCGATCACCTTCCCCGCAACCCCAAAAGTGCGGGCGCAGGCGACGGCGGCAAGAGCGTTATAAAGGTTGAACAGGCCGGGCAGAGGAAAAGTCAGGTGCAAATGTTCTCCGGGAGTGGCGATGCTGAGTATGGAGGGGTCTTTTCCGGTACGGAGGCAACGCAACAGGCGGAATTGGGGCCGTGGCCGACGGAAAGAGCAGGCGGTACAGGCATAATGTCCGAAATGGGCGAAATAAACAATGCTGTAGGCGAGCCGTTGCCCACAGCGGGGGCAGGCCTTGAATTCCCCGGTGTTGCCCGCGGGACGGGTTGTGGAACGGGCCAGTTCGAGACCGTAGAAAAACAGGCGTGGGCCCTTCCGGGCAGGCGCCGTCTCGCTCGGAAGGGCCGGCCCGGCGCCGCCGGCGTTCAAAACAGCGGCCAGGCCGGTTACCTCCGGATCGTCGGCATTCAAAAGCACCTTGGCGCCGGCGGGTAAAAGGGCCAGCCCGTTGCCGATCATGTTCCGAATGGATTCTTCCTCGCCGTAGCGGTCGAGCTGATCGCGACAAATGTTGGTGACAAGGGCCCCCCGGGGCCGGACCTCCCGCACAATCTGAGCAAAGAATGCTTCGTCCACTTCCATGATCGAAGCACCGGCGGCAAGGCGGCCGCCCCATGAAGACGCCTCAATCAGTGTTGCTGCAATGCCCCAGGGCAGATTGGCGCCGCTGTGATTATGAACCACGTGTATCCCGGCTCGACGCAGCAGGGTGGCCAGCAGGAAAGCGGTCGTGGTCTTACCATTGCTTCCCGTCAGGACCAGGTTACAGCGCACCTGCCCCGCCAGGGTCCGAAGTAGTCCCGGGGCCAGCGATCCGGCCAACCGCCCGGGCAAGGTTGTGCCGTCCCGGCCACCCAGGCGGGAAAACGTACGGACCCCTTTTCCGAGCCATAGACCACACCGGTCACGCCGACTCAAAATGGCGGTCTCAAAACATTTCTCCTTCATCATGTCTCCCATGGATCTCTGCAATGCCTTGTATTAATAAAGATATTAGAGGTGGCACGAAAAGGTGCGTTGCCGGTTATTTGAACAGGAAACACGATCGGAGAACTTGTTTTTAACCCTTTACCTGTAGAGGATTGAGTTTTGTTCAATATAGCAAGAAGCCGCTTTCACCACAGTAACAAGGAGTGGCAAAGCTCATAAGGCTTTTACTTTTCCCATGGTCCTATCAAGTGGCATTTTCCTGAATCATAGGTCAAGGTATTTTTTTATCAAGCAGCTTCAAAGGTACGTATCTTCAAAGGGAGCGTTTGTGATGTCTGGCGATCCTTTTTCGTGGGCTGAAGTACTCCTTGCGGGTATTGTTTCCGGATTCTTATATGGGGGCCGGATCAGTTCCGGCCCCCTCCCGGGTTCCAGGTTTAGTGCGGTTTCGGGCTGCCGTAGGGCAATTGGCTCTTGTAACCGCTAAAGGTATCGTAAGCGTCCATAACCTGTTCTCCCGGCGCCAGATCGGCGGTATATTCGCCCATGTCGAAAAGGGCTTTTACAGTCTGGGTGTGCAGATCTTGCACGCGGCTCCGGTTGTTTTGGGTGAGCTGATAGAGGCTGGAGTTAAAAACCTCGTTCAATCCGGTGGTATATCCTTGGATAATCTGTTTTTGATGCATCAAGACGCTACTGAGGCGATCCCGATCGTTGATACTTGCATCTTTTGGCATTTGCATCCCCGGGGGAGGTTGCTTGCCGATCTTCTGAGCGCCGCTTTTGGTGGTAATGATCGAGCCGGTGTCCATGCAGTCATCTCCTTGGCGTGGTTATTTGTTTACTTGATCTGTTCAAGGTAATTGAACACGTCGACATAATTTTGCTGGTGTATCTGGCCGGCCTCGTCCAGGAGGCGAGCAAAGTTGGTATCGGATACTTCGGCGGCATGGTCGTGGCAAGCCTTGGCCATGTACAACTCCCATGAGAGGAAATCCTTCATATAGTTTAACTCCTTGGTTGAAACGTTAACCATTATCTGTGCACCTCCTTTCATGGCACGGTAAACCATGTACATTTTGCGCTTTTTCGTCAAAATTATTACTGCCGTGTTTTTTGGAGTCCTGTTTTACAAGCAATGACGGATCACAAGCGTATTTGCACCGGTCGGCCGGAAGGATCGAGCTGAACGGATCTGAATAAATTGGCAGACTCTGATTACGGCTGCAGATCTGTGTATGGGGAAAGAGTACAAAAGAGCACAATCGATCGGGTTATGATGAATGGGGGCATTAATGTTTTGGATCGGATCAGGTCTTTGTTGCCAGAGGCTAAAGGACCGGAAACTGTCTAGGGTAATTTACGGTACCGGATACGGTTGGAGCAGGGTAAGCGGATAGACGGGGATGTTACGCAACACCCCGTAAGCAATAATGATCGCACAAAGGCTCCACGTAATCCAGGGGGGGAAGGTAACCCCGGGAAGGGATTGTCCGTAGAAAACGGTCCGGACCAGGTTTAAGAGATAAAGAACCGGTACCGGCAGAAGCAGTATTGCCATCGGGTTCATGCGCCAGGCAGCGTAAAAACGTCCGTGGGAAAGGTTGATCATGGCACGGCCGCTACCACATCCGGGGCAGAGCAGTCCGGTTAAAGTGTAAAAGGGACAGGGGGGGAGGAAGCGGTGCGGTTGACCCGGATCGGATAAAAACACGGCCACGCTAATAATGGCTGCACCTAGAAGCACCAGACCGGCAAAAACTCGTTCCCGAGTCTTGTAACGGCGTGGTTGTATGAGCAAAAAAAATTTCATCTCGTGGTGCCCCCTTTGTAAAACCGGGGATTTAAAAACACCATTGATGGCCCCACCTTGATTTCGACAATATCTGAGCAAAACCTTTCTTTCTCGGCTGATGTATGAAGCGGGCTGGAAATCTTAATCCTAGGGAACAGGAATAGCAATGAGGGAGAGATAACCCGTGTTTGTTGTCATTTTTCGGACGGTAATCCTGTTTTTCCTGGTTGTTGTCGTCATGCGCCTCATGGGCAAGCGTCAGATTGGCCAACTCCAGCCTTATGAACTGGCAGTGTTGATCATGGTTTCGGCCCTGGCGGCGATTCCAATGGAGGACATCGGTATTCCCCTTGGCAACAGCATTATCCCGATTGTATTGCTGTTTTCTTTTCAGGTCCTGGTTTCACATTTCAGCCAGAAAAACGAGCGTGTGCGGGCGGTAATCTGCGGGCGTCCCAGCGTGCTGATCAAGAACGGCCAGATCGTGGAGCAGGTCATGCGGGATCTGCGCATGAATATGAACGATCTGTTGGAACAGTTGCGCATTGCCGGTTTCCCCAATATTTGTGAGGTCGAGTTTGCGGTCATGGAAACAAACGGCGAAATGAGTGTTATTCCGAAGTCCCAGTGCCGGCCCCTGGTCCCGCGTGACCTGGGTATCGCCACCGCATACGAAGGGATACCCCATCCTTTGATCATCGATGGCAATGTCAACTATGAGAACCTGGGCAAGATTGAACTAAACGAACAGTGGCTTTTGCAAGAGCTAAGCCGGTTTGGGATTAAAACACCGGCCGAGGTATTTTTTGCCAGCCTCGACACCGAGGGCAACTTTTTCTTTCAGCGAAAGGGGAGTGCGGTGCTATGAGGATGATCTGGGCGGCAGTGACAGTTCTGGCGGTGGTGGTACTGGCTGTTCTGGGGATGTTCCTTTACACCTCCCACCTGCATGATGATCTGCAGCGGAGCCTGGGCGCGATGGAAAAAACCGTTAAGGAAGAAAAATGGGACCGGGCCGGTCGGGAGGCGAGGACCCTGGAAAAGCTATGGGATAAGGCCGATCGCTGTCTTTCCCCGGTGATGGATCATGAATGTATCGACCGGGTGGATGAAACAATTACCCGGGTCATCCGCATGGCTCGCGGGTGCCAAAAGGAAGAATTATTGGTGGAAATCGGGGTGGCCCGGCGCCAGGTTTCACGCTTGAAGGAGCGAGAATCCCCGAGTCTGCGCAATGTTTTTTAACGAGGTAGGCCCGGGTGGTTCAGGTTCGGGAACCCCCGGCCCGTTGCGGCGCACCGGAGTCGGGGATCATCAGAGCAGCCCCTAAAGTTGCATCATCCACCGGGCCATCTGAAAATAGATCATCAGTCCGGTCGCGTCAACAACCGTTGTGATTAATGGTGCGGAAAATACGGCCGGATCCAGGCCGAGGCGGTTGCCGAGCATGGGCATCACCGCGCCGATGATCGAACTGAGGGTAACAACGGCAATGATGGTTGCGGCCACGGTGTAACCCAAAGGGAAAGAGCTGTCAAGAAAAAGGGCGCGTGCGAAAGCCACCGCGGCCATGGTCAGGCCCAGTAGCAGGCCCAAACGGGCTTCACGCCAGATTACCGTGAAAAAATCCCGTGCCCTGAGCTCTCCCACGGCCATAGCGCGGATGATCATGGTCGAAGTTTGAGAACCGGCGTTGCCCCCGGTATCGATCAGCAGCGGGATGAAAAAGGCCAGCGCCACCATTTGGGTCAAAAATCCTTCGAAGTGACGCAAGATATTGCCGGTAAAAGCCTCAGCCACGAACAGGACCAGCAACCAGATCACGCGTTTGCGGTAATGCTTGAAGAAACCGACGTTGAGGTAAGGGCTGTCCAGGGGCTGACTGCCCCCCAGCAGGTGAATGTCCTCTGTTGCTTCTTCTTCGATTACATCCAGAACATCATCAACGGTGAGAATGCCGACCATCTTACCGTCACTGCTTACCACCGGCAGGGCGACCAGGTTGTACTGGGCCAGGAGCCGGGCGGCTTTTTCCTGGTCCTCCGCTGCGGACACCGATACTGTTTTGGTGTTCATAATTTCGGCCAGGGCCGTTCCCGGGGGGGCCATGATCAAGTCCCGCAGGGAAAGGACTCCGACAAGCTCGCCAAGCGGTTCGAGTACGTAGATGTAGGTGATAATTTCGGCCTTGGAACCGACTTTGCGCAGGTGAGCCAAGGTTTGTTCCGTCGTCCACCACTGACGGGCGGCGATATAGTCGACCGCTGCGAGACTACCGGCCGTGTTTTCGGGGTAACTGAGCAGGGTGCAGATCTGTTCCTGGTAGGGTTGCCGCAACGCTCCCATGAGCTGCTCGCGTTGGAGAGGATGAATAGCTGTGAAGAGTTGGACCACGGCGTCGCTGGACATGTCGTTAAGGATGGCGGCGGATGTTTCCGGGCCGAGGTGATCCAGCAAGCCGTACTGGTCGTCCGGTTCCAAAAATTCAAGGGTTTCGGCGGCTATTTCAGGAGCAAGGGTGCCCAGGAAAAGCAGTTGTTCCTTGTAATCAAGATGGAGCAGAATTTCGGAAAGATCGTACGGTTGCATTTCACGCAAAAGGGTTTCAAGGGATTGTTCCGGTTCAGCCGCATGAAGTACATCGCGCAAGGAATCAAGCAGATCAGCGTGCTGTGACAGGCGTGTGTTGAGCATAAGAAAGTCCTCCTTTGTCAGGCTGTGGTACCCCGTAAAACGGAGTAATTGGAAGTATTATTACCAACGAGTCGGGCCAATCGTCCGTATCCACAGCCCCACCTCCTTTCTCATGCCAGCTATTAGTATATTCCTCAAACAGGCTTCTGGCAATGCATTTATCTTCACCGGTGGGCCGGGTTGGGATCAAAAAAAGCACCCTTTGTTTTTCGGGTGCCGGGGCTATGGTGCGCCCGCAGGGATTCGAACCCCGACTTCAGGCTCCGGAGGCCTGCGTGATATCCCTTTCACTACGGGCGCCTGCCGCAAATAATACTAACATTTCCCGACCATCAAGTCAAATTTATAACCGCGTGTGCATGGTTTACACTTCTTTGCACGATACGGCGTAATTACCGGTTGCAGTTGGGGTAATCTAGATCCCGGATCGGGCGGTGGTGTAATATTTTGATCTGTCGTCACGCCGGTCTGCGGCGGCCGAGCGGGAGGGGAAAAGTAGTGCAAGAACAGGAGCGGGGACGGGGTTTGTTTTATTTGATCCGTCCGGCTGCAGGGGGGATGGAGGGCCATTTACAGCAGCTAATGGATTATTTTGGGGAAAGCTGCCGCCTGCACCTCGCTGCTCCCGGTCGGAAGCTGGCCGCCCTGGCCGAACATTCGGGGGGGCGGTTTTACCGGTTGCCGTTACCGGGTGCACTTCGGCCCCGCACTGATTTGCAAACCTTCCAGGTTTTAAGCCGCGCCCTGCAGGAAACCCGCCCGGCACTGTTGCATACGCACGGGTTCAAGGCGGCTCTTGTCGGCGGGGTGGCGGCATGCCGGGCAGGGACGCCCTTACTTGTTACCGTACACAATTTTCCCGCCGATCCGGCGGGGGTGTTCTTACCGGTTGCCTTGCAATTGGCCTGCGGTCGGCGGGCTCGTTACATTGCTGTTTCGCGGGCGCTGTCGGCGATGCTATGCCGCTGGGGTGTCGACCCGGTCCGGATTACCGTGATCCCCAACGGCATTGACGCAGCCCGCTTTGCCGGGGCGGCGCAGCGCCTGCGCCTGGCCGGCCGACGGGTGGTAGTTGGAACGGTGGCCCGGCTGGCGCCGCAAAAAGGAATTGCCGTCTTTTTACGGGCGGCGGCAAGGTTGGCGTCCTGGTACCCCGGCCTTGTTTTTCGGGTAGTCGGAGAGGGGCCGGAACGGCCCGCCCTGGAAATCCTGGCGGCAAGGCTGGGTTTGGGTAATCGGGTTGAATTTTACGGGCATCGGGAAAACCTGCCCGCAGAACTTGGCGCCATGGATGTGTTTATCCTGCCATCACTGAGCGAAGGGTTATCGATAGCCCTTTTGGAAGCTGCGGCTGCGGCCTGCCCGATTGTGGCTTCACACTGTGGTGGTTTGCCGGAGGTAGTGGAAGAAGGCATCACCGGGCTGCTGGTTCACCCCGGAGACCCGGAAGCCCTGGCCCGGCGCGTGGCTGAACTGCTGCACCGGCCGGGCGAAGCGCGGCGGATGGGCGTCGCGGCCGGGGCCAGGGTACGGCGGGAATTTTCGCAAACCGGAATGCTCCGAAAAACTGCGGCGATTTACAGCGAAATGGGGGCAATTCCGGGCGAACGTAGGGGAGGGGTGCATGATGGGACGCTGGAAAACAGGCCGGAGCGGGCCGGGAAAGGAAAGGCGGGTTGCCGGCGCCGGGGGAGGGGATGAACGTGTCATCTTCGGTGATACTACCGGTAAAATGATTTCCTCAAAAGGGCAAATTGCTCCGGTGCGGTTCGTTCCGGCTTTATTCCTGTCCTGTTCTATATTATTTTCATCTGTTTTTCTTGCTGCTCCTGTATGGGGCCGCGAACCTGATCCCGATCAAGCTGTTGTTGTGACACAACCGGCCGGTGAAAAGAAAATGCTCCTGGTGGTGGTAGACCGGTTGAGCTACCCACTTTTGTGCGACCATGCCGGGCCGGCGCTGCGCACAATGATGGAAAACGGTGCGGTTGCTCTGATGAATGTCCGTAGTGCCGGCAGCGGCAGCGAAAGTGGTTATTTGACCCTCGGCGCGGGTGCCCGGGCCGTGGCCGGCTCGGAAGGGGGGCAGGCTTTCCAGCGTGGAGAAATCTTTGAAGGGCAACAGGCGGAAATTCTCTTCATGCGCCATACCGGTCGTGCTCCCGATGGCGCGGTTTTTCACCTGCATATGCCCACTTTGTACCGGCGCAACCGATCGCTCGGCTACCGGGTGTTGCCGGGTTATCTGGGAGGCTACCTCGCCGGGCACGGTAAAGTGGCCGCCGTGGCCGGTAATGCCGATGGCGGGATCGGCAATCCCGTACGCAATGCGGTTTTGATCGCCATGGACCGGGAGGGAACGGTTCCGCTGGGATTGGTTGGAGACGAGGTCCTTGAACGGACCCCGTTCGCCCCTTTCGGTTGTCGCGCCTCCCTGGACGTCCTCGTTGAAGCGGCCGTCTCTCTCCTGGAAAAAGCTCACTTTATTGTGATCGATTTCGGTGATATTAACCGGCTAGATCGTTACTGGCTCAACCTGGATGAAAACCGGCGCGATATGCTTCTGGCGGATACCGTCGCCAGGCTGGACCGGCTAGTCGGCTCCCTGCTTTTCCAGTGTAACGGGCAGGTAATGTTTCTTCTGGTGGTGCCTTCACCTCCCGCCAATCTGCCCGGAGGGGAAGAGGCCCTGGTGCCGTTTGTCATGACCGGGGGTGGATGTCCGGGAGGCCTTGCCGAAAGCGCCAACACCCGCCGTCCGGGGCTTGTTGCCGGCGCCGACCTGGTGGCGCTGACTGCCGCTTTTCTGGTGGAAGGGAACCGACCCGGCGATGCATGCTTTCCGATTGGGGTTGTTGCCTCACCCGACGCTCCCGCACGACTCGATTACTTTTTCACTCGTGCCGTTCGTCTTTACCGACAGCGTCCGCCAATTCTAAAAGGATTTGTTATGCTTGTGATCATCACCATTGTAGCTTCTCTGGCCGGATTGGCCCTACGCCTTACCCTGGCGGAACACCTGGCCGCCGCCCTTGAGGCGTTGGTTCTGGTCCCCCCGGCGCTGCTGCTTTTGGCCGCTTGGCCCGCCTACCCGTTTTCCTCCGCCGCCCTGTCCGGGGTAACTTTGGCGGTTACAACCCTTGTTTTGGCGTTGTTCCTGGGGCGGCTGAAAAAAGTGGCCGGCGCACCTGTTTTTTGGGCGTTGTTCGGGCTGGCTGGAGCGGGACTGATCTTGATCGACGGGTTGAATGGTTCGCCCCTGCAGCAGTATTCTTTTTTAGGTTACGATATCATTGGTGGTTCCCGTTACTACGGCACCGGCAACGAATACATGGGTACACTCATCGGCGCCGCTTTAACGGGCAGCACCGCCCTGGCCGGTATGGCGGCTGGTCCGAATGGTGCTTTTCCGGCGGGAATTGCGACCAGGCCGCCTGCCGACGAGCCGCGTTCCGCCCTTCCATTGCGAGCTGTCTGGGTTTTTTCCCTGGTTCTTTACATCATCATTGTTCTCTACCTCGCTTCGCCACGTTTCGGGGCGAACCTAGGCGGCACAGTCGCCGCTGCGGTAGCTTTTGCCGTTGCCGCCGCCGGTGTCCGGTCGGCCCTGCACGGTCCCGATTTGAAACGTTCGCTTCGGATTGCCTTTCCGGCCGGGTTGGGTCTGGCCGTCCTGTTCCTTTGGCTGTTCAATTTCAGCCCCCTGGCCGCGGGGGCTGCCTCCCACCTGGGACGGTTCGGCCTGTCTTTGCGGGAAAGGGGCCTGGATGTACTATGGGAGACCGTGATCCGCAAGGCCTCCATGAATTGGAAACTGGTGCGCTATTCGATCTGGAGTCGCGCCCTGGTTTCTTTTCTTGCACTGTTGGTGTTTTTATGTTTTTATCCGATTGGCCTGTTGCGGCGCCTTGGGCGGGAACAACCGTATTTGCTGGTAGGTGCCGCTGCCGGGGCGGCGGGAGGGGTAGCCGCCCTCCTGGCCAATGATTCGGGGGTGGTCGCGGCGGCGATGATCCTGCTTTTTACCGTGCCGCCGCTCCTTTCGGCAATGATCACTTTGGCCTTGCGCGAATTGCATCCCGCCGCTGCCATGCGGCAGGAATAGCAGGGTATAATAAGGAAATAAACAGTGTTTTGCCATGCACGTGAAGTGAAGAGGGGGTTCTTTACATTTGGAAACCTTTACCGATACCCTGCCCAACGGAATCCGCTTGATTTTCATATCCTCACGCCAGTTTAAAACAATCAACCTGGCCCTGTTTTTGCATCAGGAGTTAAGTCATGAACTGGCCACCAGAACCGCGCTGTTGCCGGCTGTTCTGGAACGGGGCTGTGCCCGTTTTCCGGATACGATTGTCTTGCGTCGGGAGCTGGAACGGCTTTACGGGGCTGAGCTGGCCGGCGGCGTTCATAAAAAAGGAGAAACCCACCTGATCTCCTTTACCCTGGAGACGGTACACGGACGCTACGTTGGCGAAAATGGGACACTCTTAAACCGCGGCCTGAACGTCTTGAGCAATGTTGTAGCGGATCCGCTTGTGGACGGGGCGGCCGGTTTCCGTCCCGATTTCGTGACCCGGGAAAAGGAACAACTGAGCCGGGATATTCGCGGGCTGATCAATGACAAGGTTGCCTATGCACTGGAGCGGTGCCTGCAGGAAATGTGTACAGCGGAACGCTTCGGTGTTTACCGGCT
Source organism: uncultured Syntrophomonadaceae bacterium (assembly GCA_964420065.1). GTDB lineage: Bacteria > Bacillota > Dethiobacteria > DTU022 > DTU022 > CAYQQK01. The sequence goes on along the minus strand of CAYQQK010000008.1, from coordinate 37,632 downwards.
GGGTCGCCTCGAGGATCTGGCCGGGGTTGACCCGCCGGGGTTGTACCGCTACTATCGCGCGATCCTTTCGGCCAACCCGATCGATCTTTATGTGATCGGGGATCTGGAATGGTCCCGGGTGCGGGAAACCGCTGCGGAACAGTTTTCATTTTCTCGTAACCCCCGGCCGGTCCGGCTGCCGAAAACGGAGATCAACCACTCGGTAAAGGCGGTGCGCTATGTTGAAGAGCGGCTGCCGGTAAACCAGGCCAAGCTGGTTATGGGCTACCGCACCGCTACCGCCTTCAGCGATGCCCTCCGTTACCCGCTGCTGATGTACAACGGTATTTTGGGCGGCTATCCCCATTCAAAACTTTTTCAGAACGTACGCGAGAAGGCCGGCCTTGCTTATTATGCTTATTCGCGTCTGGAGCGACACAAGGGGATCATGGTCATTACGGCAGGGATTGAAGATGTCAATTATACCAAAACCCGCACTATTGTCGAGCAGCAAGTCGAGGCCATGGCCCGGGGTGAAATCACCCCGATCGAGATGGAGCATACCCGCCGGGCCATGGTCAATGGTTTACGCGCCTCCGAGGACAGTCCCTACCAGTTGATCTTTTCGCACCTGGATGGGCGTCTCGGAGGCCGGGTTGATGAAATGGATGAAAAGATCCGGCAGATCGAACAGGTGACCGTGGAAGAAGTGACCGGGGTGGCCGCGCGGGTCAAACTTGATACCGTTTATCTGCTGCACGGGACGGAAAAGGGGGACGAGAGCGATGGCTGAAATGAAACAGGTTGAATTGCCGTTTTTGGGAGAGGTGCTGCACCGGTGTATCGTGCCTCCGGGGTTGCGGGTATTTGTGTTGCCCCGGCCGGGCTACCGCAAAAAATATGCTGTTTTGGCCACCCATTTCGGTTCCATTGATAGCAGTTACCAGGTTGACGGAAGCAATGAGGTCAAAGAGTTGCCCGGGGGGTTGGCTCATTTCCTGGAGCACAAGCTGTTTGAGGACGAACGCGGCAATGTTTTTGAACGTTTTGCCGCCAACGGGGCCTCGGCCAATGCTTTCACTTCCTTTACCCATACGGCCTACCTTTTTTCCACCACCGCGCGTTTCGAGGAAAACTTTGAGCTGCTTCTTGATTTTGTCCAGGATCCCTATTTTACGGAACAGTCGGTACGAAACGAGCAGGGCATTATCGGTCAAGAGATCCGTATGTACGATGACAATCCCCAGTGGCAGCTCTTTTCGAATTTGCTTCAGGCGCTCTACCAAAAACACCCGGTGCGCAATAAAATTGAGGGGACGGTCGAAAGCATCGCCCAAATCACCCCGGAGGTGCTTTACCTCAGTTACCGTACTTACTATCATCCCAGCAATATGGCTCTCTTTGTTGTTGGGGATGTGGATCCGCAACGGATCGGGGAGATGACCGCGGCCAACCTGGGCCGGCGCCATTATCAGCCGTTGGGGACAATCCGTCGTTTTTATCCGGAAGAGCCGCCGGGAATAAATCGCCCCCGCATCACCCAAGAACTGGCTGTTTCCGAGCCGGTAATCAGTGTCGGCTTCAAGGATCTCTTTATGGTGGATGGGATTTCAGGGGAGGAGATGCTCCGGCGGGAAATCGCCATGGATTTGCTTTTGGATGTTCTTTTCGGGCGCAGCGAACCGCTTTACCAGTCGCTTTACCAGGAGGGCCTGATCGACGATCGTTTTAGCGCCGGTTATATGGCCGAAAGCACGTACGGCTACACACTTGTCGGCGGCGAGACGGGGCAACCGGAGAAGCTGTACAGGCGGATCCTGGACGGGATTGGAGCCCTGCGGGAAACGGGGATAACGGCGGAGCAGTTCGAACGGCACCGCCGCAAACAACTTGGGGTTTACCTGCGTCAGTTCAACACACTTGAATTCATTGCTAACAATTTCCTGTCCTATCATTTCTGTGGTGCCGATTTTCTTAGCTTTCCCGTCCTGCTTTCCCAAATCAATAAGGCCGAAATCGAGGCTCTTCTGGCCGAAAATCTGGACGAAGAACACCATGCCGTTTCCATGATCCTCCCCTCCCTTTTCCCCTCGTAGGGAGGGATGATCTCCCTTACGGCCGTTGAACCGTTAAGCCGATAAAAAGGGCCGATCGTATTCGTGACCATGTGCTGCTGTACTGGCCGGCGATGTTGCTTACCCGGGTTTCCGAAAACGAACTGGAACAGGTCCGGTTTTATCCAGACGCAAACCGATCATATTGAACAGGGCGGCCCTTTCCATCTTTTTCGGATTGCCTTCCACAGTTCCCCAAATAACAATATCGACAACGATAGCATCGCTACTTGTAACCAATCACTTCCATTCAGGCGGGCCACCCGGAAAATTTTTGCCGGGAAAGGAAACAAAAGCACTGTCGCCTGCAGTATCCCCGATACCAGGAATGCCCCCAGTAAGGGCCGGTTGGTAAACAGTCTCCGGTTTAAAACGCTTCCCTCCAGCGACCGAAAATTAAAGGCATGCACCAATTGGGATAGGGCCAAGGTGGCAAAGGCCATCGAGCGTCCCTTGGCAATCGATACCGCCTGTCCGCAAAAAAAAGCGATCAGGGTTACAGTGGTAATGGTGAGGGCGTAGGCGGCCAGAGTAAAAATATTTCCCGGGGTGAAGATGCCCTTACCGGGCTTTTGTGGCGGGCGCTCCATGGTTCCGTGTTCGGGTGGATCTATTCCCAAAGCCAGGGCAGGGAGACTGTCGGTAACCAGATTGATCCACAGGATCTGTACCGGCAGTAAAGGTAGGGGCCACCCGAACAGGATTGACGCGAAAATAACCAGGATTTCCCCGACATTGCAGGAAAACAGGAAAAAAACTGCTTTACGGATGTTGTCGAAAATGATGCGGCCTTCCTGCACGGCGTAGACAATGGTGGCGAAATTGTCGTCGGCAAGAACCATTTCCGCCGCCTCCCTGGCTACACCGGTGCCGGTAACCCCCATTGCTACCCCGATATCCGCTTTTTTCAGGGCGGGGGCATCGTTGACACCATCGCCGGTCATGGCTACAATTTCACCATTTTGTTGCAGAGCATCGACGATACGCAGCTTGTGTTCCGGTGAAACACGGGCGAAAATAGCGATCGTATTCACTTGCGCCGCCAGTTCTTCCCGGTCCAATCGATCTATTTCGATTCCGGTCATGACTTCTTCTTCACAACAGGCCAGACCCAGGCTCCGGCCCACAGCCAGAGCGGTAGCGCGATGGTCTCCGGTGATCATTTTCACATTGATTCCGGCGCGGCGGCTGATCTCCAGGGCATGCGCCGCTTCGGGACGGGGCGGGTCGATCAGGCCCATCAAACCGAGAAAAACAAGGTCCCGTTCAGCCTCCTCCGGATTCCCGGGCAGGGCTTCGTTGATTTCAAGGGGACGCAGGGCGACGGCAAGCACTCGCAGGGCAGAGGAGGCCATCTCCCGATTCTGGGACAGAATTTGATCCCGTGTGGCGGGGTCAAGTACGCAAATGCTGTCACCGGCCAGGTAGCAGCTGCACCGGTTCAGGATCAAATCGGGTGCGCCTTTGGTGAAAAGCCAGCGCTGCGCCTGCAAACCGGGTATTTGCCAGGGCAAGGGGCCGTCGTGCACGGTTGAACAGCATTTTCTTTCCGCGTCAAAGGGATATTCGTGCCGGCGCGGCAGTTGCACCTCAAGGCGGATTGGGCAAAAGCCGGCTTTTTCCGCTGCCGTGACCAGGGCTCCCTCGGTCGGGTCGCCTGAAATTCGGGGTGGCCCACCATTTTTGTCCCGGATCAACCGGGCGTTGCAATTGAGAGAGGCTGTGCCAAGCAACAATGCCAGTTGTTTTTCCGCGACCGGATCCACCTCTTCCGCCGGTTCACCGGACAAAAACCGCCCTTCCGGTTTGTAATCTTCACCCGTCACGGTGTACATCTTTTCCGTGGTGACAATACGGCGTACGGTCATCGCATTTTGGGTCAGGGTGCCTGTTTTATCCGAACAGATCACCGTAGCCGCTCCAAGAGCTTCCACGGCGGGGAGTTTGCGGATGATTGCTTTGCGGCGGGCCATATGCTGCACCCCCAAAGCAAGCACGATTGTGACGACTGCCGGTAGTCCCTCCGGGATCGCCGCCACGGCCAGGCTCACAGAGATCAGGAGCATGGCGTAATAGTCATGACCCTGGAAGATTCCCAGCACAAAAATAACTGCGCAGGCCAGCAGCGCCAGGATTCCAAGCTGTTTGCCGAGCCGGTCCAACTTTTTCTGCAACGGCGTTTTTTCAACGGGGACAGCACGGATCATGCCGGCGATGCGGCCGATTTCAGTTTCCATCCCGGTTGCAATGACGATGGCCCGGGCACGTCCGCAGGTGACGGTGGTCCCCAGGTGGACCAGATTGGCGCGGTCGGCCAGAGGTAAGGGCAGGGAACCGGGGCTTTTGAAGGAGGCGTCCTTTGCTACCCCCTCCGCTTCCCCGGTCAGAGCGGATTGGTTTACCTGCAGGTTGGCGGATTCGAGCAACCGGGCGTCGGCCGGGATCAGGTCACCGGAATCAAGAATGATTATATCGCCCGGAACCAGTTCCCGAGCCGGCACTTCACTGATCTCCCCTCCACGTAGTACCCGTGCTACCGGTGCTGTCAGGGTTTTCAGGGCCGCCATCGATTTTTCGGCACGGCTTTCCTGAATCACCCCGAGGATGGCATTAATGCAGAGCACGACTAAAATCACGGCAGCATCAGTTGTTTCTTTCAATAAAAGGGAAATCACCCCCGCTCCAGCCAGGAGCAGCACCAGGAATTCGGAAAATTGAGCGGCGAACATCCCTGGGATGGTGCGGCCGCGTTCCCCATCCAGCTCGTTGTAGCCGTGCCGCCGGCGCCGTTGTTCCACCGCTATGGTGTCCAGCCCCCGAATGGGGTCCGTTTGCAGGCGTGCCGCAACTTCCGTCCCGTCAAGGGCAAACCAGTGTCCAACCCCGACAGGCAGTTCTTGCTCCACCGGGATGCGTTCCTTGTGCAATGCCTTTAGCCCCCCATCCTTGGATCAGCCTGAAATAGAAAGACCCTTTCCACGGGTAGTCTAACCCGGTCAAAGGTCTTGCTGCCTGGGGGCAAGGGGTGGACCAGGTATCGCTACCGTGCTGTTGGTCGCACCCGGCAGGTTAAATCCTGCCCGCTACTCCCCTTTGTTTGTTTATCTTACCGAAACCTCCGCCGCCTGTCAACAGGATGGGTCGTACCGGCCGAGGAGACGTTTCCTTGCGGCAGCAATTTCGTAAACCGGCCGGGTTGCGGGAGAATGATCATTGATTCAACGGCGCTTGGCGGGCAGGAAAGGAGCCGGCGTCCCGGTTGGAGGAAAGGGCTGGTCTAATTGGGGATGGGAGCCAGCGGGAATACAAAGCGATAGGTCCGGATCTTGACTTGTCATCCGGGCCCTGCCGAGGCGAGCCCGGGATAGTAAAATATGCTATAGTTAAGATTAGAATAGGGGTGGGTTAAACCGCCCCAAAAAAGAAGGAGGCGTAACCTATGGAGCCGGTTGCGGTCAAGGAAAACATTTTCTGGGTTGGCGCGGTGGATTGGGATATGCGTTATTTTCATGGGCCCATTTACGGAACTCATCGCGGCACAACTTACAATAGTTATCTCATCATGGACGAAAAAGTGACCCTGGTGGATACGGTTTACGCTCCTTTTGCCGGTGAAATGTTGGCACGGATCCGAAAATTAATCGATCCTTCCCGGATCGATTACATCGTGATCAATCATGTCGAAACAGATCATTCCGGAGCACTGCCTGAATTGATGAAGCTGGCCCCCGGGGCAAAGATATTCTGTACCGCCAGGGGCAAGGAGGGCCTGTTCAAGCATTACTTCGGGGATTGGGATTACCGGGTGGTAGAAACCGGCACGACGCTGTCGCTGGGGAAACACACTTTAAGTTTTATTGAAGCGCCCATGCTTCACTGGCCGGATAGTATGTTCACCTATGTCAAGGAAGAAGCGCTGCTGATGCCCAACGACGCTTTTGGCCAACACCTGGCCGGCAACTTCCGGTTTGACGACCAGGTGGAGAACAAACTGGTCATGGAGGAAGCGTCCCGTTACTATGCCAACATCCTCTACCCGTTAAGCAGTCTGGTACTCAAGAAATTGGAAGAAGTTAACGCCCTGAATATCCCCATTTCCATGATCGCTCCCGCTCACGGCGTGATCTGGCGGGATAACCCGGGGCAGATAATCGAAGCTTACCTCCGCTGGGCCTCGGGCGAATGGCAACCCAGGGCGGTTGTGGTTTACGATACGATGTGGGGGAGCACCGCCGCCATGGCCCGCACGATCGTCGAGGGTATGGCGGCAGAAAAAGTTGCTGCAAACGTGTTCAAAATTTCGATTCGCGACACGAATAACATCTTTACCGAATTGCTTCAGTCGCGCCTGCTGGTGGTCGGTTCACCAACGGTCCACCGGCATTATCTTTCTGTGCTCTCACCGTTTCTGGATGAACTGACCGGGTTGAAACCGGTCAACCGTCTTGGGGCTGCCTTCGGTTCATACGGCTGGAGCAAAGGAGCGGTCAAGGCGATCGAAGCGAAGCTTGAGGCGGCCGGTTTAACCCTTGCCGGGGCAGGGTTGGAAGTGCCCTGGGTACCCGATGCCGGCGAATTCAAAAGTTGCTATCAGTGGGGCCGGGACCTGGCCCGCAAATTGACGCCGGGTATTCAAGAATGATAAGAACGAATAGGGGAAAGCCGGATGATCCTGCAGGGGCCATCCGGTTTGTATTTCCCCAGGGGCCTTGTTTTTAAGTCCCGCTCGCCGAATGCCGTATCAGCAAGTGTTTAACCATGACAGGTAGCCCCTTCCCGTCGCCCAGCTACCTCTTACAAATCCGGTACCCTATTTTTGCATGAACCTCCTTCAGTTTTGATCACTTCAAGGAGATCGGAGAGGGAATCAATGACTGCAATATGGGGGTAAGGGAGAAATGCTTCTTTTCCAGTTGTTCCGGTGGTTACGGCAACAAAATCCACACCGGCGTTCTTGGCTGTCTTGGTATCGATAATGCTATCCCCGGTGTAAAGGACGTTTTGCCTTGTGACACCCAGCGATGCCATGGCCTGGAACAAACCCTCGGGATCGGGTTTGCAGGATTTGACATCATCTCCACCAACAATTACGTCAAAAAGGTGATCGATGCCGAATTTGTCAAGAATCTGCAAAAGTCTGCGTCTATGTTTGGTCGATACTATTCCTAGACCGGCGCCGTTTGCCTTGAGCAGATTCAACACCTTAATAGTATCTGCAAACAACTCCGTGCTCCCGGTCATAACCTCTTCCGCCCTTTTTAGAAATAGATCAACAAACAACGATTTCAGTTTCGGTTTGGCGTTTCCGGTAAGAAAGGTGAAAGCATCCGGCAACGGCATGCCTACCGTTCGTCTTATTGCCTCCCGGAGGGCTGCAGGAAAACCCATCCTTCCCAGGGCGAAATTTGTCGATTCAATTACACCCGGGGTGGCATCACCCAAGGTATAATCAAAATCAAAAATATAGGTGGTATAGCGCATTTCCAGTCACTTCCCTAAGAATGGTAATAGTATCGGCGGCCCCGTTTATCGCCATGTCATTCCTCGCGGGCAGGTTAAAAACCTGCATCCATCTCTTTTACCGGCAAGGGCGGTCATTCTTGCAACGCGGAAAAACCCGGGATTGTTCATGGTATAATTAAAAAAAATTGCCGGAAACGGCGCATGCAGCCGTAGGATAAAGGAGTGCCCTTGATGCATTTAACCCGAATCGGGATTATCCACTCTCCTTTCAGGAATAGTGGAAATGCCCCTTTCCAGGGCAGGAAAGATGAAAACCTTTCGGAGATCACCATCTTGCCCGAATTTTACCGGCAATGAAAGATGTGGAGACGGTTACGCATCTGATTGTACTCTACTGGTGTCACCGGGCGGACCGAAAATTGCTTCAGGCACATACACCATGGGACGATAAGCCCCACGGGGTTTTTGCCACCAGGTCCCCGAATCGTCCCAACCCTGTTGCTTTTTGCATTGCCGAATTGGTTGCACGAAAGGGCAACATTTTGATCGTGAAGGGCCTCGATGCCCTCGACCGGTCTCCGTTGCTGGATCTTAAACCGTACAGTTCTGCAATTGATGCGATCAAGGGGACCAGGATGGGCTGGCTGGAAAAAGCATCCCGGGGCAAAGATTTTCCTTCCTCCAGACGATCATAGACGAGATCATGTTTTCTCGTAAAAATATCACCGTCCCCTTGATCCGCTAATCCCTTGATTCGCATTCCAGGATTTCTTTGATTTTGCCTTCGATCTGGTTTAAATCGAGGGCGGCTTCTTTTTTGATACTGGTTCTCAACATCGGGCCAACCCGGCTGATGTCGTCGCAGAGATCCTGCAACAGTTCCAGGGCTGCCGTTGCCTCCAGTACTTCTTTTGGGGTTTGAACCATGTTTCCAACAATGGCATGTTCCGTTCGCGAAGCAATAATCGGGTTTGGCATTTGCTCCACATAAACCAGGGTGCGCCGGCCCGGCCCGCGTTCGTCTTCAATCGGTTCCAGCGCGATAATTTTGTCGGCCCGGGCGTACTTGCCATAACCTAAAGGGACAATTACATTTTCCCGAACTTCCATCAGGCTCACATCCCTTGGTTTTAATAGCGTATGGACATCTTGTTCTATTTTTCCTTTTATACTTATAGTTTCCTCTTTTTTATCCTTCGTTATTTATCGCGCATCGCAATGAACGACTGCTTTAATGATTTCGTGATGGAGCCTGGAGCAACGGAATAATCGACTTTCGAAAAAGTGAAACTTTAATTTTATAACAGGATTGACGGGAATGTCAATACAAAATTTTGAACTGCCGGTACGTTGGTGTTATAATGGTAGTGGCACCGGGGGGGTGCCTGCATCAGTAAAACATGGGGGGAAAGTATGACATGGATTTAATCAACAAACAGGTCACGCACAAAATTTTCGGCAAGGGTAAGGTTGTGAGGTGCGACGGCTCATATGTGAGAATCAATTTTCCGTCCGGGAATAAAAAATTTGTATTTCCCGATGCGTTTGGACCATTTTTGACCCTGGTTGATCAAAGAGCAGCGAATTTTGTTGAAAAATTGGTAAAAATACAGGAAGAAGAGCGCAAGGCGGAAAAACAGAGACAGATCGAATTAAGAACCTTGCAAAATATAAAACGGCGGCATCTCCTGGAACGGGAAAAACGGGCTAGAAGACAAAAAACCCGTAAAATACACCCGCGGTCACAATCAGTTTTTTGGTGTGAGCCGCAGGAACTGGATGAAATCTTTTCCGAGTGGAATGTTTTTACCGGTGAGATCAAAAGTGGCCGGAAAAAAGGCCAGCCGAAACGACTGGCCCTGGTCGGCTCGAATAGTGCCTGCCTGTTAACGATCAGGGATTCCGATACGCCGGAGAAGGAAAGACGCATTGTGGGCGTATTCATGGTAAACGAATTTTTTAACAGCAGGAGATGCACCGATGGATATATCCCGGCGCACTCAGAATTCAAAATGCGCCTTTCACAAGGGGAATCAGAAGGTTTATTCTTTTGGAATTACTACCTCAACAAGGGGTACCCGCACCGGATGACCTGGAATACGGGGCGACACCGGTATTTTGATAATATCTGGATGGCTCAAATCTTACGAGATATCATTGCGGTCAAAAAGGAGCTGCGGGAACGGGAGCATGCCCAGCGGTTTTTTGATTATTTCTGTCAAATGAACCGGGTGGAGGAGACGGAGCTGTCGGAGCCCGCCGGGGCGTTGTTGCAGACCTAGACAGCACGAGATTGGGGGTGCTTGGGGTACTGGGCTCAAATGGAGAAGCATGAATATCTAAAAAAAAATGGGGTGGCTTGAGCAATGCTTCTCTGTCTCCCTTTGTCGGAATCATACATATTCTTTCAGCCTTGGCAGAATGGAACATCGATTATGCGGCTTTAATCATGCGGCGTAGCAATTCCTGGAGACCGTAGCCGGCATGAAAGTAACTCAAGGGAAACATGGAATTTGCTTGACGGCGAGTATCGGGGTGACGGCTGCTTTTGGCACTGCGGGTATAGATACCAACGGTGAAAGCATTTTAAGAAGGGCTTGATCAAGCCCTTTATCAGGCCAAGGCAACAAGGTAGGAATTGTGTTGTCACCCTGTGGACGGCTCGGAGGGGTCGCAATGGATCGAATAAAACCCAGCCCCACGACCGTGGTGCAATTTTTGCTCGTGTTGTGTTATACTGCGTTACGGGATAAGGTTCAGGTTATCGGAGGGAGGTTGATCATGAAATGAACCGGCAACCGGACGAGGCGAAGGGCAGGCCGGATCAAGAATTTGTGAAGGAAATAACCCCTCGTGCTGAAGACTATTCCCAGTGGTATATCGATGTAATCCTCAAAACCGAAATGATGGACTATGCTCCGGTCAAGGGGTGTATGGCCATCCGGCCGTACGGTTTTGCGATCTGGGAAAGGATCCAGAAATTGTTGGACCGCCGCATTAAAGCGACCGGCCATCGGAACGCCTATTTTCCTCTATTTATTCCGCAGGCGTTACTCCAGAAAGAGGCGGATCACGTTGAAGGGTTTGTCCCTGAGGTGGCCTGGGTGACCAGGGGCGGTGAAGAAACCCTGGCTGAACCGCTGGCCATCCGCCCGACTTCCGAGGCGATTATTTGTGATTTCTATTCCCGCTGGGTCCAGTCCTGGCGCGATCTGCCGGTGTTGGTTAACCAGTGGTGCAATGTGGTGCGTTGGGAAAAGTCAACTCGCCCTTTTTTGCGCACGTCCGAATTTCTTTGGCAGGAAGGGCATACTTGCCATCGCACCGGGGAGGAAGCCGAGGTTGAAACCCTGAAAATGCTCGACGTGTATCGTGAGTTTCTTGAAACAGAAATGGCCATACCGGTGTTGACAGGGCGTAAAACCGAACGCGAAAAGTTTGCCGGTGCCCAGCGTACCTATTCCGTCGAAGCGCTGATGAGCGACGGCCGTGCCCTCCAGGCCGGCACTTCTCACAACCTTGGACAGCATTTTGCCCGGGTTTTCAATATTGTTTTTCTGGACCAGGATGACCGGCTCAAGTATGTCTGGCAGACTTCGTGGGGCGTTTCCACCCGTCTCATCGGAGCCTTGATCATGGTGCACGGCGACGATCGCGGCCTGGTATTGCCTCCCCGCATGGCCCCGTTTCAGGTGGTCATAGTTCCGATATTTTCGAAAAAAACGCAGGAAAGAGTACTGACGGCAGTGCGCCGCGTTGCCGCCGTTCTTGTCGAAAAGGGAGTACGCGTCGAGCTGGATGACCGGATCGAATATTCTCCGGGGTGGAAGTTTAATCAGTGGGAAATGAAGGGGGTTCCACTGCGGATCGAGATCGGGCCGCGGGATCTTGAAAAAGAACAGGCCGTTCTGGTTTGCCGGCCTAGCGGTTTTAAAGAAACAGTTCCGGAAAACCTGCTTTCCCAACGAGTGCCGGAGCTGCTCGAAACGATCCAGCAAGAGCTTTTTACAAGGGCCCTCGCCTTTCGCGCAGCCAACACCCGTCGCGGTTCGGACTACGCTGCATTCACCCGGATTATGGAAACGGAACGGGGCTTTTATCTGGCTCCCTGGTGCGGTCATGATGCCTGTGAAGCGAAAATAAAGGATGAAACGAAAGCGACTATTCGCTGTATTCCATTTGACCAGGGGTCGCCGGTCGAGGGGCCCTGCCTGGCCTGCGGTCAAAAAGCATCATCCATCGCCTGTTTCGCACGCGCTTACTAGGGGTTAGGTTGATGCAAATGAGGCGCAAACAGGAGCTGCGCCGGGCCATTTGTAAAGCACGGGACGCCCTTTCTTCGGAGGAGATTACGGCGAGGAGCGCGGCGATTACCCGCAGGCTCTTTGCACTGGTCTCGTACCGTGCCAGCCAAACGATCATGTTTTTCATTTCGTTTTGCAGCGAAGTTGATACCCGTCTCGCGGTGGGAAATAGTCTGATGTGCGGCAAAAGGGTGCTCGTACCCAAGGCGGTGCCAGAAACGCGCATGCTGATCCCATCATATTTGCAAAATTGGGATAACGACCTTGCTACCGGCTTTTACGGTATCCCCGAGCCTCGCCCCGAAGCATTGCGCACCGCCGATCCCTCCGTGATAGATCTGCTTATTGCTCCCGGGGTGGCTTTTGACCTTGAAGGAAACCGCCTCGGTTACGGGGGCGGTTACTATGTCGTTGTTGCATCCCGGGATCCCTCTGGTTGCAATTTGTTTCGAATTGCAGATCGTCAAAGTTGTACCGGTTGATCCCTGGGATCATCGCGTCGATTTGATTCTGACCGAGGTACGGACGCTGCCAGTATCGCCCCGGGTTTAGCTCCGGTTCCGGTTGCCCAGGGTGAGCTTCACCTGTGCCGGCTTGATGAAAAAACCTTCAAAAACCATGCCGGTGAGAAAAGCGGCCAGGCTTTGAACATCCTTGATTTCCTCCCGCACTACTTCCCATAGGAAACATTCAAGAAGTAAAACCGACGCCCCGGCGGCCTTTTCGGGATGAACGGTTTGGGTCAGCCCACGTTTCCGGCAAGCGGTGATAAACCTAGATATAGTCGCGGTCAGGCGCATTTTAATTGCGTGCCAGTGGTCGAACAGTTCACTGCTCTCACCCAGCGCTTCCCGGTAAACCCGCATGATCTGGCGGTGCTGCGCTGCCAGTAGGAAATAGGATTCGATCAACTTGCAAAAATATGTTCGCGTTTCAGTGTAGGTACCGGGTTCAAAGGGGGTTTCCAGGAGGTGGTAAAATTCTTCCAGTAGCCGGTCAATTAGCTTTTTCAACAGATCGTCTTTACCCTTGAAGTGGCTATAAATAGTGCCGTAACCGACGGTGGCGTTGGTACTGATTTTGGTGATTGTAGTTTTGGTGTAGCCTTCTGTCAGGAAAATCTGCATGGCGGTGTCCAGGATCAATTTACGGGTGATCAGGCTCCGCAAGTAACGGCGTGGTTTTCGGCTTTGATCTGGACGATTTTTGGTTTGCACCGGATTGCCTCCTTTTGCTGTATGAGTTTTCAGCCCCGTTAAATATGAGAGATTATTTGGTATGCACAGATATTATACAATAAATAATAAAGTTTTAAAATAGGGTAAAATAAAAGAGCGCCCCGGCTTGGACGCAAGGGCGCATATCTGGTAAAATATAGATGCCTTGCAGATCAGCCGGCGAAGCGGTGTCGGCCGATCTGTTTGATTACCCGGCGGGTGTAAATCCAGGGGCTGGTCGCGGTTGCCGGATTGTAATAATAAACAGCCCCGCAGGTGGGATCGGTACCTTTAAGTGCAGTATCGACCGCCCGGTAAGCTTCCCGGTCCGGTTCAAGCCAGAACTGGCCGTCGGAAACGGCGGTAAAGGCGTCCGGTTCAAAGATCACACCGGCGACATCGTCAGGGAAATGCGGGTCTTCGATTCGGTTCAAAACCACGGCGGCAACGGCTACCTGGCCGTTGAAATGTTCGCCCCGGGCTTCACCGTAAACGGTGCGGGCAAGTAGTTGCATCTCCTCGGGGGTTGGTTCCAGCCGCCCTTCAGGAATAGTTTTCTCTGTTTTAGTTGTACCCGCGTCGGCTTTGGTCCGTCCGGTTTTGCTTGCGGAAGCGGGGTTGACCGCACTGTTTTTTGGATCCGGTGCCGATCCGGGCAAGACCATCCCGAGAATGGCTCCCCATAGGGTTGTTGCCGCAAGCGTCAGGAAAATCAGCCGCTGCAGGCGGCGTTGCTTCAGCTTGAGCCTGTGCAGCAGAACCTGCATTTGCATGACCTCCTTTCCTTGGCCCACAAACGGCTAGTGTAAGGGAGAAACAGAAATTGATCAACCCGGCTTAATTCTGCCGTGGCCATTGCAAACCAATTCTCACCCTCTCGGGGTGAGAGAGGGGTGGGAAGTTTAAATGGTGAGCGGAATCGGGTCCGGTTCGGCCTGATCTCAAAATTTGGGGGTGGCGGCATGGCGGTATTTGCTCTGGCCGACTTACATCTCTCTCACGGCGGGAAGAAGCCGATGGATGTTTTCGGGCCGGAATGGACCGGACACCCGGAAAAAATCGCCGCCCGCTGGTGTGAGGTGGTGGGTTCGGAAGATCTCGTGATTGTACCGGGCGATATTTCCTGGGCAATGCGTTTGGAGGAGGTCGGGCCCGACCTGTCTTTTGTGGCAGCCCTACCGGGAACAAAGCTCTTGCTCCGCGGTAATCACGATTACTGGTGGAGCGCCATCGGTAAAGTGCGCCGTGCCTTACCGGCCGGAATCCATGCCTTGCAGAACGATCATTTTATCTGGCAGGATTGGGCAATTTGCGGCACCCGGGGCTGGGTTTGTCCCGGCGATGAGAACTACAATCCGGAAGAGGACGGCCGCATTTACAGGCGTGAAACTGAAAGGCTCAAACTTTCGCTTGAAAGCGCCCTTGAAGATGGGCACACCCGAATTATTGCCGCATTGCATTACCCGCCTTTTAATCGTCTCCGGGAACCGAGTGCCTTTACCGATCTTCTTGAAACCGTACCGGTTGAGCGATGTGTTTTCGGACACATCCACGGGCCCGGACGGGAAAGGGTTTTTAGCGGTATTTTACGGGGTGTCGGTTACAGCTTTGTCGCCGCCGATGCGGTAAACTTCACCCCGGTCCGCATTACCTGAACCTGTCAGTGCCGTGCGACATCCTTTTTTTGGTTACAACGCCGACCACCAGGCCAGTTATAAATCCGCCAATGTGAGCCCACCAGGCCACCTGTTGTACCCCGGCCGTTCCGGCGGCCGCGGCGGCATTGAAAAGTTGCAGCAAAAACCATAGAGCCAAAAAAATCACCGCCGGGATGCGGATAAAGGTAACAAAAAAAAGTAACGGGACCAGGGTCAGAACCCGGGAGTGGGGGTAAAGAATGAAATAGGCTCCCAGAACGCCGGCGATGGCTCCGCTGGCTCCGATTAAAGGGGTGGTTGAAAAGGGGGAAACCAGAATGTGGATGAGCTGACTGCCCGCCCCCATGAACAGGTAGAATAACAGGTAACCAACATGCCCGAGCCGGCTTTCGATGTTGTCCCCAAAAACCCACAGGTAGAGCATGTTGCCCAGCAGGTGCAGCCAGCTGCCGTGTAAAAAATTGGCGCTGATTAAAGGGAACAAGGCCGGGAGGAAAACGGGTTGAAACCCCGAAAAAAGGAAGGAGTGCAGTGCCGTCGATATCTCCTGAGGAACCGTGCCAAAGAAAAGGATAAAATGGTATGCTTCCCGGGATGGCAGGGATTGTTGGAACACAAAAATGAGCATGTTGGCGACGATGATGAGAATATTGATCGCCGGGAAAAGCCGGCTCGGTGCACTGTCTTTTAAAGGAATCATTGCCGGTACCCCCCCTTCATTATATCCCGTGATCTCCAGAATTTACAGCGCAATGCACGCCATAATCGTTTCGCGCCGTCTATCTCCAGGTGTTCCGGTTGATATTCTGGAAAATGCCCGGCAGATCTTGTCTGCGCGACAGGATTATTCGCATTGCAGGGCGAATTCTAACTTTACGTACTTTTATATATTATCGAACCGGCAAGGAGGTTGGATGGGATTTGAATAACGAACCAAATAAAACCATTCCCGAGCAGCAGGTAGATCTATCCCGGGTGGATGACCTTTTGCAGCCCTACCTGGGAAAGAAAGAAATGATCATTCCCGTTTTACAAGCAGTGCAGGGGGAATTCGGTTACCTGCCCCGGGCGGCCGTGGAGCGAATCGCCTGGCGCATGCACATTCCCCTGAGCCGCATTTTTGGTGTAGCCACTTTTTACGCTCAGTTCAAGGATTCCCCCCAGGGGAAGTTTGTTATTCGCGTGTGCAAAGGTACGGCCTGCCATATCCAGGGGGGGACGAAGATCGCCGAACGCATCGAAGAAGTTTTGGGAATCGGGGTTGGCCAGACGACTCCCGACTTCAAGTTCACTTTGGAAGAAGTGGCCTGCATCGGAGCCTGCGCCCTGGCGCCGGTGATGATGGTCAACGACAACCCCCATGGCCGGCTTACTCCGGATCGGGTCAGAGAGATTCTTGAGAGTTACTAGAAGAAGGAGGTCTGCTTCCGGTGGAACGTTTCATCGACCATTGTTGTGAAAAATGCACCCATTGTAAGGAAAAGCCGTGCCCCGATTTTGTTCTCTGTCGCATGGATGGCCCGATTTGCCACAGCGATGCTTCTTGCGTGGCCAAGCGCAAGGCGATTGTGGACAAAGTGAGGCTGAACGAAAAATTTGTCATTCTTTAGTAATGAAGGACTTTAGGTAGGTAGGGAGGTTAAATCATTTGTATGAAAAACACCTGATCATCTGCGGTGCTACCGGCTGCCTTTCCTCGGGGGCGGGTAAAGTGCAGGCAGCCCTGCAACAGGAACTGAAGGAACGCGGTCTTAAAGGCAAATTTCGCCTTGTAATGAGCGGCTGTCCCGGTTTTTGCGAGGTCGGCCCGATCATCATTGTCTATCCCGACGAAGTCTTCTATTGCCGCCTGAAGCCGGAGGATATGGTCGAGCTGGTGCAAAAGCATCTGATCGAGGGCGAGGTTGTTGAACGTCTCCTCTATACCGGTCCTGATGTCGAGGTTCCGGCTCGTTTTTATGACTCCATTCCTTTTTACCGCAAACAAAAGTTCAATGTGTTGCACAACTGTGGCATTATTGATCCGGAGAATATCGATGAGTACATCATGCGCGGCGGTTACCGCGCACTCACCCGGATCCTATCCATGGAACCCCAGGAAGTGTGCAACGAACTAAAACAAGCCGGATTGCGCGGTCGCGGCGGCGCCGGTTTTCCCACCGGTGTGAAGTGGGAATTTACTCTAAAGGCGCCCGGTGATAAAAAGTACATCGTTTGCAATGCCGATGAGGGTGACCCCGGCGCGTTTATGGATCGCAGCATACTTGAAAGCGACCCTCATGCCGTTCTTGAGGGGATCCTCATCTGCGGCCGGACTATCGGAGCCAGCGAAGGTTACATCTACTGCCGGGCTGAATACCCCCTGGCCATTAAACGGCTCAAGATCGCCATCGCTCAGGCTGATGCATATTGTTTGCTCGGTGAGAACATTCTTGGCTCCGGGTACAATTTCAAACTGACCATTAAAGAAGGAGCAGGCGCTTTCGTTTGCGGCGAAGAAACGGCGCTGCTGGCCTCGGTTGAAGGTAAACGGGGCATGCCGCGACCGCGGCCGCCTTTTCCGGCCAACGAAGGTCTGTTTGGTAAGCCGACCACGATCAACAACGTCGAAACTCTGGCCAACGTTTCCCTGATCCTGAAGGAAGGCGGTGTTGAGGCCTTCTCCAGGATCGGTACCGAAGGAAGCAAAGGGACCAAAGTCTTCGCCCTGGCCGGCAAGGTGCGCAATACAGGGCTATGCGAGGTACCGATGGGCATTACCATCCGGGAGGTAGTTTATGATGTCGGCGGAGGAATCAAGGAAGGTCGTGACTTCAAAGCCATCCAGGCCGGGGGCCCCTCCGGCGGATGTATCCCGGCTAAATTGCTCGATCTGCCGATTGATTATGATTCACTGACCAAGGCCGGTGCGATCATGGGTTCCGGGGGCATGGTGGTCATGGACGATCGGACCTGCATGGTTGACCTGGCCCGTTATTTCTTGAGTTTTACCCAAAAAGAATCCTGTGGCAAGTGCACCCCCTGCCGTGAGGGAACCAAGCGCATGCTTGAGATTTTGGAAAGGATCACGGAAGGGAAGGGCGAGCCCGGCGATCTTGAAACCCTGGACGAGCTGGCCTTTGTGATCAAAGACAGCGCCCTGTGCGGTCTCGGCCAAACTTGTCCCAACCCGGTTTTGAGCACGATCCGTTATTTTCGGGAAGAATACGAGGAGCACATCAATGATAAATTCTGCCGGTGCGGTGTCTGCAAGGCTCTTTTTGAATACTATATTGACCCCGAAACCTGTAACGGATGCCGGCGCTGTGCCCGGGTTTGCCCGGTCAATGCCATTTCCGGTGAACGCAAAGAGTTGCATGTGATCGATCCCGCATTGTGCACCCGCTGTGGCAGTTGCGTCGAAAAATGCCGTCAGAATAGTATCCAGGTCGTTCCCGTGGGCAGTGGGAGTAAAGTCAATGTCAGCCATTGAATTGACCGTTGACGGTCATCCCGTGGAAGTAGCACCGGGTTCGACCATACTTGACGCAGCCCGTAAGCTGGGGATCGATATCCCTACCTTCTGCCACGATCCCGAACTGACTCGCAACGGGGCCTGCCGCATCTGCGTGGTCGAGGTTGAGAAAGCGCGTACCCTTGTTGCCGCCTGCAGCGCGCCTGTGGCGCCGGGCATGGCGGTCCATACGGCGACCGATCGGGTCCGCCGGGCCAGGCGCGTTATTTTACGTCTGCTTCTGGCCAACCACCCTCTTCAGTGTATTACCTGCGAGAAAAACGGAGAGTGCAAACTGCAGGACTACTGTTACCGTTATGAGGTTTCTTCCAGCGGGTATAGCGGCGAAGCGAAGGCGCTGACCCCGGATGACAGCAATGTTTTCTTCATCCGTGATATGAACAAGTGTATTCTCTGTGGTATTTGTGCCGGTACATGTCAGGAAATCAACGGTGCCGGGGCAATCGACTTTGTCAAGCGGGGCTTTGTGACAAACGTTGCACCTCCATTTAATGATACGATCGAGCAATCAACTTGCAATTATTGCGGCATGTGCATCGACAACTGTCCCGTCGGAGCGCTCACGCCCAAATACGGCATCGGCCGGGGTCGCCCCTGGGAGGTCGAAAAGGTAAAAACCATCTGTCCCTACTGCAGCACCGGCTGTTCAGTTTACCTCCATGTCAAGGACGGACAGATCATCGGGGCCGGTCCGGACAGAAATAGTCCCGTCAACCGCGGTCAGCTTTGCATCAGGGGCCGTTTTGGCTGGGATTTCATTCATAGTACAGAACGGCTTACCCGGCCGCTGGTGAAGCAGGACGGTGTTTTTGTTGAGGTGGACTGGGATGAAGCCCTGGACCGGGTTGTCGCCGGCCTTGAAAATGTTATCTGCCGTTACGGGGCTGCGGCCCTGGCAGGATTGGGTTCGGGGCGGAACTCCAACGAGGAGAATTACCTTTTTCAAAAGCTGATTCGCTCGCTTGGAACCAACAACGTCGATCACTATCATACTCCCATTGAAACCGGTCTTGATGCAGCTTTCGGAAGTGGCGCCATGACAAACAGCATCGGGGAGATCAGCGGGGCTGATGCGATCCTGGTTCTCGGGACCGATATTTCGGAAACCTATCCGGTGATCGGCTACCGGGTCCGTCAGGCGGCTCGACGGGGAGCACAGTTGATTATTGCCGGCTCAAGGCAGACCGAACTCGCCCTGGAAGCCGCCTGTCACCTGCGGATGAAACCGGGCACCGCTGTGGCGCTGGTGAATGGCTTGATCAAGGTGATCATTGATGAAGGCCTGTTTGATCGTAGGTTTATCGGGGAGAGGACCGGGGGGTTCGACCGGCTCAAGGCGGCTGTGGAAGTCTACACCTCCGATTATGTGGCCGGGGTTACGGGGGTGTCCGCGACCGACCTGCGTGCCGCTGCCCGGGCCTACGCGATGGTGAAAAAAGCGATCATCCTTTACGCGCTGGGGGAGATCACCCGGCGGCGGGATGGGAATGATGATACCGTTCTTGCCCTGGCCAATCTGGCCCTGGTCACCGGAAATCTCGGCCAACCTTGCGGCGGGATCAATCCCCTCCGTGATCAGTGTAACACCCAGGGTGCGTGTGACATGGGGGTTTTGCCGGGTTTTTTCACCGCCAACCAGAAAGCCGGTGACCCTGCGGTGCAGCGGCTTTTTTCCGAAACTTGGGGAGTTGAATTGTGCGGTCAGCCCGGCCTGACTGCGAACCGGGCGATGGAGGCGGCCCGTGCGGGTATGGTTAAAGCCATGTTTGTTATGGGCGAAAACCCGCTTTTGTACGAAACCAACCTTGATCATGCCGTTGCGGCGTTGGAAAACCTCGAATTTCTGGTCGTACAGGATCTTTTTATCACCGAAACCGCCGCCCATGCCGACGTGATCCTGCCGGCGGCTGCTTATGCCGAGCACCCCGGGACCTATACCAACTCGGAACGCAGGGTGCAGCTCAGTCAGCGCGCCGTCATGCCGCCTGGTGAAGCTCGGGCCGGCTGGGCTATTCTGACCGATCTGGCCAAGCGGTTTGGCCTGGGCTGGTTTTACAGTGGCCCCGAGGCTGTTTTCAACGAAATAACGTCCTTGAACCCTGTTTATGCCGGTATGACCTACACCCGTCTCGAGCAAGGCGGTCTGCAATGGCCTTGCCCGGACCGGGATCATCCCGGTACTGTCTTTTTGTACGAGGACCGTTTCGCACGCGATCCCGGTCTTTTTGTTCCGGTGCAATACCAACCGCCGGTCGGCGAACCGGATCCGGGGTATCCTTTCCTTTTATCCACCGGGCGCCACCCTTATCACTATCACGGGGCGGTATCCTGGCGTGTAACCGGCCTGGGAAAATACCGTCCCGGAGAGAGAGCCCAGATCCATCCTGATGATGCCGCCCGGCTTGGCCTGGCCGAAGGCGATCTGGCCGAGGTCTACTCGCGCAGCGGCAGCCTCCAAACAAGGGTTTCTTTGACAGACATCGTTGCGCCCGGAAATATCTACCTTGCTTTCCGCAATCGCCGTGCGGTAGCCAACCTGCTCTCCGAGGCCTGTTCGGTCAACGTGCGCAAGGTAGAATAAAAAAGTGATTGTTATGCGGGGCTACCCCAAAAGTGAGCCGGGATAGACCCCATTCATGTTGCCGTGTATGGTTTCTCGAATTGCTATCAAATAGCAAGAAACTCTGAATAGAAACTGCTGCAACCGTTTTACTGGTTGTGGCCGGTGCACAGAAGGCCTCATTGGTTTTTTGTGTACAGCAATGGAAGGGAAGGGGCTGCTTTATGGGGCAGCCCCTTCCTGCTCAGATGCTTGGAGAACAAGCTCCCGTGGAGTTTCACGCCGCACGCGGGCGAACGTTGACTTTAATTCATCCTTGCCATACAATGATTTCGACCAGGGGAACAAACAGACTTGGTCCCGGGGAGGGCCGTATGGTTATTAGTTGGTGGGACGTCGCTGCCCGGCTGGGTTTGGCCGTGCTCCTCGGAGGCGCGGTGGGTTTTGAACGGGAGAGTCACAATCGGCCGGCCGGTTTTCGGACCCATATTCTGGTATGCGTAGGTGCCGCTCTGTTTATGATGGTATCGGCCTACGGGTACATCGGGCAGGTTAAGCCCGGTTTCCAGGCGGATGTGGAACGTATCGCCGCCCAGGTGGTCACCGGCGTCGGTTTTCTTGGGGCGGGGACCATTTTGCGCCATCGCGGCAGTGTCCATGGGTTGACAACTGCCGCAAGCATCTGGGCTGTTTCCGCCGTTGGCCTGGCGGTGGGGATCGGTTTCAACGCCGGGGCGATCACCGGCACCGCCTTCATCCTGCTCAGTCTTCTTGTTTTGGGCCGTTTGGACCAGAAGATCTTGCAACAACGAAGATTCAAACTTCTTTCGGTGCGGGCGGTGGATCAACCTGGCCTGCTGGGACGGGTCGGGGGGGTTCTGGGAAGTATGCAGATCAATATCCGTAGGGTTAGCCTGGAGCCGCTGGAATACGATATGACCCTGCAAGCCGAGGTCATTACAATGGATTTTCAGCTTACCGTGCCGGTCTTGCTCGATTGCCAACAGCTCTTTCAACGGCTCATCTGTCTGAAGGGTATCCTGGAGATCTCATGGGAAGGGGAGGAAATAGCCACGGAAAAGATCTCTTCGGATGATTTTTTTGTTTAGGGATTTCGTTTGATGACCGCCTGCTTTTTAATTCCGATTGCCTCTTCTATTTCCTTCAATTCGGCCTGTACAGCACTAAAAATTACGTAACACGACGTAAAATCGAGAAGGGGAGAGGCTTTGCTATTTAGGCGGAGTCAACCTGCCGGAGTGCGGTATAATAAGCAGTACACGGATTTGCCTATTAATGGGGTGGAAAGGATATAATAAAGCAAGGTCAGAGAAGGTCAAAGGACGGGAGTATCTGGAAGATATGAGTAGCCTGAGCGATTTGATCGAGGATTATCTGCGCAAGCTGCTCATGCTGAGCCCTCGCCGCTACGTCGATATTCAGCGTGGCGAGGTCGCTCGCAAGTTCGATTGCGTTCCTTCCCAGATCAATTATGTTCTGAATACACGTTTCACCATGGAGCGGGGCTACCTGGTGGAAAGTCGGCGCGGGGGACGGGGCTATATCCGTATTTACCGTGCCGATCCGGTCGGAAAACGATCCCTGAAAGATCTGATTGACCGCCTGGCCGGGGAGGGATGGGACCCGCGGCAGGCAGGGGCTTTTCTGCTCAGGTTACGCGAAGAAAATATTTTGACCTGGCGGGAAGCGCAGATACTGGAGGTGTTCCTCGCAGAAGAACATTACACTTCTTGTCCCGATCGGAGAGCGGTTCCGGAACTACAGCGCAGCCTTTTTCTGGCGGTTTTGCAGGCGGCCCTGAAAGGGAGCGACTATTAAATCTGAGAAGACGGAGGCAACAAAAAGATGCTGTGCCAGGAATGCGGGAGCAACCAGGCGAACGTTTTTATCACAAAATTTGTGAACGGTAAAAAAACCGAGATGCACCTGTGTGAGCAATGTGCGCGCCGAAAAGACGATTTTGATTTATCTTCCGAACCCCAGTTTTCGCTGCACAACCTTTTCAGCAGCCTGCTCCACGATGGGGCGTTCGAGTCGCGAGAATCGATTGCCGCCGGGAAGCTTCAATGCCCGAACTGTGCTCTTACTTTTGCCCAGTTCAAACAGATCGGGCGTCTTGGGTGCAGTGAATGTTACCCTACTTTCAGGGAGAAGCTGTACCCGCTCCTACGGCGTATTCACGGCAACACCAGCCATACCGGTAAAATTCCGGGACGTGCCGGCAGTACAGTTAAGGCCCGGCGGGAGCTAACCCAGCTGAAGAGCCTGCTTCAGCAGGCCATCAAGGAAGAACACTTCGAAGAAGCTGCCCGTTTGCGGGATTGTATCCGGGCCAGGGAACAGAAACTTGTGGGGAAGGGGGACGATCATGTCAAATAAACATGATCCGCACCAGGAACCCTATTTTTATCGGTGGATGAACGGCGCCGGTCCCGAAGCGGACGTGGTGCTCAGTTCAAGGGTCCGCATCGCCCGGAACTTGAACGGCATTCCCTTTCCGTATCTGGCCTCGGACGAGCAAACGGCCGCGGTCCAGCAGCAGGCGGCTCGGGCGGCGGCAGAACTGGGACCGCCATTTCATGATTTTCGCTTACTTGTAATGGAAGCGCTTTCGTCCCACGAGAAGCAGGTTCTTGTGGAAAAACATGCGATCAGTCCCGGCCTGGCTCAGGAATCCCATCACGGCGCCCTTTTCTTGCGCCGGGACGGCGGGGTGAGCATCATGGTCAATGAAGAAGATCACCTGCGCTTGCAAAGTATTATGCCCGGGTTACAACTTGAAGAAGCCTGGCAGGAGGCGGATCACTACGATGATCTGCTCGAAAAAAAACTCGATTTTGCTTTCGATGAGGCTTGTGGCTACCTTACCGCCTGTCCGACGAATACCGGAACCGGGTTGCGCGCTTCAGTCATGCTTCACCTGCCGGCTTTAATCATGACCCGGCAGGCAAACCGTTTCCTTTCCGCTCTTTCCCAGGTCGGTTTGACCGTGCGTGGCCTTTATGGTGAAGGAACTGAAATTATCGGTAATCTGGTGCAGGTTTCGAATCAAGTTACCCTTGGTCACCGGGAAGAAGAGATCTTGCGTAACCTGGAAGGGGTGACTCACCAGATTGTCGGGCAGGAGCAGGCGGCCAGACAAAATCTTTTGAACAGCGGGCGCGAGCGCATCGCCGATCGGGCCTGGAGAGCGTACGGGCTTCTGAACCATGCCCGTGTGATGACCACCCGGGAGGCGATGCAACTATTGTCCGATTTTCGTCTCGGTTGCGATGTCGGGCTGGTTCAGGGCTATGAACGTCATCTTTTGAATGAAATGCTCGTTCTGATCCGGCCTGCTTGCCTGCAAGATCTGGCCGGTCGCGAGTTGACCCCGGAGGAACGGGATCGCGAACGACCGGCCCAGATTCGAAAACGCTTCGAAGATTACCGCGCCATGAAAAAACCGGCTTTGTAGTCGGTGCGATCACGGTGATAAAACCAACCGGTTTGATGATTGCGATCTTTTAACGAGGTGAAGCTCAATGTTTATGTTCGGTCGATTTACGGGAAGGGCACAGCAGGTTCTGGTGCTGGCCCAGGAAGAAGCGAAACGTTTAAGTCATGATTTTATCGGGACAGAACATCTTTTACTCGGTCTGGTTCGCGAGGGATCGGGGATTGCTGCCCGGGCTTTGCAGAATATGGGGGTAGATTTGGGTAAGGTTCGTCAGGAGGTGGAGCGGCTGATTCCCAAGGGGGACCGCGTGGTTAGCCAGGGCATCAGCTATACTCCCCGGGCAAAGCGGGTCGTAGAACTGGCGATTGAGGAAGGACAGAATCTGGGGCATAACTATGTCGGAACCGAACACCTGCTTTTGGGCCTGCTCCGGGAGGGAGAAGGTATTGCGGCCCAGGTGCTCTCCAACCTGGGGATCGACCTGAAACGAACTCGAAAAGAAGTCATCCAGCTTTTGGGGGGGGAGGAAGGTGCCGGAAGGGCTACCGGTGACGGCAAGGCCGGTCCCCAGACACCGACCGTGGATGCATTTGGGCGGGATCTGACCCGGCTGGCCCGGGAAGGAAAACTTGATCCGGTGATCGGCCGCGAAAAGGAAATCGAGCGGGTCATTCAGATTTTGAGCCGGCGCACCAAAAATAACCCCTGCCTGATTGGAGAGCCCGGGGTTGGGAAGACGGCCATTGCCGAGGGCCTGGCCCAGCTTATTACTGAGGGGAATGTGCCTGAAATTTTGCGTGACAAACGCCTTGTTACGATCGAGCTGGCTGCGGTGGTGGCTGGAACGAAATACCGTGGTGAGTTTGAAGAACGCCTGCGCAAGCTGATCACGGAATTGCGCCAGGCCGGTAATGTCGTGATCTTTATCGATGAGTTGCATACCGTGATCGGGGCGGGGGCCGCCGAAGGGGCAATCGACGCTTCCAATATCCTCAAGCCGGCCCTCTCCCGGGGTGAATTGCAATGTATCGGGGCGACGACCCTGGATGAGTATCGCAAACATATTGAAAAAGATCCTGCCCTGGAGCGGCGGTTCCAACCGATCGTGGTTGGTGAACCCTCGGCGGAAGAAAGCCTGGCCATTCTACGCGGCTTGCGGGATCGATACGAGGCGCACCACAAGGTGAAGATCACCGATCAGGCTCTGGAGATAGCGGTTAAACTTGCAGATCGCTACGTTACCGATCGCTTCCTCCCCGACAAGGCGATCGATTTAATCGATGAAGCTGCTTCCAGGGTCCGCATTCGTCACTACACCGCCCCGCCGGATCTGAAACAAATGGAAGAGAAACTGGAGAACCTGCGTAACGAAAAAGAAGCCGCAGTACGCAATCAGGAGTTTGAACAGGCTGCCAAAATGCGCGATCAGGAACAAAAATTCAAGGAAGAGCTGGAAGGCTTAAAAAAGGAATGGGAGCGGAAGATCGGTATTTCCGATCAGACACTGGTTACCGAAGGAGACGTGGCCCACATCGTTTCCAGCTGGACCGGGATCCCGGTGAAACGGTTGACCGAGGAAGAATCCGCCCGCCTGCTTAAATTGGAAAAAATACTGCATCGGCGGGTAATCGGCCAGGATGAAGCGGTGGAAGCCGTATCCAGGGCGATCCGTCGTGGACGGGCCGGCCTGAAAGACCCGCGCCGCCCGGTCGGTTCGTTTATTTTCCTCGGCCCGACCGGGGTGGGTAAAACCGAATTGGGGCGGGCCCTGGCCGAAACACTTTTTGGGGACGAACGGGCGATGATCCGCTTGGATATGTCCGAATACATGGAAAAGCATACCGCCGCTCGCCTGATCGGCGCTCCCCCCGGCTATGTCGGTTATGAAGAGGGGGGGCAGCTAACCGAACAGGTGCGCCGTAAACCGTATTCGGTGGTGCTTCTGGACGAAATCGAGAAGGCTCATCCCGATGTTTTTAATGTTCTGTTACAGATCCTGGAGGACGGACGTTTGACCGACGGGAAAGGACGGACGGTAGATTTCAGGAATACGGTCGTGATCATGACCTCCAACGTCGGTGCTACTTTCTTAAGGAGGCAGCATACGGTAGGTTTTGCTCCGGTCGGGGATGATACCGGTTACGAGAGGATGAAGGAACGCATTTTGGATGAACTGAAGCGGACCTTTCGTCCGGAATTTTTGAACCGGGTTGACGACATTATTGTTTTCCACGCCCTGAATAAAGAGCATATCGACGCGATCGTAGCGATCATGCTAGTCGATCTGAACCGCCGGGTGAAAGAATATCGCCTGCACGTTGAAATTTCGGAGAAAGCGAGAGAACAACTGGTTCACGAAGGTTATGATCCGGCTTTTGGGGCGCGTCCTCTGCGCCGGGTTATCCAGAAACGCCTGGAAGATAGTATCTCCGAAGAAATGCTGCAGGGCAAGATTCAACCCGGTGATACGGTCACGGTAGATCTGGAGGAAGACCGTTTTGTGTTTGCGGCGCAGCGGAACAAAAAAGCTGAACAATCGACTGTCGTGCCCCGGCCGGATCTGTAAAAACGGCAGGCCGTTCCACCAATGCCGTCTTGATCGGGGCGGGGTTGAAACCCCGCCCCTTCGGGCAAAGTCCGGCTTCCTACGGCTCAATACAAAGCGGATCTGTCAAAATGTTGCCAAATATTCAACTTTAGTAAGCTAAAGGATTTCTTTCAGGCGTCGTCGAATACTCATAACATGTTAAAGAGTCCCTATATTATGCATATATCGAAAAGTATCTATTAAGCAATGCCGAAAGAGGAGGATATGGTTGAAAATTGCCGTTTCCGGTAAGGGGGGAGCCGGCAAAACAACAGTGGCGGCCAACCTGGTCCACTGTTTTGTTGTGCGTGGATATTCTGTCTTCGCGGTGGACGCCGATCCTGATGCCAATCTGGGCTGGACGCTGGGATTCGAACCGGCGGAATTGGCTGCGCAACAACCTCTGATCGAGTTACACGACGTTATTATCGCCAAGCAAGCCGGCGGCGGGGTCTTGGTCGATCTCAACCCTGATGTAACCAATGTTTTTACCGATTATACCCTGCATCACAATGGTGTTAGTTTGCTCAAAATGGGAGCGGTTAAACAGGCCGGCACGGCCTGTTATTGCAAGGAGAATTCCTTTTTGAGCGCAGTCCTTTCGTCCGTGCTCTGGGAACGTCCTGAGGCGGTGGTTCTGGATATGAGCGCCGGCATTGAACATCTTACCCGCGGTACCGCTCGCGGGGTCAAAGTGATGCTGATCGTAACGGAACCCACCCGGGCCGGGCTGCAGACTGCCCTGGCGGTGGAACAGTTGGCTGGAAGTCTCGGGGTTCGGCAAGTGCTTTTCGTCGGTAATAAAATCTGTTCCGAGCCAGACCGTGATTTTCTTACTTCGGCATTGCCTGCCAGCCGTATTGCCGGTATGATTCCATCTTCAGAAAAAGTATTATCCAGGGCGCAAAAGGATTCTCCCGGGTTTTTTACCGGAGCGGATCTGTTGCCCGGGTTCGAAGAGATATTTGTCCAGATCAGCCGGGGGTGGTAGCAATATGGTGGTAAAACAGATGTTCATTTCATTGAGCCGGTGAAGGCCTGAACCAAATATCTAGGGAAGGTAATGGATGACCAGCGACAATAAAAGGAGGTTAGAAAAAAGGATGTCAAAGAAAAAAATTGACAACAAGAGGACAGTAGATCCGGCCGCTTTGCAGGTCATCGAAGCCAGTGACGGAAAGGTCGAAACGTCGTACGATCGTTACGTCAATATGCAGCCCCAGTGTAACTTTGGAGAACAGGGGATTTGCTGCCGGATTTGCCTGCAAGGCCCGTGTCGTATTACCAAGAAGGCCAGTAAGGGTGTCTGCGGGGCGCATGACTATACAATTGTCGCCCGGCATTTGATCCGCATGATGTGCGGTGGGTGCGCGGCGCACGCGGACCACGCGCGTCACATGACACACGTTGGCGAGATGATGACTGAAGGCAAAGCCCCGGATTACAAGATTACCGACACGGATAAACTTTATGCGGTGGCGGACCGGATCGGTGTTTCCCGTGAAGGAAAATCGGACGAAGAAATTTTCCGGGAGCTGGTGCATCTGGCCAAAGAAGACCTGTGCCGTTTCGAAGGAGCCCATGAGGAGCCTTTCAGGTGGCTCAGCAGATCCATCATTGAAGAAAGGGTCAAAAAACTGGAAGACTGCAATATCATGCCGCGCGGTGTTTTCGGTACCATCAGTGAGAACATCGCCCAGACCCATGTCGGTATGGATGCCGACCCGGTCAACCTCATCTTCCAGGGTTTGAAAACTTCGGTGGCCGATTTTGGAAGTGAGCATATGGCCACCGATTTTTCGGATATAGTTTTCGGTACACCGAAGCCGGTGGTATCGGAGGCCAACCTGGGTGTGCTCGATCCCGATTATGTTAACATCGCCGTCCACGGACATAACCCGATTTTAAGCGAAATGATCGTCAAAGCGGCTCGGGAAATGAAAACGGATGCCGAAAAAATAGGAGCCAAGGGGATCAAGGTATCGGGGATTTGCTGCACCGGTAATGAAGTTCTGATGCGCCAGGGCGTGCCGCTTTTGACAAACTTTACTTCGCAAGAGCTGCCGATTATGACCGGTGCCCTTGATGCCATGATCGTTGATATTCAGTGCATTTACCCCAGTATCAGGGCGGTTGCGGAATGTTTCCATACCTGCATTGTTACCACATCCGGTAACGTCAAGATTCCCGGGGCCCACCACGTTGATTTTGTTGAAGAATACGCTACAGAGAAAGCCCGTGAAGTGATTAACCTGGCCCTTGGAGCTTATCAGGAAAGGAACAACGACCGGATTAACATCCCGCAGATCAAAAGCAAGGTTGTGGCCGGATTCAGCGTTGAGGCGTTGCTCGATCTTTTTGGAACAATCAACCCCGACAATCCGATCAAGGTCTTAACCGATGCCATCGATGCGGGTGAGCTGCGCGGAGTTGTTTTGCTGGCGGGCTGCAACAACCTGAAACGCGTCCATGATGAAAACCATCTCGTTATGGCCAAAGGGTTGGCCAAAAATGATGTTTTCATGGTCGCTACCGGTTGCGCCGCCGGGGCCTATGCCAAGGCGGGGTTGATGACCTGGGAGGCGGTGGAGGAATACGCCGGGGAGGGGTTGAAAGCATTTATCAATCGTCTTAATGTAGCCAACAAAGACAAGCTGAAAGAAAAGCTGCCGCTGGTCTACCATATGGGTTCTTGTGTGGATAATAGCCGTGCTTACGATTTGATGACCTTGATGGCCACGCAGTGGGACGTTGATGCTCCCAAGGTGCCTTATGCCGCCTCTGCACCCGAGGCCATGAGTGAGAAAGCAGTGGCTATCGGCAGCTGGTGCGTCACGCTGGGTATGCCGACCCACGTCGGTGTTTACCCCTATATTACCGGCAGTGATCTGGTGAACGGGATCGCCCTGCAGATTGCCGATGATGTTTACGGCGGCTATTTTATCTGGGAAACAGATCCGGAGAAATCGGTAGACCGGGTAGTGGCAGCCTTGGATGATCGCACCTGGAAGCTCAGGGTACACCGGATGGCAAAGGAAAACTACGAAACTTCAGCCATTTCTGCAGGCTGGTAAAATATTGGGTTAAAGGAGGCATACAAGATGACAACCAACGAATCCAGCACCTTTGATGGTGTTTTAGCCAGGGAATGGAAGGAATCCTTCGAAGAGATCTTCGACGGTGTTATAGATGAAGAGAAGCCGCCGCTCAGACTTTTCAAGAGAGCCTACGATGGCGCCGTAATTGCAACCAGCTATGCCGAGATCCTGCTCAACCAGGCGATCCGTCGTTATGGCCCTGACTGCCCGGTGGCCTATCCCGATACCGGTTACTATTTGCCGGTGATTCGGGCTTTGAGCGGCGAGGCGGTGACCAAACTCGGTGAACTGCCACCTATCCTTAACCGTATGCGCAATCAGGTGCGGGAAGAACTGACTTTTTACAATGCTCGCATGTGCGGTGAATCGGCGGCTTATTCCGCTGAAATTATTGAAGTTTTGCGCTACCTGAACGGGGCCAAACCCCATGTTGACCCTTGGACCGGATTTTTGGGCGACCCGGTCGTCCGCCGCTACGGTATCCTTTTGGTAGACTGGACCATTCCCGGGCAGGCGGTCATTATGGGCCGAGGCAAGTCCTCCGAAGCGGTCGGTAAACTGGTGATGGACCTGCAAGGGATGGGTTTCATGATTTTCTTGTGCAACCAGGTCGTTGAGCAGGCGATTGAAGCCGGTTGCAAACTGGGGATCGATTTCATCGCTTTCCCCACCGGTAACTTTACTCAGATCGTCCATGCCGTCAACTATGCACTGCGCGCCGGCATGTCTTTCGGTGGAATTCCGCCCGGGGAGCGTCAAAACACGCGGGATTACCAGCGCCGCCGCGTCCGGGCCTTCGTTT
Organism: uncultured Syntrophomonadaceae bacterium; assembly: GCA_964420065.1. Taxonomy (GTDB): domain Bacteria; phylum Bacillota; class Dethiobacteria; order DTU022; family DTU022; genus CAYQQK01. The sequence continues at coordinate 6,876 of CAYQQK010000008.1, read as the reverse complement.
TGCACCTGGGTGAGATCGATGATGTTCAGGTAGCGGCCCACTTTGCTGCAATATTCCTTGGTTTCCCGGTGCTGACCGATCAGGAATTGGCCGAGGACGAACAGGTTAAAAACTGGTATTTCTCACACCCCAACTATGAAGACATGATCAAAGTGATCATGGAAATTCGCGGGATCAAGATCAAGATCGTCGATATCCCCGTGCCGATTACTGTTGGTCCGGCTTTTGAAGGTGAAGTAATTCGTAAAGGGGATATGCGGATCGAGTTTGGCGGGGGCCGTACCACCGGATTCGAATTGGTAGAGATGGTCGGCGAAACTGAAATCGAGGATGGTAAAATCGAAGTAATCGGGCCTGAAATCGAAGGTGCCGAAGTCGGCGGCTCCCTGCCCATGGGCATTATGGTGAAGGTTTTTGGCCACAAGATGCAGGAAGACTTTGAAGGTGTACTCGAGCGCCGTATCCATGATTTTATTAACTACGGCGAGGGGATCTGGCACATGGCCCAGCGGGATACCGTTTGGATGCGGATCAGCAAGGATGCTGCGGCCAAAGGCTTCAAAATTCACCACTTTGGCGAGCTGATTGTGGCCAAACTCAAGGATGAATTCCCTTCCATCGTGGACCGGGTCGAGGTATCCCTGGTTACCGACAAGGAGAAAGCGGAAGAAGGATTGAAGCATGCACGGGAATTATATGCGGCTCGGGATGAACGTCTGAAGGGGCTGACCGATGAAGCGGTGGAAGAGTTTTATTCCTGCCTCCTCTGCCAGTCCTTTGCTCCGAACCACGTCTGTGTGGTTACTCCCGAACGGCTTGGCCTCTGTGGTGCGGTGAGCTGGCTCGATGCCAAGGCTTCCTATGAAATTGATCCGGTTGGCCCCTGCCGCCCGATCAAAAAAGAAGGTTTGATCGACGAGCGGATAGGCATCTGGGAATCGACAAACGAATATGTCTATTTAAATTCCAACCGGACCATTGAAGAATGCTCCATGTATAGCTTTTTGGACCGCCCGATGACTTCCTGTGGTTGCTTCGAGTGCATCATGGGTATTGTCCCCGAAGCCAACGGGGTCATGATTACAACCCGGGAACACAGTGGCAGCACCCCTATCGGGATGACTTTTTCCACCCTTGCCGGAACCGTCGGCGGTGGGGTACAAACCCCCGGCTTTATGGGCCACGGCCGCTCCTTCGTGCTAAGCCGGAAGTTCATCCGCGCCGATGGCGGCCTGGCCCGGGTGGTATGGATGCCCAAGGAATTGAAAGAGTGGTTGGGTGATGCGTTACGCCGACGGGCCGAAGAAGAAGGGCTGGGGGCCGATTTCGTGGATAAAATTGCCGATGAAACTGTGGGCGCCGATGCAGAGGAGATCCTGCCGTTTTTGGAAGAAAAAGGGCACCCGGCTTTGACCATGGATCCGTTGATGTAACTGTCCGGCAGTTCGGGATCCTTCCGGCGATGGGGCGGTATGGCCCGGCCAGAAGGATCCCTGCCAGTAAATCTGAAGGGAGTAAGGACTGATGGGTTTAACCGGTTTGGCGATTTATAAGCACCTCCCCAAAACCAACTGCAAAGAATGCGATTACCCGACTTGCCTCGCTTTCGCCATGGCCCTGGCCAGCGGCAAGGCTTCCCTCGATGCGTGTCCGTACGTCACTGATGAAGGCAAGGAGGCCCTGGCCTCTGCCGCCGCGCCACCGATCAAGCTGGTCAAGGTCGGTGTTGGCGAGAGGGAGATCCAGCTGGGGGACGAAACGGAAATTTTCCGTCATGACAAGCGCTTCTTTCACCCCACCGGGATTGCGATTCTCATCAGCGACACCGGAGACGTAGCGGCGCGGGCGGCCGAATTTGACGGGCTGGAATTCGATCGGGTCGGATTGCACTTTGTGACCGACATGGTTGCAGTGCAATGTGATTCCGGCGATGCAGCCAAGTTCAAAACAGCGGTGGAAACAGTGGCTGCAAAGACGGCAAAAGCAATGATCCTGATCGCCGAGGATCCGGCGGTAATGGAGAGCGCCCTCGAAGTCGTGGCCGATCGCCGACCGCTCATTTATGCTGCCAACAACGCCAATTATGAAAAAATGGTCGCATTGGCCAAAACCAAGGGATGCCCCCTGGCAGTAAAAGGTGCCAACTTGAACGAGGCGGCTGAACTGATGGAGAAGGTGGCCGCACTGGGATGCAAGGATCTAGTTGTAGATAGCGGGGCTCGTGAAACGAGCAAGGTACTTGCCGATTTGACCCAGATGAGACGCCTGGCAATACGGAAAAAGTACCGTCCCTTCGGCTATCCGAACATTACCTTTACAAATAAGGAAAACCCCCTGGAAGAAGTCTTGCAAGCGGGAGTATATGTGAGCAAGTACGCCAGCATCGTGGTCATGAAGGCTTCCGCGAAACAACAACTGTTGCCGCTTCTTTCCTGGCGCCAGAACCTTTATACCGATCCGCAGAAACCGATTGCTGTTGAACCGAAGGTGTACGATATTGGTGAGCCGACTGCGGATTCGCCCGTTTATTGTACCACCAACTTCTCGTTGACCTACTATATCGTCGCCGGTGAGGTTGAGGCGACCCGTATTCCGAGCTGGATTCTATCCGTCGATACCGGCGGAGTGTCCGTGCTCACCGGTTATGCCGATAACAAATACACGGCGGAAACCATTACGGCAGCAATTAAAAAGGCAGATCTGGAAAACAAGGTCAATCACAAGAACATTGTTATTCCCGGTTATGTAGCAGTTCTCAAGGGGGCTCTGGAGGAGGAATCGGGCTGGCAGGTCATGGTCGGACCGCGTGAATCTTCCGGTATTTCCAAGTTTGCCAAAGAGAAATTTGTCTAGCATCATGTTGCTTTCCTAAATTGCTTGGGAGGGGAGTTTCGAGATGGCTGTTCAAATAGAAAAGGAAAGATATAGAAGTAAAGTCGGCGAAGTGGTTCTGGGTGCAACCAAGGAAGACGGTGGCACCCGCAGCCACACGATTACGGTGGGAGGCGTGACCGCCCTGCCGTATCTGCATTTTGAGGGGGAGACCCCCCACCGTCCCGTTGTGGCTCTGGAAGTATGGGACATGGTGCCCGAAGAGTGGAACCCCTGTTTTAAACCCTATTTCGGGGATGTCTATGGAGACCCGGGCGCTTGGGCTAAAAAATGTGTCGACCAGTACGGTGCCGACCTGGTCCTTTTGCGTTTAAAAAGTGCCGACCCCGACTATGCGGACAGTACACCCGCAGAATGCGCGGCTACTGTGAAAAAAGTTCTGAAAGCGGTAGGTGTGCCCCTGATCGTTGTCGGCTGTGGTAACCACGAGAAAGACAACCCGCTTTATCCGGTCGTTGCCGAAGAGGCGGCGGGTGAGAACTTGCTCCTGGGGGTTGCCGAACTGGAAAACTACAGGGCCATAACCAGCGCCTGTATGGCCAATAAGCATAACGTGATTGCACTATCCCCAATCGATATCAACATTTGCAAGCAGTTGAACATTTTGATCGGCGAAATGAGCACAGCCATGGCCAACCGGATCGTGATCGACCCTTGCATGTCCGCCCTGGGCTACGGGATCGAATATACTTATTCAATCATGGAGCGGGCCCGTTACGGCGCCCTGCAAGGGGACCGGATGCTGGGCATGCCGATGATCGGCAACATCGGTCTTGAGGCCTGGCGAGCCAAGGAGGCGAACATATCCGAGGCCGAAGAACCCGGGTGGGGTGAACAGGAAGAGCGGGGTATTCTTTGGGAGGCTACCACTGCGACGGCATATATCCAGGCCGGAATAGACATCCTGGTCATGCGTCATCCCCGAACCATGGAGATCGTCAAAAAACAGATCGATGACCTGATGCAGGATAACAGTTACTAGGCCGGGGTGGAGGAACGGGGATTGTTGCCGGAGATTACGGCATGGACCACATTGCAGCCTCTTTTCCCACTGTTTCAGGACTGGTACCGTTTTTCTTTTGTCGGGTTTTTAACGGTTTTTAGCCCAGTTTATAAGGAGGTCATAGAATGATCATTATCGGCGAGCGTATCAACGGTATGTTTACGGATATCGCCCAGGCCATCAAAAACAAAGATCCGAGGCCTGTTCAGGAATGGGCCCGTAAGCAGGAAGAAAACGGTGCCGGCTATATTGATCTCAACGTCGGCCCCGCCTCTTCGGATCGGATTGGCGGCATGAAGTGGCTGATTGAGGTGACCCAGGAAGTAACCGACCTGCCACTGGCCCTTGACTCAACCGATTATAATGCCATTGAAGAAGGCTTGAAGTTGTGCAAGCGCCCGGCGATGATCAACTCGGTCCCGTGCGTAGCGGAGAAGATGGAGCGTGTCTTCCCCATGGCGGTGGAATATGATGCCGAAGTGGTTGCCCTGGCCATGAGTGAGGAGGGTATTCCCAAGGACGCCGACAGCCGGATCGCCCTGGCTGCCGAATTGGTAGCTACTGCCGCCGGCTACGGGCTTGAGGCGGATAAGCTCTACATCGATCCTTTGGTTCTGCCCTGCAATGTGGCCCAAGATCACGGCCCCGAGGTAATGCGTACCTTAAGGGAAATCAAACTGATTTCAGATCCCGCTCCGAACACGGTGGTCGGGTTAAGCAATGCTTCCCAGGGGACCAGTAACCGGGAGCTGATCAATCGCACTTACGCGGTGATGCTCATGGCCTGTGGCCTGGACGCTGCAATTGCGGATGCCAACGATGATGAATTGATGGCTGCTGTGGCCACAGCCCGGATCCTGCTTAACATGGATATCTACTGCGATTCGTATATTGATGTCTTCAAGCACCGGGGATAAGGTTGTTGACGAGAAAACACCGCCGGCGGAAAACAGACGACCAACCGGCGCACTTAAGGAAGGGAAGGTGAGCACATGATAGTCGCCGAGCGAAAACCGGTGGATGAAATCATGGCTATGATTGCCCCGTACAAAAAAATCGGGGTTCTGGGGTGTGGGACTTGCGTCACCGTATGCATGGCCGGCGGCCTCAAAGAAGCTGAAGAATTGGCGACGGCGATCAATATCTACCGTAAAAAAGAAAAGCTCGAGGGCGAGGCGGAGGCTTTTGCAATCGAGAGGCAATGCGAATTTGAATACATCGACCAGGTCCTGGAACGCCTCAGGAGTTACGATATCATTCTCTCTCTTGGTTGCGGCGTCGGGGTGCAAACCATGGTGGAACATCGGCCTGAATTGAATGTTCTGCCCGGGTTAAACACCCATTTCTACGGCTATCCGATCGAACAGGGGGTTTGGGTGGAGCGTTGTTTGGGGTGCGGGGACTGTGTCCTGCACCTGACAGGGGGGATCTGTCCGATTACCCGTTGTGCCAAGAGCATCCAGAACGGGCCTTGCGGCGGCTCGGCGGATGGTAAATGCGAAATCAGCAAGGATCAGGAATGCGCCTGGCACCTGATCCATGACCGCTTGGCAAAATTGGGCCGTCTTTCAGATCTGGAAACCATTCAGCCCCCGAAGAACTGGTATGCCGCGCACCACGGAGGCCCGAGAACTATTGTAAGGGAGGATGTTAAACTTGATCGCGGGGAGTAAACTTGAACGAATGCTGGAAAGCGGCAATTTTGCGGTTACCGGCGAGCTCGGTCCCCCAAAAAGCGCCGACATCGAGCTGATGAAAGAACATGCCGAAGGAATGCGCAATCACGTTGAGGCATGCAACATCACCGACAACCAGACCGCGATCGTGCGCACTTCCAGCATTGCCTGCGGCGCCACGCTGGTCCAGATGGGGATGGAACCGGTGGTGCAGATGGTGGTCCGGGATCGCAACCGCATCGCCATTCAGGGTGACATTTTGGGTGCGGTGGCATTGGGTGTGAAAAATGTGCTCTGCCTTTCCGGTGACCACCAGACTTTCGGTAATGAACCGGGCTCCAAGGGAGTTTACGATATTGATTCGATGCAACTTTTGAAGGGCCTCAAAGATTTGCGTGATGAGGGAAAGTTCATCGGTGGTGACAAGATCGATGCTCCATTGACTCTTTTCCTCGGGGCGGTAGCCAACCCTTTTGCCGATCCATTCGAATACCGGGTTGACCGCCTGGAGAAAAAGATCAACGCCGGAGCCGATTTTATCCAGACCCAGTGTATTTTCGACCTTGTTCGTTTCAGAAAATGGATGGAAATGGTCCGGGAGCGGGGCTTGCATAAGAGGGTGAAGATCATGGGTGGTGTGACTCCGATCAAATCCCTGGGTGCGGCAAGGTACATGAAGAATAACGTTTCCGGGATCACTATACCTGACGAAATCATTGACCGGATGAAGGGAGCCAAGGACAAAAAGGCCGAAGGATTGAATATTGCCGTTGAAACCATCCAGCAGCTCAAGGAGATCGAAGGGGTAGCCGGGGTGCACGTCATGGCTATCGCCTGGGAAGAAATGGTGCCCGAGATTGTGGAACGGGCCGGCCTTTATCCACGTCCCAAACTTCAGTAAATTGAACGGGTAAACGTCCTGTTCGCCTCGCCATGAGCGGCAGGGCGACAGACCGGGAAAACAGAGGAGCGTTGACCGTTATCATTTCCTGCCCGCTTCTCCCCGGGGGGATGCAATAACCGCTTTACTGGATTTAGCCGTAAAGGGCTGCCTCATAAGGGCGGCCCTTTTTCATCTTTGTTTGCTGAAAAAATGTTAAAGCGCTGGCCCCAAATCCGAGACCAAAAAAGGATTGGTTTCAGGGATGAAGGCGTTATGCCCGCATGTAACAAAAATGACCGTATTTTCCTGCCCGCACTCAAAATGATATTTCAGGAGGGCGTACCCGTGCGTATGCCGTTACGCCAAAGAGCCATTTGCGTTCTTTGACAAACACTTACCCTGTAAGGCTTTATCACCTGGTG
>CAYQQK010000007.1:70160-78774 GCA_964420065.1 uncultured Syntrophomonadaceae bacterium | reverse complement strand
TAAAATCATTTGCTATGCATATAACACAGGGTATAGACCAATCAATTTTATTGGCGACGTCCATGCCTAATTTTTCAATAGTCAAGAGCTTGAATTCCGCCTTGTGATCCATTAACCAGTCAAGATAAAATAATCCTTGATTGATTACATTTTCATTTTGGCTCCGTTTGTATTCAAATATAACTGGACAATTGTTTTCATCAATTCCCAAGCTATCAATGCGTCCATTAGGAATGCTGAATTCTGATTGTAAAAATGTTACTCCAAAGAATGCATCCATGTTTTTTTCAATCAACATTTGCAACTCTCGTTCCAGTTGAAAAGAGCTCGGTGATAATTGCGTTACTTTCTCGTTTAGTGAAAATAAATTGATATCCCCCATCTTTTACATCTCCTCATACTTCTTTCACTAAAGAGTCACAAAAACATATTTTGATAATCTATACCTCACGCTACCATGGCATTTCTATTGATCCCGTCAATCACAGCCCGTAAATGCATGAACACCGCCACATCATCAAAGAGCTCGCTGATGCCGCCCTGATCTGTAAAGGGACTTTCCTGCAAGATTGACAAATCCTTCATCACGCCGTTCTTCACGATGTAGTTTACAATCTGCCGCACAAAGTACATCTGCCCGCTATCCAACATTGTATCGCTGAGAAATTTAGAAAAAGCATCATTTGCTGCTTTGTGATCCAATCCTACTATCGATCGCACCAACTCACCCAGCGGTGTTTCTCCGTATTGGGCATCATACTGCTCCTTGGTACCCAGCTCATTCCAGAGGATCTGTTCCAGTGATTTTATATCATCCGGTGTCAAAGGCCGATTCCCTTTTAACTTGGCAATTGCAGGAACGTCCTGGTGCTGCAAGATATAATAATTCACTTTTTTCTTGTATTGGGCCAGATCATCGTTGTTCAGCTGGGATTCTTTCACTTCCATACTGAGGATATCATCGGTAAAGTCCGTGTCGTAACGATAGCGGTCCTTTTCGGGAATAAACTTGATTAAATCACGCAGTTTAATGCGGACATCCTCATAGTCCATCATGCCGGCTCTTTCCAGATAATCGTTGTGGACGATCTGCTCCAACAAGTCCTTTTGCTGAGCGATAACCGGAATGGCGCCGTACTTGGTGAGCTCGTTGGCCTTATTCAGCACATCATTTTTTGCCCGTTTAAAGTTCTTTTCTGCAAGTATTGCCAGTTCAATCTGATAAATCAGCTGATCAAAACGGGTAGCGGAAGGATCCTCCTTTGAAGGCAAGATCAGCGGCGCCATATGCTCGGCAATTTGCAAGGTATTCTCATATGTTAAGGCGACAAAGTCTTCTTCGCTCTGAAATTTATCAATAAAACGAAGGTGTTGTTTAACACCAAAATTATCCCGGGGAAGCGCCCTCACCTGTTCCAATAAAGCCTGCACCAGTTCCTTGCGATAAGCCTGTAACCCTTCAGTTTGAAAGCCTAGATCCTGCAACTTGTAAACTATCTCTACTTTTGTGTTAAAGATCCGTTCCTGCAGGGTGACTGCCACTTTTGCTTCATGCCCTTTGCCGTGCAAGCGGAAGAATTCAAAGTTGCCGCAGAGATCAAAGATATAGAATTGCTCTTTGCCCTTTCCATCAATCAATCCTTCACAGAGGCGGGTGCCCCGGCCGATCATCTGCCAAAACTTGGCCCGGCTCATAACTTTCTTGAAAAACAACAAATTGAGGATTTCCGGCACATCGATACCGGTATCGAGCATGTCCACTGAAATAGCGATCTGGGGCATCTTCTTCTTTTCGGAGAAATCATCAATCAGGCTTTGGGCATAGTTGGTATAATTATCGATTACCCGGGCGTAGTGAGCATGATAATCCGGGTATTCCTGATTCCATACCTCCAATAATTTCTCCGCATGGTTATGGTTCTTGGCGAAGATGATCGTCTTGCCGATTTTCTCGCCAAATTCTACCCTCTGGCCGTGAGTCATCAGGGTATTTAATGCCTTTCTGATGGTATCGCTATTAAAAATCCATTGGTTGAGAGCACTGGAATCAATAGCCGCTGGTAGGTTGCCGTCCTCATCGACGAAGGTATTCTCGTATTCTTCTTGCTCTTCCGGTGACAGTTCATCATAGGCAATACCTTCTGTCATGAACTTTAGTTTGGTTTCAACGGAGATAAAGTCTACCAGATAGCCATCCTGCACTGCCTGGGCCAGCTCATAGCCATAAGTGGGAACACCGCTTTCCAGGTCAAAGATGCTGTATGTATTTTTATCAATATCATCTTTGGGAGTAGCAGTGAGTCCAACCAGCAGGGCGTCAAAATAGGTAAAAATGTCTTTGTATTTATTGTAGATGCTGCGATGGGCCTCATCGATGACAATAAGGTCAAAATACCCCGGCGTAAAAAGACGATCGCCTTTATCATCCCGCGTGGCATCAATGCAGTTTATCATTGTCTGATAGGTAGAAAATACGGCGCGGGCATTGGCCTCTTCTTTGTCTTCGGTAAGATTGCAAAGGGAGAGGTTGGGCATCAGATTATGAAATGCTCGTTTGGCCTGAGTCACAAGAGCATTGCGGTCGGCCAAAAACAGCAGGTTCTTCACCCAGCCATGGCGGATCAGCCCATCGGCCAAGGAAATAATTGTCCTGGTCTTACCGCTGCCGGTGGCCATAACAAGCAAGGCCTTTCGTCGGTTGCGTTCATCAAAAGCATCACAAATAGCCTGGATCGCTTCTTTTTGGTAGTAGCGATCGGATATTTCATCACTGATGCGTACACCCTTCAGTGGAACGCGATCCTTGATTATATTAAAATACTTCTCTAAATCTCGTTTGGAATAGATGCCTGATACTTGTCGCTCCGGATAATGCCTATCATCCCAAAAACGAGTCTCATAGCCATTGGTCAGAAAGATAATTGGTCGCTGTTTGAATTTCTTCTCCAGAAAATTAGCGTACAGCACCGCTTGTTGGCGGCCTTTCTCCACATTGACGCTGGTGCGCTTGGCCTCGATGACCGCTAAAGGCAAGCCATTGTCTCCCAACAGGACATAGTCAGCATAACCAAAACCAGACTTGTTGGGCATCTCGTCAATAGGGTATTCGTCCACCCAATTGGCACCTCGCTCCCAGCCGGCATCCTGGAGCATAGTGTCAATGTAAGCCTTGCGAGTCTGAGCCTCCGTCATATCCATGGGCTTGACGGTATAGCCTTGCCTAAGCTGTTCTTCCCGTTTAGCAGTTAATTCTTCGCGATGAGGTTGGTTTATGTCGAGTAATGCCTGAAAATCCAACTCTTCTGCTGAGGATATAAGGGGTACAGCCGCTATCTCCGGTTTTTGTTCCAGTAAAGCCTCGTTAAAGGATGTCTCTTCATAATCAGCGCTGTAACAGTAGGCCACGAAGTCAAGAAAACTATGGAGATTTTGAAGGACCAATACTGCTTGATCGCGATTGATGCTTTTCGGATTGTGGGCAGCGTTATTACCGACCCGGCGCAAATAGTCAAGTTTAGCCATCATTCCAAGAGGAAGCAAATCCTTAAAATTTTCTCCGCTGATAAGGGTGACCAGCTTATCATCATAGGGTAAGCTAAGGAAATCATCGGCGCTGTACATCCATTTCACGGCGATTTCCAAAGCGGTACGGCCGGCGGCTGCAGCTAGGGCCGGTGAAATAGACATTACACGCTCAGCCGAGACGGCTGCCCCGGCGAAGGGTTCAAACCGGGGATCCTTCTTTAAAAAATCAAAGTTGGTGCGCATGGCGGTCACCTCGTTACAAAAAGAACTTTATTTGTTGCGCTTTGCCTTATTCCCACCGGACGATGGTTTTTTGTTTCCCCAAGAATGGATAACATCAGCACAAATCTTCGTTAGTGGTTCTCCAATTGCAGTTTTAAAGTTAAACCCAAGTAGCTGCAATGTTTTTAGAGTATCGACACCAATTAACTCTTTCAACTGCTCAACGGCATCCACAGGCATGCCAGAAAAGAAACCTTCTCCCAATATATTTGATACAGTAGATTCTAAATGCTTAATATCCTCATCACTTATTACGATTCTATCAAGCTCGGACTTATATACTTGTGCAATTCTTACTGCCTCATCACGCTCATTGAGAAGCTCACTCACTATTTCATCATATATGTTACGGAGCTTTTCGTTATCTTTAATATCTTTGGCGGATTTAATCTTGCTAGTAACGGCAGTCGCGGTTCCTTTTACCGCTAATGCTGCCAGTTGGATTGCAATATCAGCCAATGGAGAATTAAGGTTACTCATTAAATATTTCCCCTTTAAAACATTTTTGCGACAGTGACTTATAATCCAGTTCCAACAGCACAAGACTTTTTTCGAGCTGCGTTTTTTGCGCCTCGATGCGTGTGGCAAAATCGGAGAATTCAATTTGAAAAGCAAGAGGCGGGATAAGTAAGTTAAAATCTTGTACATCAGATTGATTGATGCTTGCCTGATTTACAGCTTTTTTGGCATGGCTGATTATTTGATTGTAAACGTAGGGTAAACACAAGAATTTAACCGTATACAAAGGATCAAGAACAGCTGTATCTATGCTAAATCTCATCATGTTGGATTCAAATACTGTTTTCTCCAAAAGTCCAGTTATGTGAGCACATTTTCCTAAATACTTAATACTGTTTACGCGGTTGATAACGATATCATTTTCATGCAGACCATAAACTTCAATCTCTTTCGCGGTGCAGTTTAGTCTTTTCAATGCCTTTATATCGGTTATTTCCCCATCATAGAAATTATCAATCCTAAGAATTGGAGTTCCTGACATATCTGTTACATACGAATCCGCTGGTTTATATAACCCGTTTTGGGGTCCAGTGTTAATAACGGATCCGAGCTTTTTTGCTTCCCACCCCCTTGGATTCGTCACCGGGTCGCCGAACATCTCGATAAACTGAGATTTAATCAGCAGCTCCAGCTTGTCGATCTGCGCCTTGCGCTTTTCAATGAGGACACTGGCGCAGTCAAGTATATCGGCGATTCGCCGCTGCACCTCCAGCGGAGGAAGGGGGAGCAACATTTCTTTAAGAACTTCCATTTTTATTCCTTGAATAGTTGCCCCTCTTTTTCGCAAATCCAGATATCTTTGTTTCGTGGCGATATATTTGTGTAAATACTCGAGGGATATTTTTGATGTGTCCACATTAGATATTGATACAATATCTTGGTTTGTGCACATTGGAACAGTATTGATAGAAGCCTTACCCACCCCTACACGTATTCCTATCATTAGCGATTTAGCTGGAATGATTTTAGTGGCGCTATTCGTTATTCCTTCTTCACTCAAAAAAGCATTTGCGTCGGAATCATCAATATACGTAACCCCTAAGGCAGGGGTTGTGATCCATGGGATTGTCCCATAAAAATAATCCGGCCTACTTCTGGTAGGAGTTCCTCCTGTCTGAAAAAGTCCAATTTCCCCCAGTTTCACCATCTCCCACTTACCCACGCAGCACCGCCTCCAGTTCTGTCAAACCGGCGGTTATTTCTTTTTCCAGCTCATTGATTTCAGCCATAATCTCTAGGGGGTGGGGGTATTCTTCCTCTTCATAGATGATCGCTTTGTATTTGTTGATGGAAAGGTCATAATCATTTTTAACAATCTCATCTTTAGGCACCAAGAAGCTTTGCTCTGTCCGCTCCCTGCTTTCTTCTTTATCCAAGGCTGAAAAACGAGCAATTAGATCAGGAATATCGCTTTTTTCTAGGGGAGTGCGCTTATCATCAAGGCTGTAGCCATCATTTTGCATGTCGTAAAACCAGACCTGATCGGTGCCGCCTGCACCGGTTTTGGTAAATACGATCACGGCGGTGCTTACCCCGGCATAGGGTTTGAATACACCTGAGGGCATGGAAATAATAGCTTCCAGGCGGTGGTTTTCGATAATCTCTTTACGAATCGCTTTATGAGCTCTTGAAGAGCCGAAGAGCACTCCATCGGGAACGATGGATGCGCAGCGCCCGCCATTTTTGAGCATCCGCAAAAACAGCGCTAAAAACAGCAGCTCCGTTTTCTTCGTTTTTGTTACTTTTAGAAGGTCTGTCGATACGATGTCATAATCCAGACTACCCTTGAAGGGAGGATTGGTCAGTACCTTCGTATATTTTCCTGTATCGGTGTTTTGATCGGATAAACTATCTTTGTACTTAATGTGGGGGTTCTGGACACCGTGGGTCAGCATGTTCATAGCGCCGATGCGCAGCATGGTGCGATCCATATCGTAACCGGTGAACATTTTATTGTCGTAGTGGGCTTTTGCTTCCCTGCTATAAAAGATCTCTTCGAGGTAATGCTCTTTCAGATACTCCCCGGCCGACACAAGAAATCCGCTTGTTCCGCAGGCCGGGTCACAGATGGTATCGCCCGGCTGCAGGTCAAGAAGCTCCACCATCATGCGGATGATATGGCGGGGTGTGCGGAACTGTCCGTTAGCCCCGGCCGTGGAAAGCTTGGAAAGCATGTATTCATATAAGTCACCCCTGGCATCCTGCTTGTCCGGCAGCTGATCAATGTAAGCATACATATCGTCCAATGAAGTAATTATTTTTTCCAAGAGCTGAGGAGTAGGCACTTTGAAGATGGCATCGGCCATATATTGAGCATAAGAGCCGCTGTTACCGTTTAGTGTTTTAATAAAAGGAAAAACATCTGCCAACATTGTTTGGTACATGGCCTCGGCCGGCTTATCTCTCAGCACGGACCATTTCAGGTGATCATTGTCTACAAATATGCTTCTCCAGGGAATCCCCAGCATGATGCTTTCTTTTTGTCTTATGTTGTCTGTTTGATCAAGATCACGAATAAACATTAGATATGTAATTTGTTCGATTACATCCAAGGGATTGGTTAGCCCGCCGGTCCAAAACATTTCCCAAAGTTTATCTACTTTATTTTTCAATTCTCCAGTAATCATGGTTGCTCTTCCCCATTTTTATTTTTCTTTTTACTGCGTCTATCCTCGGGTTTTTTAGCATCTGCAGGAATTACCCAGGCATGACCGAAACGGACTGCTCCGGGTATGCGTCCTTGGGCGCATAAAAGCTGAACTTGGCGGGGTGTTATGCCCCACTGATCAGCCGCATCTTTTGTCGTCATCCCATCCATTTTAAATGCTCTCCCTGATAAAAGAGTTTTAATTGATCAGATTATATCGCAGGAGCGAAGTATATGCAATGAAATTATTATATAACCCTTCATATTCAGGAATTGCTCCTGTCGAAGAAGAACAGAAGCATAGTAGGCAGGAGTGCTACAAATAGATCTAGACAAGGGATACCGGACGGCTCCGCTCATAGCTACCCTAGGCAGGAAACTGGGTATTGTTCAGTCCATCAATGACAGTATTGAATGGGACGAGATGCCGAAATGGACGTTGATCTGATCATTCGCAGAAGTTTTAAAAGCAGCTACTTCAATGACGATGCCCTGGCCAGGACTTTGGACAAAATTCATGATGCGAGCATTATCATGGACAGCGGGTCCGCCAATGCCGTCGGATACGAGCACACGGCGCAAAATGCCCTGGATTTGTTTTTCTTTTCTTACACAGTTGTGTAAGCACTTTCTTTACTATATACTACAATTGCTAAAAAGCAATCAGAAGATTTATTTTCCCAGTTCTTTAAGGAGTTGGTGACCCCAATTATGCAAAAACAGCAAATAAATGCAATGGCAGCCCGCTCGCGCCATGCTATAGGTCGCGCTTTTTTGTCGTTAATAGAAACCTATGCTTATGAAGATATTTCTGTAACAGCTATTTGCAAAAAAGCAGAAGTCGTCCGAAAAACTTTTTATAATAATTTCGCCACTAAAGACGACGTGGTGCATCATTTAATTCAAGAAATTTTTATTGAACTAGAGGCGGAATTAGATTTGCATAGCACGACTCTAGAGCATATTCTTTTATATATCTTTGAATTCGTTTCAAAAAACCGGGCAGCATTGTTGCTTTTCTATCAGAGAGGTTTACTTGGATTTACCCATAAAAGCATCGCTACTTGTATCACGCAAGATCATATCCTAGTTAAGCTAAATAAAGAAGGTATTGATTCGCGGGCTCATAAATATATTGTAGCTCAAATACCTGCTGTACTTCTTAGCGTAATTGAAGTGTGGATAGAAAATGATTTTGTTGAACCAATCGCATTCCTTGTGGATTTAGTGATTGCAATGATGTATAAACCGTTAATAGCGACCTCGGCAATGAATTAACGCCGGAATTTATCAAACAAAAGCTGACAAAAATAGTTTGCGCTAAATAGCTTGAATAATGGTGACTTAACATACTGTATAAGGAGACTTAGCATGGAAATTATCTTGTATATTATTGCCGCCCTTGGAGGCGGCATTGGCACCGGTTTGGCCGGGCTTTCTAACGCCACGGTTATAGTGCCCATTTTACTGGTATTGTGCCCTTCTTTTAGGAATGAAGTGGGGGCATATCAAGCGACGGCCATTGCTTTGACCTCAGATGTTTTAGGTTCCGCCGTCACCTCCTTCGTTTATATCCGCCATAAGAATATTGATTTAAAACGGGGCTGGATTATGTTAACTTGCATTCTCAGCATGGCTATA
>CAYQQK010000007.1:0-70060 GCA_964420065.1 uncultured Syntrophomonadaceae bacterium | reverse complement strand
GCAGGCAGCATCGTGGCTTATAAAGCAGGCAGCATCGTGGCTTATAAAGCAGGCAGCATCGTGGCTTATAAAGCAGGCAACGTGGTGCAAGGCAAAAAGAAATCCCGGAAAGCCGCTTAAATAGCGAGTTTCCGGGATAGTATTATTTACTCCCACTCGATGGTGCCGGGCGGTTTCGCGGTGATGTCATAGACGACCCGGGCCAGGGCGGGAATTTCGGCGGTCAGGCGCCGGGAAATGCGTTCCAACAGTTCGTAGGGCAGGCGGGCCCAGCCGGCGGTCATGCCGTCCGCGGAGACGACCGCCCGCAGGGCCACGGCGGGGCCGTAGACCCGCCGCCCTTCCTTGACCCCGACCACGTTGATTCCGGGCAGGACGGCAAAATATTGGAACGGTTTATCCTCCAGTTCGGCCCGTTCGATCTCTTCCCGTAAAATGGCATCCGCTTCCCGGAGCAGGTGCAGTTTTTCGGCGGTAACTTCACCAACGATGCGCACCGCCAGGCCCGGCCCCGGGAATGGTTGACGCTTAATGATCTCTTCGGGCAGGCCAAGTGCCCGGGCAACCAGGCGCACTTCATGTTTATATAGATCGCGTAGCGGCTCTACCAGGGTAAAACCGAGTTCGGCGGGCAGACCGCCCACATTATGATGCGCTTTGATCGCACCGCTGCCGGCAGCGCCGCTTTCCACCACGTCTGAAGAGATGGTTCCCTGGGCAAGGTAACGGATATCTCCCCGTAAAAGGGCTTCTTCCTTAAAGACCGTAATGAATTCCGCGCCAATGGCCCGGCGTTTCTTCTCCGGGTCGATCACCCCTTTCAGGCGCGCCAGAAAGCGCTTTCGGGCGTCGACGGCTACAAATTCGCCCTGCAACCGTTCCCGAAAAAAGCGGGTGATGGCCTCCGCCTCGTCCCGCCGCAGTAGTCCGTGGTCAACAAAAATATAAACGGTGCGTTCACCGACCGCCCGGTCCAGCAGAAATGCGACCACGCTGGAATCGATACCGCCGCTTAAAGCACAAACCACCCGTCCCTCCGGGCTGACGGTACGGCGGATCCCGGCGACGGCGGCGTGAACAAATTTATCTGCTGTCCGGGCGTCCCAACCGTCATCGACCACGAAGTGATCCATTAGCCGTTCTCCACCTTTCGGCCCGCACCGGCCGGGTAGGAGCCGGTAAAGCAGGCGGTGCAGTAATCTGCAGCGTCGCCCCGTACGGCGGCAAAAAGATCTTCCAAAGTGGCATAGGTGATACTGTCCGCGCCAACCGACCGGGCCAGGGATTTCGGACTGCAATTCACCGCAGCCAGTTCGGAAGACAGTGGAATATCAATTCCGTAATGGCAAGGATAAAAATGCGGTGGCGCGGCGATACAGAGATGCACCTCCGCCGCGCCGGCCTGGTGCAATAGGGCGGTTATGATCCGAGCGGTAGTGCCGCGGACCAGGGAATCATCCACCACCGCAACCCGTTTCCCCCACACCAAAGCGGTAACCGGGTTGTATTTAAGCCGTGCCGTCATTTCCCGGCTGCGCGCGGTTGGTTCAATAAAAGAACGCCCGTGATAGGAACTGCGGTGGATCCCCCACTCGAGGGGCAATCCCGCCGCTTCGGCCAGACCCATGGCCGCGGAAACACCGGAATCGGGTGAAGGAACAACCAGATCAATTTGCCCGGGAAGCCGCTGGGCCAACCCGGCGCCGATAGCCTTACGCACCAGGTGCACATTTTGCCCCCCAAGAACGCTGTCGGGCCGGGCGAAATAGAGATATTCAAAGATGCAAAACGCACGGGGAATCGAAGCCGGTGCGGGATGGGAAATCAGATTCTCGCCCTCCACGACAACGATCTCTCCGGGCTCGACCTCCCTCAAATATGACGCGCCCACGGCATCAAGAGCGCAGCTTTCGGAGGCAAAAACATAAGCCTTTTCGAGGCGGCCGATACACAAGGGACGAAAGCCGCGCGGGTCCCGAAAAGCAACGGTTCGCCGGGCATCAACAACGACGGCGGCGTAAGCACCCTCCGCCAGGTGCATCATCCGGCGGACAGACGCTGCAGGACCGTGGCGGCGGTAGCGGAACAGCAAGGTCAGCATGACCTCGCTATCGGATACCGTGTGAAAAATTTGGCCCTGTTCGAACAGTTCCCGGCGCAAGGCGGCCGCAAAAAAAAGATTACCGTTATGGGCCACGGCCAGGCCTCCACCGCGGGCTGGACGGGCCACCAGCGGCTGTTTCATGTCGCTCCCACCGGAATCACAAACATGCCCCAAGATGGAGGGCGCCGTAATTTCGGCCAGGGCTTCCCGGGAAAATACCTGGGCGACTAGGCCCGCCCCCCGGTAGCACTGCATGCCGTCCGCGGCAGAATAAGCCATCCCGGCACTTTCTTGACCGCGGTGCTGCAGGGCCAGCAGGCCGAAAAAAGATATTTCGGCGGCGGTGCGGCTGCCCCGGTAGTTGTGAATGGCAAAAATGCCGCAGGCTTCCCGGGGGCGTGCGCCTGACCGAACTTTGAACACCGTTTCATTCCTCCATTGATGTTGCATATTCTCTATTATGCTCCCGTCCGATGCAACATCACCGTAATGGCCACTAGTTCGGCACCCGGCCGGGCTGATCCTGCACCCCGGCCTACAGCCGGGGACTAACCAAAACCCCTTTTGGCACATAGTATAAGTTAGTTCTAAAATACAGGGGAGGGTGCTTGATCGATGCCCCGCGGAAAGTTAAAAAAGGTATTTCCCGGTTCCAATTCGGCTTATGGTTTTTATTCATTTTACGACCAGATTATCGAGGAAGACGCCACCCGCATTTTCGTGATCAAGGGCGGCCCGGGGGTGGGGAAATCTACTTTCATGCGCAATATCGGCCGAGAGCTGCTCCGGCGGGGCCTGGATCTGGAATATCACTGCTGCTCTGCCGACAGCACTTCCCTGGACGGTATTGTTATCCCCGCCCTGAAGATCGCCTGCATCGACGGGACCGCGCCTCACGTGGTCGATCCGAAGAACCCGGGCGCAGTGGATGAGATCATCCACCTTGGGGAATTTTGGAACGAAGCCGCCATGGTCGCCCACCGCGAAAAGATAATACGCGCAAACCGGGAGAAAGCCCGTCTTTATCGCCGTACCTACCGTTATCTGGCCGCGGCCAAGCTTTTTTTGGACGAGGTGGAAGATTATTACCGGGAAAATAACGCCCTGGACCAGGCCGGCCTGCAACGTCAATCGCTAGAGGTAATCGATGCCATTTTTAACAATAAAACCGGCCCTTACGAGCACCGGCGCCGGGAACGTCACCTCTTTGCCACCGCCATTACTCCCGATGGAACAGTCGATCACCTTGAAACGATCATCGCCGGCGTGAGCAACCTTTACATCGTTTCCGGAGACGATGGCACCGGCAAAAACGAACTGATCACCCGGATCAAAGATGCGGCGATCCTGCGAGGGTTTTTCGTCGAAGCCTACCACTGCGCCCTCGATCCGTACCGGATCGATCACGTGATCATCCCCGAACTGAAAACCGGAGTCGTGAACAGCGTCCCCCCACACCAGATGGAAGCCTGCGGCAGCGACCGGGTCATTGAAACCGGCATTTTCGTCCATCACCCGGACACCCGAGTCGCCGGGGAACGGACAATTGCCCGGACCTACTTTCAGCAATCCCTTGAAACAGCCATATCTTTCCTCCGCCGGGTTCGGGAAGTTCACGACGAACTGGAAGCTTATTATATCCCAAACATGCGCTTTGAAGAGATCAACGATCTCTCACGGACGGTACTGGAAAACATCCTCCAGCATCATCGGCCGCATTGAAGGATTCCGGCTTAACCGGCAAAGCTCTTGCCGGATCCGGCCTTTCCGTCAACCCCGGATCACCGGTTTTCCGGTCCGATCCCGCCCTTCCGACGTAGCGCGGCCCCAATAAAATCCCGGAATAAAGGATGGGGGCAGTGCAGGCGCGATTTGAATTCCGGATGGTACTGGCTGCCTACGAACCAGGGATGATCCGCCAGCTCCACAATTTCGACCTGGCCGGTTTCCCGGGCGGCACCACTACAGATCAAACCTTTATCCTCCAGCGTCGTGCGGTAACGATCGGCAAACCCGTAACGGTGACGATGCCGTTCGGAGATCCGGGTTGTTCCATAAATAGAACTGGCCAGGGTCCCTTCTTTCAGCAGGCAAGGGTGCGCTCCGAGACGCAAAGTACCGCCGACCCGGGTTTCCTCCTCCTGCCCCGGTACAAAATCGATCACCGGGTGCGGGGTTTGATCGTCAAATTCAACACTGTGAGCCCCCTCCAATCCGGCCACGTTTCGGGCAAATTCGATCACAGCGCACTGCATCCCGAGGCAAATTCCAAGGAAAGGTATTTTCTGCTCCCGGGCTACCCGGACCGCGTTGATCTTTCCTTCTATGCCCCGGTTTCCGAATCCCCCCGGGACCAGGATCCCGTCTACACCCCGCAGGGACTCTTCCGGCCGAGTGCACTCCATCTCTTCGGCGTTGATCAGCTTTACTTCTACTGCCGTATCATGGTGAAGCCCGCCATGAAAAAGTGATTCGTTAATACTTAAATAAGCGTCCGGCAGCGAAATGTACTTGCCCACCAGGGCAATGGTGACGTGGTTTTGCAGGCGTCCCGCCCTCTCCACCTCCCGGCGCCAACCGCTCATATCCCCAGGACCGTAGTTCAGGTGCAGCTTCCGGCAAACCAGCTCATCCAGACGCTGTTCTTGCATCATCAGGGGAACCGCGTAAATAATGGGGGTGCTCAAATTTTCGATCACCTCATGCGGCTCGATATCGCAAAAGAGGGCAATTTTATCTTTCAGCTCCCGGGGCAGGGGTTGTTCGGTGCGGCAGACAATCAGATCGGGCTGAATACCGATACTGCGCAGCTCTTTGACACTGTGCTGGGTCGGCTTGGTCTTTAATTCTCCGGACATGGGCAGGTACGGGACCAGGGTGACGTGAATGTAGATCACGTTTTCTCGGCCCAGATCAGCCCGCATCTGGCGGATGGCTTCCAGAAAGGGAAGACTTTCGATATCCCCCACCGTCCCGCCGATTTCGGTGATAAGCACGTCCAGATCGGGATTGGCCCGTGGAATTGTCTGCACCCGGGCCTTGATCTCGTCCGTAATGTGCGGGATGACCTGCACCGTTTTCCCCCTGAAACCGCCTTTCCGCTCTTTTTGTATGACCGACCAGTAAACCCGTCCGGTGGTGACATTGCTATCCCGGGTCAAATTTTCATCGATGAAGCGCTCGTAATGGCCCAGATCAAGATCGGTTTCCGCCCCGTCATCGGTGACAAATATTTCTCCATGCTGGTACGGGCTCATAGTGCCCGGATCAAGATTGATGTAGGGGTCGAGCTTTTGCATGGTCAGCTTCAAACCGCGGGTCTTGAGCAAGCATCCCAGAGAAGCGGCAGTAATGCCCTTCCCCAGAGAAGAAACCACGCCGCCGGTAACAAAAATATGCTTGGTCATCGGTATGCCTCCTGTTTGCCCGCAGAAAAGTTCGACTTACAAATGTATGTCATTCGACAAATGCCTTCCTTTCCCTTCCCGAGGCAAGGCATGTTGCCGCCGGTACCCGGAAACGGTTTTAAACAAAAACCCGGGATTCAGACCGGGATTTTCTTTAACACCATATAACGACGCCGTGGTAACGATCGAAACAGATCATAGCCAATCTTCTTTTAGTCCGAGATAATCGCTGATTCGCTCGTCAAGCTCCCTGGAAACCTGCAGCACCTTCGGCGAAAAAGCCCCCTCCGCCGCATATGTCTCTTCCAACAGGTCGCGCAGCGCATCTATTTCTGCAAGAAGAGACCAGATATCGCTTTGCCCCCTGCCGGTTTCTTTCATGCCGTTTGGCCAACCATGCTTTTTCCCTGTTCGAGCAGATTGCCGGCGCTCAGCAGTTGCGGATGTGCTGCCCGGACCGCCTTGTAATAAGGTCCCATGCAGGTTCGCGCGAAGGGATAAAGACAGATCAGATTCATGCGATTATGTTCCAGAACCGGGCCAACCTCACGTTCATAATGAAGAAATGCTTCCCAACCGATTGCTTTGATCGCCAGTTCGGCCTGTCCGATCATAAACTGACCGGCCAACCCAGACATTTCAAGCCGTTTCTCCCAGTACCGGTCCTGCCGGTTCAAACCCGGAACACCGGTCCGGTAAAATTGATCGATCTCGGTTTCCGTAAACAGTTCAAGCCGGTCCTGCCGTTCTAGTTCGGCCACGTCAAAACCCTCCGCTGTCAGGCCGCCGGCCACCCTTCGCCGTAGTTCCGGATCAAGACTGAGTATGCAGCGGTTGTTTTGAAGAAGCACCATCCGGACGAGAGAGGACACGGATGACAGTAAATGTGGTATGCCGTAGTAAAAATAACAACAATGAACCCCCGTTCCGTCTTTCCAGCCGGAAACGATCCCTTGTTTTTTTACAACCATAATATACCCCCTTACCTGGTCCTCCGTTCTATTCTCCAGGCAGGTAGAAGATCCTTTGTCGAGACATAAGAATTTCCATATTCTCTAAAATATATCCGGTTTGCTATTATTCGACAATGGATCGATCGTTGTCAGCAACTGCTGCAATTTTTTATGTTTCACCCACCGCAAGCACCAGATGAAGCGGCGCCTGCGCCCCGGCCACGACGAAACGTGGAAAATAGGCGCCGGGCCGCCGTCCCGCAGACCGGACATTCCGACGTTTCCTCCGGCCCGCGGCAGAGACGCTCACTCTTGTATCCACAACGGGGACAAAGGAATTCGTACAGCGGCAAAAAAAGGCCTCCTTTCAGATCACCTGGTTTTTACTGGGAGCAAAGATTGTGTTTGGGATCAATCCGGGTAGCCCCGGGGATCAAGCCTGACAAAACGGGTCGATTCAACCCCTTCCAATTGTCCCAGCTCTTCAACAAGAGCGGGAGCAATCGGGTCGTCAACCTGTAAAACCATGACCGCCTCGCCCCCGATCGACCGACGACCGACCTGCATACCGGCAATGTTAATCCCGCAGCGACCGAGATAAGTGCCGACCCGTCCGATCACCCCGGGCTTGTCAATATAATGACAGACCACCATGTAGCGGGAGGGAACCACCTCGATCCGGTAACGATCGATCTGAACCAGACGGATGTCGGTACGGTTAAAGATGGTACCGGCAACAGAATGAATCTTGTTCCCGGAACGAACGGTAAGCGTGACCAGATTGGTGAAATTCTCAATATCCGGGCTGGTCACCTCCCGCACGCGAATGCCCCGGCTACGAGCCAGATGGGAAGCGTTGACGAAATTAACCTGTTCCCCCAGGATATAGCTCAACATACCGATGAGGCAGGAGGCGGTCAACGGGGCAAGGGGCATTGCGGCGACCGCACCACCGTAATGAATCTCGACTTCCCTGATCTGACCGCCATAATTCTGGATATAGAAACTACCCAAAAGACCCAACAACGGTAAAAACGGTTTTAGTTCGGCCATTTTTTCCGGCAGCATGGCCGGAACGTTGACCGCCGAGACCACCGGTTCTCCGCGCAAGGCCAACAACACCTGTTCGGCCACCTGGAGCGCAACGTTCACCTGAGCTTCCCGCGTGGATGCACCGAGGTGGGGCGTGAGTACTACGTTGGGAAGGGTCAGAAGGGGGCTGTCGCAAAGCGGTTCTTCCTCAAAGACGTCCAGTGCCGCCCCGGCAACCCGGCCTTCAACCAGAGCCCGGAAAAGGGCCGCCTCATCGATCAGCCCGCCCCGGGCACAATTGACCAATCGCACTCCCGGTTTCATCCGGGCCAACTCTGCCTCGCCAATGAGATGATAAGTAGCCTCGCTGCGGGGAAAATGAAGGGTAATAAAATCGGATTCCCGGTAAACCTGCTCCAGAGAAGCAGGCCGTGCCCCAATTTTTTCGGCTTGTTCGGGGGCAATGTACGGATCGTAAGCAAGTATGGTCATCCCCATCGCCCTGGCCCTCCGGGCTACCTCGCCGCCGATGCGTCCCAGACCGATAATCCCGAGCACCTTTTGGTTCAGTTCCACCCCCATGAAACGACCGCGCTCCCAGCACCCTTCCCGCAGGGAACAATAAGCCTGGGGGATGTTCCGGGCCAGCGCGGTGAGCATGGCCACGGTATGCTCGGCAGCGGCAATGGTGTTGCCTTCCGGGGCATTGATGACAATGATGCCACGCTCGGTAGCATGTTCCACATCAATGTTATCCACCCCGACCCCGGCCCGACCGATGACCTTCAAAGCGTTGCCGGCATCGATCACCGATGCGGTCACCCGGGTACCGCTCCGTACCACCAGGGCGTCGTAATCCTTGATTATTGCTACCAATTCTTCTTCAGAAAGCCCCGTTTTTTGATCGACCCGGGCTTCCCGTTCCAGCAAAGCCACCCCTTCCGCCGAAAGGGGGTCGCTGACCAGAATACGCACTTTGCTACCTCCTTGATCTCCAAACCACGCCCATACGTTACCCCAAAAACTTTTTTCTTCCTTGAACGGCCGCTTTATCGACTCACCTGGAAGGAATACCGTGTTGATCAGGTCCGGCCTTTGAGTCTTTTCCTCTTTTTCGCCCGGCGCCGCTTCTTCCGCAGACGCTTGAGCTGCTTGCTGGTCCTATCTTTTTTGGACAGATCGTCTCCTCCTTTACTTCTGCTGCGGGCAGGGCCCAAACCAAGCCTTTCAATCCTGTTGCTCATTATAGCAGTTCTGTTTCGAGAAAAAAAGAGGGGAACGGCGCTGAAAAGAGCAGTAGTGGCAGAAAAACGTCCCTGCCGTAAATTGGGGCTTCCCACCCCGATCAAAAATTTCCTTGAAATCTGTTGCTATTTGCCGTATCCTGCCGTCCGGACCGCCCCTGAAACCGAAACGACGCCATGGTATGTTCATCCATGAATGAAAATGTTACAATGTGACCTGGAGCCGGTTGTAGTAGATTGATCCCCGGCCAGGCGCCCGCCGTAAAAAATAGATCACAGGGACAGGGAGGAGCTGCTTTGAATATTTCCGAAAACGCCCGCATTACCTACGAAAAAAGATACCTGAAGAAAGACGAAAAGGGGCGACCGCTAGAAACCCCGGCCGATCTTTTACACCGCGTCGCCAAAAATATTGCGGCTGTGGAAACCGAATACGGTAAAGATGAAACGGCGGAACGGGAAATGGAAAAGGAATTTTACCGGATCATGGCCGATGCGCTCTTTCTGCCCAACTCACCCACTTTAATGAACGCCGGACGGGAACTGCAACAGCTTAGCGCCTGCTTCGTCCTCCCGATCGAAGACAGCATGGAGGGCATTTTCACAACCCTTAAACAGATGGCCCTGGTTCAAAAAACCGGCGGCGGCACCGGATTTGCTTTTGACCGCCTCAGACCGAGCGGGGATACTGTCTGTTCCACCAACGGGGTGGCCAGCGGCCCGCTTTCTTTTTTGAAAATTTTCGACGCCGCCACCGAAGCGGTCAAGCAGGGCGGCACCCGCCGGGGGGCCAACATGGGTTCTCTGATCTACAACCATCCGAATATAATCGAATTTATCTGCTGCAAAGAAAAGGAAGAGGAGATCACCAATTTCAACCTTTCCGTCTCCGTCTCGGATGAATTTATGCGTAAAGCCACCGGTGAAGAACCCGATCCCTTCTACGACCTGATCAATCCGCGTACCGGCCTTCCTTACCGGGACCCCTTCGCTGACCGGCCGTCGCGGCTTGATGCCGGTGAAGTGTTTGACTTGATGGTCGAAAAAGCATGGTCCAAAGGGGATCCCGGCATTATTTTTATTGACCGGATGAATGAAGCCAACCCGACCCCGCACCGGGGACGTTTTGAAACGACCAACCCTTGCGGTGAACAACCCCTCCTGCCCTTCGAGGCCTGCTGCCTCGGATCGATCAATCTCGGCAAATTTTTCACGCCCGAAGGCGCCGTCGACTGGGACAAACTCGGCCGGGTGGTGCACACCGCAGTACGCTTTCTTGATAACGCCATTGATGCCAGTAGCTATGTTATCGACGAGATCGCCCGGATGCACAAATTTGGCAATCGGAAAATCGGCCTCGGCGTGATGGGCTGGCATGACCTCCTCGTCCGTCTTGGGCTCCCTTACGACAGCGAAGAAGCTCTGGTCATGGCCGAAAAAATAATGGGATACATCAGTGCGGAGGCCCGGCGAGAATCGGTCTCTCTGGCTGAAGAACGGGGCGTTTTCCCTGCTTTTCCGGGCAGCATCTACGACACCGGGCGGCCGGAAGATCGCGTGCGTAACGCCACCTGTACCACCATCGCTCCGACCGGCACCATTTCCATCCTCGCCGGAGCCAGCAGCGGCATCGAACCCTATTTCAGCCTCGCCTTTGTCCGCCGGAATATTCTCGGGGGGATCGACCTGCCCGAAGTGAACCCGGTTTTTCTCGAAATAGCCCGAAAGGAAGGGCTTTACAGTGAAACACTGATCCGGGCCATCGCCAAAACCGGCCGCCTGCCCGAAGAAATACCGCTTCCCGAAAAAACGCGGCAACTGTTCAAAACCGCCCTTGAAATCGATCTTTCCTGGCATATCCGCCATCAGGCTGCATTTCAAAAGTATACCGATAATGCCGTCAGCAAAACGATCAACTTGCGCCACGAAGCCGCCCCGGAAGAGGTCCGGGAAGCCTATCTTTCCGCCTGGAGGGCGGGCTGCAAGGGGATTACGATCTACCGGGACGGTTCCCGCCAGCAACAGGTCCTTCATACCGGAACGGGTCCGGCCCAGGACGATCTCAAGCCGACCAAACGGCCGAAAACGCTTGTCGGTAATACCACCAGTGTCCACACCGCCCTGGGTAACCTTTTTGTCACCGTAAACACCGTCGCCGGAAAACCGTTCGAACTGTTCGCGCAGATCGGCAAAGCCGGCAGTGATGTCGTCGCCTTCACCGAAGCGGTGGCACGACTGGTTTCCCTGGCCCTGCGCTGCGGGGTGAGCGTGGATGAAATCGTGGCGCAATTGACGGGAATCGGCGGCGCTCGTTCGGTCGGCTTCGGTCCGAACCGGATCATGAGCGTCCCCGATGCCATCGGACGGGCCTTGAAGGAACTGGCCCGGGTCGATGATGCCGGAATTGAAAGCAACAACCTATCGTGCACCGAGATCTGTCCCGATTGCGGCACCGCCGCCTTGATTCGAGCCGAAGGCTGTTTAAAGTGTGAAGCGTGCGGTTTCAGTGAGTGCTGATGTTATATTTCACCTCGAGAATAGAGGAATTGCCTGTTTGAAGGCGAAATACAATATCGTTCATTTTCCATAACTTGCACCAATATTTGGACAAACCTGTCATCAAAGGTTATAATGGGTTAAGGGAGGATAATGCGATTTCAGGCCAGCCCGAGCAACCGGACAGAAGTATTGAAAATATCATTGCCCAGGTCCAGGGTGTACTGTCGTCCCGGGTAGTTTGCAAAGATCGGGAGATCGTCGAAATCCATGTTCTGGCCGACTCCAGCCGTTCCCCGAAACAAGTTGTACGGGATATCGAATCGGCGATCCTGGTCAAGTTGGGTTTGCCGATCGATCATAAATGCATCAGCATTGCTCAGCTTGACCGGAAGGAAAAACAGATTGCCCGGTCCCTCCCACGTTTCAAGCTGGTTGAAATAGGCTGTGTTGCCGGCAGACAGGAAATCGATGTCTTTACCACCATCGCCCTGGGCAACGACCGGTTCAAAGGCACAGCCTCCGGCCCCAACACCAGCCGCAACCGTCTCCATCTGGTCGCCCGGGCTACGCTGGATGCGGTTATAAATGGACAATGTATCTCCAAAAACTTGAATGCCGACGCCGTGCACCAGATCAATCTCTCGGGACAGGAAATCATTGTCGTGTTCGTATCACATCATCTAGGTGACCGGGAAGAAATACTGTTGGGAACGGCTCTGGACAAGGGAGACCCGCTTGAAGCCACCGCCAAAGCCACTCTGGATGCAATGAACCGCAGGTTGGCCGTGATTGACCATAAATAGCCCCTTGCCTGCCGATAACCCGTTTTATTTTTAAGGAAAGGAAATAGATCATCATCTTGTTACTTTCAAAGGAGGAGAAGTAACCCCACCACCCCATCTTTCCCAGTAAAGGTGAGTGTAGGGAAAAATGAGCAAACCTGTTTACTACCTGGAACAGATCTTAAAATTGAAGCCGGCGGTAAGGAAATTGCACAGATGCTTTCATCTTTAAAACGAGCGGACACAAGAGCGGAGCGCATACCGGCGGCCCTTAGCGGAAAGCTGCTGAGGACAGTGCAGAGGAGGTAAAAACCGTGAGGCTTACTGTCCTGAAAGTTCTTGTTGCCCTTGCAGCCCTGATCCTTGCCGGAGGGGCCCTTTTCAAGTGGTAAGTTAACCCTCCATCCGCCGGCTTCATTCCATGTTAACTACGGGGTAAAATAATGGAACAATTGAAACTGCCTTTAAGAGCCAGGGTTTATATCGCTTTCTTGGTTGTCCTCGCGTTGATCACAGCCACATGCCTGTTCCTGAAGACGGATTGGAACGAGGTCCATTGGTTTTCAGTGGGTATTTTTCTTTTTTTATCTTTCCTTACCGACTGTTACCCGGTTACTCTGCCCCGGGGTGGTGTTGTTTCGGTCAGTTTTGCCTCCATGTTTGCCTCGATCCTTCTTTTCCAGCCTTTTCTGGTGGTGTTGATTACCGTCGCCGGAGATTTTTTCTCATTGCGCAAGGGACGTAGTCGCTCTCAATATATTTTTAATGCCGCGCAACTCACGCTTACCTCCGGGTTATCGGCCGCCATATTTCGCCTGATCAATCCGAACGGGCTGGTTATCTCGGAGCGTTATTTGCTGGCCGTACTGGCGTCCCTGCTGTTTTGTTTTATCGCAAACAGTTCGATGTTTACCGTTGTCCTGGCAATCATCTACCACGAAAATCCATATTCGATCTGGTTGACCAACGTCAAGTGGGCTACCCCCAACTTTCTGAGTATGGCCCCGCTGGGTATTCTGGTTTCCTTGATCTATGTTCATATCGGTTTTTGGGGCCTCGTCCTTTTCCTGGTCCCCCTGGTTTTGGCCCGCCACTCTTTCCAATCCTATATGGATATGCGACGAGCGTTCCTGGATACCATGATGAGCCTGTCAAAAGTCATCGACGCCAAGGATCCCTACACCCGGGGCCATTCGGCACGGGTGGCAAAACTGGCCGTGGCACTGGCCCGGCAGATGAAATGGGCGGAAGACCGGGTGAACCTGTTTCAGTACGTCGCCATGATTCATGATGTGGGCAAGGTAGCCATCCCGGAAGCAATTCTCAAAAAGCCGGGAAAGCTTACCCCCACCGAACTGCAAGAGATGGAACAACATGCCCCCATCGGCAGTGATGTGATCAAAAACATTACTTTCTTTCAGGACGGCGCCGCCATCATCCGCCACCACCACGAACGTTGGGACGGCACCGGCTATCCGTCCGGCTTGAAAGGGGAAAGCATTCCTTTGGGTTCCCGTATCCTGGCGATAGCCGACTCGTTTGATGCCATGATCAGCGACCGCCCATACCGCAAAGCCCTTCCGCCCCTTGAAGCCCTGGAGGAGATCCGATCTGGAGCGGGCAGCCAGTTTGACCCAAAGGTAGTGAAAGCCTTTGAAAAACTCTTTCCCCACCTGGCCACGACCTTTTTTAATAGAAAGAGTGCCACTCTTTTTACAAAAGAAGCCGCCGCAACAATGGAAAGCTGTCTGGTCCGGGAAACAACACCGGAGTCGGGCCTAACCGGCGGGGGAAAAGATAAAACACGGAAGGAAGACTAACCTGGTGTTTCCTGAAGCAGCTCTTATAGGGATTCTCACCGGCTGGATACGGCGGGGACGTTTCAGACATTTGAACAAGGTCAACCTAACCGGTTTTTGGCTGGCTGCAGGGGCATTGCTCTTGCAGGCAACACTGTGGGTGGATTTCTATACCCTTCGTTACCTCATTGCTCTGACCCCTTTTTTGCACCTCTTCTCCTACCTGCTCCTGCTTGTCTTTATTTTCCTGAACCGGCGCCACCGGGGCATGAGCCTGTTCTGTCTGGGCCTGGTGATGAACCTGGCGGTGATCGGTTTCAATGGCGGGCGGATGCCGGTGGACCCGAACCGCCTCAAATCCCCGTACCGGGAAGAGCTGCTGAGCGGCAGCGCCAGCCCGGTCCATGCCCCCCTGGATGGGGAAACCCGTCTGGTCTTCCTGGCTGATACTTTACGCTTGCCCTACGGCAAGCACAAAGTAATCAGCCTGGGTGATATTGCCCTGGCCGCCGGGCTGCTCCTTTTCATCCAGGAGGGGATGCAAGTTCCTGCCCGGGAAAGGACAAAGTGCTCCTGAGGACTCTTTTTAGGGCGGGGGATAGTGGTGGCAGGCAACCCAGTGATCGCGTTGCAGTTCCACCAGTGCAGGCTCTTCGAAACGGCAGCGGGGCTGAACCCTTTTACAGCGGTTGTGAAAACGGCAACCGGCGGGCGGGTGGATCGAACCCGGCACTTCTCCGGCAAGGAGGTGTTGCTTCCGCCGGCGCTCAACCCGGGGGTCGGCAACGGGAACAGCCGCAAGAAGGGCTTCGGTATAGGGGTGAAGCGGCGGACGGCCGAGCCGGCCGCTGTAATTGATCTCCATTATTTTACCCAGATACATCACCGCCACCCGGTCCGCGATGTAGCAAACCAGGGCAATATTGTGGGAGATAAACAGATATGAGAGGTTGAACAGATTCTGCAACCCTTCCAGTTTATCAATAATCTGAGCCTGAACCGAGACATCTACCGCCGCTACCGGTTCATCAAAAACGATAAATTCCGGTTCACCGGCCAGGGCGCGGGCAATACCGATCCGCTGGCACTCGCCTCCGCTGCATTGGTGCGGGTAGCGGTGCATGAGCCCGGGGTTTAGCCCCACCAGGTGTAACAGATCACGCACCCGCTCCCGCCTCTCCTTTTTCCCGGCAGTCAGACGGTAGATCTGCAAGGGCTCTCCCACGCTTTCCTCCACCGTCAAGCAGGGATTCAAAGCGGCAGAGGGGTCCTGAAAAACCATTTGCATCTGCCGCCGCAAAAGGGTTCGTACGCTTTTTGGGGCAGCAAACAGATTGCTTCCCTTGAAATATACTTTCCCACGGGTCGGCCGGTAGAGCCCGATTGCAGTGCGCCCGGCGGTAGTTTTCCCGCAACCGCTTTCCCCGACCAGCCCCAGTGTTTCCCCGGCCCGGATCGTAAACGAAACCCCGTCCACCGCTCTGGCGAAAGACCGGCCGGTCAAAATGCCGCCCTGCAGGGGAAAATGTTTGGCCATATCGCGCACGTCTAGAATCCCTTTGCCGCCACCGGGCGAAAAAGAACGCTTACTCATGTTCATGAGGCGCCAAAGGGTGTTGCAGCCAGCAACGGACCCGGTGCAGACTATTTTTCCGGAAAAATGGAGGTAAGACCCGGGAACAGATCTGCCGCGCATAATCACAGCGGGGTAAAAAAGGACATTGTCCCGCCGGTTGCAGGACCGGATCCGGCGGGCGGCCCCGAACAGGAACCAACCTTTTTTCCGGCCCCATGTCCAAGCCCGGTACAGAATGCAGTAACCCCCGCGTGTACGGGTGCAGCGGGCCGGTCAGAACAGCCTCGACCGGGCCGGTTTCAATCGCCCAGCCGGCATACAGCACCAGGACCCGGTCAGCCAGGCCTGCGACCACTCCCAGGTCGTGGGTGATCAGGATCATGGCGGTGCGGCGTTCCTCCCTGATTTGCCGGAAAATCTCCAGAACCTGGGCCTGGATGGTTACGTCCAGAGCACTGGTGGGTTCATCGGCCAGGATCAGTTTTGGATTGCAGGCAAGCGCCATGGCGATCATGATCCGTTGGCGCATCCCTCCGCTGCACTGGTGCGGGTACAGTTTCAAACATCGTTCCGGCTCCGGAAGGCCTACCCGGCTCAGCAGTGCGACGGCCCTGCGCCGGGCACGACCGGCAGTCAAAGCCCGATGCAGGCGCATACCTTCCGTGAGCTGCGTCCCGATGGTCAAAACCGGGTTGAGATGACTGAAAGGATCCTGGAAAACCATACCGATGCTATTGCCCCGGATCTTTTGCATCTGCTTTTCGGTTTTATGAAGGAGCTCCTCCCCGTCAAACCGGATCGAGCCGCCGGTAATTTGACCGGGCGGATCCGGGATCAGACGCATGATCGAACGGGCGATTACACTTTTGCCGCCACCCGATTCTCCCACGATAGCCAGCACCTCGCCGGGCTCCAGGGTAAAGCTAACCCCGCGGACCGCCCTGAGCACACCGGCCGGCGTTTCGAATTGGACTTCGACCCGATTGACTGCGAGCAAGGCACCCACGGTTCACCATCCCTTACGGGCTCACCGGCCGGTTTGCGGATTCAAGGCCTCACGCAAACCCTCGCCCAGGTAATTAAAAGCGAGCAGGGTCAGGCAGATCAAAACGGCGGGGAAAAAGAGCAGGTGCGGCGCCGTTTTCAAATAGATCACGGCATCGCCGGCCAGTACCCCCCAGCTGGCTCGGGGAGCGGACACACCCAAGCCGGCAAAACTGAGCCACGCCTCGGCAAAAATAGCCTCGGGGATGGTGAGGAGCGCGTTGATCACGATCGTACCGAGGCAGTTGGGCAACAAATGTCGCCGCAGCAAGCGTCCCCGGGAAACCCCGGTAACGCGCGCCGCCAAAATAAATTCCTTTTCCTTCAAGCTCCGAACCTGTGCCCGCACCTGCCTGGCCATCGGCAACCAGAAAACCAGGCCCAGGGCAATGTAAAGTCCGGCCGGGCCCGGCCCCGGACCGCCGGTAAAAAGAAACGATTCCCGTAAAATAACGATCAGCAAAATGACCCAGAGCAAAAAAGGGATGCCATGGATGATGTCCACCAGGCGCATCAAGGCAAAATCCAGCCATCCCCCGGCCAACCCGGCCATACCCCCGTAAATGACACCGATGATCGTTGCCGAAAAAGCGGCAACCAGACCAATCGATAGGGAAACACGCGCCCCGGACATGGTTCGAACAAACAGATCCCGGCCCAGGTAATCGGTGCCAAACCAGTGCTCCCGGCTTGGCCCCTGCAGTGTTATGCCAAGATCCTGGTGAGAATAGGTGTACGGAGAAAGCAACGGCCCGAGCAAAGACGCCAGGACCAAAATGGAGATTATCACCAAACCGGCCATGGCTGCCGGTTTTTTTTTCAACCGCTGCCAGGTCCGCTGCCGGGGGGCAACCGGCAATGACTGCGGGCTTGCACCGGATGCAGTCTGCAGCGGCTGAAAGAGGCGGGCATCAAAGGGCATGTCAGACCGGCTCCCCGTGCCGGAACCTGATCCGCGGATCAAGCAGGGCATGGACGGTATCCGCCAGCAAATTCAGGGCAATCAAGAGCAGGCTATAAAAAACGGTTACCCCGGCGATCACGGTATAGTCGCGGTTGTAAATGCTGGTCACAAAATGACGACCCAGGCCCGGGATCGCGAAAATGTTTTCAATAATAAAGCTGCCGGTCAGCAACATGGCCGCGAGCGGTCCCAAAAAAGCGATAACCGGAATCAATGCGTTCTTTAAACCATGAACCAGGATGATCCGGCCGGGCCGCAATCCTTTCGCCCGGGCAGCCAGGATGTAATCCCGGGATAGAACTTCGATCAGATTGGCTCTGGTCAGGCGGGCGACGGAAGCGGCAGGAAAGGCCGCCAGGGCGGCGGCCGGCATGAGCACGTGCTTTGCTGTGCCCCACAACGCCGGCGGCAACAGCCGCCAGCGGTAGGCGAAAAAATAAAGCAACACGGTTGCCAGAATGAAACCGGGCACGGCTGCAGCAATCGTGCTCCCCAGCATTACCAGGTGATCGGGCCATTTCCGGTGATGCACGGCGGCGGCAATACCGGCGGGGATCCCCGTCAGCAGCACAATCGCCAGCGCAACCAGACCCAGCCGGGCGGAGATCGGAAACGTGCTCGCAATGATCGCGTTGACCGTACGACCCCTGTATCGAAAGGAAGGCCCCAGGTCTCCCCGGAACAGGCAGCAAAGGTAATCCCGGTACTGTACCGCGAGCGGTTGATCGAGCCTGTAACGAGCTTCAAGGCAGGCCTCGATCGCCGGCGGGACCGCCCTTTCGCGTTGAAACGGCCCTCCCGGGATCAGGTGCATCAAAGCGAAAGTGATTGAAACAATCAGCCACAAGGACAATCCAGCCATCAGCAACCGGAATAAAAGATTTTTCAACCGTAACCCTCCGGACATGATCGAAAGCATACCCGGGCCTGCCCGGATCCCCCCGGCGCCGGATAAAGCTTTATTGACCCGGTCAAAAAGGAAAGGCCTAGGGCGCAAGAAAAGCGGTTTTAAAATCGATCCCGCCGATACTCGGTTTAACGTATCCCCTCACTTCGGGTGCAATCATCATCGGCTGCGAAGAGAAAAAAATCGGGGCAACAGGCATGCCGTCCATGCATAGCTGCTCTATTTCAAGCATCAGCTCAACCCGATTCTGTTCCACGACTGTTTGCTTCAAATCACCGACCAGGGTATCGTAAACCGGGTCGCTCCACCGACCAAAATTGTAACCGCTTTCACCGGACCAAAGATCAAGAAAGCTGACCGGGTCGGCGAAATCCGCCGTCCATTCCAGGCGGGCAATCGTGAACCGGCCGGTCCGGAGAGAGTTGATGTAAGTTCCTACATCCTCGCTGGCAATAGTGATCCCGGTCAACCCGAGATCCCGGGCCCACATTTCCTGTATGGCCTCGGCCACCGCTTTGTGAACATCCGAAGTGTTAAAAAGAATTTCCAGGGGTGGGAATCCGGCGCCGCCGGGAAAACCCGCTTCGGCAAGCAAACGTTTCGCTTCAACCGGATCATGGTCAAAACAGTGACCCGCTTTCTTCCGGAAATCCTCCCCCCCGGCCATGGTTATCCCCGGCGGCACCAGCCCGTAGGCAGGTTTCTCACCGGCTCCGGTCAGATGATCGGTGATCGCCTCCCGGTCAATGGCCAGGGCCAGGGCGCGGCGGACCCTGACATCATCCAGTGGAGGTTGTTCCGTATTGAATATGTAATAATAAATGGAAAGGTCTGGGAAAATATGCAGAGCGTCGTCATCCTTCAGGCGCAGCATTTCCGGCCCGGGAATTGCACCGGTCACATCGAGGTGGCCCGTTTCATACAAAGTTAGCGCCGTAGCCTCATTTGCAACCATGGTCAAAACAAGACGATCCAATTTCACCAGTTTGCGGTCCCAATAGTGCGCATTTGGCACCAGTTCCATCTGCTCACCGGTCCAATTTGCCAACATGAACGGGCCGTTACCGACAATCGTATTCGCTTGCAAGGCCCATCCTTCACCGCCGGCGATAACGGTGTCCCGATGTACGGGAAAAAAAACCTGGAGAGCCAGAAGATCAAGGAAGTAAGGAAGCGGCGCCTCCAGGGTAACCTGCAGGGTTTGTTCGTCGAGGGCCTTCACGCCAATATCCTCCGCTTTCGCCTCGCCGCTGTAATAAGCCGCCGCATTTTTAATGTAAAAAAGCA
This sequence comes from uncultured Syntrophomonadaceae bacterium, assembly GCA_964420065.1. Classification (GTDB taxonomy): domain Bacteria; phylum Bacillota; class Dethiobacteria; order DTU022; family DTU022; genus CAYQQK01. The sequence continues at coordinate 50,462 of CAYQQK010000007.1, read as the reverse complement.
TATAGGCATATTCACTGCCCACTTCGGGATCAAGCACCCTTTTCCAGGCGTATTCAAAATCAGAAGCGGTCAAAGGATCGCCGTTTGACCACCGAGCTTCGGGTCGAAGTTGAAAAGTATACACCGTGCCGCTGCTGTCCACCTCATATTCCCCGGCCGCGGCCAGTTGCGGCCGGCTGTTTTGGTCAAGCCTGGTCAAACCTTCCCAGAGCTGGACCTGAACGCTAAATTCATTCAACCCCGTCGACAGCGCCGGATCGATACTTTCGGGGGGTGCACCCACGTTGCAACGAATGAACTGTTCCTCCCCATGTTCTTCTACCATGGCGATATCGTTACAGCCGGTAGCAGTGACAATCAAAAAAAACAGGACGACCGTTGCCGCAATTATGCTTTTCCTTTTCATCATTGTGCCCCCTTCTTGCCAACCTTAAAAACCGGCCCGGCCTATCCGGCAAATTATAGCAGGCCCTGACAAAATTTTGTATCCAATGTTCTCTGGTTCGATACAAATCACACAATATCCTGCTGTTTGGACAAAGTTGTATCGGTCATGAAAGCTCATGATCGCCTCGGTAGCGCGCAAAAGAGATCATGATCATAACGGATGAAGTGGGGCGGGGATGATCGGGATGAAGCCGTTCGCAAACCGCCCCCGGCCCATTGCGGTCGGGATGGAACATTTCAGGGGCTAGAAGCCCTTTTGTTCCTGCAGGCGGCGGTAATCTTCCGGGCAGTCCAGATCCATACATACGGACGGGTCGTCGGTTTCAATCACATTTATATCAGTTGGGTCAAGCCGGGGAAAGATCTGTCTGCCCCCGGTATCTCCCTGCAACTGAAACAGGTATGGCCAGGTCCGGCGATCGAATAGAACCGGGTTTCCCCGGCGGCCGCGGTAGGCCGGATGGATCACCGGTGCCGGACAACTCCGGTAAGCCGCCACCAGCGCCCGGTAGACGGCAGCAGAAACCAGGGGCTGATCCCCCAGGACAAATAATACCGCCTGGTTACCCGCCGTTGCCGCCGCCAGACCGGCCTGCAATGATGAAGCGATCCCCTCCCGAAAACGCGGGTTACATACCACCCGTACCCCGAGCCGGCAGGCAAGTTTTTCCGGCCAGGGACTGTCTGGACGCACGACGACGATCACTTCCCGTAAACCGGCGGATGCAGCCTGTTCGACAGTATGTTCAAGCACGGTTTTTCCCCGAAAAGTAAGGGCCAGCTTGTCACAACCCATGCGCTCCGACAAGCCGGCGGCCAGTATCACCGCGCTAACCGGGATGACAAAACGACCGGTCTGCGGGTCGCGTTCCAGAAAAAAGCGCAGCAGCGGTTTTTTCTGCAAAGCGGTATAGATAAACCGTTGTACCGCCGGACAGTCCTGCAGACCGGCACAGGTTTCCGGCAACAGTTCCGCCTCCATCCCTTCGATCCGGTCCGCCTGATTAAAGACGGGGATCACCTCCGCCTGCGGCGCCTGCCGCAGGCCGTGGCGGATCAGGTAAAGCATGGCCCGGATCAAATCGGTTGCGGTCAGGATTTGACCCGGGGAAAGCCCCAGGGCCGGCAGCAGGTGCTCCGGTCGGTGTACCACCTCCGGACCGGCTGGAGAACCGAGCGCGGACAGCCCCAGCACCGGAAAGATCAGGTTTGATCGCGGTGGAAGCACCGGCTCATGCGAAGCATATCCTTTCAATGATCGCCCGGCGGCTCCATCGGCCTCCACCAGGAAAACGGCTTCGGGAAAAACAGCTTGCAGGCGCTCGAGCAAGGCCGGCTCGACCCCGCGCAGTTTCCTTTCCGGCAACAAACATCCCGCCAGGGCCACCAACCTTTCCCGGGCCAACTGCGCCCGTAAAGTGGCGATCAGTTCCTGCCAGGGGCGGCCCTCGCTCAAAATCAACCCGACCCGGTCCCGGGGGCGGATGTGGGTGGTGGTGGTATAAACCGTTTCCCGACCCGATGCAACCGCTGCATCAGAGAGGTGATTCAACAAGGAAGTTTTACCGCCCGCACCGTACATAGCCGCCAGTCCCGGCTCAAGACCGGATAGGGCCCGCCAGACCGATAGCAGTTCCGATTGCGGTGCTGTCAGGTCCATTTATTCGTTTCCTGCCTGTGGTCCGAAATGTTTTGCAAACAGATCATGCAATACCTTTTTTGCTTCACGGCGGTAACCGGTATAACGGCGGATGAGGTCTTCCCCTTCTGCAGTGAGCTCCGAACCGCCGCCTTCCAGCCCCCCGACCCGCCTGACCAAAAGTGGGAAACCAAGCTTGCGGTCCAGCGAATCCAACAGCCGCCAGGCCTGACTATAGGACATATTGATCTCGGCAGCGGCGGTCCGCAGGGAACCACTACGCCGGATCCGGACCAAAATATCACAGGGCCCGTCACCGAAAACTTTTTTACCCTCTTTCTCAATCCAAAGTTTACAGTTAGGGCTATAGTTCACCGCCTTTTCTCCTTTCCCGACCCCCCGGGCACGCGCATTGACCATACTTGACAGCCACAATTTCTGCACAGATACTTAAAGCAATCTCCGGCGGAGTTTGAGCCCCGATACCCAGGCCGATGGGGCTGTAAACACGGGCCAGCTCCTCGTCCTTGAAACCCTTCTCGCGCAGGTTGGCAAAAATAGCCTCTATTTTGCGCCGGCTGCCGATCATCCCCAGGTAACGAACGGAGCTGCGCAGGGTCTGCTCCAGTGCCAGCTGATCCCCGGCATGCCCCCTGGTGACGATAATGACGTAACTATTGCTATGCAAAGCAAGCCGATCTCTTACCTCCTCCAGCCCGGCAACAAGAAGCCGGCTTGCTTCCGGGAAACGCTGCCGGTTGCAGAATTCTTCCCGATCATCTATAACCGTAATCGCAAACCCGAGCATTTTGCCCATGGCCGCCAGCGGTTGGGCAATGTGACCGGCGCCAAAAATAACCATCTCCGCCGGAGGGAAAAGCGGTTCGATCATGAGGGTGGTTTTTCCCCCGCAGAGCATCCCGATACCCCCCGCCTCCTCGGACGTCAACTCGTAGGTAAACTGACGCGGATTTCCTTCGGCCATCGCCCGGCGGGCTTCCCGCAGAGCCACGATCTCGATCTGTCCCCCGCCTACGGTTCCCATCGCTTCACCCCGGGAATCCACCACCATTTTAAAACCGGGCTTCCCCGACGCCGAGCCGGTGACCTGGACTACCGTCACCAGCGCCGCCGGTTCTCCTTTTTCCAGCAGCTCCACTACCTTACGATAAACCGTTAGATTCATTTACCATCACGTCTCCCTCACCAAAGAGCCGTTATTGCCCAAAAAGTATAACGACTGTCAAAAATCAATCGGCGTTCGCAAATTTTTCCGGGCAGGAGAGATGCAGCAGCGCTTCCAGGGTCCCACCGCCAACCGCGCGGGCCTTGTCCGATACAGCACGCCAGTTGATCGCTGCCCCCCGCGGATCAACATCGCCAACTTTCATCCCCTTTTGAACCGGCAAACCGGCGTAGAGGAGACCCCGTAAAAGTCCGTCAATTTGGGCAACAACAGGTTCTCCCTCAACCCGGGCCACCGTCTCCCCCTGCTTAACCAGCTCTCCAATCTTTTTAAGCGGTTCAAATAATCCTTCCGCCGGGGCCCGAAGCAGTCGTTCGATCTTCATTCCGGCCACATCCCCCGGCACTCCGCTATCTGTAGCAGCACTCCCGTGGTAGTATACCCGGCCCAGATCCGGGCCCCGCTGTGTTTCCACTACGGCATGCACTTCTTCCGGAGCGCGAAAGCCGGGACCAAGAGCAATCACCGCCGGGGCGTCATGACGGCTGGTCCCGGTATTACGCTTGGCCATGATCGCATCCACCAGGACCCCGGGCGTATGCTTGCGAATGTATTCCCCCTTCGGGTCTACCAGCAACGCCACCTCGCGCCGGGCCAGGGCTGTTTCCACTTTTTCGGGAGAGTGGCAAAGGCGGGCGGTTACTCCCTCCACCGTCCAACTCTCCGTAAAAACCGCCGTGGCAAATGCCGCACCCCGACGGACCACCAGCGGGCCGGGCAATTCCAGTAAAATTACTTCAAACCCGGAACTCCAAAGGCGGTGGGCCACCCCGGTGCCCAAATCCCCGGCCCCTTTAACCACGATTCTTTCCGGCAGGTCCATTTTTTCAGGCACTCTCCTTTTACATTGATTTTACCATAGGTCAGTGCTGTTGGCAGGAATACCATTTAAAGTAATCAGATCGGGAGATGGTATGCTTTAAGGAAAGTGCGCCCATTAAACCCGGTTGCTTACCACTATAATCCACATTCCTATTCCTCGTCGGTGTGCTCACATTCCGTTTTTTCAATGCCGTACCCGCGTCCGTCGCCCGGCCGGCAAAGACTATCCCCACCGGTAAGTGTTCCTTTCAGAAGACCCGTGATCACATTTTCAACCGTATTTTCCACACCCGCTATTATTTCAATCCCATACTGCCCGAAAAGTGCCATCGCTTTTGCACCGATGCCGCCACAGATTACTTTTTTTACGCCTTTTTTATTCAAGTATTCAGGAATTGCACCCGGTGCATGCCCGGGGTTGGCCAGTTCTTCTTTTGTAACAACTTTTCCACCCGCGATAGTTACCATCGTATAGGCCTGACATCTCCCGAAATGCGGTGATACACAACCTTTATCCGTTGCAATTGCCACAATCATCACTTAGCCCTCTTTTCCGTAATGTCAATAACCGGTTGGTTGTTGACTTATGCCCATAATTATAGCAAAGTGTAAACGGCTGTCAACAAAAGTACCAATAAAAAGTAGCGATTAACCTGTTCCTAAAGGTCTCGAGACTACCCCTGATGGAAGGCTGCATGCCTATTATTGCTGTAATGGCCGCCATCCCGGCAATATTATATGCCGTAATATCAAGTTTTGTTTCCAGGACATTAACCAATAGTATGGTCAATGTAACCACCAAACCGGTTTTAATTGTCCGGGCTCCAATTTTCATTGAACACTGATCACCATTTCATTTTATTTTCATTATGCTTTTTCCCACCTGCAAGTCGATCGGATCTTCTGCGTTCTATTTCCTGCAGAAACATTTTACGAAGCCTGATGTTCAAAGGAGTAATTTCGACAAGTTCATCACCATTGATAAACTCCAGCGCCTCTTCCAGTGAAAAAACCCTGTGGGGAGACAATTTGACGGCTTCGTCACTGCCTGCGGCGCGCATGTTGCTGGCTTTTTTGGCCTTGCACGGGTTTACAACCATATCCTCGTGTCGACTGTTAAGTCCCACGATCATTCCTTCGTAGACGTGCGTGCCGGGCGCTACAAACATTTCCGCCCGCTCGCTGATATTCACCAATGCATACGGCGTCGTCACGCCTTCCTCTTGCGCAATAACAACCCCGTTCGCTCTTTCGGTAATCCCGCCCTTGTATGCTTCATAGGCATAAAAACGCCGGACCATGGTCCCTTCGCCCCGCGTTTGGTTGATAAATAAACTTCTGAAGCCCAAAAGCCCACGCGTGGGCGCCGTATAGATTAATCTTGAACGCCCGTTCTTTCCGTCCATACTCTTCATGATCCCCTTGCGAAGATTGAGTTCGGAGATGATCCCTCCGGTATATTGCTCCGGTACTTCAATCACCACCTCCTCAACCGGCTCGGTTTTATGCCCCCCGGGACCTTTTTTAAAGATCACCTCCGGTTTGGAAACCGAGAACTCATATCCTTCCCGCCTCATGTTCTCGATCAAAACCGAAAGATGGAGCTCGCCACGACCGGAAACCTTGAACGCGTCGGTGGAATCCGTCGGTTCAACCAGCAAACCGACGTTGACCTCCAGCTCCTTTTCCAACCGCTCTTTTATATGCCGTGTCGTTACAAATTTACCCTCTCTACCGGCAAAAGGAGATGTGTTGACTATAAAGTTCATGCTCATTGTCGGTTCTTCGATCTTGATTGACGGCAGTCGGACCGGATGGGCTTCGTCACAGATCGTATCGCCGATCGTGATATCGGCCAGCCCGGATACGACACAAATGTCACCGCAGAAAACACGGTGCTCTTCCGATCTTTTTAACCCCTTGTAAACATAAGTCCGGCTGACCTTGTGGAGCCGGCTGTTGCCATCAGAGCCTACCACTGCAACAATTTGACCGCTGTGGATAGACCCTTTGTCTATCCGGCCGATACCCAGGCGTCCGACATAATCATCGTACCCCAGGGACGATATCTGGAACTGGAGAGGTTCACCGGACCGGTCGGGGTATCCCTTTACCTGTTCAATAATCGCATCAAAAAGCGGCGCGATACTGAAACCGCTATGTCCTGAAGCGCTTTTCTTTATTTTCATGTGGCCCGACTGAACAGCAATGTCCCTTACCTCCGCCGGGTCGCGTACAACAACTCCCTGCCTGGCAATACCGTACAAAATCTTGAAATCCAATTGTGCATCCGTCGCGCCCAGGTCCATGAACAGTTCGTAGACTTCATCCACGACTTCGTTTATCCGTGCGTCTTTTTTGTCTATTTTATTGATCAGCAGAATCGGAATCAAACCCTGCTCCAACGATTTTTGCAAAACAAAACGCGTCTGCGGCATCGGTCCTTCCGAGGAGTCAACCAGAAGTATAACCGTATCAACGGTCTTGATAATACGCTCCACTTCGGAAGAAAAATCGGCGTGCCCGGGTGTGTCGATAATGTTGATCTTGTAACCTTCGTGCATGATGGAACAGTTTTTGGAATAGATCGTGATGCCCCGTTCCCTTTCGAGGTCGTTCGAATCCATCACACAGTCCATCACCTGTTCGTTTTCCCGGAAAATACCGCTTTGGGCAAGAAAGGCATCAACCAGGGTGGATTTGCCCGCATCAACGTGGGCGATAACGGCAATGTTTATGATTTGATTTCTTTTGATCATCATTTGTTCTCTTTTCTTCAATGGAAACCTTATTAGTTTATCACAAACACGCACCCATCCGGAAGATCGAGCGCTGCAAAAGGAGCTGCCGGGCTACCGAGAATACACCGAAAAAATAAAAGGCCGCCTCAACCCGGGCGTCCGGTAATTGACCGGTTCCTTTCTTGCCAAACCCTGGTGGTAACAGTATGAAAACATAACTGATAACAATTAAAAACAAGGCAGAAACAAGATCTGCCTTAAAAATGAAATCGATGAGATCGGGTGGTGCCGGGAACCGGAATCGAACCGGTACGGGTAAGTGTGTACCCGAGGGATTTTAAGTCCCTTGCGTCTGCCTGTTCCGCCATCCCGGCAAAAAAAAAATGGAGGCGACACCCGGATTTGAACCGGGGAATCGAGGATTTGCAGTCCTCTGCCTTACCACTTGGCTATGTCGCCATAAAAAATGGAGCGGAAGACGGGATTCGAACCCGCGGCCCTCGCCTTGGCAAGGCGATGCTCTACCACTGAGCCACTTCCGCCCGAATGGTGCCGAGACCCAGAATCGAACTGGGGACACGCGGATTTTCAGTCCGCTGCTCTACCGACTGAGCTATCTCGGCGATGGCGGAGCTGACGGGGCTTGAACCCGCGGTCTCCGGCTTGACAGGCCGGTATGTTAACCAACTACACCACAGCTCCCCGACATCGTCACCAGTATACACAAGCGTGGTCAAAAAGTCAATACAAACGGCGGCTTCTGAAAAAGACGCTCCGGATTATACGGAAATTCCGCACCATCACCGCCGGGTAGATCGGTCCGGCCGACGCAACTTCTGAACACTGTATCCCCGCCGATCAAAACCTTTTAAAAGGGGAAGGTAAAAACAGACGGAATCCGGGGAAAGTCCGGCAGTATACAACACCTGTATTTCGAAAGACCCGGTTGAACCAAGCCGTAGTGCCTTCTCCGGCAGGTAAAAATATCCGGTTCATAAGGATGAAAATTTTTGATCATGTGCTTCAATATGTCAAGAAAATATTCGTCGTCTGTCTCAAAGGGGCCGCCCTTTTGGGGCAGCCCCGGTCGAGTTCGTTTTAGTGGCTGTCAAGATGGTATTCAAGGATGTTGCGATCGCGCCCGAATATCATGGCAATCAGGGCTACCCGCGCCCACATGCCATTACGGACCTGCTGCCAGTAAGCGGCCCGGGGATCGCTGTCCACCTCCGGCATGATTTCATGACGCCGGGGCAGCGGATGCATGATCACCGCATCCGGTTTCAGAAGCGGCAGTTCCTTGCTGGTCAAGGAAAAGCCGGCTTGATCATAATTGGAAACAATTCCGTCGGCCTGATCCCATTCGTCCTGAAGCCGGGTCATATAGATCGCATCCACCTCGGGAATGACGGCGGCAAAGTTTTCAGTCACTTCGTATTCGACCTTCGCCTCATCCAGGCGGGCAAGGATATCCGGCCCAATCTGGTACTGCGGCGGAGCAATGAAATACTGCTTGACGTCCCGGTAGCGAGTGAGAAGGAAGGCCAGAGAACGGATGGTGCGGCCCCTTAGAAGATCGCCCACAAAGGCAATGCTTTTACCGTCAATGCCGCCCCGGCGGGCAAAACTACGTTGCAGAGTGTAAATATCCAGAAGGGCCTGGGTGGGATGCTCGTCCTTGCCTGATCCGGCGTTGATCACCGGAACCGGGTGCTCGGTATCATCGATCATGGCCGCGATGGCTTCGGCAAAATTGGCCCGGTGGTGACGCATGATGATCAGATCGAAATAAAGGGAAAAAATGCGCACCGTATCTTCTTCCGATTCCCCTTTTACTTCCGAAGAAGTTTTCGGATCGCGGACTTCGGCGCACTTTATCCCCAGGATCTGGCAGGCACTGTAGAAGGAGAGGAATGTTCGCGTCGAAGGTTGCACGAAATAGAGCATGGCCCGCTTGTGGTTCAAGGTCGAGGACAGGAACTCCATTCCCACCTTTGTCCGGGCAATTTCCCGCACCTTCTCGGCCAGGTCACAAATTTTTTCCAAAAAAGCCCGGTCAAATTGTTGCGCCCGCAAACAATGGTAGATCTTTCTTTCACCGCGCACCGTCTTTGCACCTCACTTCAATGATTTTCTGTTTATTCGATAGTATAACCGTGATTCCTCTTCCTTCCGGCCAATTTTAACAAAAAGCACGCCAGCCGGCCATCAAAAGCATCCCGAAGATAACGGTGACAAACATGTTTCGCGTTCGCAGGGCCACGGCCAGTACGGGTAGGGAAACCCAAAAATAGGAATTGGCAACCGGGCTCAGGTTGATGCTTTTACCGGGTATCAGCAACAGCGGGCCCAGCAGAGCCGCCAGAACCGCCACCGGGATATAGGCCAACCACCGGGTCAGGAAAGCGGGCAACGGCCGTCGGGAAAGAAACAACACCGGCAGGGCACGGGGCAGGTAGGTCACCAGGGCCATCAAAAACAGCACCCGGATCAGGTCGCTATTCACGAGGTTTCCTCCTTCCTGTTTTCCACCCGCCCAATATTCTCAAGGATTGCACCGGCTGCGGCCGCCGTTACGGCGGCAAGCATGATGTGCCAGTGCCCGGCCCCGGCAAGGTAAAAAAGGACCGCCAGGACCGCGGCCAGTAAACCGATCAGGAAATGACGCCGGTTCCGGCACTGCATGACCAGCAGTGCGATAAACATGGCCGGTAGGGCATAATCCAGCCCCCAGGCGGCGCTGTTTACCTCCAGCCTGCCGCCGGCCCAGGCCCCGGCCAGCGTGCCGGCCACCCAGGCTAAGTGCGAAGCATGGTTAACGGTAAATAGTCTAAGGGCATGACCGGCTTCTCTCCCCCTCTTGCCCAGGGCGGCGCTGTGCACGGCAAAAGATTCATCGGTCAGTTCGTAACAAAATAAAGCCTGCTGCCAGGATTCAAGGTGATTCAAGTGGGGGGCCAGGGAGGCGCTCATGAGCAGGTGCCTTAGATTGACCAGGAAGGTTGTCACCGCCAGGGCCCCGAGTCCAGCCCCGGCTTCCAGAAGCCCGACCGCAATGAATTGGGCGGAACCGGCAAAGACAAAAATGGACATGGCTGCCGCCATTATTACGGATAATCCAGCTGCAACAGCGAGCGCTCCAAAGGCAAAGCCGATCGGAATATAGCCGCAGACGATCGGCAGGGCCTCCAGGAGAGCTTGCCGGAAAGGATGTTCAGCGCGAACGGAATGTTTTTGTTTGATCCGGTTTCCGGTCACCGGCGCACCTCCCGGGTAGAATTTAAACCAACCGCTTTATTTCAATATAACCGCCGCAGATCTTCCCCCGGCCCGGCGGAGCAAAAGTTTATCATAACACCCCGTTCCGAAATAGCGGGGCGTTTCCGATCGGGTTAACCCCCGTTAAAAACGCGGAATGAAGGAAGGCATGCCTGGGAAAGGTATAGACACGAAAGGGGGTGATTTCCATCGAACAATGGCGGCCGATGATCATCAAGTACATTTACATCGCAGCGACAACCCTAATTTTTTTCACCTATCTGATGATACCCTCTCTTGGTGTGGGAACATCCCTGGTTATGGCCCTCTTCGTCACCCTGGTGCTGTATTTTGCCGGAGACCGCTTCATGTTGCCCCGTTTTGGCACCCTGGCAACGGCAATCGCCAACTTCGTCCTTGCCGTCCTGACCTTCAGCGTCTCCAATCTTTTCGTGCGTGAACCGCTCTCCACGGCGGCTGTTTTCGCAGCGTCGGCGGTAATCGGGATCGCCGAATGGTTCTTTTTCCGCTATGTCCGCGGCGTGGCAACCGGCGCTGCCGTCGGCGAGGGCGGCCTTTTTCCCTTTACCGGCGAAAATGTCTCCTCCAGTCAAAATGACAGTGAAATGGGGCAGGATAGCGGCGGCGGGCCGGTCCCGGAACAAAACAACAAACCCGAAGGTGAACAACAAGAACACCAGCAATAAAACCGGCGCGCACCGATGCAACCGCAGTTAGCCGCAATGTTTTTGCGGCTAACTTTTTACATAAATCAATGCAACCAGTGTTTAAAGATGCTGTTTGACGATCCCGATCAAAGTCTCTTTGGGCTGGGCTCCGGTAACGGTCTGAATTTCCCGACCGTCCTTGAACAGGATCAAAGTCGGGATACTCATTACACTGTACCGGGCCGCAAGATCGTTGTTTTGATCAACATTCACCTTGACCACCTTTAAACGCCCCCGGTAATCCTCGGCCAGTTCTTCCAGAACCGGAGCAACCATCTGGCAGGGACCGCACCAGGGCGCCCAGAAATCAACCAGAACCGGTTCGGCAGACTGCAACACCGTGGCCTCAAATTGTGTTTCACCGATTTCCATTACTGTAGACACGGCTAAAACCTCCTCGCAAAAAGATCAAGCGCTACATCAGGGCTGCGCCGATTCCATTGTAGCCCGGGGTAAAATGAAGGTCAAGGGCGCGGATTACGGGTTATTTTATCCGGCGGGGCCCCTTTCAATCCGGGAGCGCCGTCGGCAGATCAAGCGCAGGCCGGAGCCCGGCGGCAGATCAAACCCCGGGCAATCCGCGCTGCTGCACCGGACGACGGGGAACCGGACGGTGGAATCTGTACTGCCGGTACCCAAAAACGCAGGCAGCCTGTACCTCTTCCCCCCGGCCCAGGCCAAGCGTGTGCCGGATCTCCGTGCTACGGTTGGCGGCGGCCACAAAATAACCGATCAGACAGCTTCCCAGGCCGGCCAGCTCAGCCCCGAGAATCATATTGTAAAGGGCGAAAAGGCTGTCGTCCTTGGAAAACAGATCCCGTTTCGGTCCATATGGAACGATCAACAAAGGTGCACCGTAAAATATGGGATCCTCTCCGGCGGCATGCCGTTCAAAAAGAACACCGTGTAACGGCGGCTCCGCTTTCTCCGGTAATGGCATCCCTTTGGTCGGGTTTGCAGCCGCCGGATGACCCCGGCGGCCCAGGAGGCGCTGCAAACTGCCGTAATAACGCACCGTTGCCGCGGATAGGGCGGCAATCTGGTCGGGCCGGTCGACCACGATCAGGCAAACCTCCTGCCTGTTTTTAGCGGTGGGGGCGAAGGAGGCCAGGTTAAGCAACTCCTGCACCGTTCCTGCAGGCACCGCTTTGGCCCGGTAATGACGCACGGATCGGCGGTGACACAATAGCTGCGCCAACTGTCCCCGTTCCGGCAAGGAATTTTCTTCCGCCGGGTGTAACCATGTCTCTGCGGTCAGGCCGGCATGGACAAGCGCCCCTTCGCGGGGACAGATCGCCAGGCAATGCCCGCAGGCAATGCATCGTTCGGCTCGGGTAAAAATAGGCTCGCCTTTTTCCATGACCAGACAACCGCGGGTACACACCCTGGCGCACAAGCCGCACCGGGAACAGCGGTTCCGGTCGATGGTTATTTGCGACACAAGCATACACCTCCTGGAAATTTATATCTCTCCCAGAGCAACGATCTATTTCGCTCCGTCGGGAACCTTTCCCTCTATCTTCCGGCCGGAGACACCCGTGGGAAGGCAGGAACCTCCCTTTGAACAAAGAACTAGTAGCATGGCAAGAAACCGGACCGCAATTAGCAGCCCGTACCAACAACAGACAAAAACAGGAAAACAACGATGAAAGCGAGGCGCGGCCGGAATGCAAAAAACAGCGCTCATGACCGGAAACGAGGCGATCGCCCGGGGCGCCTTCGAGGGCGGCGTTACCGTGGGCACGGCCTATCCGGGCACCCCCAGCACCGAAATCATGGAGGTGCTGGCCCGCAATGACGGGGTGCATTGTGGCTGGTCACCCAATGAAAAGGTAGCCCTGGAGGTGGGTGCAGGGGCTTCCTTTGAGGGCGCACGCGTTCTGGTCGCGATGAAACATGTCGGTCTAAACGTGGCCGCCGACCCCTTGATGACCCTTTCATATACGGGAGTCGGGGGCGGGCTGGTACTGATTTCGGCCGGCGATCCCGGTATGCACAGTTCCCAGAACGAACAGGATAACCGTTATTATGCCCGTCTGGCCAAGATTCCTCTTCTGGAACCCGCCGACAGCCAGGAGGCAAAAGACTATGTTCTAGCGGCACTGGCCTTGAGTGAAAAATTTGATACTCCGGTCATGCTCGGCATCACCACCCGGGTAGCCCACTCCCGCAGCATCGTCAAATACGGAAAACGTCGCACCGTTCCCCTGACCGGGTTCCGCCGTGACAGCGCGAAACTGGTTATGCTGCCGGCCTTCGCCCGGCGCCGCCATCTCCTGGTGGAACAACGCCTGGAGGCGCTTCGCGCGATGGCGGAAAGCTCTCCCTTGAACCGGATCGAGGACGGCCCGGATGATACCGGCATCATTTGTTCCGGTATCACCTACCAGTATGTGCGCGAGGCCCTCCCGGGGGCACCGATCTTGAAGTTGGGCCTGAGCTACCCCCTTCCGGTAAACCTGGTACGGAATTTCGCGGCCCGGGTGCGACGCCTTATTGTAATCGAGGAACTGGATCCCTTGATCGAGGAGCAGGTTCGCGCCCTCGGGATCGCGGTCGAGGGCAAGTCGCTTTTTCCCCCTACCGGCGAGCTGGGAACAGAGATTATCCGAGAAATGATGTGTGAACAACCGCCACGGCTTGAAAACGGAACCGTAACCATCCCCGATCGCCCCCCCCTGCTTTGCCCGGGTTGTTCTCACCGTGGGGTTTTTTACACCTTGAAGAAACTAAAACTGCAGGTCATGGGTGATATCGGTTGCTACACCCTGGCCGCCCTGCCCCCCCTGGAGGCAATCGATACTTGCATCTGCATGGGTGCAAGCATCGGCCTCGCCCTGGGACGGGAAAAAGCAAACCCGGATACAGCTGCCTACACCGTGGCAGTTATCGGCGATTCAACTTTCTTCCACTCCGGAATAACGCCCCTGATCGATGTGGTTTCCAGCGGCGCTTCCACCACGGTTCTGATCCTGGACAACTGCACCACGGCCATGACCGGCCACCAGGATCACCCCGGCACCGGGAAAACACTGCAAGGGCAGACGGTAAACAGAGTAGATCTGGAAGGATTGTGCCGTGCCGCCGGTGTTCGACGGGTCACGGTCGTGGACCCGTACAACCTTGATCAACTGCGCCGGGTAATCACCCGGGAAGTAAAGGTCCGGGAACCCTCGGTGGTGATCGCCCGCCGGCCCTGCGTTCTTTTGAAGAAATGTACGGGAGCACCATTGCCGGTTGATCCGGAAAAATGTAACGGATGCGGCCTCTGTTTGCAACTGGGTTGCCCGGCCCTGAGCCTGTCGGTTACGGGAAAAATCTCGGTCAATGAAAGTATTTGCACCGGTTGCGGCCTTTGCCGACAACTTTGCCGACACGGTGCTTTCGGGGGAGAGGATTGCCAATGACGCAGAAGATTGATCTGTTGATCTCCGGTGTGGGCGGCCAGGGCACCATCCTGGCCGGCAGGCTGGTCGCCGCCGCAGCGCTGGCCGAAGGAATGGCGGTTAAAACCGCCGAAACACACGGCATGGCTCAGCGCGGAGGCAGCGTGGTCACCCACGTCCGTTGCGGTCCCCAAGTTTTCGCGCCGCTGATTCCCTCGGGGGCGGCCGATTTTTTGCTTGCTTTCGAACCGCTGGAGGCGCTGCGCCAGCTCCCCTATCTTGCCCCGGCGGGAACGCTAGTCGTCAATACCCGGGTGCTGGAACCGCTCCCTGTTTTGCGCGGAGAACAGGAATACCCGTCCGGAATAATAGAAACCCTCCAGCGCGCCGCCGGCCGTGTGATCGCTGTGGATGGGCCTTCTTTGGCGCCGCTACAAAGCAATCCCGGAGTTTTAAACGTGCTTTTGCTGGGCCTTCTGTCTCGCCTGCTTCCTTTCCCCCGGGAGCGTTGGGAACTGACCCTGAAGAGGCTGCTCCCTCCAAAACTGCACCAAGTTAACCTGAAAGCGTTTGCCGCCGGTTATGGCGCGTTGCTGCCTTGACCGATCCGGAATTCAATTTCCACCCGCCCCAACGGGCAAACTGTAACGGGTTTCCATCAATGTCGGCCAACGGCCTGGGCCGGTACCTTTTCCCTGTTGCCAGGGCGACCACGCCCAAGGCGGCAATCGAGACTGCAAAGGCCGGGACCGAGCCCATGTAGACGGCGTCCCAGACCGCCTGGTCCGTGGCGATCCCCCCCTTGCTCGCACCTGTAAAGGGGAGATAAGCGTAAATGAACACGGTCCAGGAAACAACCCCGCCCAAAACGGCGGCAATTGCACCCGGTTCGTTCGCTTTTTTCCAGAAACACCCTGCCGCGTAAGGAGCGATCAATCCGACCAGCATCAGCGACCAGGCGAGCACCATCAAATTATAAATTGTCTCCAGGTAGAGCGCCATCAAAAGCGAAACCAGGGCCACCAGGGGCACGCAAACACGGGTGGTTTTTAAAATGAGTTTGTCTCCGGCACCGGGTTTGAAATAGCGGACCAGATTGTAACCCAGAATCGAAGATGCAGCCAGAAGCGCACTGTCACAGCTCGACATAATGGCCGCCACCACCCCGGCCACAAAAAGCACCATCAGCAGCGGGGGCAAAAATTTCACGGCCAACATCGGCATGATCATTTCGGTTTCGGCAATGGATAACCCCGGGTTGAGTTCAAACGCGATCATCCCGATCAAAACCGGGATCAGCCCCACGGTTAAATAAAGAAAGCCGGACAGGTAGGAGGCATAAACGGCGGTTTTTTCGTCTTTCGCCGAAAGGGTCCGCTGCATCAGATCCTGGGAGCAGAGGCTGCCAAACCCGATCGACATCCAGGCCCCAAGATAATAAATCCAGCCCGGCAGGGCGCGATAGCCCAAAAAACCGTCCTCACCCGTTGGCGCCAGGGCAAAAGCAGGCAATCCGGCCTGGTTACCGGCATGGGTGATGAAATAGTCCCAGCCGCCGACAAAAGAGACCGCCCTGGGCAACATGATCAGCAAACCCACTATCAACAGAAGCGCCTGGAACAAATCGGTAACGGTGACCGACCACATCCCTCCCAGGTAGGTATAAACCACCACCACAAAGCAGGAAATCACAATACCCCAGGCCAGGGGCAACCCGGAAAAATATTGCAAAATAACCCCGAAAGCAACCAACATCGAGCCGACCCAGCCCATCTGCGCAATGGTCAAAATGATGGCGGCGATCAGGCCCATTTTTCGACCATAGCGAACTTCGAAAAAATCGGCCACGGTCACATACCGGCCTCGACGCATGAGACGGTTAAAGAATATCCCGGCCAAAATCAGGCAGAGCGCCGCACTCCAAGGATCGAAAATGGTTCCCTGATTGCCAAACAGGTACGCCTGCGCCGGAGAACCGATCACGGTCCCCGCGCAGAACCAGGTCGCAAAAAGCGTGCCGGTGACCAGGGGCAGACCGAGCCGCCTTCCGGCGACGATATAGTCTGTTGCCGACCGGATCTGGCGTGAACTCCAAAACCCGATCGCCAGCATCACCACCATGTAAAAACAAACCCCGGTTAAAACCGGCATTCCATTCAAGATCCCTTCACCCACGCCGAAGAACCTCCCCCCCACAATTTATCCAATGGCGGCAACCCCCCGCTCTGGACCGAAGTTGATTATACCACTCGTTTACCGCCGCATGAAGAGGGCAAAATAAAAACGATTTTCCCCCCCTGCCCGTCCTTCCGCACCGGCCTTGTGCCCGACCGGATGTTGGTTTACAATATACTTACATTAAAGGAGGTGCCTTTCCTTGTCCCCCAATCCGCAGGCTAGATCAAGCAAAGATCGACAACCTCAGCATCGCCCGGCCCGGGGTGGTACCGTTTTACTGGTTGTTGTCCCCTTGCTGGGCGCTCTTCTTTTTTTCGCAGCCTTTCGGTATATCGGGTACCAGTTTAACCTGCTGCAAGCCTCCGTTGAAACACGAACAGCCGCAGCCGTAAGCGAAATACAACAGGACAACAATGCCCGGATCGATATTTTGGCCGAAGCCCTGTCCGGTGTTACCGCCGAGATGGAAACGGTCAAGAAAACCCTGGAGGAAGCCGGCTCAAGTATCAGTGCTTCCGCTTCCACCGAATCAAACCTTCAGGCGCAACTCGAGGAACTGGAACGACAGCTTGCCGACCTGCAGCGCGCGATTCAGCTTCTTCAGGAGAACCGGTAATGCGTGAAATCTTGTTGATACTGCTTTTACTTCTGGCCCCTTTTGGGGGCACGGTACTGGCCCTGCAACAGGGCCACTCGGAGATGGCCCCGGATCTTTGCAGGAATGGGCTCATCCTCCCCCTTGACGGCTTGCAACATCAGACCGAACAGGTTTCAAATCTTACCCTTACCGTCAACGAGGCCGTTAACCGGCTCCAAATATCAGCGGAAGAACGAGAACAACAGTTCCGTGAACAACAGCTTTTTTTGGAAGAACTTCTGCAACAAAGTCTGGCCCAGGCAAAACTATCCCGGGAAATATACGAAAAACAGCTTCTGGAAAAGTTGGGACAGCCTCTAGAGACCTTTTATTCGTCCCGGACAGCCGTCCTGATCTTTCCTTTCAATGGAAAGGATTATCGTGGTCACCTGGTCAAGATCCGACTTCTGGATCCTTCCGCTCTCCGGGTCGGACTGGCCCAGAATACTTACGGCAAACTGGAAACCACAAGCGCGGCGGCCCGGCGAGCCGGGGCTGTCCTCGCCGTCAACGGAGGTAGTTTTTCTTACACCAGCCAGGGCGGGAAAGCTTTTTACCGGCCCTACGGCAACACTGTCGTCAACGGACAACTGATGGGCAGCTTTGTTCCCGCCCAGGGTTGCGTCTTTTTCTGCGGTCTTTCCCGTTCCGGAACACTCCTTGGAGGGCAATTCGGGTCTGCGGATGAACTGATGGCGCGACAACCGGCCGGCGGAGTGAGCTGGACCCCGATCTTGATTCAGGACCGCCAGCCGCTGCCGATGCCCTCCGAATGGAGTGAAACCCTTCATCCCCGGACCATTGCCGGTTCTTTTGCCAACAATGAAATATTTTTCATTGTTGTGGACGGGCGTCGCCCGGGATGGAGTAACGGAGTGACCCTTGAGGAAATACAACTGCGGCTGATCCAACTCGGCACGGTCAACGCCTACAATCTGGACGGAGGCGGATCGAGCACACTCTATTTTCAGGGGCAGGTCATGAACCGTCCTTCCGACGGACGGGAAAGAGCTGTCGCCACGCACTTCCTGCTCTACCCGTAACTTCACCGGACAATCGGTACGGCATGGCGGTAGACCCGGATTCGGATTGTTGTTGACAAGCAAACTTGTCGGATTAATAGGAAATATGGGACACGGTGTGTAAGATCAGGATCAACATTAACAATGGGACGGTGATAAAAGTGGACGCGAATCAAGCCCAGGCCGGATCCCTGGAATCAAGCGACATTCTGATCACACTTACTTGCACCGGAGAAAAGGGGAACCGGATCAACCTTACCGGCGAACTGGAGACACATTTTGGCGAAGATATTCGGGCTCAAATTGAAACAACCCTGCGCGAATTGAAAGTGACCGGGGTCACGATCTACGCTGAAGACAACGGCGCCCTCGATTGCACTGTTGTCGCCCGGGTTGAGGCGGCCGTAATGCGGGCCCGAAAAGCAGGTGTACTGTCATGAGCGAAACCCAACGTGTTTACCTGTTTGTACCGGGCAGCAGCCCGGCCATGCTTCGCACCGCCGCTGTATTGCCGGTGGATGCAGTGATCCTTGACCTGGAGGACGCCGTTGCCGTCACGGAAAAGGAAAACAGTCGCATCCTGGTCAAGCACGCCTGCGCCGCACTGCCTTTTGGTGATAAAACGGTCACGGTCCGGATCAACCCTTTAAATACCCCCTGGGGAGAGGAAGACCTGGCCGTGGTAACCCGTATGCCGATCGTAAGCACGATTGTGCTCCCCAAATCCGATCCGGAAACGATCCGGGAGCTCGATCTGGCTCTGGAAGGCACGGACAAGAAGATCATCGGTATTATCGAAACTCCGATCGGCTTGCAACAAGCCTTCGCCACGGCGACAGCTTCATCCCGAATCAGGGGGCTCATGCTCGGTGCGGAGGATTTAACCGCAGAGATGGGCCTGACCCGTACTCCCGGCGGTGACGAGATCACCTTCGCCCGGTTTACGATCGCGTTGGCCTGCTGCGCCGCCGGGGTGCAACCGATCGACACGCCTTTTATCGTCATCGACGATCTGGAAGGCCTGCGCCGGGACACAATCCGGGCCAGGGAAACCGGGTTTACCGGCAAGGCCGCAATCAGCCCGCTCCACATTGAAGTGATCCAGCCGCTCTTTACTCCGGCGGCCGCCGAAATAGAGGAAGCGCGGCAGCTGCTCCGGGCAGCTCGTGAAGCGGCGGAAAAAGGTTTGGGTGCGGTACAGTTCAAGGGTAAAATGATCGACAAACCGCTGATCCGGAAAGCACGCCGGGTTTTGGAAGCGGCCGGGGAGGATGAAAACGATGCTGGTTAATTCCGCCGGCCGGGAACTGCCGGGAAAAATAAAAGGATACAAGGACGTCATCCCGTACACGGGACCGTTCACCGTTGAACCGGAACCGCAAAAGGCCGCGGCGTGGACCGGCGGCCGGGCCCGTCCGGGAGATAATAAATTGCTGCCCGACATCGCCGAAGCAATCCGCCGGTGCGGGCTGGAAGACGGCATGACCATTTCCTTTCATCACCACTTCCGGAATGGTGATGCGGTGGTCAACGCGGTCATGGAAACCGTCTCCTCCCTGGGTATAAGGGAACTGAAAGTGGCAATCAGTTCGGTTTTCCCCGTTCACGCTCCGCTGGTCGATTATATGCGACGCGGCACGGTGACACGGCTGTCCTGCAATTTTATGAACGGTCCGGTTGCGGAAGCGGCCTGCCGGGGCGAATTCCCCTTCCCCATAGTTTTCCGGACCCACGGCGGACGGGATCGGGCCATCGAGGCCGGAGAGGAAAAGATCGATGTCGCTTTTATCGGCGCCCCGGCAGCCGATCCGGCCGGTAATTTCAACGGCGTCAGCGGCCCGTTGGCCTGCGGTTCCCTGGGCTACTGCCTTTCCGACAGCCGTTATGCCCGGAAAGTGGTGGTTCTGACCGACCACCTGCTGCCCTATCCGCTCGTTCCGACCAGCGCCGATGAAAGCGAGGTAGACTATGTTGTCCGCATGGAACGGGTTGGAGATCCGGCCGGTATTACCACCGGCGCGGTGCGCATGATTCGCGATCCACTTGGGCTGACCATCGCCGCGCAGGCAGCCAAGGTTATCGCCGCATCGGGGTTGCTTCAGGATGGGGTTTCTTTCCAGACCGGAACCGGTGGAGTCTCCCTGGCGGTAGCTCGGTTTTTAAGGAAAAGAATGGAGCAATCAGGGGTAGGCGGATCATTCGGCCTGGGCGGGATTACATCTTACCTGGTCGAATTGCTGCAAGACGGCTTTTTCAAGTGTCTTCTGGACACCCAAACTTTCGACCTCCCCTCGATCCACTCGCTCCGGGACAACCCGCGCCATGTAGAGATCTCTTCTTCACGCTACGCCAACATCCATGCCAAAGGGTGCGCCGTCAACAGCCTGGATATCATGCTCTTAAGTGCGATTGAAGTCGATACCGCCTTCAACGTCAACGCCCACACGGCTTCAAACGGGTTGATCATCGGCGGCTCCGGAGGACATGCCGATACCGCCGCCGGAGCCAAACTGGCCATCGTCGTCACCCCGGCCTGGCGCGGGCGCCTGCCGATCATTGTTGATCGGGTTGTAACCCTGACCACGCCTGGCGAAACGGTAGATTGTGTGGTCACCGAACTCGGCATTGCCGTGAACCCGCGTCGCGCGGACTTACGGGAACGGCTGGTCGAAGCAGGCTTGCCGGTAAAGGAGATCCATGACCTCAAGGCCGCCATTGAAAGGGTTACCGGCCGGCCCCGGTCACCCGCATTGGCACAAGAGATCATCGGCGTGGTCGAGTACCGTAACGGCAGTGTGATCGATGTAATCCACAAAATGGCCGATTAAGCCGGTTTTGCAGGGAGCCAGTTCTCTTGGGATACTTTTTTCAACACCGTTTTGAAGAAAAATCATGGGCCGGCGCCATGGATGCGCCGCCCGGTGCCGGTGAACTGCTCGCCGGCGCCGGGTTGCGCTGGGAAGGACCGTCGGATCTGACCCTTGTTTTTTGGGATGACGCCGGACCGGCGGCGACAGCTTCCTTTCGGAACAAAATTATCAAGGGCGTAGCCGTGCGCCCGGATCTGCGGGGCACCGGTACCGGCCGTGACATAGTCGGACGGGCGATAGCCCGGCAACGCCTCCGGGGCATCGTTCATACCATCGTTTACACCTCTCCCGAAGCGTCGCCTTTTTTCCGGGTGATGGGTTTTCGTGAAGTTAGCCGGGCTGAACCGTGGTCGGTGCTGCTGGAAGCCGGCTTCGGTTCCTTTGACCGGTACCTGAGCCGGTTCCGGAAAATTGTCCCCCCGGAGGCGGTGGCGGCAGTTACCCATGAAAACCTGTCCCCCCAACAAATCCGTGCTTTTCTCTCCCTGGCCGGGTCCAAACCGGCAGTCCTGATCCTGGCCGGGGCGCCTGCTGTGCAGTCACCCCCCCCGGGTCTGCTTTGCCATGAAGGAGAAGATTATTTCCGACCCTGTTCCTTGTTCCCATCCTACTACATTGAAGATGCGGCTGCAGCTCCCCGCGCCTGGGCCCTCCTTCAGGCCCGGCTTTTTATCAAAGCAGCCGCCGCCCTTTCCCTGAGCGGCGTAGTGCTCATGCCCGGTGCCGAAACCTACAACAGCCGGGCCCGGCCCCTGTTCCGTGAAGCAGGGCTGCCCTGCCTGGAGGCAAACACCTTATGAGCACTTCCGAACACCTCCGGCATCCCCGGAAACCGGACTCCGTCACAAAGCGGGAAACGCTGCGGCAAAAGGAAGAACGCTTTGGGGTGCAGCGGACACTGCTCGCACGGTATGGCCCTCCGCTTCTCTCAATCAGCCTGCGCTTGCCCGGAGAACTGCTGCCCTCCCCGGAAGGCCGGGCGCTTCTAGCCGAAGCTGCGGACTTGGCAGCCACACAGCCCCTTTTGGCGCAAACCCGTGAAACCCACGTCGCCCCGGAAGGATGGCGGGTCTTTGCCCTGCCCGGTGATGCCCTGAAGGTGAAGCAAACCGTGATGGAGCTGGAAGAGCAGTCGCCGCTCGGTTTCTTTCTGGATCTGGACGTGATCGGCCCCGCCGGGCGTCCCCTTTCCCGAAAAGAATTAAACCTGCCACCCCGCCCCTGCATCCTTTGCGGCGGACCGGCCAAAGTGTGCCATCGCGCAGGCCTACACCCGCGCCCCGCCGTAACCGGAGCCTTCCGGCGACACCTGGAAGATTACTTCCTGGGGCAGCCTTCCAGCCGGGACGCCCGGCGGGCCGGAGAGACAGCCGTTGCCGCGGCCCTTTTGGAAGTATCAGCCTATCCTAAACCGGGGCTGGTTTCCAGCCGGGAAAACGGCACTCACCGGGACATGGACCTGGGGACCTTCATCCTTAGCTCGACCGCACTGACCGAAGTTTTTACGGCGCTTTACAGCGCCGGCGAAAAATACCGTTTTCCCGACCGGCTTTTCGTACAGGCCCGAGCTGTCGGAGCCTGCGGTGAACGCAAAATGTTGCGGGCCACCCGTGGGGTTAATACACAAAAAGGTTACATTTTTGTCATGGGTTTGATCCTGTCCGCCCTGGGGGCACTGAATGGCCGGACCGAAGAAGAAAAGTTGCGCCGCCTGATCCGGGCCATGACCCGGGGTTTGGTTGAAACTGAACTGAAACGCTCCCCCACAGCCGACCGGTCAAGCGCCGGAGAGAAAGCATACCGAAAGTACGGGCTTGGCGGGGTGCGTGGTGAGGCTGAAAGCGGTTTTGCAACCGTTTTTGAAGCGGCTTTGCCCGCCGCCCGGGTCACTTTGGCCGGCGGCGCCTCCCTCAACAGCGCTGCTCTCCAGGCTCTCCTGGCGGCGATGGCCCGGGCCGAGGACACTACTCTTGTCGGGCGTGGGGGAATTGCCGCCTTGCACCTGGCCCGGGAAAGGGCGGCCGCCATCCTTGCTGCAGGCGGAGTGTTTACCGAAAAGGGGTGGACGAAACTGGCCTCATTGAAGCACGAATTCTTCCGTCTCGGCTTGAGCCCCGGCGGCGCGGCAGATCTGGCCGCCGCCGCTCTCTTTTTCGTTTTACGGGACGATCGATACCAGGCCCGCCTTCGAGGCAGATGAGGGGACGGTTCTTGCGGTGAAATATCAAATCCCCAATGTTATCAAATTGTTGAAGTTGCCAATGGCAACCGTTATAGAATTATTTTAACCATCCGCAAGAACCGTCCCCTACAAGCAGACCGGGTTTTCATCGAGACGCCGCGCCTTTGTCTCCGGCCGGACATAGTTGGGCAACAGCAGCGGCGAGCGGCGACTGTGCTCCACCCCCAATAGTTCCAGCTCCCGGTGATAGGCCCAAACGTGTTCCAGGGAAGGTTTGCCGGGACTGTGATCGCGTGCTGCTGCAGCGGCCCGCCGGGCAGCCCTCCGTCCGAAAACAAATAGATCGAGCAGGCTGTTCCCGGCCAGACGGTTCTTGCCCTGCACCCCCCCGGCCACCTCCCCGGCCGCAAAAAGACCGCCCACGGTTGTTTCGCCCCAGGGGTTGATCATCAGACCGCCGTTCTGGTAATGCTGGGTCGGATAGATCAGGATGGGTTCATCACGAATATCGATCTCGTACTTTTTGAAACGGGTGTATATCCCGACAAAATGATTTTCAACCCCCTCGATCAACGGCGTATCGAGCCATACCCCGAGTGTGCCGGTCGGGGTTTCAATCCCTTTATTTCGTTCAACACATTCCCGGATGCAGGCCGAAGCGCAGGTATCGCGGCATTCCAGCTCGTTTACAAACCGTTCCCCTTCGGCATTGACCAGTTGAGCGCCATGGCCGCGCATGACCTCGGTAATAAGCTGGCCCATCAACTGTTCCGGCCAGACCGCCCCGGTAGGGTGGTACTGGATACTGTCCATGTGAATCAGGCGTGCCCCGGCACGATAGGCCAGGACCAGCCCGTCCGCGGTCGCCCCGTAATGGTTGGTCGTGGGAAAATCCTGGATATGCAGCCGGCCGATGCCCCCGGTCGCGAGGATCACCGCCCCCGCATGCACCGTCATCATCTCTCCCGTTTCCAGGTTAAAGAGCACCGCCCCGGCGCATCTCCCGTTTTCGTCCAGAAGCAGATCCACCGCCGCCGTGAACTCCAGGCGGGGGATGGAACGGTTTTCGAGCTCATCCCGGAGAACCCGCATCAACTCCATCCCGGTCAAGTCCTTGCACGAAAGCATCCGCTTGCGCGAGTGCCCCCCGCAGTGATTCAGTTTCAGAATGCCCCCGGGTTCATAGTCAAACATGACCCCCAGACTCATCAACCAGCCGGCCACTTCCGGCCCGTCCAAAACCAGGGCTTTGACCAGATCGGGCACATTGGTGTAATGGCCGCCGCCGATCGTATCCAGGTAGTGCAGGTAAGGATTATCGCCGGGATGCACCGCCGAACACATGCCCCCCTCGGCCATGATCGTATTGGCATCTCCCACCCGTAACTTGGTCGCCAAAAGCACTTTCAGTCCTTCTTCCCGGGCCGTCAAGGCGGCGGCAACCCCGGCACCGCCACCGCCGACAACCAAAACATCGGTTCTGTAATCGGGCTCTTCCAGGCGCAGCTTGACCGGATCACAAATGCTGTACGCTTCGATCACCCGGGCAAATTCCACCGGCACCGGCTCCCCCCGGTTGGGACCCAGGTTCAAGGGACACATCCCCTCGGCGCGATAATCAGGGTGAAAAGCGGAAATGAGCCGCATTCGCTCGTCATCACCCAGACGGGGGATTTCCTGGGTGCGACGGAAGCGGCGCGTTGCCTTGAGCTTTTCCAGTGATGTTTGAAAGTGACCTGAATATGACATGGTTTTGTTCTCTCCTTGTATCCTAAATGCTTTCGATCTCCCGGGCCGCATAAAGCTTTTGAAGATGCTCGATATCTGCGACCATCAACCGGTCAATTTCAGGAGCATACTTTCCCTCGTCTACTTCACGAATGCGTTCACCCACGTAAGGAGGGCGGGTCAAATTGAAGAAAGCATGCAGACGGCGGGCGGTCATGGCAATCTGGTACGGCACCAGTTGGGCCAGGCACCGGGAAGCACAAAGGCCGCACATGATGCAGTCCAACGACAACTCGGCCGTCCCGGCCAGATCGCCCCGCTGGGCCGCGGCGATGTAGTCCATGACTTCCAGATCCTGTGAACATATTTTGGTGCAGGCGCTGCAGCCCAGGCAACTGAACAACTCCGGGTAGAGCCGGTGCAGCGCCTTGGCCGGATCATCAATGACCGCCAGTTCATAATGTGGTTTTTGGATGGGATAGTAAGGCATGATAAAAAAAGTCATTCCCGGTTCGACCTTGGTCTGACAGGCCATCCCTACTTTTAACCGGTGATCGCCGGGGATCCGGTAGATCGTGGCACAACTCCCGCAGAAACCGCCCCGGCAACCGCAGCCCCGAATCATCCGGTAACCGGAATATTCAATTGCTTTCTGAATGGTCACCCCCTCCGGCACCAGGTACTCTTTGCCCATGTAATAAACTGAAACTGTTTTTACCATTGTCTATTGCCTCCCCATAGATCACCTGCGGCAGTTGTTTCTCATCCCAGGAACCGGTTACGTTCCGTTAAAAAGATCTCCAATCTGCGCCAGGTCTTCCAACCGGCCCACCATCTCCAGTACCCGGCCAATTTTCCCCTTGGGCCAAACCCGGCGGGCCAGCCCGCCGAATTTTCGCTGCATCTCCTCCGGTGAGGCCGGATTTTCCGGATCGCCACAGGGGTAGTCGGTCCGTTCATATAAAACCTGCCCGTCCACCAGATCAACTTCAAGCCCGGCCGGCCAGCGCTGCGGGTACAATTTTTCAATCTCCGGATCGGCTTCAACCCGGCAGCGGGAAAGCAAGCGCTGCACCGCCGGCTCGATCCCCCACGTTACATCGAAACTATCCAGATCCAGCTTGCCGTGCACCAGGGCATGGCAAACACAGTAGGGATAGCTGAACTTGGCCTGGTACGGAGTGGACGGCTTGGCGTTTCCGACCAGATCTAGCGCCCCGCCATAGGTTTTAATCCGGATCGCCTCAACTGTTTCCGGATCAAGCCCCTCCCGGGCCATCTTGATCGCCAGGTCCGTTCCGCTGTGGGTATGGCGGCAAGAGGGATAGATCTTGTAACTATTTTCGAGCAGGCGGTACTCCCGCCCCAAACCGGCGGTAACCTTCCCTGTTTCATATTCCGGGGCGGTCGCCCTGAAGAAACCTTTCTCCCCCTCCAGAATGGCCGAAGCCCCGGTAAAACCCTCCCGGGCCAACAACGCCGCCAGCAAGCCGTTCATCGCGGCTTTCCCGGCATGCAGGTGCTTGGTCATCGCTCCGTCCCGCAAAAATTCCCACAGGCCGGCCGCCTGGGAACCGGCATTGCCCAGGGCATGCGCCGTCCGGGCTGCATCCAGGCCGATTGCCCGGGCCGCGGCCGCCGCGGCCCCAAAGGTGCCGCAAGTGGCGGTAGTATGCCAGTAATAATAGTGGGACGGCGTCACCGCTTCCGCGATCCGAATACCCGTTTCGTAACCGGCAACCACGGCGGCGATGAATTCTTTTCCGGAAAGACCGGCCATCTCCGCCGCTGCAGCCGCAGCGGAGATCACGGGCGCCGCGGCGTGAAGGATTGAACTGCGGTGCAGATCGTCCAGTTCCAGGATGTGGCACGATGTTCCGTTAACCAGAGCCGCCCCCGAGGCCGAAGATCTTGCTTCAAAACCGATCAGGCTGGCCTGGGGGGCGCCTCCACTCCGCTCGACCACCCGGGCGGTAATCCGGGCCGGCTCCTCGACCGACCCTCCCACAACCGAACCGAGCCAGTCCATCACGGCCGTTCTGACCGCCGCCACCACTTCCGGGGGCAAATCGGTAAAACGCAGTGAGGCAATGTAGGTGCCAAGCTGCCGGGATAACATTGCTCTGTCTCCTTTCGAACGAGGGCAACATAAACATGTCGCGGTATGTAATATATATTTGGACACGTGGGCATATAAACCCTCTTGCCAATTGTGTGAAGATATGTCTCTTGAACCGCCGTTCCGGTTATCGCTGCAGATGCAACACCAGGCGGAGGATCCGTTGCCAACTGCAACCCGACGGGTTCCTTGTCTTGACACTGCCCGGCGGACACCGTATAATTTAAATTGAAAAACGGGTCGGAGTGGCGGAACAGGCAGACGCGCACGTTTGAGGGGCGTGTGGTTTACACCGTGGGGGTTCAAGTCCCCCCTCCGACACCACTTTGATGCAAGGAGTCAGGGTAAAAACCAACCCTGATTTCTTTATGTACGCCCGGCATGGGCACAGTCCAACGGGTGCGAATCCCAGGTGTGGGTTGATAGTGCCAAGCACACAGCCAAGGGCAAGGGTGTCCACCGTGAGATGGAAACCGTTGTGTCTTGTAAGAAAAGTTCGCATATATTCACGGAATGCATTGATTTCAATGCAGCGAAGAGAGGGGATGGAACTTGACCGCAAGCGGGTGCCTTGTGTCGAATAAAAATTATTTAGCGGCTACTTCTTTGGATCTGCCGACATCTGCAAGCGCAGCTTCAAAGGTGACTGGAAAACGGTGAAAAAAGTTCCAACGCGGGGTTAACCCGGTCAATTCCCGGTTTCAGTGCGGCCCCGCTCAAAACGCCAGGCATCGCGGCACATATCAATTATATCCCGTCCGGCCACCCAGCCCAGTTCCTCTTTGGCCCTGGTTACATCGGCGTAGCTCTCGGCAACATCACCGGGCCGGCGGGCCACGATTTCATAAGGCAGTTCGATCCCGCTTGCCTGTTCAAAGGCCCGGACCAACTGCAAAACACTGGTCCCGCGGCCGGTGCCCAAATTATAAACGCGAACGCCCGGAGAGAGCCGCTCCAGGGCCCGCAGATGCCCTTCGGCCAGATCGCAAACATGAATATAATCGCGTACGCCGGTACCGTCAACGGTAGGATAATCGTCCCCGAAAATACGTAGCTGGTCCAGCTTTCCCCCGGCCACCCGGGTGATATGGGGCATCAGGTTATTGGGGATACCGGCCGGCGCTTCGCCAATAAGACCGCTTTCATGGGCCCCAACCGGGTTGAAATAGCGCAGCAGCACCACCGCCCATCCCGGCCAGGCCCGGGCCAGATCAACGAGAATCTGTTCGCTGATCGCTTTTGTCCGTCCGTAGGGGCTTTTCGCCGGACGGAGCGGCATCGTTTCTACAAAAGGAACCCGGTTGTCCCCGTAAACCGTTGCCGAAGAACTAAAAATGAAACGTTTCACCCCGTTTTTCCGGCAGGCCTCGGCGAGCGTCATGGTGCCAATGATGTTGTTACGATAATATTCGAGCGGTTTTGCAACAGACTCACCCACCGCTTTCAACCCGGCAAAATGAATCACCGCATCGATGGCATGAGCGGCAAAAAGCCGGTCCAGTGCCACGGTGCCGGTGACATCGATCCGGTAAAAAGTAACTGTCTTGCCGGTTATTTGTTTAATTTTCTGCAGGGTCCCGGGATCACTGTTGGAAAGGTTATCGGCAACAATAACGTGATGGCCCGCTTCAAGCAAAGCCACACAGGTATGCGCACCGATAAAGCCGGCACCGCCGGTAACAAGAATATGCATTCTGGCCCTCCACCCTGCCTGCCGGCACCGGTCCCGGCCCCCGGATTGCCTGCCGCGGAGCCGGGACCATTTTCACGGTTCAATCAAATTGCCGGCTTGACAGGGATACCGATCGAACATTCTTTGCCGGTTCAAAAACCGGGGCACCCTTACTCTTTGACCCAAACCGTTGAAATCCTTCTCCCGGGGGGTATTCCCTTCTTCCGGTTCGTCAACGGAATCTGTTTGTTTATGAAACGGAAACTGCTTTTTTGTACCGGGAGCGGTTCCGGAACTTCCAGCTTTTCACCGTGCAAAAGCCGCATCGGCCTTTCCCCAAGCATTGTTTCGGCAACTCCGGCCCCGGCCTGTTTTTGCAGTAATTTCAACGCCGGCCCGGTCCGGGAAAGGCGGCCCTCCACGTCATGGGCATCGGTGGCCAGGAAATGAACCAACCGGCAGGTAAGCATCTTCCAGGCAATTTTTTTCACCGTGGGACCCAAAAAACCGGTCAGACTACTCAAGGTAAGCTGGGTATAGATGCCCCGGGTCACCAGACGGTACAAGAGCAGGAGATCCTCCTGGAAAGCCCTGATCCGCTCCGGATGGGCCAGGATCAGGTAGTATCCCCGGGCCTGCAGCTCAAAAAATAGTCTTTCGGCATAGGGAGGGAGGTCCAAAAACAGCGGCAGTTCGATCAGCAGATAGCGGCCCCCGTTCAGGGTCATCACCTGCCCGTTGACGATACGCTTGAATAGCTGCGGCTCGATGGCCAGTTCGGCCCCGGGTAAAACCCGCAACGGAATTCCCCTTTGTTTGAGTGCTGCTTGAAAAAGTCGGCACCGATCCAGTACTTCAGCGGCGGTCGGTGTCCCCTCAAAACAGTGCGGCGTGGCGATAACTGTTTCGAAACCCTGTTTTACCAGTTCCCCGGCAATTGCAAGTGCGCTTTCCAGATCAGGCGGACCATCGTCATCCAGATCCGGAATGATGTGGGCATGCAAATCAATATGCTTTTTTATGGCTATCACATCCTCCGAACTCTTATTTGAAAGCCATATTTCTAATTTCGACAATGTTTCTAAATATCCTCTAGTTAGATCTATTCTGCCTATTCGGATTATATTCATGGACGGCTTTTCCCCCCGATCTGTTACGGGCTGACGAAAAGGCCGGACGGCTCGGTAAGCAGCCGCCCATGTGCCATCACCACGTTGCCTCTGACAATCGTATAGACCGGGAAACCTTTGCCTGTTATACCCTCAAAGGGTGTGAACCTGGACTTGGAGTGAAGGCGGGTCGCTTTAATTTCATACGTTTGGTTGAGATCGATTATGGTAAAATCAGCATCGGCGCCGGCCCCGATCGTCCCTTTACGGGGATAAAGGTTGAACAACCGGGCCGGTTTTTCACAAGCAATGCGTACATACTCGTTCAGGGTCAACCGCCCCCGGTTTACCTGTTCGAGCATCAGGGGCACGCTCGTTTCGACGCCGATCATGCCGGCCGGAACATCCCAGATATCTACGGTGCCAAGTTTTTCCTGCCGGGTGTGCGGCGCATGATCCGAAGCGATAACCTCGACCACACCATCGGCAATCGCCGCCCAAAGGGCCTCCATATCGCCGGCCCGGCGCAACGGGGGAAACATTTTCGCCACCTGCCCCAGGCGCGCATAATCATCATTTTTTAAAAGCAGGTACTGCGGGCAGGTCTCGGCGCTGACATCGATCCCCTTCTCGCGGGCCAGTTTGACCAGTTCAGCTCCTTCGCGGGTGCTCAGGTGGGCAATATGGATCTTGTTGCCGGACCGGTGCGCTAAAACCAGCACGCGAGCAATGGCCAGCGCTTCCGCCGTCGCATCCCGCGCCGTTTCCACGGCTTCGTAATTCCGGCACCCTTCTTTTTGAAATTTACGGGTAAAATAATTGATATAACCTTCGTCCTCAGCGTGGAGAGCAGCCCTTAAACCGGTTGCCCGAATACGCCCAAACACCTCCAGAAGAGCCCCGTCACCGGGGGCGGCCAGGTCTCCAGTGGTTTGGGCCAGAAATATCTTGAAACCGATAACACCCAGGCCGGCCAGATTATCAATTTGTACCGGGTCGTTGCTCGTCACCGCACCCCATAAGCAATAATCAACATACGCCCGATTTTTGATTGCCTTCATTTTTTGGTGCAGCGCGATCAAGTTTGTAACCGGGGGGATCGTGTTGGGCATATCAAAGACCGTGGTCACTCCACCCATGGCCGCGGCGCGGGTGCCGCTCAAAAAATCTTCTTTGTGCGTTAACCCCGGGTCGCGAAAGTGGCAGTGCACATCGATAACACCGGGCAGAATATATTTCCCCGTCACATCAAGCGTTTGGGCGGCGTCACAAAATTCTTCCGACCGGCCCAGGGCGACGATCTTGCCCTCTTTAACCGCGATATCTATTTGCACGTTGCGTCCCGGGGAGACAACAATACCGTTCTTTAACACCAGATCCAGTCTCACCTTTTCGGTCTCCCTCCGTTTACAAAAAAACGCCGTTACAAATTGTACCTGTTTCCTTTTTCCGGCGAAACCATATTCAGAATAACGTACCGCGCATGATCCGATCAAGTTTGAACCGGGACGGAAGCATGAAAAAGCCCGGATGTCTTAGGTCCGAGCTTCGGATTGCAGGAATTAAAAGGCGGAACCCTCGCCTTCAGGCCTGCCGGGGGGCCGGCTGCTCCGTCATGATGCAGGCCCCGGGTCGGTTTCGCCACGCCGGTTCCGGGCGGCGGCGCACCTGAGGATAGGTGAAAGTATCTCCGGCATAATTGCGCAAAATCACTTTTTCATGATCGATCGATTGGACATACTGCGGCAGAAGAGGAATCTTGCCGCCCCCCCCGGGCGCATCGATGCAGTAATGCGGCACAGCCAGGCCCGATGTCCAGCCGCGTAAATTTTCCATGATCGCGATCCCTTTCTCCACGGTCGTGCGCAGATGTTCCGTCCCGGCGACGTGATCGGCCTGGTAAATATAATACGGCTTCACCCTGACTGTCAGCAGTTTTTGCATGAGCCGGCGCATTACCGGCGGATCATCGTTGACCCCCTTGAGCAGGACGGTCTGGTTGCCGAGGGGGATGCCGGAATCGGCCAGCAGGTTGAGCGCCCGGGCGGAAGCGGGCGTGATTTCATCCGGATGGTTGAAATGAACGTTTACATAGAGCGGGTGGTACTTTTTGAGTATCGCGGCCAGTTTTTCAGTAATCCGGTGCGGCAAAAAGCAGGGCATACGTGTGCCAATCCGGATAATTTCAACATGGGGTATGGAACGCAGGCTGATCAGAATTCGCTCAATTTTGGCGTTGCTTAACATGAGCGGATCACCGCCCGAAAGCAAAACATCGCGTATTTCTTTATGACTTTTGATGTAACCGATCCCCGCTTCAATGTCGCGGAGATGCACCTTCGACGGATCGCCGACTTTCCTTTTCCGGGTGCAAAACCGGCAATAGGAAGCACAACTGTGCGACACCATGAATAAAACCCGGTCGGGATAACGGTGCACGATACCCGGTACCGGCGAATCCTCATCTTCAGAAAGAGGATCGGCTTCGCCGGAACATGCGTGCAACTCGGCCGGGTCCGGCACTACCTGCCGCCAGATCGGATCGTCCTTGGCTTTGATCAAAGCGGCGTAGTACGGTGAAATACCGGCCCTGAATACAGCCGTAATCCGACGCACCTCGTCAACTTCAAGTCCGAAACGCAAGGCAATTGCTTCGGGTTTCCGCAGACAACCCCGCAGTAACTTCTGCCAGTCATCCATTTCTTCCCTACTCCTTTTGACCAGAAAGTACTGGGTTCAGGGATCGGCCCCACCCCGGGTACCGGTTAAACTGGATGCGATGCGGCAACGACCCTTCCGTCTCATTTTGCCCGGCCTGTAACAAGCATGGCGGTCCAGGTTCGTTCTGCAGCCTGTCGTTCTCCACAACGTTTCATCGCCTCGTCCACCACCCGGCAGATGAGATCCCGGTAGGTATAACCGGCCGCAGCGGCGGCCTTGGGAAGGCAGGAATTATCCTCCGGACGGGGTAAAATACCCGGTAAAGGATTGACCTCGAGCACATTCGGATCACCGGCATGGTCAAGCCGGAGATCGACGCGGCACCAGTCCCTGATTCGCAGCAGGGTGCACGTCCGACGCACGACTTCACGGATCTTTTTCTCAAGCCGGTCCGTTACGACTGCGGGGCACCGGAAAATTTCAAGGGGCCGGTCGGGTGTATCCCAGATCCATTTCGCCTCGTAGGAGTAGACCGGCTCAACCCCGGTCGGAAGCCCGCTGTAGTCAATTTCGACAACCGGCAGGATCTCATAATCCGGATAGTTGCCCAGAACACCGGCTGTAAATTCTCTTCCGGAAAAAAACCGTTCAATGATCACCGGTTGCCGGTATGCCCGGATGGTGGCTGCAGTTTTGTCAAGCAGTGCTTCCCACGAACGAACGACGGAATCGTTCGTGATCCCCTTGCTCGATCCTTCGTAAAGCGGCTTGACGATAGCCGGCAACGGAAAGTGGGCCGGAACGTAGGCCGGGTCCTCGACCACGGTAAACGACGGGTTGGGGATACCGTAATGGCTCAGAATTTCCTTGGCCCGGGATTTATCCAGGCAAATACCCAAAGTCAGGGGGTCGGAACCGGTGTAAGGTAACCCAAGAATTTCGCAGATGGTAGGAATATGTGATTCGCGGTTTGGTCCAAAAAGGCGTTCGGAAATGTTGAAGACGAGATCCGGGCAAAGCCGTCGCAAGCGGGTATAGGCCCGTTCATCGGATTCGATATAGTAGACCCGGTGTTGTTCTTCAAGAACCCGCCCGACAGCCGCGATCGTAGCGTCGTTGTCACACTCGGCCAGCAGGTCGGGCGGGGGTTCGCTGTCTTCGTCCGCAACTTTCTCCCGACGGCGCAACAAAGCCGCTTTCATGCCTATTTTGGAGCTGTACAGCAGGGCCACTCTCATCCAGTGATCGCCTCATTTTTCCAGGCCCCTCGCCCGCAACTCCCGGGTGTCGCCTTGGGTATGGTTACGCTTTGGCTTTGTTTTTTACAACCTGTTTATTCTCTATTTATAAACCAAAAAAAGCGTTTGTCAAGGTTTTTTTTCACCGGCGCAGCCAGCCTGGCAGAGCATGCCGGCCAGGCCGGAAAAGCGTTCCGTTTTCGCCTTTATGCCAGCCCTGATCATCCCGTACGTGCCGACAAAAACAACCGACTTCCTGGCGCGGGTGACGGCCGTGTAAAGCAACTCGCGCGTTAACGGCCGCACCGGTACCCCGGGTAATAATATGGCCACATGATCATATTCCGAACCCTGCGCTTTGTGCACGGTCGTCGCCCAGGCCGGCTCCAATTTACCGCGCAGCGCCTCCGGGGAATAGGCGACATAGCCGCCGCCCCGGGCAAATACAGCCATGGAAACCGCGTCTCCGGGCCCGGTTTCAGTTGACGCCCTCACCGTCAGCACCAGGCCCGAGTCGCCGTTGAAAAGGCGAAGCCGGTAATCATTTTGCGTGACCAAGACCGGCTCACCGACCGGAAATAAGAAATTCGGGGCGGCGGTCCGGCTCGCAGCTTTCGTTTCTTCACGCCGGTAACGGCGAAACCAGGCGTTGACGGCTTCCGATCCGGTTCCGCCGGCGCTAACCCGGGTCACACAGAGGAGGCGAAACTTCTCGTAATGTTCCATGACAATCCGCAGGGCGGCGCTGGTTTCAGCATCAAAACCTTCCGGACCCGAAAAATATTCACGGTGCAGGCACGCGCCTAGCCCGGGGAGGGCGTGGTGGAAGAATTCGTGCCACCGCACTAGAAATGCCGCCAGCTCCGCCGGTGCATCCACCTCAAGATGCTCGACCCCGGTAAACCGCAGCGAACCGGCTTTCCGACACGGCGGCGCGCAACCGTCAGCGGTGCCAAGCGGCATCCGGCCGGCATTGATCGCCGTAGCGGCGTCGAGGATCATCTTGCCGCCGGGATCCTCCTTCCGGGCGCGATAGCTCTTTTGCAACACCACCGCCCGGCTGCGCCGGGCGGCCGCTTCTGAACGGCACAGATCCCTCAAAACCGCACCGGTTCCGATCGGGGGCAACTGATCGGCATCGCCCAAAAAAATTACCCGTGCGGCCGGTTGCAGGGCGCGCAGCAGGTGATCGGTCATCGCCAGGTCGAGCATCGAACTTTCGTCGACGATAATCAGTTGCTCCGAAAGCGGGTTGTCCTGATCATAACAAAAACAGTCCCGGCCGGGCGAATAGTCCAGCAAACGATGCAGGGTCAAGGCCGGCGGGCCGGCTTCGGCCAGCCGGCGGTCGGCCGGGGCGAGAACGGGGATGGCGTCCAGATGCCCGGTGATAGCCCGGCGCATCCGGTCGGCGGCTTTTCCGGTCGGCGCCGTAAGCGCGATCGCTTCCAGCGGCGGGCGTCCCACCCGGGCCAACACCCGGAGCAGGGCGGCGACAATGGATGTTTTACCGCTCCCCGGCTGCCCGCTGACAATGGCAATCCGACCGCACAATGCCGTTCGGACCGCTTCAATTTGTTCGGGATCCAGTTCAAAGCGCCCCGCTTCACTTTCGGGCGGATTATCGCACACCTCTTGCAAAGCCCCTTCAAAGTCCTGCTCCGATTGCCCATCCGCTGCGTCATCGGCAATACGTGCCTGCAGCGCCCGACCAACACGGGCCTCCAAAACATGCAGTTTTTGGATATAGAGATAACCTTGATCGATGATCAATGGTCGGTAATCTTCCGGCCCGCCGAACAGATCGGCCGGTCCGGCTCCCTGCCGGAGCGCTGTGAACAGCTCTTCTATCGCGGCCCTTTCCTCCACGGTGATCGGAAATGCGGCAAGGATCTCTGCAAGCACTCCGCCGGGGACAAGCGGCAGGCGTGTGCTTCCCTCGGCGGCCAGCAGGCGAAGCACCAGTACCAGCAAAATTACCGCCCGGACCTGCGCCGGTTTCAGGGCCGTGCCGGCGAGGCGGGTCAGCTCCCAGGCCAGGTAGAGATCGCCGCGATCTAGATCGAACGGTTTCAAACGGGGAACCAGGTCACCCGGATAATCGGGTTCATTGTCGTGCAAGGAACCGCAGCCAAGCGGGTTCCAGTTCAAATTTGCCTGCACCGCGCCCGCCCTCCTTCCGGCGCCGTCTCTTCCGTAGCGGCAATTACCGCGCCACCCCATTCCTGACGTTTGAGCAATTCCTGTTCCAGAAAAACCACCCGTTCCCAGGGCGGGCGTGAGAACCAGACACCCGTGGCCGGCCGCCCGGCTTCCCCGGTGAGGCCCCGCAAAAAAAAGTAGAGCACCCCACCGAAACGCAAGTCATATTCTTCTCTTGACCCGAGGCCGAGCAGGCGAACCACGGCCAGCAGGTAAAACTGCACCTGGAGACGGTAATTGGCTTCAACGTGCTCCCGGACCCGGTCCGCCTCGAAAGAAGCCAGACTGTCACTTTTCCAATCGAGCAAATATATTTGCTGGCGATGTTCAAAAACAAGATCGATTAAACCCCGGATGTAGCCGCGCCGGGCCTGAAAGGGAAAACGATCCGGATTGATGCCCGGCCCGGACTCCTTTTTCCCTTCACCCAGGAGCGGATGAAAATATTCCGGAATGGGGAAAACGAAGGGCATCTCGGCCCGCAGGTGCTCGCCGGAGGCGATCCCCTCCGGCAGATCGAGGGTGAAACCACCTTCCCGGTTTTGCACCCGAAGCGGCGTCCGGAAGGCACGGTAAACCAGCTTCAGGGCAACCGGCAGACAGATTTCAGGAAACCCGTGCCGCCTGGCGATGGCTGCGGCCCGCGCCCGCAATGCCGCCTGCGCCGACCATTCAGCAAAACTTTGTCCCGCTATTTCCGCGGCCGTGATTTCCTCGAGGAGAGCATGTAAAAATATACCGTTTTCCCGGCCGCCGGGCAACCCGGGGAAATTTTCCGGGGCGGCCGGTTCAATTGAACCCGGGTCCGGAAGGACAAGAGCGTCCGAAACCTCACCGGCCACCTCTTCATTGCGCCGGTCACCTCCCCCGTCTTCGCCGGAGTCGAAAGGCTGCCAGCCCCGCCCCTGTTTGATCCGGGTATAACTGGTCAGGATCACCCCCCGGCGCCGTGTTTTAATCTTTACGGCTTCGGCCGTTTTGGTCGGAGGTTCCCAGGGCAGGTATTTTCCCAGCCAATCTTCCGGACCGGACGGGACACTGCGTTCATGCGGGAAACGTACCCGGCACGGTGCTTCGCGCCGCATAAAAAGCTGCCCGACACCGAGCCGCCCCTGATCGCACAAACGATCAAGCTGTTTTTGCAAGGGCCGGTAAAAGTCCCCGAGTTTACAAAAAACGAAACTTTTATCATCCGCGTTGCAACCGGCGGGGGCCGGGCCAAAATAAGGCAGGTAAAGCCGCGCGCCGGCCCGGGTCAGAGCCACATAGGCCAGGCGCTGGTTTTCCTGGCGTGTTTCCGCCTCGATCGCCGCAGCGATCTCCCCGCCGGCCCGGCCGAGGTGCAGGCAGCGCCGGCGGTTGCGGTGGTAAATGTTAACCTGGAGGGGATCGCCGGGCGGGTTGCTGAACCCTCCCCCAACAAAAACCACTTCCGCCTCAAGACCCTTGGCCTTGTGCATGGTTAAAATTTGCACCGCATCCTTTTCCGTCTCCAGCCGTTGCAGGTCCCCCTCACGCCCCTCGGGCATATCCCGGCCGTCGATGCGTGCTTTGAGCCCACGGGCCAATTCAGTCACCGAAATCGGGTGGGTATACACTTCGGCCAGGAGCAGCTCAAACAGGTGAATATAGTTGGTCAGCTCGCGCTCGCCGCCGGCGAAAATAAGACGCCGGATCAGGCCGGATGTGTTCAGGA
This sequence comes from uncultured Syntrophomonadaceae bacterium, assembly GCA_964420065.1. Classification (GTDB taxonomy): domain Bacteria; phylum Bacillota; class Dethiobacteria; order DTU022; family DTU022; genus CAYQQK01. The sequence continues at coordinate 12,881 of CAYQQK010000007.1, read as the reverse complement.
TATCATCAAAGAGACGGGCCCACTCCCGGGCGGCGGCAAGCCGGTTCCAACGCAGCAACCGCGCCGGTAACGGATGGTGCGCAGCGGCATCCTGCCAACGCGGCAGATCCTCCAGCGGCACCCCAAAGAAGGGGGTCAACCAGGCCGCCATCCGTAATGAAGGATCCTGCGGCGCGTCGATCGCCAGGAGCAAACGGTGGATATCCCGGGCTTCGTCGGTGGCAAAAAGACCGTCCAATTTGTAGAAGGCATGGGGAATGCCGTAACGGCGCAGGACCGCACCGATCCGGCGACCTTCCCAGCCGGAACGGGTGAGAATATAAATATCGCTGTGCTTGACCGGCACGGGCGCCCCCCCGCGCCGCATCGTGGCCAGACCGGTTTGCGGATCCGTCAAGCGTTGTATTTCCTGGGCAATAAAGTTGGCCAGACCCCGCCTGAGCAGAGCGGCCTTCAAGGGGGCCCCGACACCGTAAAGATGGACCAGATGCACCGGGACCGCCGCTTTCCCGTTTTCGATGGCGCCCCGGGTGGTGTCACCACACTGCACCGGTAGATCGTAACGGTTGGGACCGTCAAAGAAACCGGATCCGGTGCCGTCCGCTGCGGTCAGAATTGCGTTCACCGCTTGGATCAGCGCCGGGGTGGATCGGTAGTTTTTGATCAGCGGCAACCGGACGGTCCCCTGTTTCGTCAGCAGGTGATCCCGGGCCGTGCGGTAGGTATGAACATCTGCGCCTCGAAAGCCGTAAATGGCCTGTTTGGGGTCACCGATAATGAAAAGGCGCTGTTCCCCTGCACCGTCGACAAAAATCCGCCTGAAAATTTCCCACTGAACCGGATCTGTATCCTGAAATTCATCAACCAGGGCATACTTCCAGCGTCTCCTGAGCACATCAAGCAGGACCGGGGCATTTTCGCCCGCCAACGCTTCCCGAACCCCGAGGAGCATGTCATCGTAATCAATCAAACCAAGAGCACGTTTGCGCAGGTCGAGGCGCGCCTGCACACGCGGCAGCAACCGGTGGATAAAACAAGCAGGCTCGGAAACCGCCCGCAAGATCATTCGATCGAGGCAGGCAGCCAGTGCCTTGAATTCCGGCGGCGCCCCGGCGCTCGCCGCGGCACAATGAACGTGGTTCAACCGGGTTTGTTGAACCGAGTTGATCCCGCAATCTTCGACCACCCATTCCAGGAACGGCGGCACCGTTTCAAAGAGAGCCGGACCGGACTCGATCATGCCGGCAAGAGCAAACAGGCCGCGAAACAGCTTTTGATAACCCCGCCTGGAATGGCGATCCGCGAAGTAATCTTCTGCTGCGTGCAACAATGCTTCCAGACGGGGTAGCCTGCCCATGGCATCAAGAAACCCCTCCGGGTCGCACTGCGGGGTCACCGGGCAACGTTCCGGGCAGCCCTCCCGATGGCAGCGGTAAAGCAAATCCTGAACTTTTTGCAGGGAACGTTCCTGATCGATCCAGCGCCGTAGAGCGGCTCCGGCCGGGTTTTCTTGACCCAGGGTCCGGCGGACCTCCTCCCGAAAAGCCTGCCCGAACATTTCCCGACCATGCGCATGTTCTTGCCGGAACAATCGCCCCCCAAGAAACGCCTGTTCGGACAGAATGCGCTGACAAAAACCGTGAATCGTCGCGATCGCGGCCCCATCAAAACGAAACAGGGCTTCGCGCAAGCGGCCCCGGGTAGCCCGGTTGATCTCCCAGTAGCGACTGCTATCCGCACCGGATTCCAGCTCCCCTACACCGGAATCGCAGACAGCCCGGATCAAGGTTCGGATGCGCTCGCGCAATTCATGCGTGGCCGCATCGGTAAAAGTAACGACAAGGATCTGCTCGATCCCGGCCTGCCTGCCGATGATCAGATCGAGCACGAGGTGCTCGAGGGTAAAAGTTTTGCCGGTACCGGCCGACGCCTCGATCACCATGTGCCCCGACCGGTGCGTAGCCCCGGCCAGGATTTCCGGCCGGGGGTAGTAAGTAGTGCCCATCAGAATACCTCCCGGCTCAGGATTTCTCTCAAAAACGGGCCAAAACGCCGCTCGGCCATCTGTTTGACCGCCGCCGCCGGCGGAGCGTAAAGGCGCGGTGAAGAAACCGGGCCCCACAAACTGGAGAAACGAACCCATTCGTCGCCGGCCATTTTTTCGATTTCAGCGCACAGATCGGCACCGGAATCATATGCGGTGAAAACGGCCTCGCAGGGGAGCAGGTAAGCATGCGGGCCGGCCAGCAACTCTTCCGCAATCGCGGTCAGCCAATGGCGAGCCTGCTCCGGTTGTTGCGGGCGCAACCGGAGCCGCAATCCGCCGGTATGATCACCGTCAGAGTAAAGAACCGCGATTTGCCGGGCTCCGTCCCGGGCAACGTTCGCAGCACTCAGGGCGGCCAGGGTAACCGCGCCCCGCAACAGGTAACGAAACTGTCCGGCCCATGTTTCTGTGTGATCGCTCCGGGGCGGTTTCCGGGCTCGAATCACGACCGCGGTGACATCACCGTTTTCGTTCAGTAGCCCTTCGGTAAGCCCGTTTAAAATCAGCGGAACGATGCTCCGGTCCCGGTTTTCCGACTCGCCCGGGGCCACTTCCAGGCGCAGCGGATCGAGAACACGCACGGCCGGGACGGGACGGACGGAACGCCCCAGCCGGTAGCGGAGGAGGCGGGGCGGCCCGTCGCCGCCGGCACAGTTTTGCACTTTTTTTAAAAGCGATCGCCAGCCGGCGATGATACGCCGGTGCCGTGCCCGGATCGCTTCGCTGAAAGCACCGGCCGGAATCCGCCCGGCCAGGCGCAGGCGCAACAACTGTTCTGCGTACAATTTTTCCGGGCATTCTCCTCCGGCCGCCGCCGCATAAAAAACATCGCTTAAAAGCACTGTTTCTGTAAGCGGGTTTATTTCAAAGTCCTCTTCTTCCCGGTCAGCCGGATCTTCTTCAACCGCGGTTAACCCGAGCAGCGCCGCCGCCCAGCCCTGCAGCGGGCATTCCAAAAAACGCTGTAAAACAGGAAGCGCCAGCGGGCGCGGCGCTTCGATCACCTTTGCCCCCTCGGTTCCGCCGGATCTGCCGGCGCCGGTTAACCGAGCGGTTGCATCAACCGCGGCGGTCGGGGGCGGTTCCCCGGGTAAAGCGAGCATCGCCGAAAGATTGATGCGATGTTCCGGGTTGATCCTGTTCAAAAAGCGCATCAACCGCCGGCCCAGCCGATCCCGACCATCCCGATCTTCCCACCCTTCCCCCTCTTCCCCGTAACCGTTCCTCCCGGCATCCCGGGCCCGGGCAATCTCCGCCAGCCGCGCTTCCACCCGCGCTTCATCGAAAAACGTTTCACCCCGCGTTGACGCTATATCGTAACGGCGCAGCGGTACGGGGGGTCCCGCACGCAACGGCCTGATCCCCTCCCGCCCAAGGTAGTTCAACTGGATGATATGCAGCAGCTCCTGGACCACCGCCGAGGGCTGCAGCGGTTCGCCGGTATGTTCGTCCCTGCTGACATAGGATAGGTAAAATCTTTCCCGGGTGCAGAGCAGCGTTTCCAGGAACATGTAGCGGTCCCGTTCAGCCGGATCGACATCCCCGGCCCGACGCCGTACCGCACGCAGATCAAGGGCGTCCCGCTGAGCCGAGGCCGGGAAAAGCCCTTCCCCGAGCCCGAGCAAAAAAACAACACGGAATGGAATCGCCCGCATCGGCAAAAAGGTTGAAACGACCACCCCCTCGGTGAGGTACTGACCCCGGCCGCCGCCCAGGGAATCAATTGCCCGGCCGGCAATCGCGGCTGCAATACGGCCGCTCACCTTCTGCCCCAGATCCATCTTCTCCAGCCTGCCGAGAGCACGGAGCAGTTGCAGGCGATCCCGTTCATCGGCACCGCCGGCCACATGAAAGTAGTTTTCGACCTGAGCCGTATAAAAACTGGCCCAGCCGGCCAGGGTCATCTGCTGCCGGCGCACGAAACGGGCATCGGCCAAAAGCGATCGCACCATCAACCCGAAATGCGCCGTCGCCGGCGCCGCCGATCCGGAAACTTCCTCGACCAGCCATCTGCCCCGAGCAGTGGTCAATATACGTTCATCACCGCTTTTTTCGCCGGTCATGAAGGCGCCGAGAGCAAGTCGCCGCAGGCCCTGGTCCCAATTGTAGACATCTTCGTTGATATAGGTGCCGGCATGATCGCCGTGATCGGCGCCATGGACGATCCCCAGTCTTTCGGCCAAGACGGCCAAATCAGCGGGCGTAAGATCTTCCAAACCGCCGGCGACCGCCGGATGTCCCAGCAGCGCCAGCATTTCGGCCCGTGAAAAACGGCCGAAAGGCAGTTTTAAAAGCAGGTTCATGGCCTCGATGATCCGGCTGCCCGAGGCCCCGGGGAGATCGGAAATACTGCACGGCAGATCGCAGCAGGAGCCAAAAACGGTCTCGATCACGGGCAGGTAAAGCTCCTTTCCGGCACTGTTGACGATAATCGCCACATCGCTGAACCGGAGAGGCGGTTCGTTCCCCTCATCGCGCATCAATTTCCAGATTTCGTCGGCCACCCACTCCACTTCGCGGCGCACCGACGGTGCCGCCACGAGTTGAATCGTTTCATCCGCCGTCGGGGCCGTTGCCGCCCCGGGTTCTGCCGCACCCTCTTCCCGGTCGACGTTCCGTTCCGGTTCGCGCAAAAGCACATCCAGTTGCAGCCGCTGCAAAAGCCCGCCTGTCACAGCAGAAGGATGTTCGAAAGCGCCGGTAAAATCGCAATCTGTCAATTCGCCGAGCAGGCGGACATTTTCGCGGCCGGGACGGCCCCAGTAATGGAGCGCCGTGGTATCCTTGGCAAAAAGGCCGAACGGATCTTCCACTGTTTCGCCCTCGCCCACTCCCCGCCAAACTCGTCGTTCACGCCGGTTTTGTTCCTGATCAAGGCGAAGATAAAATTCCCGGTGGGTTTCGACATCCTCCCAGAATTCGGCGCAAGGGTTAAGGCTGTAGAGGCGCAATGTCATGACCTCCCCCAACCGCGCCAGGAAATGTTGGAAGATGCGGGCCATGTATGAAATCCCGAAAAGATGAACCGGCGGCGGCTTGCTCCGGCCGAGACTTTGGAAAAAAGCGCTGTCGTGGAGCAGGAGATCCATGGTCACCCAACGCCCTCCTTCCCGGGGAGGGTGCCGGGCAAGAACACCGTCGCGACCGAAGACGGCGCGCCAGAGAGCACGTTGCCAGGTTACGATTACCTCAACTGACGGATCGAACAGCACCGGGTCGGCAAAGGGCAGCCCGGCGCAACCGTCGGGTAATTTTGTAGCGCCGTTTTCCCGCCAGGTGGCAATCATTTCCGGTCGGGAGAAGGTGTACTCTTGAAAGAGAAAAGCGAGGCGGGCGGCCAGCTGGACCCGGCGCAGATCGACGCCATCCGGGGTCAGGTAGGCGTCAAACCCGCTACAAGGAGCCGGACATTTGAGATCGCCTGCCACCGCTGTCCCTTCCCCTGTTCCGGTTCGGGTACCGTACAGGTAGCGGTGCACCGGCTGCAGGGCCGGTGTTTTGAGCAGCACCTCATCCATCAACACCGCCAAAACAGCCGCCTCGGCGGTATCCAGGTCGACCAGTTTCATCTCCCCGGGGCGGACCCGGGCAACCAGATCGCCGATAAAACGGTTGAGCCAGTTGAAGCGCAAGTTGGCGGCCACCCCGGCCGACTGGGCCAGGCCCAGGGTGAGCCATGTTTCCATATTCCGGTTGGGTACCACCAGCTCGACCGGTTCGAGCGGGTGTGCTCCGTTTTCACGCCATTCCCGGATATCCCGGGCCAATTCCCGGAGCAGGCGTTCGGTTTGATTCGAATAGATGAGTGTGATCATGACACGGAACCCCTCACATAATATAACATATTTGCCCATGAACTTTTTATAATTATGCTATACTATGGGAAGAATCGTGCAAGAAAAGAGGGATTGCGATGCAAAATGAGCGGGAGACGATCCGGCGCGCTGCCGCAGCGATCATGATCGGGCTGAACGGCGCCGCGGAAGACCGGCTGGTCCGGGAACTGGCCGGGTTTAAACGATGGCTGGAACCGTTACTGGCCGTGGATCCGGACGGAACCGAACCCCTCATCTACGGCCATGAAGCGGTTAATGTTTTTCGCAAGGACGAGCCGGTTGACATCGAAGCCGGCCGGCTGGAGCATTCCGGAACACACTTTGCCGGGGGCTTTTACCGTGTCCCGGTTATTATCGAGTAAAACGGGAGGAGAGATGCCGTGGATCCGGTCCATTTGACCGCTGCTGAAACAGCCGCAGCCGTTCGTTCAGGAAGGATAACCGCCCGGGAACTGACCGGGATCTACCTGGCCCGGTGCAACGACGCCAATGAAGCGCTCAATACCTTGACCCGGATATTTGCAGATTCGGCGTTGGACCAGGCCGGAGCGGTGGATGAAAAAATTAAACGGGGTCTGGATCTGCCCCTGGCCGGCGTACCCGTCGTGGTCAAAGACAACTTCTATTACCGGGACGGGCCGGTAACCTGCGGCAGCGCCGCCCTGCACGACTTCCGGCCTCCCGGCGACGCCGCCGCCGTACACAAACTTATTGCAAGCGGGGCCATCATTCTCGGTAAAACCAACCTTGACCAATACGACCTCGGTTCATCCACGGTGCGCTCCGCCGCAGGCGTTTCGTCCAACCCCTGGGACCGGTCCCGGGTCGCCGGAGACGGCGCCGCAGCCGCCGTTGCAGCGGGGCAGGCGCTCCTGGCTCTCGGTTCCGATACCGGGGGCGCGCTGCGGGTCGGGGCCTCGCATTGCGGCCAGTACGGCCTTCTCCCCACCCCCGGGCTGGTTTCACGTTACGGTTTGTGCAGCGCCGCCCCCTCCTTTGCCCGGGCCGGAATCGTGGCCCGGAACCCCGCCGACGCCCTTTTGGGTTTACAGGCCATTGCCGGCCCCGACCCGCGGGATCCGGCCACAACCGCCGCCGGGGTGGGTTTTCCGGCCCCCGGGGAAAGAAAGAACTTTTTGCCCGGAGAGCTCAAAGCCGGCTTTCCGACGGAGGTTTTCGCCATGCTTGACGAGCCCGTCCGGGCCGTTCTGGAGCAAGCCCGTGCGGCCTGCACCGCCCTGGGAATCGAACCGGTGGAAATTACCCTGCCCTTATTCCGCGAAGCGCTGCAAGCCTATTACGTGATCGCCATGGTCGAAGCATCCTCCAATTTGAGTCGTTTTGATGGAATCCGCTTCGGCACCGTCTCGGAAGAACAAGATCTGGAACAACGGTACCGCGAAACCCGGGCCGCCTCCCTGGGCGAAGAAGGAATTCGCCACAGTGTTTTCGGCACCGTCCTCCTGAGCCAGGAATATTACGCGCGCTATTACCTTCAGGCCCGCAAAGTTTGGGCGCTGGTCAAACACGAATTTTTGACCGCGCTGAAATCATGCGACCTGATTATGCTGCCAGCGGTTCCCGACCCGGCCAGCCGGATCGAGACTGCAGCGGCCGAGGGTTTTCTTGAAACCTACCATGAAAACATGTTCTGCGCCCCGGTCAGTCTGTCCGGCCTGCCGGCCCTCTCGATACCGGCGGGGACCGCCGGCGCCTTGCCCGTGGGGATGCAGATGGTCGGACACCCCTTCCAGGAAACATTCCTGGCCGGGCTGGCCGGACAGATCCCGTCCCCCCCCGGGGAAACTGCCACGGAAGGAAGATAGCCATGACCTACGAAGTCATCATCGGGTTGGAGGTGCATGCGGCGCTTTTGACCCGCACCAAGTTGTTCTGCGCCTGCCCGAATGAATTCACCCCGGAGCCAAACCGGAACACCTGCGCCGTATGCCTTGGCTTTCCCGGAGCGCTGCCGTGGCTGAACCGGGCCGCAATTGACCGTGCCCTTACCGCCGCACTGGCCCTGAACTGCACCGTTGCCCGGCGCAGCTACTTCGACCGAAAGCATTATTTTTATCCCGATATGCCCAAAGGATACCAAACTTCGCAACATTTTGTACCCATCGGCAGTGACGGGCACCTCGAACTGGCAAACGGCGCCGGGAAAACGAAAAGGGTCCGTATCAGCCGGGTCCACCTGGAGGAGGACGCGGGAAAACTGGTCCACGAAGCCGCAGGCTCCGGCGTCGATTATAACCGGGCCGGAGTACCCCTGATCGAAATCGTCACCGCACCGGACCTGCGTTCCCCGGAGGAGTCGCGCCGCTACCTGGAACAGCTAAAAAGTATCCTTGAATATACCGCTGTGTCGGACTGCAAAATGGAAGAAGGAAGCCTGCGCTGCGACGCCAATATTTCATTGCGTCCCCGTGGCAGCTCAGGCCTTGGCGCAAAAACCGAGCTTAAAAACATGAACTCTTTCCGGGCGGTGGAAAAGGCCCTGGAAAAAGAAATCGAAAGGCAGGCGGCGCTGCTCGAACGCGGCGAAACGATACTGCCCCAAACCCGCCGCTGGGAAGAGAGCACGCAAGAAACCGTATCCATGCGGGATAAACTTGAGGCGCACGACTACCGCTGCTTCCCCGATCCCGAGCTGGCACCGATCGTGTTGAACGGGACCGAAATAGAGGCGGCCCGCCAAAACCTGCCGGAACTGGCCGGAAAAAGAGCAGCCCGCTACGTTGCCATGTACGGGCTGCCCCCGTATGATGCCGCCGTCCTCACGGCATCGCGCAGCCTGGCCGAATATTTTGAGGCCTGCGTGAAACTGTACCACCGGCCCAAGATCGTGAGCAACTGGTTAATGGGTGATTTTTCCGCCCATCTCAACACCGCCGGAATGGATCCGGCCACGGCTCCTTTTACCCCAAAACACCTGGCTGAGCTCTTGCAGATGCTGGAAGAGCAGGTCATCAGCGGGAAAATGGCCAAACAGATCCTGGAAAAAACCTTTGCCACGGGCCAGTCACCGCGCCGGTTGGTAGAAAAAGAAGGCTTGAGCCAGCTCACCGATGCCGGCGAACTGGAAAAACTGGTGGAACAGGTCATCGCCGCCCACCCCGATTCGGTTGAAAAATACCGCTCCGGTCGGACCGGGGTTCTCGGCTTCCTGGTCGGCCAGGTGATGAAGGCCACCCGGGGTAAAGCCAACCCCAAACTGGTAAACGATCTATTCTTGAACAAGCTAAACCGACCTGCTCCTCCGGTCGCCTAGACGGGTGACGCGGCCTTTCCCGTTTCAGCCGACACGGGTCTGGCCCACGCCGGCGAACTGGCTTTGATAAAGCCCGGCATAGAAACCGTTTTGGTCCAGCAACGCTTCGTGAGTGCCTTTTTCAATGATCCGGCCCCGGTGCATGACCAGGATCAGGTCGGCGTTACGGATGGTGGAAAGCCGGTGGGCAATAACAAAACTGGTCCGCCCTTTCATCAACCGGGCCATGGCTTTGCGTATGAGCAATTCAGTCCGGGAATCAACACTGCTCGTTGCCTCATCCAAAATCAGGACGGCCGGATCGGCCAGTACCGCCCGGGCAATGGTAAGAAGCTGCTTCTGTCCCAGGGACAGGTTCGATGCCTCTTCATTGAGCACGGTGCCGTAACCGTCGGGCAAGGCCCGAATAAAATGGTCGGCATGAGCGGTCCGGGCGGCCCGGACAATTTCCTCTTCCGTGGCCTCCGGGCGACCGTAAGCAATGTTGTCGCGGATGGTGCCGTTAAAAAGCCATGTGTCCTGCAATACCATACCAAAAATCCCGCGCAGATCGCTGCGTCGCATCCGGTAAATATCAACCCCGTCAACGGTGATCGACCCCGCAGCGGCATCATAAAAACGCATGAGCAGGTTGACGAGGGTAGTTTTACCGGCCCCTGTAGGACCGACGATGGCTACAGTCCGGCCGGCGGCAATGTCAATGTTCAGATCTTCAAACAGGGTTGTTTCTGCACTGTAAGCAAACCGGATCCCGCTGAACCTGACCGCACCGCGGGGAGGACGGGGCACCACCGCCGTACTGTTATCGGACGGTTTCTCGGCCTCGTCAAGCAGATCAAAGACCCGCTCGGCCGAAGCAACCGTTGCCTGTAGAATATTGGCAATACTGGCAGTCTGTGTAATCGGATGGGTGAAGTGTTTTGAGTATTGAATAAAGGCCTGGACATCGCCGATGGGCAGGATACCTCGCGTTACCTGCAGACTGCCGAAAACACAAACGAGCACGTAACCAAAGTTGTTGATGAAAATCATCAACGGCATGATGATCCCCGAAATGAACTGCGCTTTCCAACCTGCATCATAAAGCCTTTCGTTGATTGCCCCGAACTGCCGCACCGATTCTTCCTCCCGGCCGAACGCCTTGACCAGAACGTGCCCGGAGAACATTTCTTCGACGTGGCCGTTCAGTTCGCCCAGCTCCCGCTGCTGCCGGGCAAAATATTTCTGTGACCGCAGGGCCACGGACCGGGTCACCACGAAGGAAAGAGGAACGATGAGTATGGCGATCAGGGTCAGAAGCGGGCTGATGATGACCATCATCACCAGGATGCCGGCCAGGGTCACGACGGCGGAAATCAGTTGGGTCATACTCTGCTGCAAGGTGGTGCTGATGATATCGATATCGTTGGTCACCCGGCTCAGCGTATCGCCGTGGGCGTGGGTATCAAAGTAGCGCAAGGGCAGGCGGGAAAGTTTCCGGCTTACAGACTCCCGCATGGCATAGACAGTTTTTTGAGCCACCCCGGCCATGACAAATTGCTGGATGTAACTGAAAGCGGCACTGAACAGGTACAGCCCACCGAGCAACAGCAAAATCCGGGCGATATAGGCAAAGTCAACACCTGCCCCTGTGCGGATGCTGGCAAACAAACTGGTCGTAGTCAAGCCCATCACCCTGGGGCAGACAATGTTGAATATGGTGCTCAGGACGGCAGTGACAAGAACGATGACCAGGCGGTAACGATGCGGCAGCAAGTAGCGCAGCAACCGTTTCAATGTGCCTTTGAAATCCCGGGCCCGTTCCACCGGCATGGCCATGGCCGGCCCCCGCCCCGGTCCACGGCCGTGGATCCCGCCCCGGCCCGGTCCTTTATGCAGGCCTCTCACGCGATCTCCCCCTCTCCAAACTGTGAGGCGACGATCTCGCGGTAAATATGACAACTGTCCATCAGTTCACGGTGGGTTCCCGAACCCGCCATACGCCCGCCGTCCAAAACAATGATCCGATCCGCCCCCAGCACCGTGTTCACCCGCTGGGCAATAATGATCACGACCGCCTGCCGGGTCTCACCGACCAGCGCCGCCCGTAACCGGGCGTCGGTTTTGTAGTCAAGGGCGGAAAAACTGTCATCAAAAATATAGATCTCCGGTTCTCGCACCAGTGCCCGGGCAATGGCCAGGCGCTGCTTTTGGCCCCCCGAAAGGTTGGTTCCTCCCTGGGATACCATGGCCTCGAACCCGCCATCCATGGCGGTGATAAATTTTGTCGCCTGGGCGACGGAGGCGGCATGCCGCACCGTTTCATCCGAAGCGTTCGCATGACCGAAACGGATATTGGCGGCGACGCTGCCGGAAAAAAGAAAAGCTTTTTGCGGGACGTAACCAATTTTGCACCGCAAGTTTTTCTGGGACAGTTGTCGCAAGTCAACACCGTCAACAAAAATGGCGCCGCGATCCGGATCGTAAAATCGCAGGAGCAGGTTCGCCAGCGTCGTCTTGCCCGACCCGGTCCCGCCGATAATGGCGGTTACTTGGCCCGGAATGGTACGAAAAGAGATCCCGCTCAGGGCGGGCCGTGCCGCTCCGGGATAACCAAAGGTCACGTCACGGAACTCGACCTCTCCTCCTCCATCTCCGCCGGGCTCGACCCGTGCCGCATCCCTGATCCCCGGAACGGTATCCAGAACTTCGTTTATCCTTATGGCCGAGGCGGAAGCACGGGGAAACAGGACGAAGAGCATGGAAACCGTGATCAGGGCAAACATGATCAACATGATGTACTGCAGAAAGGCCATCAGGTCGCCAACCTGCATCCGGCCGCTGTCGATACGGGCGCTGCCGAACCAGATAATCACAATCGTGAGCAGGTTCATCGCCAACATCAAGGCAGGCATGATTGCAGCGAGAATCTGGTTCACCTTGATTGCCGTCGCGGTCAAATCGAGGTTGGCCGCATTGAACCGTTTTTGTTCCCGCCCGGTACAATTAAAGGCCCGGATGACCCTGACCCCGGTCAAGTTTTCGCGTAAAACCAGGTTCAGGCGGTCAATTTTTATTTGAATCGCCCGGTAGAGCGGCATCGTCTTCAGAGCGATAGAGATAAAAATAGCGGCGATAATCGGAATGAATAACATCACGGTCCGCGAAAGCCGCACGTCCCTCGACAGGGCCATCACCACTCCGCCGATACACATCAAAGGCGCACGCGCACCCATGCGCAAAGCGATGAAAACACCCTGTTGGATCTGGGAAACATCATTCGTGGTGCGTGTGATCAGGGAGGCGGTACTGAACCGGTCGAATTCGTGCAGGGAAAAGGATTCGACCCGGGCGAAAATATGATCACGCAGGTTTTTCCCAAACCCCGCCGCCGTGCGTGAAGCAAGCAGACTTCCGTAAATGGTGCAACATGTACCCCCCACCGCTACCAGGAGCATCAATACGCCCGTTTTAAAAATGAAGGGAATGTTACCATCGACGATCCCGACATCCACGATATCCGCCATCATGGTCGGTAAAAACAGTTCGGCCAGCGATTGGGCCAGGGTCAGACCCAACACCGCACCGATCAAGGTTGCAAACGGTTTTAAATACCGAAACATCTTTAACATGTGTCCCGTCTCCCGAACAAAAGAATAACACCCACGGCACAAGTTAACAAGGGAGGTTTCCGAGACCACTGAAAAAGTCTTTTTAGATGGCCTATCCCCCTCCATTTTTAGCA
>CAYQQK010000006.1:0-97101 GCA_964420065.1 uncultured Syntrophomonadaceae bacterium | reverse complement strand
AGAAGATCGGAAGAACTTGTCCGCAGGCTGCCTTATACGCTGAAACCAAGGTGGAAGGTTCAATGATCCGGTGATCGGCGCGCTGGTTTAACCATGAGCGCACTTTTTGTAAAGGGAGGGCGTTATGGCCGGACAACACAAGATCGGCAGGCATGAGGGTGTCACTGTCCGCTATACTACATGCTGGTGTAATTGTGGGGGCAACCACAATTGCGTGATCAAAGCTCTGGTCAAGGATGGCAAGGTTGTCGCGGTCGAACCGGATGATCGGTATAACAAAAACATGGCCCGGGAAGATGAGCATGTTACGACAGAAGACCTGTTAAAGGTTCGCCTGCAAAGAAGACCCTGCGTGATGGGTTTGGCGTTTCATAAGTACAGCCAGCACCCGGATCGCATTCTGTATCCGCTCAAGCGAAAACCCGGCAGCAAAAGAGGCGAGGGCCAGTACGTCAGAATAACCTGGGATGAGGCAATCAGCACTATTGCCGCCAGAATGAATGAGGCCAAAGAAAAATACGGCCCCTACTCTGTCATTACCCCCTATTCACCCAATGCGATGGTCGAGCGTATATTTTCATTTTGGGGCGCCGGAGCGGAAGGATGGGGATGGTGTTCCTATGATGCGGCCAGGTTAATGGCGCAAGTCATCACCGGTTACAAGGGTTGGGCCATTGACAAATGGAGCTCCGCCTCCGCACCGGACATGCTGGCAAATTCGAAACTGGTTGTTCTTTGGGGCAACGATCCGACGGTCGGGCACCAGGGCCCCGCTCACCAGTGGGGTTGGTATATCAAACTGGCCCGTGAAAAAGGCGTGCCGGTGATCATCATCGATCCGCGTTATTCCATGGCCGCCAAGGTGCTTGCCGATCAGTGGATCCCGATCAAACCGGGCACGGATACGGCAATGTTTATGGCGATGGCCAATGTATTATTTCACGAAAATTTATGGGATCGGGCCTTTGTCGGCAAATATCTGGAACCGGCCGGATTTGAAAGGTGGAAAAACTATATCCTCGGTTTTGATGAAGACGGTATCGAAAAAACACCGGAGTGGGCCGAAAAGCGCTGTGCAGTTCCGGCGGAATCAATCAGGGCCCTGGCCCGAATGGCCGGTCAATTGAAACCTGCGGTTTTTTTGTGGGCTCATTTCAGTTTGAGTCGAAAAAGTCATGGCGAGCAGACAATCAGTTCGTTTGCCGCGCTGCAGGCCATGCTCGGCAGTTGGGGCGCTCCGGGCGGGGGGCCCTCGCTGCACCCCGGGCCGTATCGCCCTCTTCCCGTAGTCCCATCTGTGGCCGGCCTGGGAGGTGGGGGGGATTACAAGGTGCCCAAATTGTATCGAAGCCATCAATGGGCCCAGGCTGTTTTGCTGTTGGATCAGGTGAAAAGCGGAAAGTTGTCAAAAAAACAGTATATGAAAAATATCGGTTGGAAAGCTGATCCAGCCATACTGGAGCATTTCAACCCAAAGGTTCTATTTTGGGGGGGAGGCAACGGGCCTCACGCCTCCAACCATCTGGTCACCGCCTGCAATTCTTCCGATGACCAGGTCAAAGCAATGATGAAAATGGATTTTATTGTTTCGATGCATAGCATGAAAAATCCGACGAACCAGATGGCCGATATTATCCTTCCCGCCCAGGACCCGATTTGGGAAGGAAAAGGCATTACCAGGACGGCTGCCTACGGTTTGTTTGAATGTGTCAATTTTAACCCGGGCGTGGTGGATTACCCCGGTGAAGTAAAACATTGGGTTTGGGTTTACTGTCAATTGGCTGAAAAACTGGGGGTGGATCCGAACAAGTTCTTCAAATATTATACCACCGGTGATAATTTCGAGCACGACTGGGAGCGGTACCTGAAAGATACCTACCGCAAGTTGACCGAATTCTATCATGCCCGGGGCAAACAGATTCCCAAATGGGAGCAGTTTATCAAAGGCGCGTTTTTGAATTGTGATGAGCTCGCTGATGAACCTTTTACCGGATGGGAACCCCAGATGGAAAGAGGGGAAACCTTCGGCACCAGGTCCGGAAAAATCGAGCTTTATTCCGAATACATCGCCGACGAAACGAATAGAGGCAAGGGCGAGCATTACGACTTCGCCGGGGTGGAGTATGATAATTTGCCCGCAGACTGGGGCGATATGACCCCCTATCCCACCTATATGCCCCCCAAAAGAGGGATGGATGATCCGCTTGTCAAGCGGTACCCGCTGATGTTGCTCACGTCGCATAGCAGGTACCGGGTCCATTACCTGTTCTGGGAACACCCCTGGTTGCGCAACCATGTTTACAGGCACCGGGTCTGGATCAATGTCGCCGACGCCGCCGAACGCAATATTCGGGATAATGACCTGCTCAAGGTTTACAATGATCAGGGTGTCCTGATCATGCCGGCTTATGTTACGTCCCGCATTATGCCCGGAATTGTGTTGATCCACGCGGGCGGTAAATATATACCCGGCCGGGACGGCAAGGATTACGGGGCGACACCGGCAACCCTGCTGGGCGGCGACACGGACAGTTGTTTCGCGCCCGCCAGGGCGACAACGCTGGTCCAGATAGTAAAACAAGGGCGGGAGGAAGACAGCACCAAATGACACAATATGGCTTTTTCATCGATCTCAGTCGTTGTACCGGTTGTCATGCCTGTACTATCAGTTGTAAACAGTGGCATGATCTCCAGCCCGGCCCGGTGAAATGGATCAGGGTTTACCAGTGGGAAAAAGGTTCTTTTCCCGACATTGACTTGAAGGTTCTTCCTCTGCCATGTTTCCACTGCGAGTCACCGGCCTGTATTGACGCCTGCCCGAACCACGCGATTTATAAGGAAGAGAAATACGGCGCCGTCCTTGTTGATCCCGATAAATGCAAGGGGGCCGGTGAATGTTTCAAGGCCTGCCCCTATGGCGCACCCCAGTTTGACCGTGATGGTCCGGAACGGAAGATGTCGAAGTGCACCATGTGCATCGATAGATTGGAAGACGGCTTGAAACCGATATGCGTTCTGAGCTGTTCTTTGCGGGCGCTTGATTTTGGCCCTCTTGACGAGTTATTGGAGAAATATGGCCATCTTGAACAGCCGGGCTACAGGCCGGTAAAAGGGAACCCGCCATGCGAAGCTGCCTGCCCGGCCGGGATCAATCCCGAAGCCTTTATTACGCTGGCCGCGGCGGGGCAATACAACGAAGCGCTAGATTTGCTCGAGGAAACAACGCCGTTTGCCGGGGTTTTGGGCCGGATCTGTACCCGTCCCTGCGAATCGAGTTGCCGGCGGGGCCAGTTTGACGATGCGTTGCCCATATGCGCGATCAAGCGTTTTATTGCCGATCACGACATCCGGTCCGCCCGGAACCCGATCGAACCGGTTCCTGCAACCGGGACAAACAGGGTTGCCGTGGTCGGTTCAGGGCCGGCCGGGTTGCAGTGTGCTTATGACCTGATCCGGCTTGGTTATCCGGTCACGGTTTTTGAAGCTGAAGCCGAATTGGGGGGTCTATTGCGGTATGGCGCGCCGGAATATCGTTTACCAAAGGAAGTTCTGGATTATGAGATCAACCGGATCGGGCAGTTGGGCGTAGAATTTAAAGCAGGGACTGCGGTCGGGGGTTTGGATGAGCTGTTTTCCCAAGATTACCGGGCCGTTTTCCTGGCCACCGGCGCCTGGTCAAGTACGAAACTGGAGGTTGCCGGTGCGGATGCGAAGGGTGTCTTTTATGCACTCGATTTCCTGAAAAGGGTTAACGATAAGGGCGTCGTTGAAACGGGTAAAACCGTTGTCGTCATCGGCGGCGGCAGTGTGGCGTTCGACGCCGCAAGAACGGCCTTGCGATTGGGTGCGGAAAAGGTGCATCTTGTTTGCATTGAATCCAGGAACCTGCTTTCACCGGACCGGATCTTCGCTCAGGACCGGGAGATAGCGGAGGCGGAGGAGGAGGGGGTGCTGATCCATCCCTGCCGGGGCATAAAGGAAATTGTATGCGACAGCGGCGGCAGGGTTTCCGGTGTCAAAACGATCCCTTGTCTTGCGGTTTACGATGAAAATGGCCGTTTTGCACCGCAATATGCCAACAATATTGCTTCTGCCCCGATCGCCGCCGACACGGTAATCATTGCGATCGGACAGGCCGTGGAAAAAACGACCCTTTCCGGGCAGTTTATCCGAGGCGGCAGCTCCAC
Organism: uncultured Syntrophomonadaceae bacterium; assembly: GCA_964420065.1. Taxonomy (GTDB): domain Bacteria; phylum Bacillota; class Dethiobacteria; order DTU022; family DTU022; genus CAYQQK01. The sequence continues at coordinate 92,914 of CAYQQK010000006.1, read as the reverse complement.
CGTTTCAGTGGATTCCCTGACATTGCAGACGGCCGACGCCCGTGTCTTCGCCGGTGGGGATATGGTTTCGGGCCCGCTGGATGCTGTCGGTGCAATTGCACATGGTAAGGAAGCTGCTGTTTCCATCGACAGGTATTTGAAAGGGCAGGATTTGAAAGCCGGGAGAAAGTGTCATCTTGTAAAAAGGCGCAATACAGTTCAAGTTAAAACCGCACTTGAACCGACAGTTGAAAGCAATAACAGGGATTCTTTTGTTGAAGTAAGGCAGGCGTTCGACAAAAACGTGGTGATGGAACAGGCCGAGCGCTGTTTGCATTGCGGCAGCACCGTCCCCTCGGTTATCTTCAAGCGGGAGTCGCCGAAGAAACCGGTTATCCCGTGGGATGCCGGCAAAGCGTTAAAATTATGGCAAAAAAGGTGTCCGGACGGTGTCGATCCGCTACCCGATGTTTTTACCAGTGTCTCCGGGGCCACCGCGGATTCCGCCCTTTTTGGCGGCCGGAAAGAACTTGTGTTGAAGCCCGAGACGGGCGAAGCACGGCTTTTCTATACTACTGATGATGAATAGGCTGGTCCGGAAGGTTCTTTCATATTGAGGATTCGGAACAGGTCCTGCGAGCGATTCGTTTCATACCGCCCGATACGCCCATCGATATTGTGCTCCATACCCCGGGGGGGGTAGTTCTGGCCTCGGAGCAGATCGCCCACGCTATCCGCAAGCACCCGGCCCGGGTTACTTACTATCTTTGTACCCCATTATGCCATGTCCGGAGGAATCCTGATCGTCCTGGCGGCGGATGAAATCGTGATGGACATCAACGCAGTTCTGGGCCCGATCGACCCCCAGTTGGGCAAGTACCCCGCTGCATCAATTATGATAATGCTCCAGGTTTGTATGTTCATTATGCAGGGATCGGCTGTTTTAAAGCGTCTTATATAAGGAGAGCGGAGAAGGAGGCGCGCGTTTGGGTCCAGGGTGGGTTGAAAAGGCCGCTGGCGGCGATGAAGCTGCATTCATGCAACTCGTTGATCGATACAAAGGCTATCTCATGGCCGCGATTCTACCTATCGTCAGGAACCCGATCGAGGCTCAGGATGTTCTGCAGGAAACCTTCTGCCAGGTTTACCGTTCCCTTTCCGGTTATCGCGGCGGCAACCTGAAATTTTGGTTGGCCCGGATTGCCACCCGCAAGGCGATCGGCTGGTGCCGGAAGCGGGAACGACGCCGCCGGGGGGAAATTCTGCATCACTCTCCGGGGGATCTAAGTTCCGAATCCGTTTCTTCGCCGGAAGAAGAATTTTTTCGCCAAACGGCGCAAAATCGCCTGGTTTCATTATTGCAAGCCCTACCTCCGCTTTACCGCGCGACCATGGCCGGCTACCTCCTGGAGGGAAAAAGCTACCGCCAGCTGGCCGATGAGGCGGGGGTCAGTGTGAAAACGGTGGAATCACGCCTTTACCGGGCCAGAAAGATCCTCAGGCACGAATACAGGGAGGGGAGCCTGTAATGGAGCATTATGATCGCGCCAGGTGGGTTTTGTTCCGGAACAATCACATCGAGGCAAGCAAGCGGCGCCTGATGGAGGATCACCTGGCGGGATGCGAGCGCTGCCTGCGATGCTACCTTGACGCAGGCGGGGAAGATGAAACTGCCCTGGCGGAGGTGCTGCTGCCGCCGGACTTCAATATCGCGCTCAAGGCCAAGATCCGGGCTGAAAAACAACAGGCAGACCAAAAACGGCGTTCCCGTTCCCTGATCAACTATACCGTGGCAGCGGCGATTACTCTGGCTCTCATGAGCAGCGGCATGTTTGATCTCTGCGCCCGGGAATTGCCGGGCCTCTTTACGGAGAAAAGTCAACTTTCCCGGGTTTTGCAAAGGACAGCCCCCTGGGACAGCGGCCGTCTTTTTGAAACCGTCCGGATCGGAATTGAAAAATTGCGTGGAAGCAAGGAGGAGTAGGGATGCCCAAAAAGAGCAAATGGGCCACGATCATCCTTTCAGCGCTCCCCGGCGTGGGGCATATGTACCTGGGCTGGCGGGACCGGGGTCTTCTGTTTATGCTGGCCTTTTTCCTGACGATTATCCTGGCGGACTGGGTTGGCATCTCCCAGTTGACGTTTTTGGTGATCGCGATCTGGTTTTACAGCCTTTTCGATGCCCTGCAGTGTTATGATGCGGCGTTGTTTCCCCCGCAATACCGGTATGACGATTGGCACTGGATTTTCAAAAAACAGAGATGGGTCGGGATCGGCCTGATCGTCGTTGGTGGCCTGATCCTTTTGAACAAGATGGCCTTGCCTGTAATGGTCCGGTATTTGGGCTACGAAAAGATCCAGATGCTCCGTGTTTCCCTGGTTGCCCTGCTCCTGATCGCCGGCGGCATCCGTCTGGCCTGGGGCAAACCTGTTTCCCCGCCGTCGCTGCCGGGAAAAAATGAGTGTGCCGGGGCTCCGGTCTTTCCGGAGGAAACGGCAGCGGCACCGGTAGAATGCTCGATCGAAGAACAGCCGCAGAAGGAGGCGTGAACAATGAGACAGTGGCGTGCCGGTTCGTTTTCACTGGCTTTGATCCTGGTGCTTCTGGGTGTCGGGCTGCTCGTCGATCGTTTCAGCGGGGCCCCGAAGGCGCTTGAACTGGTTGTCACCTGGTGGCCGCTGGCGCTGATCTTGCTCGGCACCGAGATCCTGGCGGCAGGCTTCCTGCCCCGTAGCGAACAATTCCCACTCAAATATGACGGCTGGTCCATCTTTTTGTTGGTTGTTTTATTTTTCTTCGGCCTGGGAAGCTATGCCCTGTCTTCCAGCGGTATGATCGCCCAGATCCAGGAGGCGCTGGCGATCTCCGATTACCCCTGCACCATCCCGGATCAAAAGGTGGATCTTGCCGGAATCAAAAAAATAGTTCTTTCCACGCACGGCGGTGCCCTGGAAATTCGGAACGGTGCCGGAGAAGAATTGACAATTCTCGGGCAGGCCACCATCCCCGCTGTTTCCGCCGAAGCGGCGGCAAGAATGGCCGAACAGGGCCGGGCCGGGTTGAAAACAGTGGGGGATACGCTCTATATCCGGATCGACGCGGTTCCCACCCAGCATAATATCTTCAGGCACAACAGCAGCCGCTGTGAAAGGACCATTTTTATCCCCGCCGTCATGCCGCTCGAGGTGACCGGTTCCGGTTTCATGCGTGATATTGTCATGATCAACCTCGACTCCTATGAGGCCTCCTGGTCAATCGATCACCCGGGTCCGGTCCGGGTTAACCTGAGCCGGGATCTCGATCTCACTCTTTCCGGCTCGGTTTCCCGGTCCGGGGAAAACCTGACCGGTAACGCCGCCTGGGAATATCCTTCCGCCGAAGATCCCGATCGCGGGTCGCATCAAAAAACTACCGGGACAGTGACCCTGGGGCAAGGGCGCCGACCGCTGGTCATTTCCAGCGATGAATGGATCGAGGTCAACCTCCGCCCAAGGGTAATTCCTTGACGGTAGATCCCCAAGCTCAGTAATTTCCCTAGTCTTTATTCCAACAGTCATCATGACATATATCGAAATCTACCGTACCATCCAGCCATAATCCTGCCTACAATCCACAATACAGTCTATGGACACAGTCTGATCCTTGATTTGGTACAAAATGAGATACCATTTCTCAACGAACATTTTGTGGTATTTGTTTGGTGGAATAAACGCGGCCTCAAAAAACGGAAAACGCTCCGGCATTTGGTGCAGGGAACGGATGGCGTTCATCAGGTTGTTTTTGATTTTGCGAGCGGCGGTGGGACTTTTCTGTGCCAGAAAACGGACGTGGCCCGCCAGCATTTGGCGGGCGCGATCGGAAACAATCACCTTATACTGAGGTTTCTTTTCCATGCTCCACCTCGTCAATAATGCTATCCAGATAGCTGTCCAGTTCATCCGGCGTTACTCCGTTACGTCCGGCCAGACGGTCTTCCTCGACGGCCAGCAGTTCTTCCCGCAGTTTCAGCATTTTCTCCCGTCGGGTAAACGCCTCTATATCCATGACCACGAGATCGCCCTCACCGTTCCTGGTAAGATACACAGGCTCACCGGAGGTTTTGCACAAAGCGGCAATTTCATTGTAATTCTGCCGGATTCTTGCGGACGGTTTAATCTGCATGGGATCAACTCCTCGTAGTAAAATACTAATAACATTATAGCTCTTTCATGCTATGCAATCAACTGCTTTGGTCAAAACCCCAAAACCCTTCAATTTCCTGCGTAAGGCTGCAAATCAGTCATCAGATCCATCTGTTTGGCGCGTTTGATCTGTTCCGGGGTCACACAGGGCCTGGCGATCACCTCCAAACATTAAAAAGCGCCAGATTTTGTCTTCAGATGTTTCTTTAAGAATCTTGCAATGGGGAAAAACTGATTTAAGGTTTCAGTTCGTTTTCGGGGGAGCCTTGTATCAGGATGAGGAGGAAATTGGCTGCAGCGGTATTGATCCTGGTTCTGGGTATGGTTGTTGTGTTTGTGCACCTGGCCCATGGGCTGCCGTTCAATCCGATCCGCCCCGCTCCGGATCAAAATGGACGGTCCGGGATGGAAAGGAGCCCCAGCGGCGGTTGCCCGTTTGAATCGGATCCTTTTGCGGAACTGGCCGCTCCGGATAATGCCGCTTCCGGTGGTTTGTTGGGCCCACCGCTTGTTTTTACCGTCCTCTACGGGCAGTTGGGAAAAAAGATTCAGGAACGCTCTCTTGCGGTACACTTGAGTCTTTACGATTTTGAGAGCGGCAGCCAGATCAAGATCAACGCCGACAAGACCTTCAATCCATTCAGCATGATCAAGACCCTGTTGTTACTGACCGCCCTGGAGCAGGTCAAACAAGGTGGTGTTTCTTTGGAGGATACTCATGTTCTTGCCGGAAACGATCAATTCGTCGGCGAAACCCGGGTTGCCGGCGCGGGGCTGCTGCAGTTTGCGGCGGAGGGGACCGTTTATACGCTGGAAGAGTTGCTTTCGCTGATGGTCGGTTTCAGTGACAACGTGGCCACGAATATACTGTTTGACCGGATCGGTCCCAAATCCATGGGCATTGTCGCCGGGAAGCTGGGGCTTGAGCAGACGGCTTTTACCCGCAAGATGTATGATCACCGGTCGTCGTTGCCGTTCAATCGGGCGACCGCGTTTGAGCTGACACGGCTGCTGGTAGCCCTGGAAAACGGGGAGGTGGCCGGATCCGAGCTGAGCCGGAAAGGAATCCGGATGATGCTTGAGACCGGTGACAAACGGATCGGGCTGTATCTCGATCGTTGTGCGGGGGTGGCGAACAAGGTCGGGACCGACTATGCCATGATTGGCGACATGGCTTTGCTCTACTTTTCCGAGCGGCGGCCTCTGGCTTTAACCATCGCCGTCGAAAATCCTCCCGATCAGGACGAGGCTGTCATTTTTATCGGAGAACTGGCCGCTCTGATTGTCGAGCAGCTCCTGATGCAAAAATAGTTGTCACCGGTTGAAGGCCCGGCTTGCTTCCAGTATGATTGAAGCGGATGGAAGCAAGGAAGGATTTTGATCATGCGGGCTATCGTGCAGAGGGTCAAAGCGGGTTCCGTCAAAGTGGACGGCGAAATGGTTGGTTCGATCGGGCCGGGGCTGGTGGTTTTTTTGGGCGTCGGTCTCGGTGACGGTCCGGCCGATTGCGCCTATCTGGCCGAAAAGGTGGCCGGTTTACGGATTTTTGAAGACGCGCAGGGCTTGATGAACCGTTCGGTTTTGGAAACCGGCGGGGCCATCCTCTGCGTTTCTCAGTTTACCCTGTTTGGGGATTGCCGCAAGGGCCGCCGGCCCGGTTTTGGCGCCGCCGCTTCTCCGGAGGAGGCTCGGAAACTGTACATCGCCTTCTGTACGGCGCTGCGGGAGAAGGGGCTGGATGTAGCCACCGGGCGCTTTCAGGCCACAATGGAAGTGACGGTAGTCAACCATGGACCGGTAACGATCCTGCTGGACAGCAAGAAAATGTTTTAAAATGGAAGAGGATTGCATCACCGCTGCATTTGCTCAGCCGGGGGCAAAACTGCCGTAAACGGCTCCGGCGTTGACAGAATCCGGTATCTTTAGATAGAATGAGATTGTTTTGAGGCAAGGAGGAGGTCCGGAAATGCTCTACAGGGCTCCCCGTGGCACCCGGGACATTTTGCCGGAAGAGGCGGCCCGCTGGTTTTACATCGAGTCGCTCTTTCGGGTGCTGTGTTCCCGCTACGGGTTCGGTGAAATACGGACTCCTTTGTTTGAACAGACCGCGCTTTTCGCCCGCAGTGTAGGGGAGGAAAGTGATATCGTTTCCAAGGAAATGTACTCTTTCAAGGATCGTGGCGGGCGTGACCTCACTCTCCGCCCGGAGGGGACCGCACCGGTGGTGCGGGCTTACCTTGAACATGGCCTGGCGAGCCGCCCCCAGCCGGTAAAACTGTTTTATCATGGGCCGATGTTTCGCTACGACCGGCCCCAGGCGGGGCGCTACCGCCAGTTCCACCAATTCGGGCTGGAGATATTTGGGGCTGCCGGACCGGCCGCTGATTACGAGGTCATTGCCATGACCTGGGAATATATTACTGTTTCACTCGGCATCACGGAGGTTGACCTGGAATTAAACAGTGTTGGTTGCCCGGGATGCCGCCTACCTTACCGTGCCGCCCTGCTTGCATACATGGAGACCCGCCGTGCGCACCTTTGCCCGGATTGTAACCGGCGTCTGGACGTTAATCCCCTGCGGGTTCTGGATTGCAAGGAAACGGGTTGTCGTGCGGCTGCCCGGGAGGCGCCACAGTTGACCGCCATGCTTTGCCCGGATTGTGCCGCCCATTTTGAGGCCCTGCAGCAACTGTTGCACCGGTGCGGCCCGCCCTTTCGGATCAATCCTTTCCTGGTCCGGGGGCTGGACTATTATACCCGAACCGCTTTCGAGGTGGTTTCCCGGGCGGAAGAGGGCCGGGGTTCTTTGGGGGGAGGCGGGCGCTACGATTATCTGGTCGAACAGTGTGGCGGACCTGCCACCCCGGCGGTCGGGGTGGCCCTGGGGTTTGAACGACTTGCCCTGGCGGCACCGGCGGGGCAAACGGACCCTGCCTCTGTATTTGCCGGCGCACCCGCTGCCGCCGGCCCGGTTGCTCTTCCCGGCTGCACTGCCGGCCCGGGTATCCCTGTTCCCATCTTTGTGGCCTACACCGGTGCAGACCTGGCCGGTGAAGCCCAGATCCTGGCCGCCAGAATTCGCGCCCGGGGTTATGCCGTCGAAACAGAACTGGCGGGGCGCGGTCTGAAAGGGCAGATGAAATTTGCCGGGCGAAAAGGTTTCCGGATCGTGATCATTCTCGGTGAAAAAGAATATGGCCGGGGTAAATTAATTTTACGGGATATGGCGGGGCGGGGGCAGGAAGAGATCGCATCCGAACAATTGTTTGGACATCTGGAAACCCTGTCATGTTGCAATGGAAGTGGGGGATCGTAGGATGGCGGAATTCCGAACGCACTGGTGCGGCGAATTGAACCTCGATGCAGCCGGAAAGACGGTCCGGGTGGCGGGCTGGGTCCAGCGACGCCGGGATCACGGCAGTCTTATTTTTGTTGATCTGCGGGATCGCAGCGGGCTGGTCCAGATCGTTTTTGACCGGGAGGAGAATACCGCTGTCTTTGCCGGGGCGGAAGCGCTACGCACCGAACACGTGCTCAGTGTCGCCGGCACGGTGGTTGAACGGCTTCCGGAAAACATTAACCCCGGGCTTGCCACCGGCGAAATTGAAATACGGGTCCTTTCACTGGCATTGTTGAATACGTCCCGCACACCCCCCTTCTACATTGAAGACGGGTTGAACGTGGATGAAACGCTCCGCCTGCGCTACCGTTTTCTCGATTTGCGCCGGCCGGAGATGTTCCGCCGCCTGCAGGTGCGACACCGTGCGGTGAAAACGCTGCGTGACTTTCTGGACCGGGCGGGATTCCTTGAGGTCGAAACCCCTTTTCTCACCCGCAGTACCCCCGAAGGGGCGCGGGACTACCTCGTGCCGGCCCGTCACCGGCCGGGATCCTTCTATGCGTTGCCCCAGTCACCCCAGCTTTTCAAGCAACTGTTGATGGTGGCCGGAGTGGAACGTTATTTTCAGGTTGTTCGTTGTTTTCGAGATGAAGATTTACGAGCCGATCGCCAGCCCGAGTTTACCCAGATCGATCTCGAGGCTTCTTTCATGGGCCGGGATGAACTTTTTGTTTTGATCGAAAAGATGATCGTCGCCGTGTGGCGGGAGGTGCTCGGGTCGGAGCCGGCCCGGCCGTTCCCCCGCATCTCTTACCGTGAGGCGATGGATCGTTACGGTACGGACAAGCCCGATCGTCGTTTCGAAATGGAACTGATCGATTTGGGTGAGACTGCCGCCGGCGGTTCATTCAAGGTTTTCCACTCCGCCCTGGAAAGGGGCGGTGTGGTCAAAGGGCTGCTGGTGCCCGGCGGAGGACAAGCCAGCCGCAAGGATCTGGACGATTTGACCGCAGCCGCCCGCCGGGATGGGGCCTCCGGTTTGGTCTGGATGATCCGGGAAGAGGCGGGATGGCGTTCTCCCATTGTCAAGTTTTTTGAGCGGCCCCTGCTCGAGGCGTTTGCCGAACGGACCGGCGCCGCCCCGGGAGATCTGCTGCTGCTTGTTGCGGACCAATGGAAAACCGCCTGCACCGTACTGGGGCAGTTGCGCCTGCAACTGGGCCGGAAAAACATCGCTCCGGGCCGCCTTGAATTTTTATGGGTGATCGATTTTCCCCTTTTTGAAGTGGAAGCCGAAACGGGCGAGATCACCTCAAGCCACCACCCCTTCACCGCACCTCATCCCGATGACCATGCTCTTCTTCGAACGGAGCCCCTTGCCGTGCGTGCCCTTTCCTACGATCTGGTTTTGAACGGGGTGGAACTGGGGAGCGGCAGCCGGCGGATCCATGAACGGGCTCTACAGGAACAGATTTTTACCGTGCTCGGTCTGACCCCAGCCGAGGCGCAGGAAAAATTTGGTTTCCTTCTGGAAGCCTTCGAATACGGCGCACCGCCTCATGGCGGGATCGCTCTCGGCCTGGACCGGATTATCGCCCTGCTTACCGGGGACGAGTCGATCCGGCAGGTCATCGCCTTTCCCAAGACCGCCGGTGCGGCCTGCCTGCTTACCGGTGCGCCGGCGCCGGTTGCACCGGAGCAGCTCTGCGAACTAAGCCTTGCCCCGGTAAAGCGGGAACCAAAGCCGGGCGGGTCCAGCCCTGCGAAGTCCTGAGCGGGCAGTGCAACGTTCTTGAACCCCGGGGGGAGACGGCCGGTTAGAAGCCCGCAGCGCCCGATTACGGCCGGAAAGGGCAAGGGACAGGGTGGCTTCAATATTGGCAAAATATAAATAACTTGTTCCGAAACTTGCTCTTGAACTGAAATTATGCTATGCTTGTGATACAGCATACGGGTTCCGGTAGTGAGGCCCTGCTGTGTTCGTGTTAACCTAAAAGTTTTGAGCTAACACTGATTCAATGGGAGTCCGGACTTTAACTGCGGCGCAGAAGCCTCCTTCGAGGGGACCTGTAAGGCAGGTAAGAGGGCACCCACCTGTAGGGGGAACAGTTCAAAACAACGGTCCACGGCATAGCGGGGTTTCTTATTTGAGAACAAGTTCCGAGGGCAGGGGTTGTCGCCCGGATCGTTCCGGTGACAATAGGATCAGGAAGGCGGTGCGGCAGATGCCGGTAGACAAGGTTTTGGCCCGGATGATCCGGAAACTGCAAGCCGGAGTTCACCCCGGTGACCTGCTTGAAATGATGGCGAAACTGGACGAGCGGCAGCAGAAAGAGCTGCTTGAACGGTTACCGGATGCTGAAGCCGCCGCCATCGTTCAGGAGATGGAAGAGCACGCCCGGGTGGCCCTGGTGCACCAACTGGACCGGCAGAAGGTTTCGGCCATTTTGCGTGAAATGAATGCAGACAATGCGGTGGACCTTCTGGGCGACCTGCCGGAAAAGGAATCCCGCGAGCTGCTTTCCTTGCTGGAGGATGAAGCGGCAAAGTATCGCGGCCTGCTCCGTTACCCCGGGGACAGCGCCGGCGGGATCATGACGACCGATTATATTTCACTTCCGGGCGATCTGCCCGTCGAGGAAGCGATTCACCGTTTGCGGGAGGTCGCACCCCGGGCGGAGATTATCTACTACGCCTACGTTGTCGATGCCGATTCCCGCCTGATCGGGGTTCTGTCTCTGCGGGATCTGATCGCTGCTTCCGACGGCACCCTGCTTCGCGAGATCATGCGCTGCAATGTGATCACGGTTGATACCGCCACCGATCAGGAAGAGGTGGCTCGCATCGTCTCCAAGTACGACCTGCTTGCGGTTCCGGTGACTGCGGCGGACGGGCGCCTGCTGGGGATTATCACCGTTGATGATGTTCTTGATGTGATCGAACAGGAAGCGTCCGAAGACATGTACAAACTGGCCGGCGCCGGAGACGTGGAGCGAGTCAGCCTGCTTGAGGCTCCGGTCTGGGAAATGGTACGTCACCGTTTGCCCTGGTTGCTGATCTGCCTGGCCGGCGGCATTTTTTCCGGATCCATTATCGATGTCTTCGAGAGTACCCTTGAGGCGATTTTCGTCCTCGCGGTTTTTATTCCGGTGATCATGGATATGGGAGGGAACGTGGGCACCCAGTCTTCCACCATTTTTGTGCGCGGGATCGCCACCGGCGAGATCCGGCCAGGGGATGTGTGGCGTTACCTTTTTCGGGAGCTGCGCATCGGCCTGATGATGGGTTTTTTGACCGGTATTTTAATTGCCGTTGTTGCTTATATCTGGCAGGGCAGCCTGGTGCTGGGGCTGGTGGTGGGTATTTCACTCGGGGCCACGGTCCTTTTGGGGGCCCTGCTTGGAACGCTGGTTCCCTTACTATGCAACATGGTTCGCATTGACCCGGCGATTACCTCCGGCCCCTTCGTGACCACTATCAAGGATGTGACAGGCTTATTAATTTATTTTGGCATCGCCACCCTCTTTCTCTCTTACCTGCGTTGAAGGTTCAAAATAGGCCGTCGCACCGGGCCGGATTCTGTCATGGGCAGAAAAAAGGGCCCCGGAAGCAACAGGCAAGGGCTCGGATTCGGTCAAATCGAATCGAAATAGCATCTATTTTCCAGGCCGGCCCGCCGCAAAATGACAAATTAAACGACAAATAGACGACATTTGAAGACTAATTATGTAAAAGCTGGAAATAAGGAGTAGAGAAACCGGTAATATTTCTCTTTTTTTTTTGATTTATGCCTTTCTGAAGAAGGATATTCATCAAAGACAGAGAATAATTAAGCTCAAGTGGGGTAAGGTGGGGTAAAGTGGGTCATACGGCCCTCAGGGGGCGAACATATGTTCATGGGGGAATTTACGCACACCCTGGACGGAAAGGGACGGGTGAACATCCCCTCCCGGTTACGGGAAGATCTGGGGGAACGGTGCATCATTACCCGCGGTCTTGACCGCTGCCTTTTCGTCTACCCCCTGCCCGAATGGTCCCGGCTTGAAGAAAACTTGAAAGCGCTCCCCTTTACCCGCGGCGACAACCGGGCTTTTACCCGGCTGTTTTTCTCCGGGGCAATGGAGGTGGAGCCGGACCGTCAGGGCCGGGTTTTGATCCCCCAGAACCTGCGCGAATATGCCTCCATTGAAAAAGACGTTGTGATTATCGGAGTTTCCAACCGTTTGGAAGTATGGAGCGAAACTGCATGGAAAGAATATAGCAGCAAGGCCGCCGGTAATTTCGAAGCGGTGGCCGAAAAGCTGGCCGATTTCGGGCTGTAGGGGAGGTTCCTGGAACAACATTGACTGAATTGCACCTCCCCGTGCTCCTGCCGGAAGTGTTGCGGCTGCTCGATCTCAAACCCGGCACGATCTGCGTTGATGCTACCGTGGGCGACGGCGGCCATGCGGCGGGTCTGGCGCGACTCCTGGGGCCGCAGGGACGCCTGATCGGGATTGACTGGGATGGAGCAGCCCTGGAACGGGCGCGCCGGAGGCTTTCCACCGGCCCGGCCCGGGTCGATTTGATCCGGGGCAATTATGCTCGCCTGGAGGAAATTTTATTCGGTTTCGGGGTCGATCGGGTCGATGGGATTTTGTTCGATCTGGGTGTTTCGACCCTGCAACTGCGCGACCCCGACCGGGGCTTTTCCTATCGCGATCAAGGGCTTCTGGATATGCGCATGGATCGCCGCCTTCCGGTCAACGCCCGTGACCTGCTCAATACCCTTCCGCCCGCCAAACTGGCGGAGGTTATCTTTCGTTACGGGGAAGAGCGGTGGGCGGGGCGCATTGCCTCCCGGATTGCCGAAAGGCGCCGGTCCGGGCCGATCCGGAACACCGTTGAGCTGGCGGAGATCGTGAAAGCGGCGATTCCGGCGGCCGCCCGGCGCAGTGGAAGGCATCCGGCGCGGCGTACTTTCCAGGCCCTGCGTTTGGCAGTAAACCGGGAGTTGGATCATCTCCGGGCCGTGTTGCCCCAGGCGGTGCGCTGTCTTGCACCCGGGGGCCGCCTTTGTGTGATCTCCTATCACTCCCTGGAGGACCGCCAGGTGAAACTTTATCTGCGGGAGCAGTCCGGTGAGTGCCGTTGTCCTCCCGGGTTGCCCTGTACCTGTAGCGGTACAAACGGGACGCTGACGGTGCTGACCTCCCGTCCGGTCCGGCCGGCGGAGGAGGAGATCGTCCGTAATCCCCGCGCTCGCAGTGCGCGGCTGCGGGCTGCTTCACGCCGGTGATGGTCTAAAGAGGAAAGCGAGTGAATAGTGTGTTACCAGCCCGAAAACCGGTTCCGGTGGCCCCGGTCTACCCGCCCCGGCATACGGCGGTTCCTGCAACCGGCCCCCGTTTGCAAGTTGGGGAGTCGGTCAAGATCTGGATTATCGCAATCGTCTGTTTTCTGCTCGGTCTGGTAGTGATTGCCCAGTATTCCAAAACCGTTTCACTGGGCTATGAGATCAGCCGTTGCCGCGACCGTCTTTCCGTACTGGACGAGGAGTACCGTCAGATGGAGCTGGATGCGGCGGGGCTGGCTTCGCTGGACCGCATCGAGATGGTGGCACGGGAAGAACTGGGGATGCAGGAGCCCCAATCGAACCAGGTGCGGGTCCTGACGGCACATAAGGGCAACTAGTTGAAGCGGGAAGTGGACTTTTTTGTCTGAGGGGATCGTTTCCCAGGTTTACATACGCAGGCGCTTACTTTTCTTTTTCGGAACATTGATCCTGGCCACCCTGGCGCTGATCGGACGCCTGGCCTATATCCAGATCGTGCAGGCGGATGAGCTGTACGGTCTGGCCTGGCAACAGTGGAACCGCAGTATCCCGACCCGTTCGCCCCGGGGCACCATCTATGATTGTCACGGGCGTCTTTTGGCGGGAAGCGTCACCGTGGAGACGGTGGTGGCCATCCCGCCGCAGGTCGAGGATCCGGAACGGACGGCCCGGTTGCTGGCGCCCCTGCTGGAGATGGAAGAAGCGGCTCTTCTGAAACTTTTAACGATGGATCGCAGTGCGATCTATCTGAAGCGCAAGGTTGAATCGGAGGTGTCGCAGCAGGTGCGGGATCTGGACTTACCCGGCATCGCTTTCACCCCGGAGGGCAAGCGCTTTTATGCCGCCGGCACTCTTGCTTCCCAGATATTGGGGTTTGTAGGGATGGATCAGGGTTGGGCCGGTCTAGAAATATATTACGAGGAACAGCTCAAGGGGCGCGATGGACGTCTTCTTTTTCCTTCGGATGCCTGGGGCCGCCAGCTGCCGTACGAGGTGCGGTCCTTTGTTCCGCCCCGGGAGGGGCTCAATCTTTACCTGACGATCGACGAAACAATTCAGTATATCATTGAGCGGGAACTGGCCCGGGCCATGCTCGAGTTTCAACCACGGCAGGCGATCGCCATCGCCGCGGACCCGCGCACCGGGGCCATCCTGGCCGCCGTCTCGAAACCTGATTTCGATCCGAACCGCTACGGCGAATATCCGCAGGAGGATTGGGCGCTCGCCCCGGTAACGCGGACTTTTGAACCCGGTTCGACCTTCAAGTTGACTACCCTGGCTGCGGCGATCGAGGAGGGTCTTTTCAACGGTAACGAATATTTTTTCTGCAATGGCTACGTGAATATCGCCGGTCACGATGTCGGCTGTTGGACCGCCTCCACCGGGGGCCATGGCAGCATCAGTTTTATCGAAGTGGTCGAAAGTTCCTGCAACCCGGGTTTCATTTGCCTCGGCAATCGCCTCGGTGCGGAGAAATTGTTTGATTATATCCGGGCTTTCGGTTACGGTGCACCCCTGGGGATCGATTACCCCGGTGAAGGGGCGGGAATTGTCTTTACACCCGAACAGGTTGGCCCGCTCGAGCTGGCCACCACCGCTTTCGGGCAGGGAATTTCGGTGACTCCTTTGCAGCAACTGATGGCCGTCTCGGCCCTGGCCAACGGCGGTTTCTTGATGAAGCCGTACCTGGTGCAGGAGATCAGGGATGCGGAGGGCACGTTGATCGAGCGGCGTGAACCCGAGGCGATCCGCCAGGTGGTCTCGCGGGAAACTTCGCGGCGGGTGACGGAGATCATGGAAGGGGTAACCTTGCGCGGTAGCGGTATCAATGCGGCCATCGACGGTTACCGTATCGCCACCAAAACCGGCACTGCACAGAAGGTTGGTCCCGACGGCGGTTATATCCCGGGGAAGTACATCCTTTCGTTGATCGGGTTTGCTCCGGCCGATGATCCACAGATCATTCTTTACGTGGCTGTGGACGAGGTTCAGCGCGGCCCGCAGTGGGGTTCCCAGGTCAGCGCCCCTATTTTCCGCCGGATCATGCTTGATGTTTTGAACTATTTGCAGGTTCCGCCGGAAGACCAGGCCGGCCTGCCCGCGGCGACCCTGGTCGAGGTGCCCGATCTGCGCGGTTTGACCGTGAACGAAGCCTCCGCCCGACTCGATACGGCCGGGTTGATGCTACGGCTGGTCGGTGAGGGCGATTTGATCATCAATCAGACCCCCAAGGCCGGCGCCACGGTGCCGCTGCAGACCCAGGTCGTGGTCCACCTCGGTGAGGTCGGCCGGGACACCGTTCTGGTCGTGCCCGAACTGCAGGGTCTGACGCTACGGGAAGCGGGCCAGGTTTTAAGCTGGTTGGGGTTGAGCCTGTCGCCGGAAGGGTCCGGGGTGGCTCTGGAGCAGAGCCCTGCCGCCGGCATGCCGATCGAAGTTGGTGCGGTGGTCAGGGTCCGTTTTGCCTCGCCTTTGGATAATAACGTGCACCCGGCCGATTGATCCGGGCCCGAGGCGGGCGACCCGGGACAGAATAAGTGCCTCCGGAATAGTATACACTACTTGAGAAAAATTCCGGGGGAGATCACGGTGCGAACAATGCCCCTGCACACCCTGCTTGAACCGCTGTTGTTAAAAACAGTGGAAGGGAGGGTGGGAGGGGAGGTCACCGGGCTGGCCTATCATAGTGATCGGGTGCAGCCGGGCAATCTCTTTTTTGCCCTGGACGGGCGGCATGCGCACGGATGGGAATACGCCCGGGAGGCTCTGGAGCGGGGTGCACTGGCGGTGTTTGTCACCAGGGAAGCGCCGTTGCGCGATCTGCCGCTGGTGCGAGTCCCGGAAGTGCGACTGGCGCTGGCCCTGCTGGCCGATCGTTTTTATGGTTCTCCTTCTCGCCGGCTGCGTCTGGTCGGGGTGACCGGAACCAACGGCAAGACGACCACGACGCACCTGGTGGAGGCAGTTTACCGCCGCCACGGGGAAAAAACGGGGTTGATCGGGACGATCCGTTACCGGATCGGGGACGAGGCCCGTCCCGCCCCGGCCACCACTCCCGAGGCCAGTGATTTGCAGGATCTTTTGGCGCAGATGGCGGGGCGCGGGGTGTCGCGGGTGGCGATGGAAGTATCCTCGCATGCCCTGGAGCTGCACCGGGTTACGGGATGCCGGTTTGCGGTGGTCGTGTTGACCAACATTACCGACGAACATCTCGACTTTCACCGCACTCCCGAGGCGTACCTGGAGGCAAAGGCGAAGCTTTTTACGCTGCCGGATGTGGCCGCGGTGTTAAACGCCGATGATCCCAGTTGCGCCGTGATCCGGCGCCGTTGCGGGGGACAAATAATTACCTACGGTGTAAACGACCCGGAGGCCGACCTGCGGGCCGAAGGGATCCGTTTTGATAGCCGGGGGGTTTCTTTCCGGGTCACGGGGGCTTTCGGTACGGCGCCCTTGACCCTCTCGATACCGGGTTTGTTTACCGTGTACAATGCTCTGGCGGCGGCAGGTGTAGGCGTGGCGGAAGGTTACACCCTTGAAGAGATTCGTACCGCCCTGGCCGGGGTGAACGGGGTGCCCGGACGTTTCGAGCCGGTGGACGCCGGACAGGATTTTCAGGTCGTGATCGATTACGCTCATACCCCGGATGGGTTGGAAAATGTCCTCCGGGCAGGGCGCCGGATCACTGCGGGCCGTATGATCACCGTTTTTGGCTGCGGCGGCGAACGGGACCGGAGCAAACGGGCTTTAATGGGTGAGGCGGCGATGCGTTACAGCAACCTGGTCATCGTGACCAACGATAACCCCCGCAACGAGGATCCGGAGCGTATCTTTCGTGAGATCATGCCCGGCTTGCGGCGTTCATCCGGCGGGGAATACCGGGTTATTCCGGATCGGCGCGCTGCCATCGCCGCCGCCCTGCAGGAGGCTCGCCGGGGGGACCTGGTCCTTATTGCCGGCAAGGGGCATGAAAAACACCAGGTGCTCAAAGAC
This sequence comes from uncultured Syntrophomonadaceae bacterium, assembly GCA_964420065.1. GTDB lineage: Bacteria > Bacillota > Dethiobacteria > DTU022 > DTU022 > CAYQQK01. The sequence goes on along the minus strand of CAYQQK010000006.1, from coordinate 76,106 downwards.
CGGGTGATCCCCTTCAGCGACCGCCGGGTAGCGCGGGAACTGTTGGAAACGTTACATCCGTTACAACGGGGGAAAGAGGAAGGTTAATGCCTGTCACCGGACGTGCGATCCTGGAGGCTACCGGGGGAAAACTGTTGCAAGGCGATCCGGGGGTTGCGGTATCCGGTTTCTCGATCGATACGCGGACATTGCAGCCGGGCCAGTTTTTTGTGCCCCTGCCCGGTGAGCATAGCGACGGTCACCGTCATGTTTCGGAAGCTTTTGCCCGGGGCGCCTGCGGCTGTTTTTACGGTCTTCGGCCCCTGCCTTCTTTTCCGGAACGGGTCCTGGTGATCGGTGTTGCGGATCCTTTGCAGGCCTTGCAGCAGACGGCGGCATCTCACCGGTCCCGTTTTCGTCTCCCGGTCGTCGCCGTGACCGGAAGCTGCGGCAAAACAACGACCAAGGACCTGATTTCCGCCGTCCTTGCGGCGGAAATGACTGTTTTGAAAACTACCGGAAATTTAAACAATGAGATCGGGTTGCCCCTGACCCTGCTTGAATTGACCGGCGCCCACCGGGCGGCGATATGCGAAATGGGGATGAGTGCCCCGGGGGAAATTGCGCTCCTGGCCCGGATTGCACGTCCGACCATGGGCGTGATCACTGTTATCGGCGAGGCTCACCTCGGCGGTCTTGGTTCAATCGATGCGATCGCCCGGGCCAAGGAAGAGCTGCTCCGACAGCTTGGGCCGGGCGGAACAGCGGTACTGAACAAGGACGATCCGTGGGTTAGAGAGATGGGGAAGCGCTTTCCGGGACAAGTTTGGTATTATGGTTTGGAAAGCGGTGATTTCCGCACCATAAAGCTGTCTGATCAGGGAGAAGGAAGCAGCTTCCGGGTGCGCTTCCCCGATGGACAAGAATACCCCTTCCGGTTGAACCTTCCGGGAAAGTACATGGTCTGCAATGCCCTGGCCGCCATTGCCGTCGGTTACCTCTGTGGGGTTTCACCCGACCGGATCGCTTCGGCCCTGTGGGCGTGTCGGATCACCGGAGGGAGGCTGCAGCTCTTCCGTGCCGCCAAAGGGTTCACCGTGATCGATGACAGTTACAATGCCAACCCCGGGTCGGTCAAGGCCGCTTTGGAGGTTTTGGTGCAACTGGCCGGCCGGCGGGGCGTGGCGGTTCTGGGTGAAATGCTGGAACTGGGCCCGGCAACGACAAAGCTGCACCGGGAGGTGGGATGGCATGCGGCCCGGTGCGGTGTTGCCGCTCTTGTAACCGTGGGTGAAACGGCCCGGGAAACAGCGGCGGGAGCGGCGGAAGAGGGTCTAACAACGTATCCCTGCCCGGATCATGCCGCGGCGGTGAAGCAGGTTCTGGCACTGAACCCGGGGCCGGGATGGTATATCCTGGTCAAGGGGTCGCGGGGCGCAAAAATGGAACTAGTGGTGACGGCGCTTTTGGAATAGGAGGTTGATCCGGTGCAGCCGCCGGTGATTTTGAGCGTAATTTTCGCCTCCCTGGTGGTCAGTGCCGGGACGTGCCCTCTGTTCATCCGCCTGATCCGCCGGATGCAGTTTGGACAACAGATCCGGGCGGATGGCCCGCGGCGGCATTTTGCCAAGGCCGGAACCCCGACCATGGGCGGGGTTGTGTTTTTGCTTGCGGCGGTAGCGGTACTGCTCTGGCGCGTACCGGCTTCGCCCCCGTTACTGCTGGCCCTCCTGGCGACCCTGGCCAACGCCGCGATCGGCTTGCTGGACGATTATGCCAAGGTGGCGCGATCCCGCTCTCTTGGTCTGAAAGCTCGCACCAAGCTTTTGGGCCAGGGGCTGATCGCCGCCGTTTTTTGTATCGCTTTGATACGGCTCGGTCACTCGACCGCGGTCCAGATTCCCTTTACTCCGCTCACCCTTGAACTGGGCCTGTTTTATCCGGTTCTGGTCTTCCTGATTATTTTTGGCTCGACCAATGCGGTCAACCTGACCGACGGTATTGACGGGCTGGCCACGGGGACGGCGATCGTGGCCCTGTTAACCTTGCTTTTGATCGCTCTGGCCCGGAGCCAGTTTGATCTGGCCCTTTTTTGCGGCGCTCTGATCGGGGGGTGCACCGGTTTCCTGGTCTACAACCTGCACCCGGCCCGGATCTTCATGGGAGACGCGGGTTCCCTGGGCCTGGGAGGAGCTTTGGCCGCTGTGGCGATACTGACCAAAACCGAGTTGTATCTGTTGATCATCGGCGGGGTCTTTGTAGTCGAGGCCCTTTCCGTGATCCTGCAGGTAATCAGCTTTCAACTTTCGGGCAAACGCATTTTGTTGATGGCCCCCCTGCACCATCACTTTGAACTACGAGGTTGGTCGGAATGGCAGGTAGTGACCGGTTTCTGGTCGGTTGCTTTTTTGCTTGGCCTGACGGTGTTGTTTGATCTACGGGGGTTGATGTAGGGAGTTTTTACGGGGGCGGCGAATGGCGCCGGAAAACCGGTACCGCTCAGGTAATCTGGAACGGGTTCGGGTCGGATTTAAAAATGATCGGTTTGTCCGGGTAAAGGGGAACAAAAACATGTTGGACGAAATTCGCAACCGGGAGGTGCTCATTACCGGCCTGGCCCGGAGCGGATTGGCTGCGGCCCGCCTGGCCTCGCGGCTCGGGGCGCGCCGGATCGTCGTTTCCGATCTGAAGCCGGCCGGGGCACTGGCGGCGGAGCTGGCCGAGCTGGCCCGGATTCCCCGGACCGAGGCGGTGACCGGCCGCCAGGGCCCGGAACTGATCACCGCAGAGGTTGCAGTCGTGATCAAAAGCCCGGGCGTGCCTCCGCACCTGGAACTTTTTCGCCGGGCCTCCGCCCGGGGCATCCCGGTTTTATCTGAAATCGAACTGGCATATGCTTGTATGGAAGTGCCGGTGGTGGGGGTTACCGGAACCAACGGCAAGACGACGACCACGATGCTTCTGGCGCAGATGTTGCGGGAGGCCCGTTTTGAGCCGGTCGTCGCTGCGGGCAATATCGGCCTGCCCTTGAGTGAAGCCGTTCTCAAGGCGGGTCCGGGGGGAATTGTCGCGGCCGAGCTGAGCAGCTTTCAACTTGAAAACATCTGCCGCTTCAGGGTTGCCGTGGCGGTCTTCTTGAATTTTGATCAGGACCATCTTGATTATCACGGCAGCCTGGAAGGTTACTTTGCCGCCAAGTGTCGTATTCTGGAAAACCAGAACGCCGGAGATTACGCCGTGTTGAACGCCGCCGATCCGGCGGTGGCTTCCCTGGCGAACCGGGTCCAGGGCGAGCTGATCTGGTTCGGGCCGGGGGCGCTCGAACGCGGTTTCGGGGTGCGCAAAGGGCATCTGGTACACTTTCATTCCCGGGGTGAAACAGAAGTGTGCGCTCTGGAGGAGATCGCCCTCCCGGGCGAACATAATCTTGAAAACGCCCTCGCCGCCACGGCGGCGGCCTGGGCCGCCGGGGCGGATTTGCCCGCGGTTGCCCCGGTCTTGCGCTCTTTTCGCGGGGTGGAACACCGCATCGAAAGGGTGGTCACTGTAGGCGGGGTGGAGTACATCAACGATTCCAAGGGCACCAATCCCGGAGCAACCTTGAAAGCTCTGCATTCTTTCCCGGGGCGGCCGAAAATGTTAATAGCTGGCGGTAAAGACAAGGGCGGCGATTTCTCCGTCCTGGCGGAGGCGATCCGGGCGGAAGTCAAGTTTCTGATCTTGCTTGGGGAAACGGCACCGAAAATGGCCGCAGCCATGGATCAGGCCGGTTTTGCCGCCTATACCCGGGTATCGAATCTGGAGGAAGCGGTTGCCGTCGCCTCGCGCCGGGCCGTGCCCGGTGATCTCGTTCTCCTCTCTCCGGCCTGCGCCAGTTGGGATATGTTCAAAGATTACGAAGAAAGAGGCCGGTTGTTTAAAACACTGGTTTGCGCCCTGCCGGGGGAAAGGAACGGTGGATGAAAAGGCAGCAACCGCAGCATGATCCTGACTTTGCTCTGCTTCTGGTGACACTGCTTCTTCTGGCGTTCGGCCTGGTCATGGTTTTTAGCGCCAGCTATATCATCGCCGAAGAGAGCTTGCAGGATCCATATTTCTTTTTACGCCGCCAGGCCATGTGGAACCTGCTCGGCCTGGCGGGAATGTTTTTTATGGCCCGCTTTCCCTACTGGAAACTGCGGCGCCTCTCCTTTTTTTTGCTGCTGGCCAATTTTATCTTCCTGGCGCTGATCTATATCCCCAAGATCGGCTACGAGATCAACGGGGCCCGGCGCTGGCTTATTTTCGGATCGGTGACCGTGCAGCCGTCGGAATTCAGCAAGCTTGCTTTTATTATCTTCGCGGCAGCCTACCTGAGCAGCCGCAGCATCCGTATGGATCAATTCTGGTCGAGCAGTTTCGTCCCCCTTTCCCTGGCGGGGGTATCCTTTGTCCTTATTTTTTTCCAACCCGACCTGGGAACCGGTCTGATCATCGTGGCGGCGGTGGCGGTGATCGTTTTCATGGCCGGGATTCCGTTGAAACAACTGGCCGGGCTGGGCCTGATTTCACTTCCCCTTTTGGCCGGCCTGACCATGGCCGCACCGTATCGCATGAAACGGCTGCTCTCTTTCCGGGATCCCTGGGCGGATCCGGTCAAGGATGGCTACCACATTATTCAGTCCCTTTTTGCCCTCGGGCCGGGTCATATTTTCGGCGTCGGCCTGGGCCGGAGCCGCCAGAAGCTTTATTACCTGCCCCAGCCGTTCAACGATTTCATTTTTGCCGTGATCGGGGAAGAACTCGGTTTTGTCGGGGCGACAGCGGTGTTGCTGCTCTTTTTTATCCTGATCTGGCGGGGGATCCGGATCGCGTTGGCCGCTCCGGACAGTTTCGGCAGCCTGCTTGCTGCCGGGATCAGCGCCGCCCTGGCCATTCAGGTGTTGCTGAACGTCGCTGTCGTTACCGGCTCGGTTCCGGTGACCGGGCTCAACCTCCCTCTGATCAGTGCGGGGGGGAGTTCGGCTTTTTTCGCCTTGTGCGGGATCGGTATTTTACTAAATATCTCCAGATATGCCCACCGCTAGGGGCCAATGGAGGCTGAAATGCGCGTTGTTTTGAGCGGCGGCGGGACCGGAGGTCATATTTATCCGGCCCTGGCTCTGGCCCGTTACCTGCGGTGCCGGGAGCGGAAAATAGAATTGCTTTTTATCGGGACGGAAGAGGGGTTGGAAAGGACGATCATCCCCGCTGCCGGGTTTGAACTGGCCTTCATCCCGGCTTCAGGCTATCGCCGTCGTATCGGTAGCATCTTTCCGGCCGGACGTGATTTTTTACGGGGGCTGGCCCGGGCCCGCAAGATCATGACCCGTTTCCGTCCGGCGGTGGTGGTCGGGACCGGGGGCTATGTTTCCGCTCCGGTGGTGGCGGCGGCCGTTTCCCTGCGTATGCCGGCGATGATTCACGAACAGAACGTTAGGCCGGGTCTGGCCAACCGCTGGCTGGCACACCTGGCCGGCCGGGTTTGCCTCTCCTTTGAAGCTTCCCGGCCCTATTTCCCGCGACGGGCCGGAACGGTTTTCACCGGTAATCCCCGCGCCGGCGAGGTGGCGGCATTGACCCGGGAAGAAGGGTGCCGCCGGATGAACCTGGACCCGGCCCGCCGAACAGTTTTGGTCTACGGTGGCAGTCGCGGGGCGGCGCAGATCAACCGGGTTGTGATCGACTATTTGAAGCGGGGCTGGTTGCCGCCGGGAATGCAGCTACTCCATGTTTCGGGGGAAATATACTACCGGGAGGTGTGCCGGGAATTGGGTCGCTTGCCGCAAGGGGTCTATCTTTACCCCTACCTGCAGGACATGCCCGCCGCTCTGGCTGCGGCGGACCTGGCAGTGACCCGGAGCGGGGCGACGACCCTGGCCGAGCTGACCGCCCTGGGGATACCGGCGCTGCTGGTGCCGTCGCCCAACGTGGTGCACAATCACCAGTATTTCAATGCCCGCCTTTTGGCCGGCGCCGGTGCGGCGGTGCTGGTGGAAGAACATGAATTCAACCCGCTCCGCCTGCGGCGGGAGCTGGCGGATCTGTTCAACGGGACCGGGGAAAGACTCCGGGCCATGTCTCGTGCGGGGCGGACTTTGGGGGTGCCCGACGCCGCCGCCAAAATACACGGCTGCTTGCAGGACCTGTTAAAATCGCGACAGGCCGGGGTTGCACCGGGCTGATCCGGAGCATAAAATAAACTGCCGATGGAGGAACAGACTTGGATCGGGCAGGGAAGCTGGAACGGCTGCTTCAGGCCGGAGTGAAACTAGACGAACCGATGGCACTACATACCTCCTGGAAAGCCGGCGGACCAGCCGACTTTTATGTCAGCCCGGCGGATGCCGCCGAGGTCGCCGCCGTGATCCGGTTTTGTCGCGAGCAGGAGTTGCCGCTCTTTGTTTTCGGTAACGGTACGAACCTGCTCGTGCGTGAAGGCGGTTGGCGCGGGGTCATGATGAAAATAGGCTTTCCTTTCCAGTACCTGCACCGGAAAGGATCGCTGGCCCGGGCCGGCGCCGGCTGCCCGATGCCCTTCCTGGCTCGCGCCACCGCACGCCGGGGTCTGGCGGGGCTGGAATTTGCCGGAGGCATTCCGGGGAGCCTGGGCGGGGCGCTGGTGATGAACGCCGGGGCGTTTGGCGGTTATGTCGGTTCCCTGGTTCGGGAAGTGGTGCTGGTGGATTGGAACGGGGCGGAACACCGCCTGCCTGCGGCTGCGTGCGGGTTTGGGTATCGCCGAAGCAGTCTCGCCCGTGCCGGTGTAGTCCTTGAAGCAACCCTGGAGTTGCAGCCGGGAAATGCGGCTGAACTGGAAAGCCGGGTCGAAGCGTTCCTTGAACGGCGTCTGCGGCGACATCCCCGGCAGCCCAGCGCGGGCAGTGTTTTTCGCAACCCCCCGGACCGGCCGGCCGGCCGCCTGATCGAGGAGGCCGGAGGGAAGGGAATGCAGATCGGCGGGGCCCGGGTTTCGGAACGCCATGCCAATTTCATCGTGAACCGGGGCGGCGCTACTGCAACCGATATTATCGCCCTCATTGAGGCGGTGCAAAAACTGGTGCGGAAGCAATTCGGGATCGAACTGCAGCCGGAAGTGCGCATCATCGGCGAAGAAAGTTAACGGGAGTGGAACCGGGTGGATAAACTGGTTGTTCAGGGGGGGCGTCCCCTCCGGGGCAGGTTGAAGGTTCACGGCGCCAAGAATTCAATTTTACCGGTTCTTGCCGCTTCTTTACTTAACTGCAGCCGTGCGGAAATTTGCCTCGAAAAGGTCCCTGTTTTGAACGATGTGCGCAGCATGCTGCAGATCCTGAGCAGTTTGGGGGTGCGCGTACGACAAAACGGTGCCGATGTGTTTCTGCGGACCGATCAGGTTGAACGTTACCATGTGCCCGATGTGCTGATGCAGGAGATGCGATCCAGTATCTTCCTGATCGGGCCTCTGCTGGCGCGTCTGGGCCGGGCCCGGATCTGTTACCCGGGCGGCTGTGCGATCGGGCCGCGTCCAATCAATCTGCACCTGCGCGGGCTGGGAGCCCTGGGGGCGAAGATAAAGAAATGGGGCAACTACATCGAATTGAGCGGGAGCCTCCGCGGGGCCGAGATTTGCCTGGATTACCCCAGTGTCGGCACCACCGAAAACCTGATCCTGGCCGCCGTCCTGGCCCGGGGGCGGACGTTGATCCATAATGCGGCGCGGGAGCCGGAAATAATAGATCTCCAGAACTTTCTGAACACGATCGGGGCGCGGGTTGGCGGCGCCGGGAGTGCCACCGTCATTATTGACGGGGTGCCCGGCCTGGGGGGGGGGTCGTACCGGGTTTTCCCGGATCGCATCGCTACCGGCACTTTTCTTCTTGCTGCCGCCGCAACCCGGGGCGAACTGAACCTGGAGGAGGTCATACCGGGGCATAACCGGACCCTGATCCGGATCCTGCGGCAGTGCAACGTCGAAGTTGAAGCAAGTGAAAACAGCATTTTCGTGCGTGGTCCGGAGGTTTTGAAGGCTTTGCCGCTGGTCCGAACCGAACCGTACCCGGGTTTTCCCACCGATTTGCAGGCGCCGCTGATGGTTTTACTCGCTCTGGCCGGTGGGACCAGCAGCATTGTCGAAAATATCTTCAAGGAACGTTTCCGTCATGTGCCGGCCCTGTCCCGTATGGGGGCGCATATTTACGTAGAAGAAGGAATTGCCATCGTGAAAGGGGTGCCGTTTTTGCACGGCGCGAGAATGGAAGCAACCGATTTGCGGGCCGGAGCGTCACTGGTTCTGGCCGCCCTGGCTGCCCGGGGCGAAAGTGTGATAACCGGGATTCATCATATCGATCGGGGCTACGAAAATCTTTCCGGGACTCTCCAAAAATTGGGCGCCCGGGTCGTGCGATCCGGGATGATCGAGCCCGCCCGGGAGGCGGTCCTGTGAAACGGCGAGGCGCTTGCGGCGTGGTGACCGGGCGGGATACGGAAAAGAAAACAAACGGCCGGACCCGGCGTAGAATCTTGCTGGTGGGATTTTGTCTGGCCGGCATTCTCTGGGGTGGACGGGCCCTGTGCACGGTGCGAGAGATCCACGTCTCGGGGAACCATGTCCTGGGGCGGGAACAGGTTGCCGCCGCGGCCGGGGTTCAAGTCGGGAAAAACATCTGGCTTTTCAACCCCACGCGGGCCGTAATGCGGCTGGAGGCGCTGCCCCTGGTTCGCCGAGCCACGGTGACGCGTTCCTTTCCCCGGACCGTTTTCATTACTCTCGAGGAGAGGGAGCCGGCTGCGGTGGTTGCGGCGGCGGGCGGGTTCTGGACGATAGATCGGGAGGGGGTTGTGCTCGGGGGGCCGGAACCCCTTTCCGGTGAATTGCCGGTGGTAACCGGTTTGGGTCCAAAGACGCAGCCGGTGAGCCCGGGTCAGGCTATCCCGGGCCCGAAGCAGGGGCAGGCTCTGGAACGGTTTCTCCGAGCCCTGGCGCAGTTTCCGGAGCTGGAGGTATCCGAGTTGAACATGAGTGATCCGGGAGATCTGCTTCTTTTTACGATGGACGGTTTGCAGGTATTCCTCGGCGACTGCAGTGACCTGGAGGCGAAAATCGAACTGGTCTGGTACAGCCGGCCGTACTGGCCCGCCGCCGGCGGGCGCTACATCGATGCGCGCCTGGCCGACCGGCTGGTGCTCTCCCCCTAGGAGCGGCTCCGGGGTGAATTGAAAAGCAGCCGCATGAAACAAAAGGGAATACCTCCGGGATAGAGAACTAATACAATAATTTGTTAAGGCGGCTTAAGGGTTGAGGGAGGTTTAATCATGGCCCGGAAAAACTTTTTGGTGGGAATAGATGTGGGCACCTCCAACGTTCGGGTAACCGTGGGAGAAACCCGCCTGGACGGAACAGTGAACGTGATCGGGGTTGGAGTAAATGCGACCGAAGGGATCAAAAAGGGGATCATCATCGACCTGGAGCGGACCGTGGAATCGATCACCGCAGCCCTGGAAGAGGCAGAACGGATGGTCGCCGGGAAAATCGACTCGGCCTACGTCGGGCTGCATGGGTTGAACGTGCATTTAATCGGCAACCGGGGTGTGGTTGCGGTTGCCTCGGATGACATGGAAATTCGTGAAGAGGATGTTGACCGGGTACTGCAGGCCGCCCGGGTTTTGGCCCTGCCCTCGGATCGGGAAATCGTCGAGGTGGTTCCGCAGGAATATATTGTCGACGGTTACGACGGTATTCGTGATCCGGTGGGGATGCTGGGGGTGCGCCTGGAAGTTGATGCAATGATCATTACCAGCCCGATCACCTCTTTGCGTAACCTGATCCGCTGTGTGAACCGGGCCGGCGTGACCGTCCAGGGGATGGTGTTGCAGACCCTGGCCAACGCCGAGGTCTCGCTTTCACGCGATGAAAGGGAGCTGGGCGTTTTTCTGGTCGACCTGGGCGGCGGGACGACCGAAGTGTCCCTTTTTCAGCACGGCAAGCTGGTCCAAACTACCGCCGTTCCGATCGGGGGAGACCATATTACCGGCGACCTGGCCGCCGGTTTGCGGACCAGCTTTCTTACTGCCGAACAGCTAAAAGTGGAAACGGGTTGTGCCTTGCTTTCTCTGGCCGACGAGGAGCGAACCAGGGAAATTCGGACGATCAGCAGCAAGGAACGCCACGAGGTGACGGAGGTGGACCTGGCCCATTTTATTGAACCGAGGGTGGCGGAAATTCTACAGGTGGTACGGGACGAGATGGTGAAAATGGGTTGGGCGGATCTGCCCCCCGCCGGTGTCGTTTTGACCGGAGGGGTTTCCGGGATGCACGGCCTTCTTGAGGCGGCCCGGCTGTACTGGGATGATCGGGACATGGTGCGGCTGGCGGAGCCGGAATACGTGGGGATGAAAAGTGCCGTCCACAGTACCGCGGTGGGCATTCTGCACTACGTTAACCGTAACCGGCCCTCGACTCATGCCCCGGGGCGGGATAGGGTCATGCGCAGCGGCGCCGGCCGGAAAATCGCCTGGATTCAAAAGATCAAGGAATGGTTTAACAATTTTTTTGATTAGCATACGCGCCCTTGAGGAGGTTTACCGGCAATGATCGAATATGATATGGATTTGGAGAATTTTGCCTCGATTAAAGTGGTGGGAATCGGGGGCGGTGGCAACAACGCGGTAAACCGCATGATTGATGCCGGGGTCAAAGGGGTAGAGTTTTTCGCGATCAATACCGACGCCCAGGCCCTGCAGCTTTCCAAGGCTTCTGCCAAGATGCAGATCGGGGAGAAGCTGACCAAGGGGTTGGGGGCGGGGGCCAACCCTCACATTGGCCGGGAAGCGGCCGAAGAAAGCCGGGAAGAGATCGCCGCCACCTTGAAGGGGGCGGACATGATCTTTCTTACCGCCGGCATGGGAGGCGGTACCGGGACCGGAGCGACTCCGGTTATCGCCGAGACAGCACGTGAACTGGGGTCCTTGACGGTGGGCGTGGTCACCAAGCCCTTCTCCTTCGAAGGACGGCGGCGGATGCAACAGGCGGAGGAAGGAATCGCTCTGTTGCGGGAGAAACTGGATACCCTGATCATCATTCCCAATGACCGGCTGTTGCAGATTGTAGAGAAAAGAACCCCGGTTCTCGAGGCTTTCCGGGTGGCCGACGACATCCTGCGTCAAGGAGTGCAGGGTATTTCCGACCTGATCGCCGTCCCCGGGCTGATCAACCTTGATTTTGCCGATATTCGGACGATCATGGCCGAAACCGGGCCGGCGTTGATGGGCGTGGGACAGGCCGAGGGCGAAACCCGCTGTGTCGATGCAGCCCGGCTGGCCATCAATAGCCCCCTGCTCGAAACATCCATCGAGGGGGCCCGGGGAATCCTGATCAATATCACCGGGGGGACCGATCTGGGCTTGTACGAGATCAATGAGGCGGCCGAAATAGTTTCGGGCTATGCCGATCCGGAAGCCAACATAATTTTTGGTGCAGTGATCAACGATGAAATGCAGGAACAGGTACGGTTGACGATCATTGCCACCGGGTTCAGATCCCACCCGTCCGGGCGTCTGCGGCTCCGGCAAGAAACCGAGCCCATCCCCTTTGCCCGGGATGAGGATATCGATATTCCGGCATTTCTTCGCCTGAGACAAAAGAAGTAGGGTCAACCCCGTTCGATCCGGGCGGGTTGGCACTGTTTCGGCTCGCCGTTGTCGTTTATTCATACTGTCCTTCGTGCTGCAAGCGCTGTCGTTTATTTTGGAACAGGGCGCGGCACGGTGCGACAGATTTTTTTTGCCTGTCGGCCTATAATGAAGCATACATATCCCCGGTTCAAAGGACATAGGTATAAGGGAGCCCCCCGGGGTGAAAAAGTGTATCTAGATCTGTTATTTTTTTTAAATCTCCTGGTAAACTTCCTGCTACTCCTGGTTACGGCCAGGCTGTTACGGCGCCGGCCCGGTTTCCGGCGGCTCCTGGCGGGGGCGGCGGTAGGGGCCGCGGCGGTGGGGGTGCTGCTGTTGCCCGGGTGGCCCTGGTTGGTTCCCGTGGCGATCATCCTCGTCCCGGCGGTCATGATCCGGCTGGTTTTCCGGTCCCGGCGCCGGATCGAACTAACGCTGATCTGGGGTGTTTTTTTCCTGGTTTCCTTTACGGCCGGCGGGCTGGTGATCGCCCTGGTCCAGCTCCTGGAACTGCAACGAAACGGCCTCAAGGGTTGGAAGGGATTGGGGGTGCTGGTCCTGGCCTGTTCCCTTCTCTACCTTTCCCTGGGCTTGTTGCGGCCGTTCCTGGAAGAGCGGCGGTGGCAACATTCTCTGCGGGCCCTGGTGCGGGTTTCCTGGGACGGCAAGGCGGCCGAGTTGCCCGCCCTGGTCGATACCGGGAACCGGCTCCGGGAACCCTTCGGCCAGCGGCCGGTGATCGTGGTCGATTATCGCAGCCTGAAGGAGATGTTGCCCCGGGAAATTTACGCTTCCCTGTCCGACCCCGCGCAGCAGCCGTGGCAGGCGCTGGAAAGGCTGGTCGACCCCGCCCAGGCCCGTTCCTTTACCCTCATCCCCACCCGGGGGATGGGCGGGACGGAGACGATGCTGCTCGGTTTGCGGCCCGACGCGATTGCTGTTGATCTGGCGGGCCGGATCCGGATCTTCGATCACCATCTGGTCCTCGGGTTGCACCGCTACGGGTTCGGGCCGGTGGCGCGCTACCGGGCGCTTCTGCCGCCGGAGGTCATGGCGGCAGGTTAAACCACGGCAAGGGGGTGAAATATTGGCCGGTTACTTGATCCGTTTGCGCTGGTCCCTGTTGTTGCTCATTTTGCGTTTGCGGCAACGCTTCGGCCTGGATTATGCCGGGTATCTTTATTATGTGAGCAGCAGTGAAGCGCTGCCCCCGCCGCTTTCCCTGGAGGAAGAAGGTTTTCTTTTGACCCGGCTCAAAGGCGGGGACGGGGCGGTGCGGGTAGTGCTGATCGAACGTAACCTGCGCCTTGTCGTCTATATTGCCCGCAAGTTTGAAAACACCGGGATCAACATCGATGACCTGGTTTCGATTGGGACGATCGGTCTGATCAAAGCGGTCAATACCTTTGACCCGCATAAAAATATTAAACTGGCAACCTATGCCTCCAAGTGCATCGAAAATGAAATTTTGATGTTTTTACGACGCAACAATCGCATCCGAACCGAAATATCCTTCGACGAACCGCTGAACGTGGACTGGGACGGTAATGAGTTGCTCCTTTCCGATGTCCTGGGCACCGAGGGGGACCTGGTGCTGCGCAATATCGAAGCGGAGGTGGAACGGGAGCTACTCTACCTGGCGATGGAAAAACTGAACAGCCGGGAACGGCGGATCATGGAACTACGCTTCGGCCTGTCCAACGGTTCCGAAAAAACACAAAAAGAGGTGGCGGCGCTGTTGGGGATCTCCCAGTCCTATATTTCGCGCCTCGAAAAACGGATCATCAAACGTCTTCGGAAAGAGATTCGCAAGATGGAGTAGCTCTTGCCTGGCGGCCGGAACGGAATAAAAAAAAGAACGGGAGATATAATTTAGTTATTGCCCATCCGATCCGGCCCAAGGAGAGCTGAACGAATGAATAAAGTGGAAATCTGCGGCGTGAATACCTCCAAACTTCCGGTTTTGAAGAATAAGGAGATGCGCCGGCTTTTCGAAACCATGCAGGGGGGCGATCGCCTTTCCAGGGAAAAACTGGTCAAAGGCAACCTGCGATTGGTTTTAAGTGTGATCCAGCGGTTCAATAATCGGGGCGAATTCGTGGACGACCTTTTCCAGGTTGGCTGCATCGGCCTGATCAAAGCGATCGATAATTTTGATCTGAAACAAAACGTGAAGTTTTCGACCTATGCCGTGCCGATGATCATTGGTGAAATCAGGCGCTACCTGCGGGACAACAACCCGATCCGGGTCAGCCGGTCCCTGCGCGACATTGCCTATAAAGTCCTGCAGATCAGGGACATTTTGGCCAATCGATTTTCCCGCGAACCGTCGATCGGGGAAATCGCGACCGAGCTGAATCTGAAACGGGAAGAGATCACCTTTGCTCTCGATGCAATCCAGGAGCCGGTTTCATTGTTTGAACCGATCTACCATGATGGGGGCGATCCGATTTTTGTCATGGATCAGATCAGCGATGAACGGAACGACAATGAACGCTGGCTGGAAATATTGGCGGTCAAGGATGCCCTGACCCGCCTGAACGACCGGGAGAAAATGATCCTGACCATGCGCTTTTACCGGGGCAAAACCCAGATGGAGGTAGCCGATGAAATCGGTATTTCCCAGGCCCAGGTTTCCCGCCTTGAAAAGGCCGCCCTCGGCCGGTTACGCAAATACGTCCAGTGAAAACATTGCCGCAAAAAATAACGTGTTCCGATGGTGACAAGATCACCGTTCTCCCGGAGCAATAGGCCGCCTGCCTGTCATCCGAATGCAGTGAAGGAGGACCCGCTATCATGCGGTAAACGGTCATTGCCTCCGCAAATTACGGCACCCCGGGGAGGAAAATATGATTTGATCCGGATCAACGATTTGCGCCACAGGGACGTGGTCAACGTTAACGACGGCCGCCGCCTTGGTGCGATCGGCGATCTCGACCTCGATGCCGACCGGGGCATGGTCAAAGCGATCATCGTTCCGGCTGCCGGAGGCATCTGGGGCCGGATCAGTCGCTCCAAGGATTACATTATCCCCTGGGAAAAGATCGTCAAGATCGGTGTTGATACCATCCTGGTCGACCATCCCGTCGACAGCGAAACAAGACGAGGGTAATCATGTTTTGCTGAAAAATTCAGCCCCGTCCCATCCGCATTGCCGCCTCAAAGGCGAGCGCATCGTTTCAAATATCAAAATAACCCCCCTTTTACGGCTACTTGCCGGCAAAAATTAGCTTTACACCCAACATGTTGTGGTATATAATGCTTCTAACATCTATATCTTGGGGTGCAGGGAGATGAAGTGCCCGTATTGTGGGTACACGGAAAGCCGGGTCCTCGATTCTCGAGCGATCGAGGACGGGGCGGCGATCCGGCGCCGCCGGGAGTGCGGTCGCTGCAGGCGGCGGTTTACGACCCTGGAAAAGATCGGGGCGGAACCGGTGGCGGTGATCAAGAGGGACGGCCGCCGCGAACCGTTTGACCGCAACAAGATCCTGGCCGGGTTGATCCTGGCCGGGCAAAAGCGCAACATTCCCCGCTCGGCCTGGCAGAAGCTGGCAGATGAGTTGGAGCGCGATCTGCGCTGCCGCTATGTCCGGGAAATTTCGACGGATCGGATCGGCGCTTACCTTTTGGAGTGTTTGCGCCGGATTGACGAGGTTGCTTATGTCAGGTTTGCCTCGGTTTTTCGACAGTTTCCGGATATTCGCACCTTCAGGGCCGAGTTGGACCGGTTGGAGCAAGGAAAACAGAAAAAAGAAAAGACGGAATTACCGTCCCCTTGATTCATGGGAGGGAGAAGAATGGACCGGAGGCCTGTAAAAGATCACAAGGTTGACCATGCCGGGGAGGGAGAGGCCCAGGTTCTGTTTCCGGAGTACCGGCAGATCCCCTTTCGGGAAATCCGGAAACGGGATGGGCGCCTCGTTGCTTTCGATCCGGCCAAGATTACCGCGGCGATATATCAGGCGGCCCGGGCGATGGGCGGCAGCAATCGGGAGACCGCGGCGAATTTGACCGTGGAGGTGATCCGGGAGCTTTTACGCAGCGGCTACAGCGGACTGGTGCCGGCGGTGGAAGAGGTGCAGGATGCGGTGGAAAAGGTGTTGATCGAGCACGGACATGCCCGAACCGCCAAGGCGTACATCCTCTACCGGGACCGCCGGACCCGCATCCGGGAGGGCAAATCGGAACTGATGGATGCGGTGAAGGAGATCCTGGTGGAAACGAACCGGGAGAATGCCAATATCAGTAATTCTCCCTCGGCGAAGATGCTGCAAATTGCCATGGCTGCCAGTAAAAAATATTACTTGAGCAACCTTGTCCACCATGATTTTGCCCGGGCTCACCTTGAAGGCGCCTTCCATATCCACGATCTTGATTATTACAGCAAGACCCTGAACTGTCTCCAGATCGATCTGGGCAAGTTGCTCCGCGGAGGTTTCAACACCGGCTACGGCTACCTGCGCCCGCCCCGGCGGATTGCGTCCGCGGCCGCTCAGGCGGCGATTATTCTACAGAGCAACCAGAACGATATGTTCGGGGGGCAAAGTTTTCCTCACTTTGATTGCGACCTGGCCCGGGTGATCCGGGACTTCTCCGGGTCGACGACGGAGGACGATATTTTCCAGGCCATGGAAGGGCTGGTCTACAATTTGAACAGTATGCACTCCCGGGCCGGGGCGCAGGTTCCTTTCACCAGCCTCAATCTGGGAACCGATACCTCCGCCGAGGGGCGGGCCGTAACCGCGGCGGTGCTGGAGGCATTCCGGCGCGGTCTCGGGCGCGGCGAGAGTCCCATTTTTCCGAACCTGGTCTTCCGGGTCAAAGCCGGTGTAAACTTCAACCCGGGGGATCCGAACCATGACCTCTTCCAGCAGGCTCTCCGGGTTGCCGCCTTGCGGATGAACCCCACTTTTAGTTTCATGGACAGTTCCTTCAACCGGGCTTATGGCGGTGAAGTTTCGTACATGGGCTGCCGCAGTCGTGTTATCGGCAACCGCCACGGGCCGGAAGTATCGGCGGGTCGCGGCAACATCGCTCCGGTAACCCTGAACCTGCCCCGGCTGGCCCTGGAAAGTCGGAAACGGGTCGATCTGTTCCTGGCCCGGCTCGACCGCCTGCTCGGCCTCGGGGTGCGTCAGCTATTACATCGTTTTGAAATTTTGGCCCGGCTGCGCGTCCGGGATCTGCCCTTCCTGATGGGTGAAAAATTGTACCTGGGTTCGGAAAAATTGGGCCCGGACGACTGTATCGGCGGGGCGATCAAAAACGGCACCCTGGCGGTCGGTTTTATCGGCCTGGCCGAGGCTCTGCGGGCCCTGACCGGCCGGCACCACGGTGAAGACAGTGCGACCCTGGAGCTGGGCCTGCAGATTGTACGGCATATGCGCCGACGCATCGATCATTTTGCAGGCGAATACGAGCTTAACTTTGTTCTCTATGCCACTCCCGCCGAGGGGTTGGCCGGCCGTTTTGTTGCTCTGGACCGGGAAAAATACGGCCGGCTGCCCGGGGTGACCGATCGCGATTACTACACGAATTCATTTCACCTGCCGGTTGATTTTGCCGTCTCGGTTTTTGACAAACTGTCGATCGAGGGGCAGTTTCATGCCTACTGCAACGCGGGCCATATTTCCTATGTCGAACTGGAGGCGCCGCCGTTGCATAACCCCGCCGCCCTGGAAAAGATCGTGCGGCACATGGCTGCTTCCGACTGCGGCTACGGCGGGATCAATTTCCCGATCGATGAATGTGGTGACTGTGCTTTTGGCGGGGTGATCGACGGGGCGTGCCCGGGATGCGGCGGCACCGCTATCCGGCGGATCCGCCGCATTACGGGATATCTTTCGACGACGGATCGTTTCAACGCGGCCAAGCTGTCCGAGTTGCGCAACCGCCGGCCCCATGGTTCGTTGCCGCCCGAGTGCGGCCGATGAAACTACGAATTGCCGGATACAATCCGGAGAGCATCGTTGACGGACCGGGGGTGCGGTTTACCCTTTTTTTACAGGGCTGTCCGCTGGCCTGCCCGGGTTGTCAGAACCCGGAAACCCGGGATCCGGCCGGGGGGCGGGAGATGGCCGCGGAAAAGATCCTGGCCTTGATTCGCGGTGCGAGTCATCTTGACGGGGTCACTTTTAGCGGGGGCGAACCGTTCTACCAGGCGGCCGCTTTGGCCGAACTTGCTGTGGAAATCTGCCGCCTGGGCTTGAGCCTGGTTCTCTATTCGGGGTATACTTGGGAGGAACTGATGGCCAGGGCTGGCCGGGATCGAGCGGTGCAAAGGCTTCTGGTCGCAGGGGATATCCTGATCGACGGCCCGTACCGGGAGGCGGAGCGTGATCTTTCACTTCCTTTCCGGAATTCCCGCAACCAGCGCCTGCTGGATTTGCCCCGCTCTCTGGCTGAAAAACGTCCGGTGCCGTACCCCCTTTCAGGGTAGGCACCGGCACGGAAAGCCGGCCGGTTGATCGATTGATGCGGGAACGGCTTCCCCCCCGGGGGGAGAGGGCCGCATCGTTTGCGGGTGGGGTTTAACCGGCGCGATCATACAAAGAGGCGGGTTTATCCCGCCCGTCTTGCGGAGGAGTTCGGTGTCGTTGTCCCGGCGAAAAATGCGTCCAAAACCGCGCCTGACCGTCATCCGGGGTGAAGGACGAAGCCCCGACCCGATCCGGCAGGCGACGGTTTATTATCTGATCCTGGCTTTGGCGGGGGTGCTCATTTTCCTGGCGGGATACCACTGGATCGGGACGTACCTGTCGTCCCGCCGCCTGCAGCAGGTGCTGGTTTGGAACGGGTGCCTGGATTATACCGTAGCGGTTGACGGGGTGATCACGCGCCGGGAAGAGGTGATCATGGCGCCCTGTGCGGGGGTGCTGGCAGAAACGGCTCCGCCGGGGGAACGGGTGCTGAAGGATACCGTGGTGGCGCGAATTTTCCCTCTCAGCCGGTCCGAACTGGAGCAGGTACAACCGGATCAACCCCGGGAAGAAAGCCCCCTCGAACAATTTTTGAACGTATTGCGTCGTTTCTTGAGGTCGGGAGAAGAAGGGGAGGGTGCCGGAAGGGCGGCGCCCGCGGCTCCGCAAGCCACCGTCCCGGTAACCGGGGAGGCGCCGCCCTGGCTCGGGGAAGGGGAGGCTGTAACGGCGCCCCGGCCGGGCTTGCTCTCGCTCTATGTTGACGGTTGGGAAGGGGTTAACCCTGTCTCCTGCCTGAAACGGCGGGACGAGGCGGAGAGCGGCGAACCGGCTCCCTTTGAAAACGGTAATTACAATTACGTGGAGGCGGGGCAGCCGCTGTTGAAAATTATCGACAACTGGTGCTGGCATTATACGGTGGTGCTGCCGTCGGATCCGGGACGCGATGTGGCCGCCCGGGAACAGGTTAGCCTTACGTTTGCCTTTGCGCCGGAAAGTCCTGTCGATGGTTTTCTGGAGGCGGTCGAGGCGGACGAGACAAACGGGGTGGTCTACCTGACCTACCGGGTCGAGCGCGACCTGCCCGGCTTCGGTGATCAGCGCTGGACCGGCGCAGTAATCAACTACCGGCGCCTGCACGGGCTCCTGGTGCCTGCCGCAGCGCTGAGCAGGGAAGGGGAAGACGGCGTTTTCGTCTATACCAACGAGGGCGGTGCGGTGCGGCGTTACCCGGTCACCGTTCTCGGCCTGCAGGATGACCGGGCGGTGGTGGAAGGGTTTCCTCCGTACAGTCTTGTGATCACCCGGCCGGGTCTGGTCCGGGAAGGCCGGTGGATCGGTTACTAGCTCAAGGGAAGCAGGGGCGACGGGTGTACAAAACGAAAAAAACAGGAAACGAGAAGCAAACAGGATCAAAAGAACGGGGTTTGAACTGAAATGGACCGGATGGCTTTGAATCTTGACCATTTACGGCGGCAGCTCGCCGCCGCCGCCCGGCGGAGCGGGCGCGATCCGGCGGCGGTGCGCCTGGTTGCGGTGACCAAAACGGTGGGTATGGCGGAGATTGCTCAGGCAGCCGCCCTGGGGCTGCGCAGCTTCGGAGAAAACCGGATCCAGGATGCCCGGGAGAAGGTACGCGCCTACCCGCAACTGGCCTGGCATTTCATCGGGCACCTGCAGTCCAACAAGGCCCGGGAGGCGGTCCGGTATTACGCCATGATCCATTCCGTGGACCGGCTTTCCCTGGCGGAAGCGCTGCAGAAACAGGCCGATCGTTTCAACCGGATCGTGGAAATTTTGGTACAGGTGAACGTATCCGGTGAAAAAAGCAAATACGGGCTCCCTCCGGGAGAGTTGCCGGCGCTGCTGACGTCGCTTGATGCCCTGCCCCGCTTGAAAGTACGTGGGTTGATGACTCTTGCTCCGCTGGAAGCCGATCCCGGGGAAACACGCCCGGTTTTCCGGGCGTTGCGGGAGCTGCGCGATCGGTGTGCCCGGCCGGGTCTGGACCTGGCCGAGCTTTCCATGGGTATGTCCAACGATTTCACGGTGGCCATTGAAGAGGGAGCGACCATGATCCGGGTGGGGGGCGCTCTTTTTAAGGCGGTCTAGCCGTCGGCTGATGGGAAGGTGACCGACATCACTTTTATTCGGGATGGGTTGAGGCTTTTTTTTCAAATCTATTACTATATTTTGTTGGGTCGGATTATCATCTCCTTCTTCCAGGGCAGTTTCTATCAAAACCCGACCCTGAGCCAGGTTTACCGGTTGTTGTTTGGTCTGACCGAGCCCTTACTGGCCCCCCTGCGCCGGGTGATTCCTCCGGTCAGTTTCGGGGCCGGCTACCTGGATCTTTCCCCGATCGCCTTGTTATTTTTGCTGCGCGTGGTGGAACGGCTTGTTCTTTAGCCTCGCCCAGCCGTGGATGGTGATGGTTTGACTTCCGGTCGGTGGTGCGACCCTCCTTCCGGGGGTGAAAAAAGATGGCGCGAGCGCTTTGCCCGCCGGGTGGATGCCCTGGGGCCGGGCCGGGTTTACGACACCCCTTTTCTGGATCCCCTTGAGCTGGATCTGGCCCGGGGCGTGCTCCGGGAACGGCCGCAACTTGCCTCTGCTTTTTACGGTGGTTACCCCGAAGCAGAACGGGTACGCCTGCGGGTTTTTCCCCGGGAACAACACGACGGGCCGCCCCCGGTGCAGGCGCTGCAGGTGACCGGTTCTTCTGGTCCGCCGGAGCTGTCGCCTCGCGATATTTTGGGAACGCTGTTCGGCCTGGGATTGAAACGGGACCAGGTTGGGGATGTTTTTTTACTTCCCGATGCGGGAGAAGCGGCGGCCATGGTCCTTCCCGACAAGGCGGGTTACATTTGCGCACGGTTGGTGGCGATAGGCAGCCATGCAGTTCGGTGCGCCGCCGTTGACGGCGCCGCACTGCCCCTGCCCGCGCTCTGCAAGCGTGAAATCGGTGGAACGGTGGCGAGCATGCGCCTCGATGCGGTGCTTGCCCTTGGCTTCAGCCTCTCTCGCTCCAGGGCCGCCGATCTGGTCAAAGGTGGGCTGGCCCGGGTTAACTGGCGTACGGTTGAATCGCCGGCCCGCCCGATCCGCCCGGGCGATACGATCGCCCTCTCCGGACGGGGGCGTCTCGAGGTTGTTTCCCTGGGCGGGGAAACCCGGAAGGGGAGACTCCGGTTGACGCTAAAAAAAATTAACTAAAGTTTGGTAAACATGGCAGGAACGATCACTTTACTGTCGAAATTTAGTGCAGAAAGAATAAGGAGCGAATGCGGATGTCTCTTACTCCGGTGGATATTCAAAACCAGGAATTTGAACGTTCCTTCCGCGGTTACACGGTCGATGACGTTGATGATTTTATGGATCGGGTGGCCAAGGATATGGAACAGTTGATCCGGGAATCGGCCGGCCTGAAGGAACAGATCGAAAGCCTGAAAGAAAAACTGGCCAGCTATGAAAAACTTGAAGAAACCATGCAAAGCGCGATCATTGTTGCCCAGGAAGCGGCCGATGAGGTCAAACAGGGTGCGAACCGCGAAGCGGATCTGATTCGCCGCGAGGCCGAACGGGAAGCGCAGCGCATCGTCGAGGATGCACGCTACCGGGCCAGCCGGATCCTGGTTGAAAATGAGGATTTGTACAAGCAGGCCCAGATCTTCAAGACGCGATTTCGCTCCTTCATGGAAGCACAACTGGCCGCACTGGAAATGGAAGAGTGGATGGAAGAGAAAGAGGAATTTCAAAAGTAAAACCTTTGTCCATACTCTCCTCCTCCCTTTCTTCAGGATGGATTTTCCTGCCTGCCTGCCTGCCCCTCTGCGGGAGGGGGCAGGCAGGGAAGAACGGAGGGTGGAGCCAAGGTCCTGGTCACCCAGAAATCCTGGGGGACAGTGGGGTAGAACAGTAAAATGCCGGACGGGCGGGTAATTTGTTGTGCCCCGGGGTATAATTTGATATAATTTTGATTCAAGAAAGGCGATGAACGGGCCAGTAGGCGGCGCCGACCCTTCCAGTAGAGAGCCGGGGCGGTGAAAACCGGCAAGGAGAACGCCGGCCGAAGATCCCCCGGGAGCTCCCGTGCCCAAACCCGTTCGCGCCACGGCAGGCGCCGGGGAGTAGTCGCGGGCGGTGCCGCGCCCGTTACCGCGCCATGATCGAGGGGCCGTCCCGGGGAGGGCGGCTAGGAGGGTGGTACCGCGGGAGCAATCTCGTCCCTGTTTCAGGGGGCGAGATTTTTGTTAAGATCCATATTTATCTTTGCGGGAGGAAGCCATGGACTACAAGGAAACATTGAACCTGCCCCGGACCGGGTTTTCGATGCGGGCCAGATTGCCCCAACGGGAACCGGAATGGCTCCGGCGGTGGGATGAGGAAAATCTTTACGGCCGGATCCGTCGCCGGCGAGAGGGACGGCCGCGTTACATTTTACATGACGGGCCGCCCTATGCCAACGGCAACATTCACATGGGCACCGCGTTGAACAAGGTTTTGAAGGACATGATCATCAAGTACCGGACCATGCAGGGGTTCGACTGTCCCTATGTTCCCGGATGGGACACCCACGGCCTGCCGATCGAACACCAGATCATCAAGACTCGGGGCATCAACCGGCGCGAGGTGCCGGATCTGGATTTCCGGCGCATGTGCCGCGAATATGCCCTGGAGTATGTTTCAATCCAGCGGGAGCAGTTCAAGCGCCTCGGGGTTTGCGGCGACTGGGACAACCCTTACCTGACCCTGAAACCGGCCTACGAGGCCCGTCAGGTTGAGGTGTTCGGGGTTATGGCCGGAAAGGGGTACATTTACAAGGGCCTGAAACCGGTGTTCTGGTGCGCTTCATGTGAGACGGCGTTGGCCGAAGCGGAGATCGAGTACGCAGATCACCGGTCCGCTTCGATTTACGTTCGTTTTCCTTTCATTCCGGGCCGGGGGCTCCCGGGGGAAGAGAACGCCGGGGCATACTGCCTCGTCTGGACGACCACTCCCTGGACCATTCCGGCCAACATGGCCGTTGCCGTGCACCCGCAATACGACTACGTCCTCGCTGAACACGGTGGCGATCGCTACCTGGTCGCGGCGGCGCTCCTTGACGATCTGGCCCGGGAGATCGGTCCGGGATGGAAGGTGTTGCGACGCTTCAAGGGCTCGGACCTGGAAGGGGTGTGCTGCCGCCATCCCCTGTTTGAACGGGAATCTCCGTTGATTTTGGGCGATCACGTCACCCTGGACCAGGGCACCGGTTGTGTGCACACCGCACCCGGTCACGGTCACGAGGACTTTGCCGTCGGGCGCGCCTACGCGCTGCCCGTTCTGAACCCGATCGACGGACGCGGTTATTTCACCGCCGAGGCGGGAGAATTTGCCGGGTTGCACTATGCGGCGGGGAACCGGGCCGTCGTTGCCGCCCTGGAACGCGAAACGGCCCTGGTTGCCTCGGCGGAGATCGTGCACCAGTACCCCCATTGCTGGCGCTGCAAGGAACCGGTGCTTTACCGGGCCACCGAACAGTGGTTTGCTTCCATCGACGGTTTCCGGAACGCAACGCTGCAGGCCGTCAGCAGGGTGAAGTGGACCCCACCCTGGGGTGAGGAGCGCATGCGGAATATGGTTCTGGAACGACAGGATTGGTGTATTTCCCGCCAGCGGGTTTGGGGCGTGCCCATTCCCATATTTTACTGTAACCACTGTGGCCAACCGGTTTTCCAGCAGCGCGCTTTCGAGGCGGTGCGAGATCTTTTTGCCCGGGAAGGGTCCGACGCCTGGTTTGTCCGGGAGGCGGAGGAGATCCTGCCCCCCGGTTTCGCCTGCCTGGATTGCGGACAGGCCGGCGGGTTTACCAAGGAGAAGGACACCATGGATGTCTGGTTTGATTCCGGTTCCAGCCATGTCGCCGTCTGTGAGAACCACCCCGACCTGCGCTGGCCGGCGGACCTTTATCTCGAGGGGAGCGATCAATACCGGGGCTGGTTCCAGTCATCGCTCCTGACCGCCGTGGCCGCTCGCGGCAAACCGCCCTACCGGGAGGTGCTCAGCCACGGCTGGGTGGTGGACGGCATGGGCAAAAAAATGTCGAAGTCTCTGGGCAATGTCATTTTTCCGGAAGAGATCATCCGCCAGTACGGCGCCGATATCCTGCGCCTCTGGGTTTCTTCGGCCGATTTTACCAGCGATATTCATATCTCTCCGGATATCCTGGTCCAACTGTCGGAAGTCTACCGTAAAATTCGTAACACCTGCCGGTTCATGCTCGGGAACTGTTATGATTTTGATGCCGCCCGGGACAGCGTGCCCTACGAGGGTCTGGATGAGTTGGACCGGTGGGCTCTCTGCCGCCTGGCGAGCCTGATCGAAAGGGTGACCGGATGTTTCGAAAGCTACGAATACCATCAGGTCTTTCATGCCTTGCACAATTTTTGCGTGATCGACCTCAGTAATTTTTACTTTGATATCCTCAAAGATCGTCTTTACTGTTCCCGCGCCACGGATCCGGAGCGGCGTTCGGCCCAGACCGTCCTGGCGCTGGTGCTGGAGAATCTGACCCTGCTCATGGCGCCCATTCTTGCTTTTACCGCCGAAGAGATCTGGCGCACCCTGCCGGGACGCGAGGCGGAGAGCGTACATCTTGCCGGCTGGCCCGTTGTCGATCCGGCCTGGAAAGACGATATGTTGGAAGGGCGCTGGGAATGTTTACGGGAAGTGCGGGAAGAGGTGACAAGAGTTCTGGAACTGGCCCGCCGGGACAAGGTCATCGGCAGTTCCCTTGAAGCGGCGGTAACCGTGTGGGTGGATGAGCCCCTGTACGGGACTCTGGCGCCGTATGACGGGCGGTTGGCACACCTGTTTATTACTTCGGCTGCCACCCTGAACAGGGATTGTGCGACGGCTCCGCCGGCGGCAATGCCCGGGCAGAAGTTGCCCCTGGCGGTAAAGGTAGAGCCGGCGGCCGGACACAAGTGTCCTCGCTGTTGGACTTTCACTTCCGGTGGCGGCGACGGCCTTTGCCGGCGCTGCGCCGCGGTTACCGGTATGTAAACGCGCTCAAGAAATGCATCGCATAGGCGATCCCCGTGCTGGGCCGTCGTTGCCGGACGGCGCAGCACGGGGAAGTTTTTTTAAAGGGCCGGCGCCGGTGTTACGGCCAACGCTCAAATTGCGCAAAAATTATTCGTTTGCAAGTAATCTTTCCCGCCGGGGGACAATAAGATTGTTGACTACGGGGGGGCGGACGATGGGATGGGAAACGGGGGGAAGGAAGAAGGGGAACTTGAACAACGTCTTCTGGCCAAAATGGAGGAGCTGTCCCGGGAGATGGAAAGGTACAACCTGGCCGGGTACATCAACGCTCTGAATGATCCCCGGCGCTACCTGGTCGTTAACTTTGCCGGCGGTATTGCGCGCGGCCTGGGGATTGCCGTCGGAGCGACTTTTCTCGGCGCCCTTGTTCTCTATTTTTTGCAGCGCCTGGTGGTGCTGAACCTTCCCCTCATCGGCGATTTCATCGCCGACCTGATCCGGATTGTCAACCAAAACATGTCGTGAGGTGGAGCACAATGGCAGTGTGGGATCATTACGCCCGGCTGTTGCGGCGGGAAAAGGAAAGCCTGGAGCAGCAACTGGGAGAGGAGGGACTGGCCGGTAAAATGGTTGCTTTTCGCGACAGTGTGACCGACCTGTCTTTTGCCGACAACCATCCGGCGGATCTGGGATCGGAGAATTTCGAGCGGAGCAAGGACCTGGCCCTGAACGAACATCGGCTGGCGCGCCTGCGTCTGATCGAGGAGGCCCTGGAGCGGATCGCCGGCGGCGACTACGGTATCTGCCCGCGCTGCGGCGCAAATATTTCCGCAGAACGGCTCGATGCCGCTCCGGAGGCTCCTTTCTGTTTTCACTGCCAGGAATTCGAGGAACGTCGTTTGAGGGCAAGCGGGCGGCCGGCGGAAGAAGGGATCTTGCTTCCCCCCTACGTCCGGCGCAACGTTCCCGGCAGCCCCGCGTCGGATACGATTGAGATCTGGGAACAGGTCGCGGAGCATAACAGGCGCCCCCGGATGGACGACGACCGGCCGGGCGAGGAAGATGAGGGGTAAAGCCGGGGGAAGAATAAAGTTTGTTTCCTTTTGGGTTGTGGTTGTTCCCGGCAGGGTTTCTATGTTAACATTGGTCCAAGGGGGGTAACCGGTTGCGACTTTTTTTCATTGTGGCGGTAGTGGTGGGGCTTGATCAGGTTTCCAAGTTTCTGGTCGTCAACATGATGGAAACAGGACAGTCCATTCCGGTGATCCGCAATTTTTTGTACCTGACTTACGTCCGTAATCCCGGTGCCGCTTTCGGTATGTTTCCCTACCGGACGGTTTTTTTGATCGTCATCGCTGTCGTGGTCATGCTTTTTATCGTTTACTATTACCGTACCCTTCCCGGTGGGTTCGGTCTGCTCCGGATCGGTTTGGCCCTTCAGCTCGGAGGCGCTCTGGGCAACCTGATCGATCGCTTGCGCAGCAGCTACGTGATCGATTTTATCGACTTCCGTATTTTCCCCCCCGTTTTCAATCTTGCCGATACGGCGATTGTAATCGGCGTCGGATTGTTTGTTATCGCTTTTTGGCGCCTTGCACCGGCGCTGGAACGCTGCCGGTAGTAACCGGTTACTACCGGTTTGTTGGACTGGACCGGGCTACCCGTTATACCGCCAACGATTGGAAAGAGGGGCGGGCCGGGAGAGGAAGGAGAGGGACACCATGCACCCGGTATTGTTTGAAATCGGCGGTTTCAGGGTTTACACGTACGGCCTTATGCTTTCTTTGGCTCTCCTGATTGCAACGGCCGGCCTGTTACGGGAAGCATCGCGCGAGAAAGTGAACCCGGATCAATTGCTCGAAGCGATCATTACCGTGGCCGTGGCCGGTCTGATCGGGTCGCGCGTCCTTTATGTCGCTCTCAACTGGTACGAGTTCAGCGACCGGTGGTTCACCGTATTTTTTACCCGTTCGGGCGGTCTTTCCTTTTACGGCGCTTTTTTTGGCGGTGCTCTGGCCTTGCTCTGGTGGTGTCGCTGGCGGAAAGTTGATTTTTTGAAACTGGCCGATCTGATGGCGCCCTATCTCGCCCTCGGCTATGCGATCGGCCGCATCGGTTGTTTTTTCAACGGTTGTTGTTATGGCAAGGTATCGACGGTGCCCTGGGCCATGCCCGCTTCCGCGGCCGATCCGCTGCTGCGCCATCCCGTGCAACTTTATGCCACCCTGGGAGGGCTGCTGATCTTTTTGATCTTGAAAAAGATGCGCCCCGTCCGTCCGTTTTCCGGTTTCATGATCATTGCCCTTTTTACCTTTTACGGCCTGTTGCGTTTTACAACCGAATTTTTTCGGGAGGAACCGGCGGCATGGCTCGGTTTGAGCCTGGCCCAGCTCTTCAGCGGGGCGCTTTCGATCCTCTCCCTCGCGCTGTTACTCGTGGTTCTTTACGGTGGCGGAAGCAGGCGCGCAGGCTCGGGCGGCCATGATTGAGAAGCTGACGGTTAATACGGATGAGGCGGGACTGCGCCTCGACGTTTTTTTGGCCTGCCGATTGGAACAGGTTTCGAGGACGTTGGCCCAAAGGGTCATTGCCGACGGAGAGGTCATGATCAACCGGGCTCCCTGCCTGGAGCAGGACCGGCGTTTACAACCGGGGGACCGGATTGATGTTGTTCTGCCTCCGCCCCCCCTTCCGGGGCTTATCCCCGAAGCGGTTCCCCTGGACATTTATTATGAAGACGAATATCTGTTGGTCGTCAATAAACCGCAGGGGATGGTGGTCCACCCGGCGCCCGGTCATTCCACAGGGACGCTGGTGCATGCCCTGCTCAACCACGATTGCGCGCTGTCCACGATCGGGGGAGCGCACCGCCCGGGTATCGTGCACCGCCTCGACAAAGATACTTCGGGTTTGCTGATCGTGGCCAAGGATGATGTTACCCACCGCGATCTGTCCCGGCAATTGGCCACGCGGCGCCTGCGGCGGGAATACTTCGCCCTTGTCCACGGGCATGTTCCTCCCCCGGGGGGGCTGGTAAGCGCGCCGATTGCCCGCAACCCTGTCCAGCGCAAGCGGATGGCGGTGGTGCCCGGAGGCAAGGATGCCGTCACTCGTTACCGGACCCTGGCCTACCTGGGCGAGTTCACCTTGTTACGCGTGTTTCTGGTGACGGGGCGGACGCACCAGGTGCGCGTTCACATGGCCTATTTGGGGCATCCGGTGGCGGGGGATTTCGTTTACGGTCTGCGCCGTCCGGCAGGCCTGCCGGAGGAGCTGACCGGAGGGCAGGTCCTCCACGCCCGGCGTATCGTTTTTATTCACCCCGTTACGGCGCAAACCCTTTCTTTTGCCGCTCCAATCCCTCCCAAAATGCGCCGGGGCTTGCGCCTTTTGAAGGGCCGCATCCGCGATCGGCAGGGTTAAACCCGCACCCCCCGTTTGCCCCATTCATTTTTCCGGCAGCAACTGATCCAGCAAGGTTTGGAGGCGCGGTCCGGTCGGGTTGACGATGATCGTGCTGTAACCGGTGTAGAGGACCCGTCCCGGTCGCCCGCCCGGGGCGCGACGGACGAGGTGCACTGCGGTGTAATCTACCGCCACTGCCGGGTTCGATCGTCCTTTGCTGAAGTGGGCCGCCAGGAGGGCCGCCTCCTCCAGGTCCGCCGCCGGCGGCGGTTGCGGCAGGTTCCGGGCCAGGACATGACTGCCGGGCAGTTCCCGTGCATGCAGCCAGAGATCGCGCTGTGAAGCGATTCGAAAGGTCAAACGTTCGTTCTGGCGGTTGTTGCGCCCGACAAGGAGGGTGTAGCCGCCGCTGGAAACAAACTGCAAGGGGCGGGTTTCTCCGGCTCGCTGTTGTTGTTTCTGATTCCGTCCACTGTTTTGCCCCCGCACTTTTCTTCCGGGCACGGCTGGCCCCCCCCGGCGTTTTTGTCCTTCCGCCCGGATCACCCCCTGTTCGATCAGTTCATGCTTGATCTCTTCCAGGGTTTCCCGGTCTCCGTTTGTAATAGCGAACAGCACTCCTTCAAGATAACGGATTTCTTCCCGGGTTTGTTCAAGTTGACGCCCGGCCTGTTTCAGGCCGCTTTTTGCTTTCCGGTAAAGATTGAAATAGCGGTGTGCGTTGGCGCTGGGGGTAAGGGACGGGAGCAGCTCCACGGTGACTTTTTCACCCGGCCGGTACGGGTCCGGCAGTTCGGCCCGAACGGCCCGGGGGGGGATCCGGTTCAGGTAAGTCAGGATCAACTCCCCGCAAGAGCGATATTCCTCGCTCCGGGCGGCTCTGGCCAGATCGGCCTCCTGTTGTTCCCGGCGCCGTCCAGCGCGGTTCAATTTTTGCCGAACCGCAGCGCACAAGGATTGCCTGAGCTGCTCTTCTGTTTCGGTCCGGACCGCCCGCCCAAAAAAGCGATCGCATAATTCGTTCATGGAGTGGAAGCTTTCCCGTTGTTCCGCCGGAATAAAGGTAAGGCGGTAAGCGGCGCAATGGTTTTGTGCCCAGGCCGCCTCCGGAGTTGCCGGCTCCACGGTGACGTTTTCAAAGAAGCGGCGAGTCTCCCCGATCAGGCGTACGCCGATCGCTTCCGGGCTGTCGGCGTCGGGCCGACTGCGGTGAACCAGTTCGCGCGCCAAGAGGGGGCTCGCGCCCCGCACCGTTTTCAAAAGGGCCTGTTCCGGCGTTTTCCCCTCGTGCAAGTATGCCGTGACGGCACGGGCGGCCAGGGCCGGATCGACCGTCAAAAGATCCAGTTTTTCCTGGGGGGGAGGCGGGCGGTAGGTTTCCCCGGTTTGCACGGTCCGGTAGCGGTTTCGTGATCCGGAGGTGAACCTGATTGCCCCGAGGATTACCCGTTTTTCGTCCAGGAGCAGCACGTTGCTGCGCCGCCCCATGACCTCGGCGACGAGGATCACCGGTTCCCGTCCCCCGGGCGGGGTAAAGTCCAGTTCCAGCAGGCGTTCACCGGGCGGCTGTCGCAGTGTCTTCAGCCGTCCCCCCGTCAGGTGTTTGCGCAGGAGCATGCAGAAAG
Organism: uncultured Syntrophomonadaceae bacterium; assembly: GCA_964420065.1. Lineage (GTDB taxonomy): Bacteria > Bacillota > Dethiobacteria > DTU022 > DTU022 > CAYQQK01. The sequence goes on along the minus strand of CAYQQK010000006.1, from coordinate 45,976 downwards.
GGGGCGGTTGCGGTGGGTTAGGGTACTCCGATGCGGTCAGATGCAGTCGGGAGAAGCGGGGGTGAGCCGACAGGAGCAAGGCGCAGCGGCGTCCATTCCGGTGCAGGTGCAACAACACCGTGGAGCGTTCGGGCTGGTAGATCCGTTCGACCCGGGCCCCCGCCACCCCGTCTTCGAGTTCCCTGGCCACCGCGGCCAGCGCAATCCAGTCGTACACCTTGTGCCGCCTCCCTATCGCCAGCAGTATACCCCTTTCGCCGGGGCGCTTCAACCGCTTTCTTGCATCCCCGGCCGGCGGGTGACCGGCCCGGTCATCAAGGGCGGACCCCGGGCATAAAAATAGTCAGGACAGGCTTGATTATATCCGGGGGGTGTTTGCCGGCCGTGCCCGTGTTCTTAAAAGAAACGCTTTTGCCGGCGGAAGAAGTCTGCCGGAACCTTGGGATGGATCCGCACCGCGGCCTTGCGGAAGCCGAAGCGGCCCTGCGCCTGAAGCGCTTCGGTCCAAATCGTCTCGATGCAGGGGCGCGTGTTTCCCTCGGTGCTCTTTTTTTGAACCAGTTTCGGGATTTTATGGTGTTGGTTCTTCTGGCCGCCACTTTGATGTCGGCTCTTTTGGGGGAATATGCGGATGCTCTGACCATTCTGGCTATCGTTCTGGCCAATGCTTTTCTGGGGTTGATCCAGGAATACAGGGCCGAGCGTTCTCTTGAAGCCCTTGAAAAGCTGGCTGCCCCCCGGGCAACGATATTCCGCGACGGGCTGACCCGTACATTTCCGGCGGAGGCGGTTGTTCCGGGGGATCTGCTCGTGCTCGAGGCCGGTGATCGGGTCAGCGCCGACGCCCGTCTTGTAACGGTGCAGGCGCTCACGGTGGACGAAGCGGCACTGACGGGAGAGTCGGTCGCCGTTTCCAAGACCGCTGCCCCCCTCGCCGGCTGTGTCTCCTCCCCCGGTGATGTTCTGAATATGGTTTTCAGCGGGACAGCGGTGGTTTCGGGCCGGGGGTGGGCGGTGGTCACGGCGACCGGTATGGATACGCAGATTGGCCGTATCGCCCATCTTTTAAGCGACGCCGGGACGGTTCAGACACCGCTGCAGCGGCGTCTGAACCGCCTCGGCAAGATGCTGGTATTTGCCTGTCTTGCGGTTTGTCTGGCGGTAACGCTTCTTGGTTTCTGGCGGGGGCTGCCTTTATATCAGGTTTTCATGGCCGGGGTCAGCCTGGCCGTGGCGGCGATTCCGGAAGGCCTGCCGGCGATCGTTACCATCTCCCTTGCCTTGGGGGTACAGCGGATGATCCGCCGCCGGGCGATTGTGCGCCGCCTTCCCGCTGTCGAGACTCTCGGCTCGGCCTCGGTGATCTGCTCGGACAAAACCGGGACCTTGACCGAAAACCGAATGGTTTTACGGCAGGTCTGGACCGGAAGACGTCTCTTTGAACTTGATTCGGGCGCCGCCGGCGGATCGGAAAAGAACCGGGAAAGCCGGTGCGATGCCTGTGCCGATCCCGCATTTCGGTTTTGCCTGGAGATCGCCGCCAACTGCAACAATGCCCGCCGTGAAGAAACGGTTTTGCTGGGAGATCCGACGGAAGTGGCTTTACTTGAAGCGGCCCTGCAGGCGGGAATAACGATCCGCACCGGGGAACGGAAACATGAAAATCCGTTCACTCCGGAGCGAAAGATGATGAGCGTGATCATGAAAGGCATTCCGCAGCGGCTCCTGGTTAAAGGAGCGCCGGAAGTGGTCCTGGAACGATGCCGTTACCGGCTGCACCGGGGGAAAAAAATACCGTTGACCGAAACCGGACGCCGGGAATGTCTGGATCGGGTCGAAACCATGGGTTCCCTGGCCCTGCGCACCCTGGGGATGGCCTACCGGGATCTGCCGCCCCGGGAGGGAATGCACCGGAAAAACGGCCCGGCGGAAGACACAGAGCGCGATCTGATCTGGGTCGGGCTTTTGGGGCTCGAAGATCCCCCCCGGGCCGGGGTGCACGAATCGATTCGTCTCTGCCGCCAGGCCGGTATCCGGGTGATCATGATCACCGGCGATCACCGGCAAACGGCGGTATCGATCGCCCGGCGTCTGGAGATCCTGCGTACCGGGGAGCGCGTTCTTTGCGGGTGGGAACTGGAGGCCATGGACGATTACCGGTTGGAAACGGAATTGCGCCGGGTACAGGTTTTTGCCCGGGTCAGCCCGGCGCACAAGCTCCGGATCGTGCGCGGTTTGAAAAAAATAGGGTACGTGGTGGCGATGACCGGGGACGGAGTGAACGACGCTCCCGCCGTGAAGGAGGCGGATATCGGTATCGCCATGGGTTCTTCCGGGACTGACGTCACCCGGGAGGCGGCCGGTCTGATTCTAAGCGATGATAATTTCAGCACGATCGTCGCCGCGATCGAGGAGGGGCGAAATATCTATGCCAATATTCGCAAGTTTATTCGCTTCCTTCTCGGATGCAACACCGGGGAACTTCTGACCATGTTTTTGGCCCTGCTCATTGGCCTGCCCTTGCCCTTGCGGCCGCTCCAGATTCTCTGGATCAATCTGGTCACCGACGGTCTGCCCGCGATTGCCCTGGGGGTGGATTCCCCCGAAAAATTTTTGATGGAACAGCCGCCCCGCCGGCGCCATGAGGGGATCTTCAGCCGGGGGCTGGGCGGCAAATTGTTGTTCCGCGGTTTACTGATCGCTTTGGCCACCATCGGCGCTTTCATCTACGCCCTGCGCAGTGGGGATGGTATCCAAGCAGCCCGGACCACCGCTTTTGCCACTTTGATCATGACCCAGCTCATCTATGTATTTGATTGCCGTAGCGAAAAACAATCCTTCGGCCGGGGCTCGCGCCGCTTCAATCCCCTCCTGTTCGGAGCGGTTTTTTCATCCTTTTTGCTGATGATCGCGGTGCTTTACCATCCATTTTTACGGGGACTTTTCGATACCGCGCCCCCCGGTTTGCAACAGTGGATGGTGATCGTTGCTGCCGGAATCGCCCCCTCCCTGATCGACCGAAGCCCACGACCCGGGCGGAGTGATGCGAAGCATTTTTCCCGTGAAGCTTGAACCAACACGATCATGATGGTAAGATAAAGGAAATAGCCTGATGAGGCTTTCAGGAGAGGGTAACGGCTTGATTCAAAGCATGACCGGCTATGGTCGCGGAACGGCATCGGAGAATGAATGGACGGTAACCGTGGAAATGCGATCGGTGAACCATCGTTACGCCGACTTTCTTTTGCGCCTGCCGCGCGATCTGTTTTCCCTTGAAGAAAATGTGCGGCGCCTGCTGCAGGCGCAGATCCACCGCGGGCGCCTGGAGGTCAGTGTCAACCTGGAGGCGGCTTCACCCCAGTCCCGGACGGTATTCGTGGATCTGGAGCTGGCCCGGGCTTACCGCCGGGCGCTGGAAGAACTGGCGCAGGCCCTCTCCCTCGATCCGGCAGTTGATGCAGTTTATCTCGGCAGCCTGCCGGAGGTTGTGAATACCCGGGTCCCGCCGGTTGACGGCAAGGCGATCTGGCCGGCCCTGCGTGCTTCCCTGCAGGTTGCTTTGGAGGAACTTCTTGCCGGGCGTTGTCGCGAGGGGGAAAACCTGGCCCGGGATCTGGAGGAGCGTTGTGCCCGCTTGAACGATATTTCCGGCCGGATGGCGGATCGCGGCCCGGCAGTCCAGGAGGAATACCGCCGCCGTCTGGAGCAGAAGTTGTTGGAGTGGCCCGGCGAGCCCGTTGAAGAGAGCCGGCTTCTGACGGAATGCGCCCTTCTGGCGGAGCGGGCCGCGATCGATGAGGAGCTGGTCCGGCTCTCCAGTCACCTGAAAGCCTTCCGGAAAGCACTCGCTGAAAACGGGCCGGTGGGGCGCAAACTCGATTTTATTGCCCAGGAAATATTCCGTGAAGTGAATACTGTTGGGGCCAAGTCGGCCGATTATCCCCTGGCCGAGCTGGTCGTCCAGGCCAAGGCGGAGCTGGAGAAAATTCGGGAACAGGTCCAGAATATCGAGTAAAATAGTCCGCGCATGGTGTTGGAAAAGGAGGTCGTGGTTTGGACATCAAATTGATCAATATCGGTTTCGGCAACATTGTTTCCGCGGGACGGATCATCGCCATCGTCAGTCCCGAGTCTGCTCCGATCAAACGGATCATCAACGAAGCCCGGGACCGGGGTATGCTCATCGATGCCACTTACGGCAGGCGCACCCGTGCGGTTATTGTGACCGACAGTACCCATGTCATCCTTTCCGCGGTACAGCCGGAAACGGTCAAGCACCGCCTCCAGGCCAGGGAAACCATTCCGGCCGGGTTCGAGCAGGAGTAAAAACCGGGGGAGTTCTAACATGCTGGAAGGCCTGCTGGTAATTCTGTCGGGGCCTTCGGGAGTGGGGAAAGGTACCGTCTGCCGGCGGCTGCTGGAGCTGTGCCCGGACCTGAAAGTGTCCGTTTCCGTGACGACCCGTCTGCCACGTCCCGGCGAAATCGAGGGCCGTGATTACTATTTCATCAGTCCGGCCGGCTTTCAGATCCTTCTCGCCAAGGGTCAATTGCTGGAGTGGGCCCGGATTCACGGCCATTTTTACGGGACTTTTAAAGAAACGGTAACATCAAGTGTTGCTGCCGGGATGGATTTGCTTCTGGAGATCGACATCCAGGGGGCGCGACAGGTGCGGGAAAAAGAACCCCGGGCGGTCTCCGTGTTTCTCGCTCCACCAACCCGGGAAGCCCTGGTGAAACGGATTATCGGCCGGGGGACCGAAAACCGGCCCGGTATCGAAAAACGCCTGGAGATCGCCGGCCGGGAGATGGAGGCCTATCGGGAATACAGCTATCTGGTCATAAACGACCGGGTTGAAGAAGCGGCCCGGCAAATAGCCGCGATCATCACGGCGGAAAAATGTCGTACCAGTCGACGCGCCCGACCGGCTGCGTGGGAGGTGAACAATCCGTGATTTACCCGTCGATCGACCATTTAATTGGCCAGGTGGACAGCAAGTACACCCTGGTTATTGCCGCCGCCAAGCGGGCGCGCCAGATCCGGGATGGCGCCAGGACAACCGTGACGGTGTCTTCACGCAAGGAGGTGACCATCGCCTTGCATGAGATCGGCAACGGCCATATCGAATACGAACGCATTCGTGACGGGATCAAGTAGGGGGGATGGGCGTGGAACTGATCCTGATCGGTGTAACCGGGGGTATCGCCGCTTACAAGGCGGCGGAACTGACCCGGATTTTTGTACGCCGGGGCCACGTCGTCCAGGCGGTGCTGACCCCGGCGGCGACGCGTTTCATCAGCCCGCTTACTTTTCGGACCTTGACCGGAAGGCCCGTGCCGGTGGGTGTTTTTGATTCCCCGGGGGAAGAAAAGGTCCAACACGTGGACCTGGCCGGGAAAGCCCGGGTTTTGGTGATAGCCCCGGCCAGTGCCTCCACCATCGGGAAAATGACCGCCGGTGTTGCCGATAATTTTCTGACCACCCTTTACCTGGCCCTGCGCTGCCCGGTGGTGGTTGTTCCCTCGATGAACGAGGCCATGTACGCCTCCGCCGTGGTTCAGGAAAACCTGGAAACGTTGCGCCGACGGGGAGTGAAGGTCATGACTCCCGATTGCGGCGAGCTGGCTTGCGGGACGGCCGGTCCGGGCCGCCTGCCTGAACCGGAGCATATTTTTTATTTTGTCCGTTCCGTTTTGAGCCGGAAAGATTTTGAAGGGATTCGCGCTCTTGTAACCGCCGGGCCGACCCGGGAACCGCTGGATCCGGTCCGTTTTTTAAGCAGCCCCTCGAGCGGGCGGATGGGTTATGCTTGCGCCCGGGCCCTGGCGGAACGGGGCGCTGCGGTAACTCTGATCAGCGGTCCCGGTGTGCAACCTTGCCCGCCGGGGGTGGATCTGGTGCGGGTGACGACGGCCCGGGAGATGTACCGGGCCGTGCTGGAGCATTTTTCCTCCTGCCGTCTGGTGATCAAAGCGGCGGCCGTGTCCGACTACCGTCCGGCCCGAGACGCCGAACAGAAGATCAAAAAAAGTACGGCCGGTTTTACTGTCGAGCTGGTTGCCAACCCCGATATCCTGTTGGAGCTGGGACGGCGCAAAGAGGGACGGATTCTGGTCGGTTTTGCCGCTGAAACTGAAAATATTTTTGAAAACGCCCGGAAGAAACTGGCCTGCAAAAACCTTGACCTGGTCGTGGCCAACGATCTGACCGCGGACGCGGCCGGTTTTGCCGTGGAAACCAACCGGGCCTGCCTGATCGACCGGCAGGGGGGGGCAGAGGAACTGCCCTTGATGAAAAAGGAGGACCTGGCCCACTGTATTCTTGATCGTGTCGCCGCCCTCCTGGCGGTTAGCGGAACGTGATCGCGAAGGCGACTTGGAAGCGCTCAGGGAAGAAAACGCTGCAGCAGGGCTGAAGTAAAATAGGTTTCAACTATCGCCGCTGCCACCAGAAGAAAAACTACCAGGGGCAGGACCGAAATAGCCTCCTTCCAGATATAACGAAAACTTTCGCCCCGGGTTTTCCCCGGAAGGGGGGAGGCGAGACAATGGTACCCCAGTTTAAGCCCGAGACCGCCGCAGATAAAAAAGGATGTCAATTCGAAAACCCCGTGAGGCAAAATTCCGAGCAACAGGAAGGAGAAGACCGGCATCCCCTGTTGCTGCAGCAGTCCGGCTACCGCTCCCATCAATGCTCCATTGAGAAAGAGGGTAAGCAGAGGCGACAATCCCGCCAGGAAGCCGAGCAGGAGCATCTGGGCCATTGACAAAAAATTATTCATAAAAATCAGGGCGGCCGTGACCGCAGTGGGAGCATTGTCGATCGCTTTGAAAAGTTCTTGAAGCTGCGAGAACTGTTGGCCGATGGCGGAATCGGGCAGCCAGCCGCTTTGAAGCGTGAAATAGTAGAAAACAAACAAGCCGGTCAAGAAAAACAGCAACGCCATGAGCAGCCAGCTCCGGTTTGCCCTTAGCACCTGTTTAATCGGAAAAAACATAGGCCTCATACCTTTCTGCCGGGAATACGCTCCGTTTGCCGCTTCCTTTCATTATAGCAGACAATGAAAATATGTTGCGTTCATGGTAAAGTTTATCCATGACCGTTTATGCCGAAGTTTTGATCGATCTTGTTACGGACAGAGTCGACCGGCCCTTCCATTATGCCGTACCGCCGGAACTGGCTCCAAGAATTGAGCCCGGGGTTCTGGTGCGGGTGCCCCTGGGAAAGCGCAATCATTACGGATTCGTTCTGCGCCGTGTCGCCCGGCCGGCGGTAACTCCGCTGCGTGAGATCATGGCGCTGGTCGCGGAAGAGCCCCTTTTCAGGCCCGAACTGATCGCCCTTTCGGCCTGGATGGCGCACCGTTATTTTTGCCGGCGCATTGAAGCCTTACGGGCGATGCTCCCGGCGGGCTTTCGCCAGGGCCGCCGGACCGGTGTGCGGCTGGCGGCGCAAGACACCCTTGCTGTTGCTGTCGGAACGGCGCAACCGGGACCGGAACCCGAACGGGCCACCCGGGCCTTTGCCCTGACCGGACCGCAGCAGGAAGCCGTCGAACGTCTCCATGCCGTCCTGAAAGCCGGGCGGCCCCATAAAATTTTGCTGCACGGTATTACCGGAAGCGGCAAAACAGAAGTTTACCTTCAGGCGGTAGCGTACAGCTTGCAGCAGGGGCGTGGTGCCTGTGTGCTGGTTCCGGAAATTGCGCTCACGCCCCAGATGGTGGAACGTTTCCGGGCGCGGTTTCCGGGCCGGCTGGCCGTTTTGCACAGTCGCCTTACCCCCGCCGAAAGGGCGGCGCAATGGCGCTGGATCCGGGACGGGAGGACCCCGGTCGTCCTCGGTGCTCGCTCGGCCGTTTTTGCCCCTCTGGATCGCCCCGGTCTGTTCATTGTCGACGAAGAACACGAAAGCAGTTACAAACAGGAGGAATCGCCCCGCTACGATGCCCGGGAGGTGGCCTGGTGGCGTTGCCGCTATCACCGGGGGGTGCTCCTTCTGGGCAGTGCCACCCCCTCCCTCGAAAGTTATTTCCAGGGTGAACAGAAACAACTCGAGCTACTGGAGCTGCCCGACCGGGTCACCCCTTTTGCTTTGCCGCCGGTCCGGGTTGTCGATATGCGCCGGGAGCTAAAGGAAGGGCATCGCCATATTTTCAGCCGGCCCCTGCTCGCCGCATTGCGCGAGGTACTCGGTCGGGATGAGCAGGCGATCCTGTTTCTTAACCGCCGTGGATATGCCAGTTTTTTGCTCTGTCGCGAATGCGGCCACGTGTTACGCTGTCCGCGCTGTGCCGTCTCCCTGACCTTGCATGCTTCCAGGAAGGAGCTGGTATGCCATTACTGTTCCTATACCGTCCCTGTGCCCGACTGCTGTCCCGAATGCGGCGGTGTTTCGATCCGCCATTTTGGAGTGGGCACCGAACGGGTTGAAAAGGATGTCCGCAGATTCTTTCCCGGCGCGCCGGTTGTGCGCATGGATAGTGATACCACCGCCGGGCGGGACAGTCACGCCCGGATTTTCCGTCTCTTTCGGGAAAGGCGGGCCAAGATCCTCGTCGGCACCCAGATGATCGCCAAGGGGCTCGATCTGCAGGGGGTGACCCTGGTTGGGATCATCACCGCCGACACCGCTTTGAACCTGCCCGATTTCCGCTCGGCCGAGCGCACCTTCCAGCTCCTGACCCAGGTCGCCGGAAGGGCCGGCCGCGGTGCGGTCGCGGGGCGGGTGATCTTGCAGACCTATCATCCGGCACAGGACTGCATCCGCGCGGCAGCAGCCCACGATTTTCATTCTTTTTACCGGGAAGAGCTGGAACACCGTCGTGAACTTTCTTACCCTCCGTTCAGCGAGATCATCCGGTTTTTGTTCAGTGGAAGCGATTCCGTTCGGGTCTGGGAAGCGGCCTCCTCTTTTACCGTTGCCCTGGAAAAATTGCCTTTGGCGGGTGCGGAGGTGCTGGGGCCGGCCCCGGCACCTCTTTTCCGGTTAAATGAGAACTACCGCGTTCAGACAATTTTGAAGGGCTCGCGCCTGGCCGCCCTGGTCCCGGTTTTACGCCGGGAGATGGTTGCGTTTCGGGACCGCCGCCCGCCCCACCCGGTCCGGCTGGCGGTGGATTTCAACCCGCAGGCAGTGCTATAATCGGTTATCGGGAGGTGCCGCCGTGGCCATCCGCAGAATATTTGAAGTGGGCGAGCCGGTTTTGCGCCGTCCGGCCAACCCGGTCCCCAAAATAGACCGGGTGATTTTACGGTTGCTCGATGATATGGTTGAAACCATGTATCATGCCGGGGGGGTAGGCCTGGCTGCACCCCAGGTAGGGGTGCCGAAGCGGATCATCGTTTTCGATCCGGGCGGGGAAGGAAAAAACCGGCTGATGCAGTTGATTAACCCCAATTTCCGGGAACGTAGCGGTAAAATTTTGGGGGTGGAGGGCTGCTTGAGCCTGCCGGGGGTTACCGGCGAGGTGCCCCGTGCCGAACAGGTCGTGGTGGAGGCCCTGGATCGGGAAGGCTGTCCGGTCCGGATCGAGGCTTCGGGGTTCCCGGCCCGGGTTTTACAACATGAAATCGATCATCTGGACGGGATCCTGATCGTGGACCGGGCCGTACGCCTTCTCGATCCGGAGGAAGGAGAGGAGGGGGATGGGTCGTGAGAGCACTGCGGCTGGTGTTCATGGGCACTCCCAATTTTGCCCTGCCGGCGTTGCAGACACTTCATCGCGGCCCGCACCGGCTTGCCCTGGTGATCACCCGGCCCGACCGGCCGGGGGGACGCGGCCGCCGGGTTGGCGCTCCGCCGGTTAAAAAGGCTGCTCTGGAGTTGGGCCTGGCGGTGGGACAACCGGTTTCCCCCGGGAATGAAAGCTGTTGGGAAATGTTGCAGGAGGCTGCACCGGACCTGATCGTTACCGCGGCTTATGGCGGTTTGCTTCCGCCCCGGTTGCTGGAATTGCCCGCGCTGGGATGCATCAACCTGCACCCCTCTTTGCTTCCCGCCTTTCGGGGAGCGGCGCCGGTTCAACGCGCGATCATGGAGGGGGCGGCCGTAACCGGGGTGACGATCATACGCATGGTCCCGGAGATGGATGCCGGGGCGATCATCCTCCAGGAAAGCCTGGCCGTTGGACCGGAAGAAACCGCCGGTGCGCTATCTGACCGGCTTGCCGTCGCCGGCGGGGCGCTTCTGGTCCGGGCCGTCGCGGCCCTGGCTGCGGGAACGGCCGTGTTTACCCCCCAGGACTCGGCCCGGGTTAGCTTTGCCCCGCCCCTGAAACCGTCGGAAGAGCGGCTGGATTGGAGTCTGGATCGTGATTCCCTTTTTAACCGGATCCGGGGGCTGGCCCCGCGACCGGGAGCGTACACGTTCTGGCAGGGGCGCCGTTTGAAAATCTTGAAAGCCGCCCTCCCGCCGGCCGCCGCCCGAGGCGACGGCAAGCCCCCCGAGCAGGTTGAGACTACCCCTGCGCCGGGCAGTATCTGTGCGGTTACCGCCGCTTCAATTGCCGTGGCTACCGGTGGCGGTCTCCTGGAACTGCTGGCGGTGCAGCCCGCGGGCAAGCGTCCGATGGAAGCCGGTGCGTTCGCCCGCGGCTACGCGATCACCCCGGGTGCCCGTTTCACCTGAAATATCGGGCAAGGCCTCTTTTATTCCCCCGTTGCAAGGGATCTTTGAAGGTGCGGAACAGATTATTGCATTTCAAGTTTCACCTATTGTTAGCCGGGACAAGCTCGATCAAGTTCCCCCATGGGCCGGGGATTTTGGCCTGCATTGACGACGGGTGAGGCGGCCCCCGGCGGAAAAGATCTTGTACTATTGAGCCTGAAAGCGCCGGCCCTTGTGTTTCCGGCAAGGGGCGGGCGGCCTGAGCGCGCTGGATCAAGGGGTGCTCTTTCAGGCCGCCCCGCAATGAAAATTCGGGGGTAGGGGGGAAAGCCCGGTGACCCGGGAATTGCCTTTTGGGGCACGGGAAGCGGCCCTGCGCGCCCTGGTGCGGGTGGAACGGGATCGATCTTACCTGAACCTGGTCCTTCCATTTTTGCTGTGCCGCCTGCCCTCCCGGGAAAGGGCTCTTGCTTCCCGTATCGCTGCCGGAACCGTACAACGCCTGAACACCCTCGATTGGGCTCTACAGCAGCACCTGCAGCATCCCCTTCCGGGTTTGACTCCATGGATTCGCAACCTTCTGCGCAGCGGCGCCTACCAGATCCTGTACATGAAACGTATTCCCGTGCCTGCCGCCGTGGATGAAACGGTCCGTCTGGCCCGCCATTTCGGCCACCGTGGGGTGGCCGGCCTGGTGAACGCCTCCCTGCGTTCCCTGGCCCGCTCCGCCGCCGCCCTGCCCTGGCCGGATCGAAAAAAAGATCCGGTGCGCTTTATTTCACTCAAACAAAGCCACCCGATCTGGTTGGTGGAGCGCTGGCTTGAGCGTTACGGGGCCGCGGAAACGGAGATCTTGTGTGCGGCAAACAACCGTCCGGCGCCGCTGTCAATGCGTTTCAACCGCCTCCGGTTGGACCGGCGAGGTTTGCTGCAGGCACTGGGTGCCGCGGGAATCCGGGCCTTACCCAGCTCGACCGTCGACATTGCCGTGCGTCTTCCCGGGCGGGTAAACCCGGCCACTCTCGACAGTTTCCGGGACGGGCTTTGTACCGTCCAGGGCGAAAGCGCCATGCTCGTTGCTCCGGCACTGGAGCCGTGCCCGGGGGATACCGTTGTGGATCTCTGTAGCGCTCCCGGGGGTAAAACGACCCATCTTGCCGAATTGATGGGGGATGAAGGGCGGATTCTGGCAATCGATTCTAACCCCGGGCGGCTGCGCCTGGTGGATCGGGCGGTACGCCGCCTTGACTTGCGTAGTATTACCACCATTGCCGCCGACGGCCGCGCCCCGGCCCGTTCGGGATTGCCGGTTCCGGACCGGGTCCTGGTGGACGCCCCTTGCAGCGGGCTGGGTGTGATCCGGCGCCGGCCCGATCTCAAATGGCGGCGCCGTCCGGAGGATCTATCGGTGATGCAGCGCTTGCAACTGGAGCTGCTGCAGGCTGCCGTCGCTGTTCTTCCGTCCGGCGGGATCCTGGTCTACAGTGTCTGCAGTAATGAAACCGAAGAGACAATGGCGGTGGTGGAAATCTTGGAACGGACTGTGCCTTCACTTGTTCCGGAAGCAATGCCCCTGTTGCCCGTCACCCTTCCCGAATTGCGGTCACCGCCGGCGGTGACCGCAAGGTTCGACCTTTACCCGCACCTTCACGGTATGGACGGTTTTTTTGTCGCCCGATGGAAAAAGAAATAAAAATATATTGTCGCAAGGGGCGGCTGCTTGTTTGTTAAATAATGGCAACCCCCCCATTGCCTGACCACCCGATCTTTGCTATACTTGATCCGGGCTCATGGCCGGTGGGGGGAATGATTTGTGCAAGGGGTTGGGGTTTCAAATTGCGGCCGGGAGCGTTTGCGCAACGAGGACAGTTACTTCGTTCGCCTGGCCAAAGAAAAAGCTCTGATCGCGGTTGCGGATGGAATGGGCGGGCATGTCGCCGGTGACGTCGCCAGCGCTCTGGCCGTCGCAGTGGTTGAACGGTTCTGGGGAAAAATGTATCCAGATCTGTCGAAAACGGAGGAGCCCTCCTGTGATGTCGCAAAAATGATCAACACCCTGGTCCAGGAGGCCAACCGCCTCGTTTATGAGCGGGGCGCCGCCGATCCTGCGCTGCGGGGGATGGGGACGACCATAACCGTGGGGTTCGTAGAAAAAGGGTTCCTGACTATCGGCCATGTTGGAGATAGCCGGGCCTATCTTCTGGAAAAAGATCGGATCACAATGCTGACCGCGGATCACTCCCTTCCGGAGCAGCTCATACAGAATGGCATTATCTCCCCCGAAGAGGCCCAGGAACATCCCCAGCGTCATGTTCTTACCCGCGCCCTGGGAACCGCTCCCGTGGTAGAAGCGGATCTGTTGCAGCATGAGCTTCCCGCCGGGACGACCCTGCTATTCTGTACCGACGGCCTGACGACCCTGGTCCGCGATCATGAGTTGCTGGCCGTGCTGCAGGAGGAAACAGATCTAGATCGAGCTGCGACGCGTTTGATCGACCTTGCCAACGAGCGCGGCGGCCATGACAATATCACCGTCGTTTTGCTTACGGATTGCGGGAAGCGGGAGGCTTCATGATCGGCAGAAAGCTGGCGGGACGCTACGAACTGCAGGAAAAAATCGGCCAGGGCGGCATGTCCAGGATCTACCGGGGGACCGATCTGCTTCTGAACCGGACCGTAGCGGTGAAGGTTTTAAAGGACCAGCTCGTCGAGGATGCTGATTTTACCAGGCATTTCCGCCACGAAGCCCGGGCGGCAGCCCGTCTTTCCCACCCCAACATTGTCAACGTCTACGATGTCGGGGTGGACGATGAAACGTATTTCATTGTGATGGAACATGTCCCGGGAGAAAACTTGAAACAGTATATCCGACGCCGGGGACGTCTTTCCGCCGCCGAGGCGGTGGCCATCGCTCGCCAGATCACGAAAGCCCTGGTGCAAGCCCATGCCGCCGGGGTTATCCATCGCGATATCAAACCCCAGAATATTATCCTTACCGACCGGGGTACGGTTAAAGTGACCGATTTCGGCATTGCCCATGCCATGGATGGAACCACCGTCGTCAACGGCTCCACTATTTTTGGATCGGTGCATTATTTTCCTCCTGAACAGGCCCGGGGCAACGCCGTCGGCGAGCAGTCCGATATTTATTCTCTCGGAATCGTTCTTTATGAGATGGTGACCGGGCAGGTACCCTTTTCCGGCGATACGCCCCTTTCGGTGGCGATGAAACACCTGCAGCAACCGATTACCCCCCCCCGGCAGTTGGTAAAGGATGTGCCGGAGCCGCTGGAACGGATCATTCTCAAGGCGGTCCGCAAGGACCCGTACCGGCGCTACTGCAGTGCGTTGGTTCTTTTGGATGATCTCACACTTTTTCAAAATACCGGACAGTCACAGGCCGGGACGGGTGATGAATGCAGCGACGAACAGGATACGATCCGTTTTCCGGGCGATGCGTTTGCCGGGTCGGAAAAGCAGCCCGCTGCGGCTTACCGGCGCCGGGCCTGGTTTTTTCCCCTGCTCATTATTGTGTTGCTGAGTGCTTCACTGGTGGCCGGGTTTGTCTATCTGCGTCAATACATCCTTGTTCCCGATATCACCGTGCCCGACCTGTTGGAACAGCCCCTGAACGAGGCCGAGGAAGCCCTGGAAGCCCTGGGATTACGCTGTTCAACGCGTTGGGTGACCCATGACACCATTTCTGCAAACCACATTGTCGGCATGGACCCACGTCCGGGACGCGTGGTCCGCCCGGACCGGATGATCGAACTTACGGTGAGCGAAGGACCCAAATATGTTGAAACTCCGGACCTTTTTGAACGCACAGAAATGGAGGCCCGGATCCTGTTAAAGGAACAAGATCTGAAAGCGGTCATTGTCCGGGAGCATAGCGTCGAGGTTCCGGAAGGCAAGGTTATTCGCCAGGTTCCAACTCCCGGTTTCCCTCTTGCACCCAACGATGAAGTCACGATTTACCTCAGCCTGGGCGCCCGGCCTTTTCCGATTGACAACTTGAAGGGGCAGCCCCTGGAGCAGGCAGAAGAATACCTGGAGGAGCATGGTCTGAAGTTGGGTGAGGTTCAACCGATCGAATCCGATCACCCCCCCGGGACGGTGATCGCCCAGTATCCCGAAGCAGGAGACAACGTCAAGCCGGGGCAGCCGGTGGATCTGGTGATCAGCAAAATTAACGACGTCGGCAATTCCATTACCGGCGACGATAACGGCGACGGTGACGACCCCGGCGGCAGTGGTGCGGGTGCCGGCTAAACGCCGGCACACCGGGCGGCATGGTTTTGCTTGCCGCAAGCCGGTACAAGGGAGGCAAACCTCTGGAAGGAATTGTTACCCGGAGTGCGGCCGGCTTCTATACCGTCCGCGACGCGGCCGGGGAAAAGCATACCTGTCGGGCGCGGGGCAAGTTGCGCCGGTTTGAAAAACGGTCCGAACCGGTTGTGATCGGCGATCGGGTCCATTTTAACCCGAACACAAAAGTAATCGAGGCGGTCCACACGCGGGACAACTACCTGTTGCGGCCGCCGGTAGCCAATGTGGACCAGGTTCTCCTGGTGGTCAGTATCAAAGAACCGCAGCCGGATTGGGCTCTGGTGACACGGCAGCTTGTTTCCGCCGAAAGCGCCGGGATCACGGCGTCGATCTGTTTGAACAAAGCCGATTTGGTTTCACCGGGTGCGCGGGCCTCCCTCAGGCACTCCCTACGCGCCTGGCCCTACCGTATTTTTATGACCAGTGCCTTGCGGGGCCTGGGTTTGGCCGGTTTGAACAAAGTCCTGGCGGGGCGTTGCTCCGTTTTTTCCGGGCCCTCCGGGGTGGGTAAATCTACTCTTTTAAATGCAATGCAGCCGGGCCTGGCCCGGGACACCGCCGTGGTCAGCGACCGGAGCAAGCGTGGGCGTCACACGACCCGCGCCGCCGAACTGGTGACGCTGCCCGGCGGAGGACTGGCCGTCGATACCCCGGGCTTTTCCCGTCTTGGGCTCTCCGGGCTAACCCCGGAGACGCTGGCCGATTGTTTTCCCGAAATGGGTATATACCGGCCACAGTGCCGTTTCCGGGATTGCCGGCATCTTGAGGAACCGGCTTGTGCGGTACGCCGTGCGGTGGAAGAAGGAAAAATTGATTCTGTCCGTTACGAGCATTACCGGCTGGTTTTGAAAGAACTGGCCCAGACAGGGGGACGTGGATCTGAATGAAAGAGACGCCGATTAAAGTTGCTCCTTCGCTGCTATCCGCCGATTTTTCCCGCCTGGGTGAAGAGGTGCGCCGGGTGGAAGAGCGGGGGGCCGATTGGATTCATTTCGATGTAATGGACAACCATTTTGTTCCGGCGCTGACCGTAGGCCCTGCAGTAGCGGAAGCGCTGCGTCCTCATACATCCCTGTTGCTGGATGTGCACCTGATGGTGCACGATCCGGAGAGCCTGCTGGAACCTTTTGCCCGCGCCGGTGCCGGTTGCATTACGGTTCATGCCGAGGCGGCGGTGCACCTGCACCGGGTGTTGCAGCGGATTCGCCGTCTCGGGGTCATGGCCGGTGTCGCTTTGAACCCGGCGACGTCGCCGGCCGTTCTGGAATATGTCTGGGACCTGGTTGACCTGGTTCTGGTCATGAGTGTCAATCCCGGCGCGGCGGGCCAGGCTTTTTTACCGGCGGTGCTCCATAAAATCGAGCTAATCGCCGCACAGATTAGGCGTCTTGGCCGACCGGTGGAGCTACAGGTAGACGGCGGAATCGATCGGGAAACAGCGCCTGCGGTCATCGCTGCCGGTGCGACCGTGCTCGTGGCCGGTTCCGCCATTTTTGGTGCACCCGAAGGGCTGGAGCTGATCCGGGCTTTCAAACTTATGAACCGGGCCCGGCCGGTTTGACAGAGTTTCCCTTGTGATTGAGCGGGCGGGCTCCGCTGCGCCCGTAAATTTCCGCGCCAAATGATTTTACATCGGAATCATGTATGATATAATAGATTATGTAACAACCGTTTTCTTCAGGGTCCGGTGAGAGAAGTGCACCACTTTTCAATTCCGAACCGGCGGTGACAGCCCGCGAGCGATAAAGCCGATCCGGTGCAATTCCGGGGCCGACAGTAACAGTCTGGATGGGAGAAGAAACGGAAGCGGCGAAGCTTTTGTTCATGATCCCGTAGCAAACCCTGAAGGGTAACCGGCAGGGTTTGTTTTTTGTTTGGACCGGAACCGGAGGTGAAGGTAGTTCGTGGATCCCGAGGAACGATGGATGTGGACAGCCCTGGACCTGGCTCGCCAGGGACGGGGAAAAACCAGTCCCAACCCCATGGTCGGGGCGGTCCTGGTTCAGGGCGGTGAAGTCGTCGGAACCGGTTATCACCGGGCAGCCGGTGCCTCCCATGCCGAAATTGTAGCCTTGCAAAAGGCCGGTCCGCGGGCCCGGGGTGCTTCCCTTTACGTTAACCTTGAACCCTGTGCCCACCGGGGACGGACCGGCCCGTGCACCGAAGCGCTGATCGGAGCCGGTGTGGAAAGGGTAGTGGTGGCGATGGAAGATCCGAACCCCCGGGTGGCGGGGCGAGGCTTTCAGCGATTGCGGGAAGCGGGAATAGCCGTGAAAACCGGGGTACTTGAAGCGAAAGCACGCCGGTTGAACGAGGCCTACATCAAGTATATTACAACCGGTTTTCCCTTTGTTCTGGTCAAGACGGCGATGAGTCTGGACGGTAAGATCGCTACCCGCACCGGCGATTCCCGCTGGATCAGCAGTGCGAAATCCCGCCGGTTTGTGCACCGCTTGCGCCACCAGAGCGACGTGGTTGCGGTGGGCATCGGTACGGCCCTGAAAGACGATCCCCGCCTGACTACCCGCCTCAAGGAGAGAGGCGGCCGCGATGCTCTGCGGGTGGTAGTGGACAGCCGGGCCCGTTTACCTATCAATGCCCGGGTGATCAACTTCGCCTCCCCGGCCGGCATTCTTCTGGCGGTGACCGCCGCGGCCCCCCGGGAAAAGTTGGAGGCCCTGCGTGGGAGAGGCGTGGAAGTCCTGGTTTTGCCGGAAGAAGACGGACGGGTGGATTTACGCGCCCTCATGCGTACCCTGGGCGAACGGGAAAAAACGTTGGTCCTGGTGGAGGGGGGCGGCACGATCAACTACAGTCTTCTTGAGAAGGGGTTGGTGGACAAGGTTTTTACTTTTATCGCTCCCGTCCTCTGCGGCGGCCGGAACGCTCCCACGCCTTTTGGCGGGCCGGGGGTGGATTTGCTGGAACAGGCCTGGGAGGTACGCGAGATCGAGCTGAAGCAGTACGATCGGGACTTTTTGCTTATCGGTTACCCGGTGCGAAAGGAGGCGCGTTGATGTTCACCGGCCTGGTGGAGGAATTGGGAATATTGGAAACCCGGCAGGGGAACAAGGATGGCGCGTTGCTGGTTATTCGTGCCCGCCTGGTTCTGGAGGGTCTTCGGGTTGGCGATAGTGTCGCCGTCAACGGAGCCTGCCTTACTGCCACCGCGGTTACCGGGAGCGGGTTTGAAGCGGAGGTGATGCCGGAGACACTGCGCCGGACCACGCTCGAGAAACTGGGCCCGGGAACCCCGGTCAACCTTGAACGCGCTCTGCCCCTGGGGGGGCGTCTCGGGGGACATTTCGTGAGCGGGCACGTTGACGCGGTGGGCCGGGTCACCCTCCGGCGCCGCGAGGGGACGGCACTGATTTTTTCTTTTCGGGCGCCACCGGAGGTGCTGCGTTACATTGTTCCCAAGGGCAGCGTAGCCGTCGACGGCGTCAGCCTGACTGTAGCCACGGTTGAAGGAACGGGTTTCTCGGTTTCTTTGATCCCCCATACCGCCGCGCAGACGACCCTGGGCCAGCTGGGTCCCGGCGATGCGGTAAACCTGGAGGCCGATCTGCTCGGCAAATACGTGGCAAGGCTGTTGCAACCGGTTGCGGCGGAGGAAGGGAAAATTACCCTTTCGATGTTGCGGGAGAACGGCTTTTTTTAGACACCTTGTTGCCGGTGACGGACGGATTGATGTAAAAGCCATTGTGCCAAGGAGTGAGGAAAAGATGCCCTTTAACACCATTGAAGAAGCACTGGATGAGCTTAGGGCGGGGCGGATGATCGTTGTTGTGGACGATGAAGACCGCGAAAATGAGGGTGACTTGATCATGGCCGCTACGAAGGCAACCACGGAAACGATCAACTTCATGGTGCGCAACGGGCGCGGTCTGGTTTGTGTGCCTTTGACCGCCGCCCGGCTCCAACAACTGGATCTGCCCCAGATGGTTTCACACAATACCGACAGCTATCAGACTGCTTTTACCATCTCGGTGGATGCCGCCTCCGTGACCACCGGCATTTCCGCTTTTGAGCGGGCCGAAACAGTGCGGACCTTGATCGATCCGGCCACAAAACCGGACGATCTACGCCGCCCGGGACACATATTCCCCTTGCAAGCCCGGGAGGGAGGGGTGCTTCGCCGGGCCGGCCATACCGAAGCGGCGGTGGATTTGGCAAAATTGGCCGGGCTTCCCCCGGCCGGTGTCCTCTGTGAAATTTTGAACGAAGACGGGACCATGGCCCGGGTGCCCCAACTGACGGAATTTTGCCGCAGGCATGACCTGAAATTTATTACGATCGCCGATCTGATCAAGTACCGGACCCGGACGGAGAAGCTGGTCCGCCGGGCGGCCGAGGCCGATCTCCCCTCCCGCTACGGGCATTTCCGGCTTATTGCCTATGATAACAGTCTTGATCAGACGACGAACGTCGCCCTGGTCAAGGGGACCATCCACCCCGAAGAACCGGTGCTGGTGAGGATGCACTCGGAGTGTCTTACCGGGGATGTGCTCGGTTCACTGCGTTGCGATTGCGGGCTTCAGCTCCAGGATGCCCTGCGCCAGATCGAAAAAAACGGCAACGGAGTCCTGGTTTACATGCGTCAGGAGGGGCGGGGTATCGGTCTTTTGAACAAATTGAAAGCCTACCAGCTTCAGGATCGGGGCAAGGATACCGTTGAAGCCAACGAGGCCCTCGGCTTTCCCCCGGATCTGCGGGATTATGGTCTCGGGGCCCAGATTCTGGTCGATCTGGGGGTGCGCCGGATCCGCCTTTTGACCAACAATCCGCGCAAAGTCAAGGGTTTGGAGGGGTATGGTTTGACCATTGTCGAGCGGCTTCCCCTGGAGTTTCCCCCCGGCAAGTATAATTGCCGCTACCTGGAAACAAAAAAGAATAAACTTGGTCACTACCTGGAACAGGTCCGTTCCAACCCGAGTTGAAACGGGCATGGCCCGGTTCAGTCCGGGCGGTCCTGGTTGAACGATTTGAACGATGCCAGAACCGGGACCAGGATCGACAACAGACAGGGGGCAGGTATTGTGAAAACTTATGAAGGTCAGCTCATTGCACGGCAGTACCGTTTCGGAATCGTTGTCAGCCGTTTTAACGAGTTCATTTCCACCCGTCTTCTTGCGGGCGCCCTGGATGCCTTGAAACGGCACGACGCCCTTGAGGAAAATATCGAAATTATTTGGGTACCCGGTTCTTTCGAGATTCCGCTGGCCGCCCAACAGGCGGCCCGGAGCGGCCGTTACGATGCCGTGATCTGCCTGGGAGCGGTGATCCGGGGTGCAACGCCGCATTTCGAGTATGTTGCCGCCGAAGTGGCCAAGGGGGTGGCCCGGGCGGGGCTTGATGCTGCTTTGCCGGTTGTCTTCGGAGTGATCACCAGCGACAACCTGGAACAGGCGATCGAGCGGGCCGGGACCAAGGCCGGCAATAAAGGCTGGCAGGCGGCGGTGAGCGCCATTGAAATGGCCGATCTGTTTCATCGTTTTCATGCGGCCCAATAGCCGCTTCCGTTCGGACTGACCGGAAGCATTTGCCCGCGTCATGATCGGGACAACCGGGGGGGTGCGCCTGAGCCACCCCCTGGTTCTTTTCCTGGTGCGGTGTGGAATGCTGTGTTAAGATCAAGTAGAGGCCAAAGCTTTTCGACGCGGGAGGTGCGCGGACAGTCATGGTTTTTTCCCACGACAACAAGTTCATCCTGGTGGACGGCAACAGTCTCGTCTACCGGGCTTTTTTTGCCCTGCCGCCCATGCAGAGCGGTAGCGGTGAACATACCAATGCGGTCTATGGTTTTACGGCCATGCTTTTCAAGATTCTGGAGGAGGAAAAGCCGGGTTATGTCGTGGTGGCTTTTGATCCCCCGGAGCCTTCGTTCCGTCTGCAAATCTATGCCGATTACAAGGGCCATCGGGAAAAAACCCCCGGTGAATTGAAAGAGCAGATGGGTCGGGTCAAAGAGATCCTGGAAGCCCTGGGCATCCCGTGGGTCGAAGTGCACGGGTACGAAGCCGACGATGTCATCGGCACTCTCGCTGAGCGAGCGGCTCAAGCGACGGAGAAGGCTCTCGAAACGATCATTGTCACCGGGGATGCCGATCTGCTGCAGCTGGTTGGGGAACGGATCACGGTTTTCCTGACCCGCAGGGGTATTACCCGGATGGACCGTTTCGACCGGCCGTCTTTTTTGGCTCATTTCGGTTTTGAACCCGCTCGACTGGTCGATTACAAGGCCCTGACCGGGGATCCCTCGGATAATATTCCGGGTGTACCCGGGGTGGGGCGGAAGACGGCGACCAAACTTCTGCAGGAACACGGCTCGGTCGCCGGAATCATGAGCGCGCTGCCCGGTCTGGGGGGGAAAGTAGCGGCCAATTTGCAGCAGTACCGCGACCGGCTCCATACGGGGCAGAAACTGGTTGCCCTCTGCCGCAAAGTACCCCTGGAGTTGCCCTGGGAAAATTGTCGTCTGGGCGGACCGGAGGGTGATCGTCTGTTGCGCCTTTTTGAGGAACTGGAATTTAGAAACCTTGCTGCCCGGGCACGGCAGCTCTTTCCCGCCCTGGAGCAAAAGGAAACCGTTCCGGCCAAGGCGGTTTCGGAACAACCCTGCGGCGAACCGCTGACCGCCCCGGCGGAATTACGGGCTTATCTTTCCCGCCCGGGGCCGGGTCCGGCCCTGGGGATTCTGCTCGAATATCCCCCGGCGTTGCGCCGCCCCTGGGAACACAGACCTGGCGCCGCCGCCCTGGTCAGGGGAGATGAACCGGGCTGTTTTCTGGAGCCGGCTTTCCTGGCCGGATCGGGCCCGGCGATCTGGGGTGAGGTACGCAGAGCCATTGACCGGGGTCTGGTCGTGCTGACCCATGAAAGTAAAAACCTCGACCATCTTTGCTACGGTCTGGGACAGGAGCCGCCACCGATCACCTTTGATACGGCGCTGGCCGCTTACCTGGCTGAACCGACCCGGAGCAGCTACTCTCTGGAAAAATTATGTCATTTTTATCTCGGGCTCCCCCGGGAAATTAGGGAACGGGGCGGGGGTCGGTCCAAACCGGAACCGGCCGAACGGGGTGCGCGTCTGGCGGCCCAGGCGGGGCATCTTCCAGCTCTTGAAAAAAAACTGCGGGCGGTTCTGGAAGAGCGCCGCCTGGTCGATCTCTACCACCGGTTGGAGTTGCCCCTGGCCGCGTTGCTGGCCCGGATGGAACGTTACGGCATGGTGGTGGACCGGGCACTGCTGTTGGCATTCAGAGACGAGATTCAGGAACAAATCGAAGCATTGGAAACAGAAATTTACCGCCAGGCCGGAGAAATCTTCAATCTTAATTCGCCCCGGCAACTGCAACAAATTTTGTTTGAAAAATTAAAGTTGCCGGGGGTACGCAAGATCAAGACCGGTCAATCGACCGATGCCCGGGTTCTGGAGGAGCTGGCGCCCCAACACGCCATTGTTGCCGGCATTGTGCAATACCGCCGGCTCATGAAGCTGGAAGGAACCTATTTGTCCGGTTTGATGGCGGAAATAGATCCCCGGGATTCCAGGATCTATACTACCTTCAACCAGACCGCCACCGCCACCGGCCGGTTGAGCAGCAGCGAGCCTAATTTGCAAAATATCCCGGTCCGCCAGGAGGAGGGGCGGCGGATCCGCCGTGCTTTCATCCCTTCCGGCGCAGGACGGTTTTTTTTATCGGCCGATTACTCCCAGATCGAGCTGCGTATCATGGCCCACCTTTCAGGCGATCCTATTTTGGCGGAGGCCTTCCGGTTGGAGGAAGATATTCACCGGCGCACCGCGGCTGAAGTATTCGGAACCAGGCCGGAAGAAGTAACCCCTTTACAGCGAGATCGCGCCAAGGCGGTCAATTTCGGTATCATTTACGGCATCAGTGATTACGGCCTGGCCCGGCAACTCGGGGTTTCCCGCCTGGAAGCCCGGCAATACATTGATCACTATTTTAAACGTTACCGCGGTGTAGAAAGGTATACCCGGGCGGTCGTGGAGGAAGCACGAAAACAGGGTTATGTGACTACACTGTTGCAGCGCCGCCGTTACCTGCCCGGGTTGCACGCCGCCAATTACGGGCGGCGCAGTTTGGCCGAGCGTGTGGCGCGCAACACCCCCATTCAGGGCTCGGCCGCCGATGTGATCAAACTGGCCATGCTGCGGGTCGAGCGGCTGTTGGCGGAAGGCGGGTTTGAGGCGCGCATGTTGCTGCAGGTGCATGACGAACTCCTGTTCGAAATCGATGAAAAGGAATTGTACTTCCTGGCCCCCCTGATCCGGCGTGAGATGGAGCAAGCCCTGGAATTGTCCGTGCCGCTGCGGGTTGATCTGAAGTGGGGCCGGAACTGGGCCGAACTGGAAGCGTTCCAGGCCCGTCAATATTAAGCTTCCCCAACCCGGAATTTGAGCATTAATTTCCAATAAAACGAGGTGTGGCCTTGCCCGAACTACCGGAAGTTGAGATCATCCGGCGAGGGCTGTCGCCGGCGGTATCCGGCCGGACCTTTGATCGTCCCCGCCTGCTTTTTAGCGGGTCGGTGTGCTTTCCCGCGCCGGATCTGTTCTGCCAAAAACTGGCCGGCCGGGTCATCGAGGACCTGGACCGCCACGGCAAGTATCTCGTTTTTCGCCTCGACCGGGGCGAGCTGATCGTGCACCTGCGCATGACCGGCCGTCTTGTTTACGCTGCTCCGGACACGGTTGCCGATCGCCACCTGCGCGTGATTTTACCATTTACCGCCGGGACGGCGCTTTATTTCAGCGACATGCGCAAGTTCGGAGGTCTGTGGCTCTACGATCCCGACCTGAAATCGCCCCAAAGCGGCTATCATCGCCTTGGTCCCGATATTTACCGCGATGTTGGTCCGGAGTGGTTTGACATCATGATACGACGGCATCCCCGGTCCCGCCTCAAATCGATGCTGTTAAACCAGAAGATTTTGGCCGGCCTGGGGAATATTTATGTGGATGAGAGTCTGTTCCGCAGTCGCCTCCATCCCTGTCGTTGTGCCGGTTCGCTTACGACGGAGGAGATCGGTGTTCTTTATACGGCCATCCGGGATGTTCTGGAGGAAGCCCTGGCGTACGGCGGCAGCAGCACCCGTGATTACCGTAACGCTCACGGCGAGCGGGGCGCCTTCCAGCACCTTTTCCGGGTTTACGGCCGCAAGGGCGAACCCTGCCCCCGTTGTGGAGGACCGGTATCCCGCCGGGTCGTGGCCGGGCGGGGCACCTACTTCTGTCCTCGCTGCCAGATCGAAAAAGGTTAAACACCGCGGTCAAGGCACTCCCTACCGCTACTCTCCATATGCTAGAGGGTATCGGAAAAAGGGAGGAAAAATCTTTGATCTTGGGTGTAATTGCACTTCTTGCTCTGGCGGTCAGTATGGATGGGTTTACAGCCGGTCTTTCTTGTGGCCTGCGCCGCCTTTGGATTCCGTTTTCTTCGCTCCTTGTTATTTGTCTTGCCTCGGCCGGGGCGATCGCTGTTTCCATGCTTTTGGGCGGTCAGATCACGGGCCTGATTCCCCTTGGCTTTCTCCCCTTCGCCGGAGGGGGGCTTCTGATCGCTCTCGGTTTGTATGTGCTCCTGGGGAACCTGTTCCGGGTAGGGCGTTCATGGCGGGATCGGGAACGGGAAAAAAGGAACGCGGTGCGGACGGGTTCGACCGGGTTGAAAACAATAGTCACCATCGCCCGCCATCCGGAAGAAGCGGACCTGGATCGTTCCGGTGAACTGAGCATCAAGGAGGCGGCGCTTTTGGGCCTGGCCCTGGCTGCCGACGCTTTTGGTGTCGGTTTCGGGGCGGCCATGATGGGGCTTTCCCTCCCTCTGACCGTTGTTGCGGTCGGGCTGGCTAAATTGGTCATGGTTCCCCTTGGAGCGGAGTGCGGCAGGCTGGCCTCCGGCGGGATTTCCCTTGAAGCGGCTTCCGTTCTTTCCGGAGCCATTTTGATTTGTATCGGTGTGATTACAATCGCCCGTTAAGCCGATAACGTGCGGGTCCAGGGACAGGGATGGAGCGGATAACGATGGTTGTTGTGGGGTTGACCGGGGGGCTCGCCTCCGGCAAGAGTACCGTTGCCGGCTTCCTGGCGCAAAAGGGGGCACTGGTTCTGGATGCCGACTGCATTGCCCGGGAAATAGTGGAACCCGATCAGCCGGCCTGGTCCGAAATTGCCGCCTGGTTAGGGGAGGAATACCTCCGGCCGGATCGCTCCCTGGATCGCATCCGAATCGGAAATCTGATCTTCCACGACGCGGCGGCCCGAGACAGGCTCAATCGTATCATCCACCCCCGGGTGCGAGAGGAGTTGCTCGCCCGAACCGCGCTGGTACGCCGGGATCTGCCGGCGGGGGGGGTGCTCGTTTATGATGTTCCCCTTCTAATCGAAACAGAAATGCACCTTCTCGTGGAGGCGGTCATAGTGGTTTACGTGCCCCGAACGATGCAGATCGAGCGCCTGGTTCGGCGCGACGGTCTTTCCCGGACGGAGGCTACGGCACGCCTGGCGACACAGATGCCCCTGGATGAAAAAAAACAATATGCCCGCTATTTGATCGACAACAGCGGGTCCAGGGGTGAAACAAGGGATCAGGTCAACCTGGTTTGGGAAAAACTAGTTGCGACGAAGAGGGGTGAAGACGGCTGAAAAGATTTTTTTGGGGGGCGTTCTTTCTCATCATTTTCGGTCTGACCGCCTGGTTGCTGGGCAGTTCTTTGATCGGGCGGCTGTTCTACCCCTTGCATTACCGCGAACATATTTTTGAATCGGCCGGGCGCTACGGGGTAGATCCATTTCTGGTAGCGGCAGTGATCCATACCGAAAGCGGTTTCCGGAACGAGGCTGTGTCCTCGGAGGGGGCGTTGGGTTTGATGCAGATCATGCCTCCAACCGCTTCCTGGGTCGCCGAAAAGATCGGCTATGTCGGATTTGACCCGGAAATGCTTTTCCAGCCCTCCTGCAACATTGAAATTGGCGCCTGGTACTTGAACGACCTTTTTGGGCAATTTGGGGACAACCATGCGGTTATCCTGGCAGCTTACAATGCCGGCCGGGGCGAAGTGGCGCGCTGGTTGAAAGAGGGAATATGGGATGGAGCCGAGGCGACCCTGGACCGGATTCCGTTTTCGGAAACGCGTCATTTTACCCGGCGGGCCCTGGAGGCGCACCGATGTTACCGGAAGATCTATCGCCACTGGGCTATCCGGCAAGAGGCACCAGATCCTTCAGGCTTTGTCTCCGGGACAGCGGCCTTTGGTGTCGTGATCGGCATAACGAGAATGATAAAAAAGGGTTGGTTCCCTTCATAATGACAGAGAAGCCCTCCCCCCGGAAGGGGGGAGGGAGATTGCGGCTCCCATTCTTTGATCAAGTTTGAGCTTAATTCTGGGAACTATCTTCCTCACGCTTGAGGTTTTCCCGGGAAGGACAATCGCCGGATTGAGCCGAATCTTTTTTCCGGGGAAGCTCTACTCCCAGTTCTCTGGCGATCTCCTCACGGTGTTGTTCCAGCTTCCGCCGGTCGACATTACGCTTTTGCGGCCGCGAGCGGTTGAACTTTTTGACCACCTTTCCCCCTCCTTTCCGCATCGTCAATGAAACTATTTCAGTTATAGTCTTACCCCCGCCTCTCCTCTTATCCCCCGGAAAAGGAATAAAAGGCACCGCTTCCTTGCACACTAACGCCAGGGGATGGAGGTGAAATAATGGCCGATTCTTGCGAGGATGATCGTGTCTTGAGTTTGGGTCATGCCGCCATCAAGTACGGGGTCTGGCTGGTGGGGTTGATCGTGGTGCTTTATTTTCTGTCCAGGCACCTTTTTCCGTTCATCCAGTCCCTTTTTTAGGGCCAGGGCGGTAGCAGGTATAATCTGCCTCCCCCGGGTTATCCTAAGGGGAAAAGGAGGGAGGTGTTATCCATGTCCACCTTTCATATTATCCATATTGTGATCGGGTTGTGGCTGGCTCTGGTGAACTTCACCAATATTCTCGGCCCGAGTTCACTCACATGGAACAATTTTATTCTGGGGTTACTTGTAGCCGGCTATAATGTTTTTTACCTTTTTGCCCACAGGGAAGTCGACGTTCAATCTTGATATCCATGAAAAGATAATTTGCTCCTGAGGCCCCCGCAGACGGGGGCTTTAAATTTGCGTTCGTGGTTGTCGTGTGCGATACTATCGGGTGGAGCTACCGTTAACGGGATGCAGCAGGTATTCACCGGCGACGGGGCGAAAAAGACATTCAAAGACGGTAGATCTTTACCCGGGTCACTGCCGGCTTCAACGCCGGGTGCCGTTGGGGTGTGGCCCGGGGCACACGGAGGTGTTCTGGTGCCTAAATTGCCGGAATATATCGGCCCGCTTGCTTTCGGCCTGAAGATGGGCATTATTTTGCCGGGCATGGATATCGTCGAAGAAGTCTACCGCGGGCTATGCCGTTGTTTCCGGGACGGCCTTCTGGGTGACGGCGATATCATCTGCATCACCGAATCGGTGGTCGCCAGGGCCCAAAATAATTACATCACCACGGACGATATCGCCAGTGAGGTAAGGGACAAACTAGGCCTCTCGCCCCGGAGTCGGACCGGGGTTGTTTTTCCCATTGCCAGTCGCAACCGTTTTGCCCTCATTTTAAGGGGTATTGCCGGAGCCGTGCCCGACGGCGCCGTAATCGTGCAAATGTCCTTCCCCTGTGATGAAGTCGGCAACCAGGTCATCTGCCCCGACTTTGCCTGCAAACTGGGCCGGGATCTGATCGAATGGAACGATCTCGAAGACCATGATTTCAGACATCCGATTACCGGAATCAATTATTTAAATCTTTACCGGGAGATCATCCGGGAAACGGGTGCAAAACCGCACATTTTCCTCTGTAACGATCCCCGGCGCATCGCTTCTTTTTCTCCCCACGGGGTCATCGCCGCCGATGTTCACGCCCGAGCCCAAACCAGGGCGGCTATCCGGACCGTGGTTGAAAACTGCATCACCCTCGATGAACTGTGTACCACCGGTGAAGCTTATTCGGAATGGGGCCTGCTGGGCAGCAACATGTCGGCCGGAAACAGGCTCAAACTGGCGCCCCGGGGAGGCGAACAGATCGTGCTCGAACTGCAGCGGCGCCTGGCTGCAGATCCCGGGGTTCATGTTGAAGTGCTCATTTATGGTGACGGCGCCTATCGCGATCCGAGCAGCGGTATCTATGAGCTGGCCGATCCGCAGCCGGCCTTTGCCGTCACGCCGGGACTGAGTCATTTCCGTGAAGGAGTCAAGCTGAAATACCTGGCCGACTATTATTATCTTGAACAAGGCAAGAGCGTATCCGAAATTGAAAAACTCCTTCTCGGTGATACCAGGAAAAAACTTACCGGCAACTCTGCCGAAAATGAAGGAACCACTCCCCGGCGCATGAAAGACATCCTGGCCAGCCTGGCCGATCTGATCAGCGGTTCATCCGATGCCGGCACGCCGGTCGTCCTCGTCAAAGGCTTCTAGGCTGTTATCGGGACGCTTTACGACAACTTTTCCAACCCCCTTTATTTTTTTTCGCGGGCTTATGCGGTGCATGATGAACATTTGAACCGGCACCGGGATCACCTCTTTTTTTCAAATACGATCACCGGGGTTAAAGGTTATCCCGCCCCACTTCCGGCTGCGCCTGGCCCCGAGGACCGGGCAACCCGGATCATACACTGGAAATGATCCGGATATTCGTTGTAGAATGAGCACAGAAGGAACTGATCAGATGAACAAACAACAAGACCGGACCCATATCCTGGGCTCCATGCCCGTCTACAAGGCGGTCTGGACTCTGGCCATCCCAACGATGATGGCCATGCTGGTGCAGGTAATCTACAACATGACCGATACCTTTTTTATCGGCAAGTTGAATGAGCCGAACATGGTGGCAGCGATCGCCATCTCCATGCCCGTCTTCATGATGATCCAGGCTTTCGGAAACATTTTTGCGGTCGGGGGAGCTTCGCTGATTTCCAGGTTGCTCGGCCGGGGGGAAAGGGACGGCGCCAGCCGGGCCGGTGCGGTTGCTTTCTGGTCCGCCGCGCTCGTTTGCACGATTGTTTCCATCACGGGTCTTATTCTGATCAAACCCGTTTTGATGTCGTGCGGCGCCAGTGCCAACACGATCGGTTACGGGAGAAGCTACCTGTCAATCATGCTCCTGGGCAGTCCGGTGATCGGTTTGAAGATGGCCCTGGCCGGGCTGTTGCGCTCCGAGGGTGCGACGAAGGAAGCGATGATCGGTATGGTCAGCGGTTCCCTTTTGAACATCGCGCTCGACCCTATTTTTATTTTTTTGCTGAAAATGGATGTGGCCGGTGCGGCCGTGGCCACGGTCATCGGCAACGTGGCCGGTTTTTTGTACTGTATTTCCTTTTACACCAGGAAAAGAGGGGTTGTTTCGATCTCCTGGAAGCATTACCGTTTTGACCGGGGAATCTATGCCGAGATTTTCAAGGTTGGCATCCCGGCTTCCGTGGCCATGCTCCTGACCAGCACCGGGTTTGCCATCGCCAATGTCTTCGCCTCTAATTTTGGAGACGAAGTTGTTGCGGCGAACGGGGTGGCCATGCGCGTTTCCAATATCACGGTCATGCTTTCGATGGGCCTGGGGCACGGCTGCCAGCCCCTGATGGGTTACAGCTACGGGGCCGGGAAGTATAAACGCCTCCTGGATACGATCAAGAAAGCCGCCTTGAGCGGCACGGCGTTGTGCACCATTTTTGCCCTCCTTTTTTACGTGTTCTCCAACTTCTGGATCAGGATCTTCATCAACGATCCGATCGTGATCGAACTGGGTGCAAAAATTATCAGATCCTTCGCCCTGGGTATGCCTGTTCTGGCGATCCAGATGCTCTTGATGTCCATGTTTCAGGCCCTGGGGAAAGGGGTGCAGTCCCTGGTGATATCGCTGGGCCGGCAAGGGTTTTTCTACGTTCCTTTCCTGGCTATTTTTAGCTTCCAATGGGGATTTAATGGTTTTATCCGCGCTTTGCCGATGGCGGATATAGCGACAACGCTGCTTTCACTGGCTTTATTCCTATTGTTGCGGCAGGAGTTGCACCTTTCGGCCCGTCCCCTGGCGGAAAAACTGGTTTCGCAGGAATGATGCTGCTTGATCAGTTCGGTATATAAAAAACCATTGATCCACAAGGTTGAAAATGGTTTTAATGAACGATCGGACCTGAGGAGGGAAGCCGGATGAAAGTTTACCGCCGGGAGTTGCATTTGCGGACAAAGACCCGCCGCGCCTATATCAATATCACGCCGCAAGTTGAGGCGGCTCTTGCCGCGAGCGGGATTTGTGAGGGCCTGTGCCTGGTCAATGCCATGCACATCACGGCGAGTGTGTTTATCAACGATGACGAAAGCGGTTTGCACCGGGATTTTGAACGCTGGCTGGAAAAATTGGCGCCGGAAAAGCCCCATGACCAATATGATCACAACAACCATGAAGACAACGCTGACGCGCACCTGAAACGTTCCGTGATGGGCCGCGAGGTGGTTGTCGCCGTGACCGAGGGCAAACTTGACTTCGGGACATGGGAGCAAATATTCTACGGCGAATTTGACGGCATGCGGGATAAGCGGGTCCTGATCAAAATTATCGGGACCTGATTGAAAAAGGTTGCTGCCAAAAGCGTCCGTCCCTGGTTTGCTCATGGCTGACTGTATTGAGCCAACTCATCCTGCTATTTCTATAAAAACCTACTCCGCTCTCCTCTCGGGCATGCCGCAAATATCCTTGCGGTTTGTCAATTTTAAGCAATTTACCGGCAGGCGAAATGCCCGGTTCTCCCCGGCGCGCCCTTGAAATTGATTGCAAAAAGCCGTAATATGAGCAGGGGATGCTTGATGTTCCAGCCGGGAGAAAGGCGTAGGCATTAATGAAAGCCGTGAAAAGGTTATTGATTTTCTCCTTGCTCATGTTATTGTTGGGATCGTTGTCGCCGGCATCATTGGCCGCGGCCGATGATGACTTTGATCTGCAGTACCGGTTGAACTTTAATACCGGTCCGGACTATAACCGCTGGAACGTGCTTCAGGTTACGGTCACCAACCGCAGCGAGGCGGATTGGCAGGGGACAGTTGAGGCGGTTTTTGCCGGCAGCTACGCCGAAGCGGTGTTTGTCCCGGTCGGTAAGAAGATCGAAGTTACTTTCTTTTTACCTCCTTTTCGGGAAAGCACTTTTTTTAATGCCGATGATCGGGTCCAGCTCTCTCTAAAAGGTGCGGACGGCCGTGTTGTTAAGACCGCCCGGGTTAGCGGCGCCGGTTCCCGGGAGGGACCGGCGATCGGCGTGCTGGCCGCTTCGCCGGAAAAGTTTGATCGCCTGGCGACAATTTTTCCCGGTTCCAGGGTGATTCACCTGCGGGAAGAACATTTTGCTCAAGCCCTGGCCCTGGACGGTTTTTCTTTACTGGTGTTGAGCGACACGGCCCGGCTGAACCCGCAGCCGGAACTGCCGGACTACCTTTCCCGGTGGGTTGAACAGGGCGGGGTGCTGGTGCTCGGGGGCGGCCGGGATTGGCGAAACAGTGCCGCACTGGTGCCGGAAAATTTGTTGCCCTTCCGCCCTTCGGCCACGGAAGAGAAGGCGGAGCCGCTGCCTTTTAAAACCACCCGCCCTTCCGGTTCATACCTGGTAACCGGCGGAGAGGTCACAGGGCGGGTTCTGCTCGAAACAGATCGTTTTCCGCTCCTGCTGGCGGGGGACTGCGGGCGAGGCAAGATCTATTATTCAACTTTGAATTTAGAGGATGCGCCCTTTACCGATACCGCCGCCCTCGAGGACTTCTGGCAACAGCTCTTCCGTCTCGGCGGCGAAACGGTTTACCGCCGTCAGGAACGTGCGGAAAGGTATATGATGAACGAGCTGTTGCAGCTGGTTTTGCAGGGCGGGCGCCGGCCCTTTTTCTTTTCCGCGGGACAAGTTTTCACCGGGATCCTGATCTATATCCTTCTCGCCGGACCGGTTAGCTTTCTGGTGTTGCGCCGCCTGCGCCGCTGGGAATGGGCCTGGCTGACCATTCCCGCCCTGGCCGTTTTTTTTACCGCCCTGATCTATCTTGCCGCCGGCAGCGGCAGGGGGGACGAATATACCCTGTACCAGCTCAACCTTATCGAGATGCAGCGCGAAAATCGCGCCGCCGCTGAAAGCTATGGGGCGCTGTTTGTCCCTCGCCGGGGCGCCGTTGCTTTTGCCTCACCCGTGGCCGCCCTGGCTCCAGGGAGGGGTGTGGTGACGACCCGGGGCCTTGACTCCGCCGCCCAAATCCAGCTGGACGACCCGGCTCTGTGGTCTACGCAACGGCTTTACGCTGCACAGCCGTTGCAGCTGGCCGGCCCGGTTGAAATGACGGGCGTGCTCGGCCGGGATGAAATTGCGGTCACCGTGACGAACGAAACCGGACATTTATTTTTCGACAGCTGGCTGCGTTTCCCGGAAGGCTGGCAACAGATCGGGCCTTTGGAAAGCGGTGAAACAAAAACCGTTCTCTCCGGCCGGGATGTTCCTCTCGATTTAAGTGCGGTTTCCGGCCGCTATGCCGGGCGCACAACCCCTTACTCCTACTGGCCGGAAGAAATATTCGATTACCCGGCCGATCTCCTCTTGGTCGGATTCAACGATACCCTTCCGGTACTGGAGATGACCGGCGCCGCTACGGCGCCTCCGTTGAACATTTTTCTCTCCGGCCTGGATCTGGAACAACTGGACCTGCAGGAGACCTTTGCCATCAAAGAAGGTTGGCTGAAGCCGCGGGTAATCGGTTCCAGCGAGCAGGGTACCTATTATCACCGGAGAACGACCGCGCAATCGGAACTCTACCTGCAGGGCGCGGGTCAGGCCGACCTGGTATTTGTCCTCCCCCCCGGCGTCGATTACACGGCCGGTGAATACCAGATTAATGCGGGGCATTGGAACGGCGGCGGCGCCGTCGAGGTTCTGGTCTATAATCGGGATCGGGATGATTGGGATCAACTGGGCCGGCTGGTTCTGCCGGGCGGCGGAGTCTTGGCCCTAGATCGAATTGGTGAACAGATTTTTGAAGACCGGCTGCTGGTACGGCTGCAATACCAGGGCGAACTCTGGGTCGAAGCCGGCCGCCTTTTTAGTATCCGGGACGGGGTGCGGCGATGATTCGGGTGACCAATTTGACCAAGCACTACGGTCGCTTCATCGCGGTCGATAACATCAGTTTCACCGTTGGCGAAGGTAGTATCTTCGGTTTTGTCGGTCCGAACGGGGCCGGTAAAACCACCACCTTGCGTATCATGGCTGCCCTGCTCGCCCATACCGCGGGCGAGGTAGAGATCGAGGGTGTTTCTGTATTTAGCGATCCCCGCCGGATCCGCGGGCTGATCGGCTATATGCCCGACTTTTTTGGGGTCTACGACGATCTGCGCGTCAAAGAGTACCTTGAATTTTATGGAGAAGCATCGGGGCGCCATATCGATGCGGTGCGGCAGGCCATGCCGGCCTTGCTGGATCTGGTGGGTCTTTCCGGTCGGGAGAACGATTTTGTGAACCACTTTTCGCGGGGCATGAAGCAGCGGCTCTGCCTGGCCCGGGCCCTGATTCACCAGCCCCGGGTGCTCCTGCTGGACGAACCGGCCTCCGGGCTCGATCCGCGGGCGCGGGTGGAACTGCGGGAAATACTACGGGAGCTGCAACGGATGGGACATACGATCGTGATCAGCTCCCATATCTTGACCGAGCTGGCCCAGCTCTGCACGCATATCGGTATTATCAACCGGGGGCGATTGCTCCTGTGTGGCCCGATCGATGAGATTCTGGCCCGGGTCCAGGCCGATACCCTGATCGAGGTCGGGGTACACGAAGGGGTCGAACAGGCCCGGCTGTGGCTGCTGGAGCAAGAGGGGGTTAAGTCGGCGCTGCTCAACAATCACGAACGCATCGAGGTCTTGTTTGCCGGGGAGCGGGAAGAACAGGCCCGGCTGCTGGGCGCGCTGGCGGCCCGGTTCAGCCTTTACAGCTTTACTCCGATGGGCGGCAACCTGGAAGAACTGTTCATGCAAATCACCGGGGAGGTGGACCATGCGCCTCAATCCACTGCTGGCTAAGGAGTTGCGTTTGCAGATGCGCACCTGGCGGACCTTCGGCATGGTGTCCGCCTACCTGCTCATTTTAGGCGGTTTAGGGGTGCTCTTTTTTTCAAATTTTACTTATACGATGCGCCTCGGCTACACGGACACGGCCCAGGTTGGGCAAAATCTATTTATTTTCCTGGCGTTGCTGCAATTTAGCCTGATCTATCTTTTTGTGCCCGGCCTGGCTGCCGCCTCGATCAGTGGCGAGAAAGAGCGGCAGACCTTTGACCTGCTCGTATGTACCCGCCTCACGCCCCTGGGCATTGTCCTTGGGAAACTGGCTTCTTCTTTAAGCACTGTTTTTCTGTTAATTTTGTCTTCACTGCCCCTGTACGGGTTTGTCTTTCTTTTGGGGGGAGTTTCACCGGGGGAACTGGCTATTTTGATTGCGATGCTGATGCTCAGCGCCCTCTTTTTCGGCAGCTTTACTGTTCTGTTTTCGGCCCTTTTTCGTAAAACCACGGTCTGTTTTATTGCTGCCTACGGCCTGGCCGGGCTGCTTTTCGGCGGAACACTGCTTTTAAACGGCCTCAATGTCGCCTTGCTGGCCCAGGCCGGGGGCGCACCGCCGCTGCATTTTTTGTTGGTTTTAAACCCTCTTGTCCTGTTCGAATGGCTCTACCCGGAGCAGCTGAGTGAACTTCTGAGCCAGCTCAGTCAAAATGCCTACCCGTTTCGCTACCCGGCATGGCTGAGCCGGCTTCAATTCTGGCATCTCCATCTCGGTACCGGAGCGCTTCTTTCCCTGGGCAGCCTGCTCTGGTCGGCCCGCCTGGTCAACCCCTTGCGGAGGAGGCGGAAAGGGCTTTTGGGGCAACATGCCAACTCGCCCCTCCATTCTTCTTCCCCTCCAGAGGGAGGGGAAAAGTAGAGTTTTCTAACCTTTTCCCCCCGCAGGTGGGAGAGGCTTTCAAGGGGCTGAAAATACGGGGGTTTTTATCCCCTCTCCCCCCTGCAGGGGGGAGAGGGTTAGGGTGAGGGGGGAAGCAGGAGTTCGATCCGATCGGGAGGAGTGAAACAGATTGCGCTGGCCGCAGGAACTGTCGTTTCTTGAGCCCGTGGAACAAATTTACCGCCGTGAGAGCGCCTTGCGGATCCTTTTATGCAGCGCCGTAGCACTTCTGGGCGCCAACGCTATTTTTAACCTGGTCACGGTCCTGGTTCCAGCCCCCTTTTTCGGGCGGGCGGCGGTCAGCCTGATCGTGCTGTTGGTCGCGGCTGGTGGAAGCTACTGCTGGCGGCCCAATCTGCTGGAGCTCTCCCGGCGCATGGACCGGGAACTTGAAAGCGACGAACGGATCCAGACCTACCTCGAATTACGGGCCGGGAAAGACACTACTGCGGCGACCGGGCAACCCGGCCGGGAGGGGGAAGAGATGACCGGGCGTCTCCTGGCAGAACTGGGACGCTACTTCCGGGATCACCCACCCCGGGCTCGTTTCAACTGGCGTGCTTTCCGGTCTTCGGCTACCCTTTTTAGCCTGGCGGCGCTGCTGTTTGCGATTACGTTTCTGGCTTCACCCGCTCTTTCCAGCACCCTGGCTTCCGGACAGGAGAAACGGGCGGCTCTTGAAGAGGCGCTGGCGGCGATGGACGAACTGGAGCAGCTGCTCCCACCGGATCCGCTTCTGAAGGCGCTGCGGGAAGAACTGGCGTTCCTGCGCGAACAAATTCAGTTTGGCCCGGAACCGGCGGAGGTAGAGCTGCTTTTACGGGAAACACTGGAAGCGCTGGAAAGCCAAAGGGAAGAGTTGGCGCGAATCGCGGCTGCTCTGCAGGAGCAAGAGGATCTGTGGGGGGATCGGACGGCTTCCGAAATTGCGGTGCAACTGGAAAACGACCCGTTTTTTCGGGAGGAATTTTTGAAACAACTGGAGCAGCTGGCCCGGGCTGTCCCCCCCGGTGCGCTCCGGGAGACCCTGCAGGGGACGGCCGCCAATCTGACCGGGGTCTCCGGCGACGGTCTTTCCGGGGCAGTGGAGGCTCTTGATCAAATTATAGCAAGCATGGACCCCGTTTCCGCCGGTCGGGCAGTGCGTGCCGGGGCGGAGCACCTGCGCGAACGGCAACAGGCCCTCGCAGGAGGTTCTACTGGTGGAGGCGATCAAAATGCAACCGGAACTGGAGCGCCCGGCGGTGACAGCACTGCCGGATCTGCCGGGGGCGGGGAAAACGGGAAGGCCGGGGACAGCGGTGGCGGTAAAGAAGGCGGCGGCAGCGGTGCGGGAAGCGGTGAGGGAAGTGGAGGGGGAGGGGACGATGGTAGCGGCGGCGGTGCGGGTACCGGCAGTGCTCCTCCCAAAGGGCATCAATTTTTCTTTATTCCCGGCGAACAGGAAATTATTTTAGGCGGTACAGGAGAAGAGAGCGGCTATACCCTGCCGGAAATTTTGCGTCTCAACCCCGGTCTGTCTTCAGAAGAGTACGCCGGACAGTATCAGCATTATTACCGGCAAGGAACCACTTCCTTGCAAGAAGGTCATGTTCCGCCTTCCCTGGAAAACTACGTGCGGAGCTATTTCGAAGCGATCGCACCTTGATCCGGTTGGAGGTCTGATTTGATGGACGAGCAGCTACTGGCCCAGGCGGCGGGCGCCCGGGAAGAAGTGGGCAAGGTCATTGTCGGGCAACACGAGGTGGTGCAGCTTTGTCTGACGGCGCTTCTGGCCGGCGGCCATGTTCTCCTGGAAGGGGTCCCCGGATTGGGGAAAACCCTGCTGGTAAACACCTTTGGCCGGGTTTTCAATGTTACCTTCAACCGGATCCAGTTTACGCCCGATCTGATGCCCTCGGATATCACCGGGACCAACTTGATCGACCCCGGCGGGGCAGGGGGATTTCAGTTCCGGCCCGGCCCGGTTTTTGCCAACCTGGTCCTGGCTGATGAGATCAACCGGGCCACCCCGAAAACCCAGAGTGCTCTCCTCGAGTGTATGCAGGAGAAACGGGTGACCGTATTTGGACAGACCTGGCCTCTGGAACTGCCCTTCTTTGTCGTCGCCACGCAAAACCCCCTTGAGATGGAGGGGACCTACCCCCTGCCCGAAGCCCAGCTGGACCGTTTTCTGTTCAAAGTTTTGGTGCCTTATCCTTCCCTGGAGGAACTGCAAGAGATCGTCCGGTGCACCACCGGGGCGACAGAACCTACCGTGGAACCGCGCATGAGCGGGGCCAATATTCTGGCCTTTAACCGCCTCGCCCGGCGGGTGCCGATCGCGGCCAAAGTTTTGGAATACGCCTTGAAAGTACTCCAGGCAACCCACCCTGGAAATCCCCCGGGCCTGCCCCGGGTCGAGCGCTATGTGACCGTGGGCGCCAGCCCGCGCGGTATCCAGAGCATCATCCTGGCGGCCAAGGTAACGGCTCTCCTGGACGGGCGATTTAACGTCAGCTTTAATGATATCGAGCGGGTTTCGCCGCCCGCCTTGCGTCACCGCCTGCTGCTCAATTTTGAAGCCCTGGGCGAAAAGATTACCTCCGACGCAATCATTGGCGACATTCTGGACGCGGTCAAGAAAGGTTGAGCGATGACGGTCAAACTGGCCCCGGCCATACAACGTCTCGACCGGCTGATCCTGCGTTTTCGCGATGGGCTAGCGGGATTCGACAGCGGCAAGCGCCTTAGCGGGCGCTACGGCGCCGCGCTTGAGTTTGCCGACTACCGGCCCTACCTCCCGGGGGATGATCCGCGGCGCATTGACTGGCCTCTGTATGGCCGCTCCCATCGCTTCTACACCCGCCTTAACCGCAGTGAGGTTGATGCCACCGTCAACTTTCTGATCGATAGCAGCGGTTCCATGGATTGGGGCGATCCGCACAAGGGGCGGCGGGCCCTGGAACTGGCGCTCTGCCTGGCCTATATCAGCCTGCGCTCTTACGACCGGGTTGCGATCGGCGCGGGTGCTCTGGAACCGGACCGCTATCTGCCTCCGCTGTACGGTATGGGTTCCTTGACCCGGGTCTGGCGCTTTCTTGAAGAACAGGATTTCGGACGCGAGGGGGACTTGAATACTCTTCTGTTCTCTTTTTCCCATCTTTTGCGATCGCGCCAGATGACGGTTATTCTGTCCGATTTTCTCTCCCCGGGGGGGTATGCTGAAGGGTTGCGGCACCTGCTCTCCGCCCGCCAACAGCTGCTCCTGTTCCACCTGATCAGTCCAGATGAGCTGGAACCGGAATGCCGCGGCCCGGTCTCCCTGATCGATACGGAAACTGGTCGTACAAAAGAGGTAGAACCGGACCCGTACCTGCTGCAGCGCTACCGGGAATCGCTGCAGCGTCACCGCGAAACGATCCGGGAGTTCTGCCGCCTGCGCCGGGCCGGCTACTTTCTGTTTGACACGCGGCAGAACCCGGTCGACTTCCTCCTGGCCAACGCCTCGTCTCTTTTCCACTGAGATAAGGGGATGGCCACTATGTATCATCCCCCCCACCCTGCCCTCCCCCTCCAGGGGGGAGGGAAAGGAGAAAGCCCTTCTCTTCGGGGAGGGAAAAGAGCAAGTCCTTCTCCCGCGGAGGGAAAGGGGAAAGCTCTTCTCCCGCGGAGGGAAAGGGGAAAGCCCTTCTCCAGGGTGAGGGAAAGGAGAAAGCCCCTCTCCAGGGTGAGGGAAAGGAGAAAACCCTTCTCTCGGGGGGGCGGGTCAAGAGGCAGGGAAATGAGGTGAAACGGTGACCTTTCTCCAACCCGCAGCCTTCTGGACGGCGGCAACCATTCCTCTAATTGTGCTGCTCTACCTGCTCAAAAAAAAGACACGGCCGCAGCCCGTTTCCAGCATCATGCTCTGGGAACGCCTTGATCAAACCTCTTCACCCTCGCTCCGGTTGAGCCGGTTGCTCCGGAGTCTGCTTCTTTTGCTGCAGCTTTTGGGCGCCTCTTTGCTCACGCTGGCTCTGGTGCAACCGGCTTTGCCTCTGCATGCGGGGGGGGGCCCGGGCGGTCATACCGTGGTTATTATCGACACTTCTTATTCCATGGCGGTCCAGGAGGATGGAAAAACGCGGCTGGAGCAAGCACAACAATTTCTACGTGACCGGATAACTCGCAAGGCTACGGCGGAGGCGCTGGCTGTAGTAGCCATGGCCGGAAAGGCCCGGGTAATTTGTGGTTTTACTTCTGATACGGCGACTTTACTCGAAGCGGTCGGTGGTTTAGCCATTGATGGCGGCCGGGCCAATCTGCAAGAAGCGCTGGTTCTGGCCGAAGATCTAACCCACGACCGGGACGATACTGCGGTTATGCTCATCAGTGCGGGCGGGTGTGATGAAGTCGCCCTCCGTCTGGGGGCGCCGCTTAGCTTTATCCCCGTGGGAGAGAATCCGGTGCGGAACCTGCTCATTGCCGCTATGATCGCCGACGGAGAACGTCTTTACGTTACCGTTTACAACAATGGTACCCTGCCTGCCCGCGGAACCGTACGCATTGAAGACAGTGCCGGCGCGCCGGTCGGTCAGCGGGAGGTCTCACTGGAACCCGGGAACAGTACCGTTCTAACCTGGCGTGAAATAGCATTGTCACCCTGGTACCGGGGAGAAGTTTTGGCCGGCGGCGATCAGGTGTCTTGGGATGACAGCTTTTATGCGGTCACGGCCGGTGGTGATGCCAGTTCCCGGTTGCTCCTGGTTAGCGAGGGCAATCTTTTTTTGGAAAGGGTGCTGCAGCTGCAACCCGGCCTGGCGGTGACCCGGGTTCGCCCCACCGGCTACCGTTCCGAGCTTTCCGGGCGCTATGATTACTTTATCTTCGACGGCTATCTGCCCGAAACTCTGCCCGCCGCACCGTTGCTCATTTTCGATCCGCCCCATCCCAATCCCCATTTTGAAACGGCCGCCCCTTTCCGACCGGACCGCCTTCAGGCGGCGGCGCATTCCCTGATGGCTTATGCTGATTTCAACGCGGTCACGTTGAGCTATGCCAAGGCGATCCGGGGCGGGCGGCCGCTGTTGCAGACGGCGGAAGGCAACA
This sequence comes from uncultured Syntrophomonadaceae bacterium, assembly GCA_964420065.1. Taxonomy (GTDB): domain Bacteria; phylum Bacillota; class Dethiobacteria; order DTU022; family DTU022; genus CAYQQK01. Next base: position 5,921 of record CAYQQK010000006.1, on the reverse strand, counting down.
TCGGGGTCGAGCTGGAGCGAAAGGGGATGCCCGTAGTGGTATTCGGCTTTGCCGTGCAAGGGGGAGATCTGCCCCTGCGGCCCGCCTTCCCCGTGTTGATCCGTAATACGATCGACTATTTTACCGGCCTGACGATGGCGCCGGGGCGGCTTTCTTACGGTAACCCGCTTTTTCTGGATCCGCCCTGGTCGGTGGAAACGGTGGAGGTGCTGACGCCGGGCGGCGACCGCCGTCGCATCAGCGGGCCTTTCCCCTACCGGGGGGAACCGGTTCGGGAAAGCGGGATTTACACCCTTTCGACCGGCGAACGCGATTACCTGATTGCGGTTAACACTCCGACAACAACCGGCACCCTCGCTGCCGTAGATTGCATTACCATCGACGGCGCGTCGGTGAGCGGCAGCCGGCAGACGCCCGGGTTACTTTCCCTCACGACCCCGTTGCTACTGGCGACCTGTTTTCTGATCGGACTGGAATGGTGGGTCGATAACCGTGGCTATTAAATTTTTACAACCATGGTTTCTTTTGCTGCTCCTCCCGGCCAGCGCCCTGCTCTTGGTTTACAACGGGCGACGGCGTTATCCGCGCCAGGTTCGCTCCGCAGCCCTGGTTTTGCGTGCTCTGCTGTTGCTGGTGTTGGTGCTGGCCCTGTCCCGCCCGTACCTGGTCCGGACCCACCGCGGTTTAAGCGTCGTTTTTTTGGTCGATCGCTCCCGCAGTATGGAGGGGACACCCGACCAGTCCGGATGGCTCAACGAAAGTCTCACCTACTGCGGCGCCGGCGATCGGGCGGCCGTGCTGGTTTTCGGCCGCGATGTCCAGCTGGTGAAACCCTTTACCATGGAGCGCCTGCCCGCCCTGGAGGCGGCGGAGATTGCCCGCGATCATACCGATCTCGAAGCCGCCTTGCAGACGGCCGCCGGTTTGATCCCGGGTGACAGTAACGGCCGCATCGTCCTGCTCTCGGACGGGCTGGAAACCGCCGGCGACAGCCTTGCTTATGCCGGCGCGCTAAATGCTTCCGGCATCAGTGTAGACGTTCTTCCCGTCATGGCGCCGGCGGGCGATGAGGCGGCCGTTCTCGATCTCGCCCTGCCCCGTTATACCCACCCCGGGCGGCAGGTGCTGGTAGAGGTGGAGGTGCAATCTACCGTTTCTACCCCGGGTGTGCTCTCCCTGTTCTGGGATGGGCGCCTCGCCTTCCAGGAAGAAGTATCACTGCCGGCGGGACGGCAATATTTTTCGATTCCGGTGGAAACGGCGGGAGAGGGGTTGGTCAAAGTGCAGGCCGTCCTGGAACCGTACCGGGATACCCTCCGTTCGAACAACACCATGACCGGCCTTACTTTCGTCGAAGCTCCGCCCCGTCTTCTGATGGTGGAAGGCAAACCGGGCCAGGGGCAGTCGTTGTTCGACCTGATGCTCCTGGGCGGTCTGGAGGTACACCGGGTGCCGCCGCAGCAGCTACCTGCTTCCCCGCAGGCTCTGGCGGCCTACCGGGCGGTGTTGTTGGTAGACGTTCCCGCGTACGCCTTGACGGTGGAGCAACAGCAAAATTTGGAAACATTTGTGCGAGTTCTGGGCGGCGGCGTAGCTGCGACCGGCGGCAAGAGCTCTTTTGGTCTCGGTCTTTACCAGGACACACCGCTGGAAAAATTGCTTCCGGTTTCCATGGAGGTTGAAAGCGAAACAGAGCTGCCCGGCCTGGATCTGCTGCTGGTGATCGATCGCTCCGGAAGTATGTCCGGGGAAAAGTTAAACATGGCCAAAAACGCCGCCATCGCCTCCCTGGCCGTACTGAAAGAAAGGGACCGCCTCGGGGTGATCACCTTTGATGATCGCTACTCTGTCGCACTGCCCCTTACTTCCGGAGAAGAGCGGGATCACGCCGCCGCTGTAATCGAAAGCATCTCTGTTGGCGGCGGCACCATGATCTATCCCGCCCTGGAAGAGGCGGTGCGCCTGCTAACCGGCGGGAAGCGCGCGAAACAGATCATTCTTCTTAGCGATGGGATGGAGGGACCCCAGTATAATTATGCTTCGCTCCTGGAGGAGATGACCGGTCAGGGGATCGTTCTTTCCACCATTGCTCTGGGAGATGATGCTGATGCGACATTAATGCGTTACCTGGCCGAACACGGTGACGGGCGTTTCTATGCGGTGCCGGAAAGCGAAGATTTACCGGAAGTTTTTTTGCAGGAAACAGTGTTGGCAGGGGGGGATTACCTGGTAGAGGAGGAGTTCCGGCCTGCTGTCCTCCACCGCGATGCGGTTGCGCTTGGTGCAGCTACGCCGCTTTTTTGCGGTTATGTTGCCTCTACGGCCAAGCCCTTGGCCGAAGTGCTGTTGCAAACCCATCGCGAACACCCTTTGTTGGCTCGCTGGCAATACGGCCTTGGGCGAGCTGTAGCCTTTACCAGCGACACCGGGGGGATGTGGAGCGAAGAATTTTTGCGGCATCCCGGTTTTGCCGATCTTTGGACCAACCTTTTGACCTGGATCACTCCGCGCCCGGGCGACGAGGGGATTGCCTTGGAGGTGCGCCTGGACGGAGCCGGGGCGGAGATTAGCGCCCTGGTTGGGGAACCGCTCGTTGAAGGTGAACGGCTGGTGGTGAGCGTGACCGGTGAGGATTATGGTGAGACGGAACTGGAGATGCAGCCGGTTGGGGGCGAACGTTATTCCGCCCGCCTCGAACAGGTGAACGAGGGGGTTTACCTGCTCGGCACCCGCCGTGAGGGAGTGGAGGGGACGGTTACGGGGCAGGCCGTGAGCGGCTTTTCCGTTCCCTACCCGGCCGAGTACCGCCTTACCACCGGCATGGAGGCGGGGCGCGACCTGCTCGAGACGTTAAGCGCGGGCACCGGCGGGCGCGTGCTACGCCAGCCCCGGGAGGCGTTTCGCCCCCCGGTTGATCCGGTGCGCCGCTCAACGGAGATCAGTGGCGGGTTAATTCTGGCGGCGGTCCTGCTCTGGCCGCTGGATATTGCCTTCCGCCGTTTCGGCATGGCGCCGCAGTTGCCGGCGGCGTTCAAGCCCCGCCCGCGCCGTACCCGCTCCAAGGCGGAAAAGCCGCCCCCCAAAAGCACCGTCGAGCGACTCCTGGAGGCCAAAAAGACAAGGGGACGTCAGACCGTGTGATAAATAATGCTCGGAATTCATTTACCCCACAGTGGTAATCAAGCAGTCTAAATTTAGGGAACAGGGTTATTTAATTGGGGTAAAAAAGAAGGTTGTTCCCCACATCCTCCGCTTTCATTTGGGAAAAAGGTAGTTATCACACAGTTTGACGTCCCCGCGTCCGGATCCCCGCGTCTGCTACGGGCCTATGATCCGATAAATTCCATCAATAGGCTCGGGTTCCACCCGGGTATTGCCCTTTAAGGTTAACGCCGGGCGGTAACCACAGTCTTTGATGTTGGCATTTTGGTAATCAGAATCGCCATACGTTCGAATATAGCGCACATAGGATGTTGCCAGGGGGTCATCCGCGGGAGAGCGGGTCCAGTAGGTCGCAAAACTGCCGCCCAAACGGGCTCTCCGGTCGGCAAAGGTTGCACCGATAAAAAATTGGACCGGTGTTCCTATTTCCAACCCAGACGTAATTCCCAGTTCGGTTTCGGACAAGATAAAAACCTTATTGTCGGTAGTGTAGTTTTCAAGTTCTCCGCCTGAAAGATAATGTTGGTGGGGAATGGTGGTCGTTAACACTGCTTCCTTGAAATCGTCCGAAAAGGCATCATAAAAGGTGCCGTTCAACCATGGTTTGAGCTCATTGTTGAACTTCCAGATACTATTCCCGAAATTGCCCCGAGTATCGAAAACCCTTTTTGCAATAACTTCTTCCGCCAGCAGTAGCACTCCCGTACCGGGTCCATAGTGGTCTATTCCAACTACGAGCCATACTACCGGCTTTGTAGCCACTACGGGATCGCTATAGTTGTTTCCCGATTTGAAGATCCAGCTCCATGCGGTGTCCACTACTCTGTTGCCAGCACTTAAACTGGATAACGGTATCGTATCGGGGGAAAACACTGCGGCGGCGGTAAAGGTATTGCCGGGGAGCTCGGCCCGGGCGGTAAACCAGGGAGAAGTGGCGCTTCCGGCCAGAGAGACTGTTAGGAACAGCGTCAGAACGAGAAGAGCAATCATTTTTTTCATCCTGGATTGTTTCCCTCCCCTTTTTAGGACATTCCAAGGACGGAATCCCGGGAAATGGTAAAAGGGATGCTTGTAGTAGGACATGCTGATAATGCCGACATTACACCAACCGGGATTGGGTAACTGGATACATGAACAACAGGTGAGTGGGCCTGAAATATTTCAGGGGGAATTGGTGCTTTCATATTGCACATCATGCATGTTTTGGTATTCTTGCTGAACAGCGTCAACGATGATCGTTCCGTTGTAAGTATTGTTTTCATAGTCATTGTTGGTAGTGGTGGGCAGGGATACAATGATTTTGTAGGAAATATTTGCGCCTTCGGCTAGTGGCACGTCATTGATAGCCAGATCCTTTAAAAGGCCGGACTGATTCCCCGTTGGGTAGACAATATTATCGCCTGTTTCCTTTATTATGGCCTTCAGAACATTACCCAGATCACCTGATCCAGTCATGGACACCTTGATATAGATTGGCAGGTTACCGGTGTTGGTTACGATGAAGGTTTTCTCTTCGGACCATCCGGGAGCAATGTTGAAAACGGAAAATGCAGCGTCGCTTCCGGTCAAAGAAATATTTACCCCGCCGGTGGCAAATTCATAACCTTCAATCTTGTCCTGAACTGCAAACAATGCCCACGTCGCACCTCCGATCACAGTAATCGCCAAAACAATGGGTGCTATGCTTAAAAGTAGTTTTTTATTCATGTTCACGATCATTGCCTTTCGTAAAATTTTTCAAAACGGTCAAGCAGCTATGCTTGCGCAAAGTCCCAAGGTTATGCCTCTGTCTTTTGCTGACGGCTTATTTTACTGCGTGAATTTGGGAAGGGCTGCGCCTGTTTTGCATCTTGGTTTTCGGCCAGCCCTTTCAATTAAAGGAATACTTGATTTGCCGGGTATATTTCGCCTTGATTTGTGTTTTTTATTCAGCTTTTGCTCGTTATTCCGGAAACCGCATAGTAATTGTCTGCGATAGCAATCCTACCCAGATACAATTTATCACACTATTCTACAGGAATTGCCTAATTCCTTCCCAAAAATGGGAAATATAAAGAGGCAATTGTGTGTTAGAAGCGCACTTGAATCAGTGGGGAAGGGGTTTTTGGTTGTCTGTACGGGCAGGTTCGAACTGCCCAAGCCATTGTGGGGTTAAATAACTCCCTGGAGGTGCGCCGCCGTCATACTACAATGAAATTACCTTTTGCGCCCTGGCCAGGAGATCGGCGATTTCGTACATGTTTGAAACCCGGCCGGCCGGAAGAACCCCCTTGAAACCGAAATAATCGAGACAGGTGCGGATTGTTTCCCGGCCGGTTGCCGCATTATCAAAATACAGGTTCAGGCTGGCGGCATTCATAGATCATGCTCTTTTCCGGGAATAAACCGGGTGTACCGGTTATTTTCGCCCGGTTTAAAGCTGCCCTCCACTTGTACGTTCGACTGATCCAGCGCATTGACAATCCCTGCCAGGTCGGTGCAGGAACAGCGCAAGGCAACGCCGCAACTGGAGCTGATATCACGAGGAACAGGGACAAGTTTAAACGAAAAAGCCGTTTTATGTAGCACAGCTTCGGAATGCAGAGCAAAATAGGTGCCCGGAAAGGTAAGGTAGCAGTACCTAGCCATAAATTCTCTCCTTTTAACCGCTTGCAAGCAATATTTTAACCGATATTTGGCGGAAACGCCACGAAGAAAGATAAAGAGCCATTTGCGTTGTAGGCCAAGATCAATAGGAAATTATCAACTTCAAGCATTAC
>CAYQQK010000005.1:0-110434 GCA_964420065.1 uncultured Syntrophomonadaceae bacterium | reverse complement strand
CGATTGATACGGAGCTTGCTGAATTATTCCGTGAGATTGAGGTTGTCACCGAACTTTCCCGAAAGGGAATCTACGAGAATGCCCGTACAGCCGTCAATCAGACGGAATGGGCGGAGCGCAACAACGCCTACCTTGAACGACACCGCGAAGCCTCGGAGCGGGTCGATGAATTGGAAGCCGCCAAACGGGAGCGACTCGGCAAGGGCAAAATCATCGAGGGCTTCATCAAAGACATTGAGAACCGCCCGCTTGCCATCGACGATTTCGACGAAAAGCTGTGGCTTGCAGTAATCGACCAAGTGACGGTCGACCGTGATGGCAGTATGACATTCAGGTTCAAGAACGGTTCAGAAGTCACTGCTTAACATTGCCATACCAAGGTTGCCAATCCATCAAGAGTATTGGCAACCTTTAATCATATAGAAACCCTGCAATCATGCGGTTTTCTCGGTCAAGGTTGTAAGGTTGCCAAGGTGTCCGGCTCGCCCTTTGGGCGGGCTGTTTTCTTTTCCCGAACCTTTAATTTTAACGGCCCGGTGTATCGTTAAAAGATAGCCCGATTTTCGGTGCAAATTTTAACGATTACCTTTCTTTTAACGATTTGCCCCTGCGATTGCCCCGAAAACCGCTATGGTTCGTGTCAAGTGTCCTCCGAAAATGGCTATTCAAAGCCACCAACTATTGCTACAAGACAAAAAGCACAAAGCCTGAAAGTGCTTATTTCAAGCACTTTCGGACAAACAAAAAACCACCCACCGACAAAATTCCTTTTATCAATAGATGGTATTTGATTTGGTGCGAGCGAGAGGACTTGAACCTCCACGGGCGTACGCCCACTAGGTCCTGAACCTAGCGCGTCTGCCGTTCCGCCACGCTCGCCTGCCTGCTTTATTATACAGGGTGCAAAGGGAACATTCAAGTGCAGTTAGCCATTTCGATCATACCGAGAACCCCGGAACCCCGGAGGATGAATAAAACGGGGGTTCCGGGGTTTTTCCGATAATGCTTAACCCCCCCCGGCCGGAGCAAACCGCGAATCTTGCCGGGCTTAAGGTTCCTTTTTTGTTTTTCTTTCCTTCGCCCAATCAAAAAGATGGCGCAGCTCCAGCGGTAGGGGGAAAGCGATGATTGAACCTTGCTGCCCGGCAATTTCAGGCAACGTTCGCAACAGGCGGATGTAGAGAGCGCCGTCTTGTTCGGTCAGAATCTGGGCCGCCTCGGCCAGCTTTTCTGCGGCCTGCTTCTCCCCCTCGGCCTGGACAATGATCGCCCGCCGTTCCCGTTCGGCGGTGGCCTGGCGGGAGATGGCCCGCTGTAACCCTTCAGGGATAACCACGTCTTTGATCTCGACTGCGGTGACCTTGATCCCCCAGGGATCGGTCGCCTGGTCCAGGATTTGCTGAATCTGCACGTTCAATTTATCCCGTTCGGCGAGAAGCTCGTCCAGATCGGCTTGGCCGGTCACACTGCGCAAGGTGGTTTGGGCCAGTTGCGCGGTGGCATAGCGGTAATCCTCGACGTTCACCACAGCCCGTGAAGGTTCAACGACCCGGTAGTAGACGACCGCGTTAACGCTGGTAGTAACGTTATCATGGGTGATTACCTCCTGCGTCGGTACATCGAGGGTGACGATACGCAGGGAGACACGAACGGTGCGATCGATCAAGGGGATAATGATCACCAGTCCCGGACCCCTCTCCCCGACCAGGTGTCCCAAGCGGAAAACCACCACTCTTTCATATTCGCGCACGATCTTCAAGGCAGACCCGATAAACAGCACGAACACAAACACAGCTGCGAGATATGGTTGTAGTTGCGGCATTTTGTTTCAGACCTCCTTCGTATGTGGCCCCTGTTTAATTAACCTCCGTCCCGATCATTCTCATTTTCCTGAACCGGCCGGACGTATAGAATGAGAGAATCGGACCTCACGACATCCACTTCGGTTTCGGGTGCAATGGCGGTTCCGTCGGCGCTGCGCGCCTGCCACAGTTCACCATGGGCCCGCACGATTCCCTGACCGCCGTCGGGGATTTCCGTGAATACTTTACCGCACTGTGGGGTGCTAAGGAATGTATGGCCGGCCGGGCGGTGCCTGCGCGAGTGAACAATGCGTTGAATGACCAGTAACGAAATTACCGCTACTGCTACAGCCACTCCGATTGCGGTATAGCGAAAGGCGCCGTACCAATCGGTTCCCATGAGTGGCTCCCGGGGCAGCAGGATTGCGCCGGCCAGAAGGCTGAGAGCGCCGCCGATACCGAAGATACCGAAACCGGCAGTAAATATTTCGGTTACGATTAAGCCAATCCCCAGCAGTAGCAGAATGATACCGGTGGTATTGGCATCGAATAAACCGATGCCGTAGATACCCATGATCAATAGAATCCCCCCGATCACCTCCGGGACGAACGTTCCCGGGGTGCTAAATCCAAAATAGAGACCCAGCACCCCCAGCATTAACAGTATGAATGCGATCTGGGGATCGCTGAGCCAGTCTTGAAAGCGTTCCCGCAGGTTCATCTCAGTTTCAATTACCGACGCTCCGGCCGTATCCAGTAGCCGGGCCTCCCCCTTTTTCGTCACTATTTGACCGTCAATTAAACGAAGTAGTTCAGTCCGGTCTGCCGCGAGGTAATCGATGACCCCCTTTTCAAGGGCTTCACGGGAGCTTAAAGTAAGGTTCTCGGTCACGAAACGCCCGGCAATATCTTCGGGGCGCCCTTGTTCACGGGCCAGACTACGGAGGTGTTGGGCCAAAAAACGGGTCGTTTTTTCACCGGCATCGGCAGCTCCTTCGGGGGTTAAGGTGACCGGCTGGGCCGCCCCGATCGTTGTTCCGGGGGCCATGGCGGCGATGTCGGCGGAGAGAATAATAAAGCATCCGGCCGAGGCGGCGATGGCTCCGGAGGGAACGACCAGGACCGCAACCGGTAAGGGGCTGTTGAGGAGGGTGGTGTTGATCTTCAGGGTGGCATCGACCAGCCCTCCCGGGGTGTTCATTTCGATCAGAAACAGTTGCGCCTGCATTTCCGTCGCCCGGGTAAGCTGATGTTGCAGGTAGGTAAGCTGCCCGGCAGTAATTGTTTCTTCGATCCGGATCACGATAACCGGCCCCTTGGACTCGTGGCTTGACTGCGCTTGGGAGGAAACATCTGCGGAGGAAAAAAGGACGGTTGTCGGCAAAACGATTACCATCGTTAAAACAACAACCGCCATCAGCAGGACCGGTTTGCTCGGCCGGCTTTTACACAAGGCTGCTGCCTCCCCCCTTTATGCTAAACCCGGGCTGCTTCTGTCTATATTGTACTCTAGATTATGATAATTTAAAAGCAAGCAGGGCCAAAAGGTTTGACGTAAGAGATCAATTTGTTATAATATAACCAGGTTGGTAATGTATTTTGAAACGGAGACAACCGTCATGATTACAAAAAAAGCGGAATATGGTATTATCATTTTAACGGAATTGGCCCGTGCCGTTAAAGGAAAACGGATCCCCGCTCGCAAAATTGTCCGGAAACGACATGTCCCCGACAACCTGATCCTCCCCTTGATCGGGGTTTTGCGCGAGGCCGGCTGGGTACAAACAACCCGTGGCCCAGCCGGGGGGGTCGCACTGATCCGCGATCCTGACGGGATTACCCTGCGGGAAGTGATCGAACTTTTCGATGGTCCGATGGGCATTACCCGTTGTCTTCTGCGTGATCTTCCCTGCCGTGATCAAACCAGTTGCCCCCTGAGGAGAATCTGGTTCCGCGCCCAAAATAAAATGCTGGAAGTACTGGAGGAAACAACCATAGCCTCTTTATCCAAGGCTTGCGATGACTAAGCAATTCCATGTATTCCTGCGGGGATTTAAACCGCTTCACAGGATTTATCGACCTCGCCGTTACAAAACAACAAACGTGTCTCCTCTACCGCCCCTGATGGAAACTCATGCCTGCCAAGAATCTTTTCACAATAGGATGCTGGATTTTCTACCAGGCCCAGCTCGGCTGCCCCTTGGACCAGAGCTGAAATTAGCTCCGGTAAAAGTAATTTTCGATTTTCTCGACATCTGTTTTCCGTGCTTAAAAGTTTTTCCTGAAGTATTTTTCTTTCCTGTGGATGCCCCCGCGTTAAAATAAACAGTTCCCCATCCAAAGCTTCCCGCGGTGTTTCCGGACCGTCATCCCTGGCGGCGTCTCTCAGACACTGGTCTGCGTACGCACACCACTGGGCACAACCCAGGTTGAACCGCGGATTGACTACTTTCTGTTTGCAGTTTGGACAACGTAACCGGAGATCCGTTTTCCAAAATTCAATACTTTCACCACAAAAAGGGCACGGTTGTTCATGAATATCTTCCGCCTTCCAGTAGCGAGTATCTTGTCCGGGACACTTGGTTCCGAGCATGAAAATCAACCTCCCCTTTTAATGATAACCATTTAGGTTAGTTATATTATAGCACCTTCTTTTCCCAAATGCAAGCCCGAATAAAACCTTTGAATACAGCAACCCACACCAGAATAATGCGGGTTGCTGAAATTACCGAATGAACTGCATCAGGATCCGTAAATCCAGTTTTCCAGATCGAGCCAATAACTGCACAAGTCATCTGTTTTGAAAAATATGTCTGCTTCCCGGCGGGCGCTTTTGGCCGAATCGGATCCATGCACGATATTGTTGCCCACGTACAACGCCAGATCACCGCGAATGGTACCGGGAGCCGCCTCTTTCGGATCGGTTTCCCCCATCAATCGGCGCACCTGATCCACAGCTCCTTCTCCCTCCCAGACCATCGTTACTACCGGCCCGGAGGTGATAAAAGCAGTAAGGCTATCGTAAAAAGGTTTGCCTCGGTGTTCTTCGTAAAGACGGGTCGCCAGTTCGGGAGAAATATGCATCAGCCTTAACGCAACCGGTTTAAGACCTTTGCGTTCAAGACGCGTGATGATCTCCCCCACCAGGCCCCGTTGAACAGCGTCAGGCTTGATCATAACAAAGGTGCGCTCGCGATTAATCACATTCATCCACCCTCTTTGATTAACGTTTAATGACATGAAATGCCGGTTACCTGTATTTTCTTTTATCGATTAAGATGTAACCAACAGACTGTTGTCATCGATAACAGTACGGTTTGCTTTAAACTTACAACGAATATCTTTTGGCAAAACAAAAAGCCCACGGTGGGTTTCGCCATCGTAAAAATCGAGATCAAGTCCGCGCGCTGTGATGCCCTGTTCGATCTTTTCCGGATCGGCCGGAATCCCGCCATCCCGCATCGCCAATGCAAACCCCCAGACGGTATTAAAGGATGGAACATAGGTATAGTAGGAATATACGGCTGGAAAAGCAGTGCCAATGGAATTACAAATGGCGATATGAGCCCCAACGAAAGCTTGGCTAAAATCACCGGCCTGGAGGGCGATCAGCCCCCCCAGATCAAGATGTTGGCGTAATAGAGCATAGAATTGCCTGGTATAAAGCCTTTTTGAGGGGGCCCCTTCCAGCGGTTCGGGCAAGTCACAAAAGATAACATCGAAACATTCGTCGCTTTGTTCGAGATAACCACGTGCATCAGTGTATATCAGTTCAACCCGGGGATCCTCGAAGGCGCCGCGATGCCACTGCGTTAAGTATTGCCGGCATAGTTCCACGACCTCGCGGTCGATATCGACCATCAGAAGTCGTTCCACCGAGGGGTGTTTTAATATTTCACGGATCGAAGCACCTTCTCCGCCTCCGATTAGCATTACCCGACGGGGGTGTGGATGCATAAGCATGGCCGGCTGGATCAATGTTTCGTGATAAATGTACTCGTCGTACTCTGCGGATTGAATCTTACCATCCAGTATGAGCATGCGTCCAAAATCGTACGTATCGATGATTTCAACTTGCTGGAAAGGGGTGGTGCAACTAACCTGGAATTTTTTTACCCCGAACATGTGGGCCTGGGCCAGAGCGTTGTACTCGATAAACCATTTATGGATATCCTCGATCACCGCATTACCTCCCTCCAAATGCACCCGGATGGAGCACTAATAGTTTACCGCCGTTTTATGCCGCAACTCTACATTGAAGACGCCGCGCTTTATTTCGCGTGCAGTCATGTTTTGAGCGGAAAACTCCTGCCTTAAAAAATGGCACGACACCCACGGGTCAACAGTATGACCACATGTAAATACGTCCACGGCGGCATACCCGAATTCGGGCCAGGTGTGAATAGCCAGGTGTGATTCGGATATAACCACGACGCCGCTGACGCCTTGCGGGCTGAAACGATGAAACACGGTTTCTTTTACATCCGCTCCCGCTTCCAGGGCCGCTGCTCTCATCAGTTGCTCGACCAGCCCAATATTGTCCAGTCGATCCGACGGGCAGCCATGGAATTCGGCTAAAATATGACGGCCTAAAGCGCTCATCTCCAATACCTCCTTGTGTCCGTTATTTCCAATCGTGAGACGCCAAATTGTATTGTAACAAATTCTTATTAAAAGTCAATGAAGGTGAAATGTTTCCCCTCGCCTCTTTTTTTAAAGGGGGATAACAAAATAAAAAAGTTGTAACGGTTGGGGCAGACTATTCCCCCTAGTCCGCGTATGTTGACTTGGGGGAATAGTGGGAAATAGGATGGACCTCTTTATCTTTCCTTGATGGGCGGCTATAATAAGAATGGGCATTCATGTGTCCCAAATGTACTAATTACAGTCCCAGACAAACTAAACAAAGGAGTGGACATGAGTAGCTTAGACTTTTTTTTCAAACCTCGACAGATAGCCGTAGTGGGAGCTTCCCAGTCACCCCAAAAAATAGGTTTTGCCATCCTTAATAACATTATTCAAAGTGGTGCAACGGGACAGGTTATCCCGATCAACCCGAAAGAAAAAGAAATTTTGGGCCTTAAATGCTACCCCAGTATCAAAAAGGTACCCACGGAAACCGACCTGGCAGTAATTTCTGTTCCCGAAAACCTGGTCATACCGGTTGCCCAGGAATGCGGCGAATCCGGAGTGAAGGGCCTGATCGTGATCACCGCCGGTTTTAAAGAGGTAGGCGGCGAAGGAATGAAAAGGGAACGCGAATTGCTAAAAATTTGTCGCCGTTATGGTATGCGCATGCTCGGTCCGAACTGTGTCGGTTTGATGGACACCCATGCTCCCGTAAATGCTTCCTTTGCCAAAGGTTTTCCCAAAAAAGGCAACATCTCTTTTATTTCCCAAAGTGGAGCCATGTTGCTCGCTATTCTTGATTGGAGTTTTACTGCCGGCCTCGGTTTTTCCCGTTTTATTAGCCTGGGCAACAAGGCCGACCTGGACGAGGTAGATTTTATTGAAGCCTGTGCCGCAGACCCGGAAACAAAAGTAATCCTTCTCTATATTGAGGATGTCAGTGATGGGGAAAAATTCGTCCAGGTTTGTTCCAGGGTGAGCCGCGTTAAACCGGTGATCATCTTGAAGTCGGGCACCAGCATTGCCGGAGCACAGGCTGCAAGTTCCCACACCGGAGCCCTGGCGGGCAGCAACCGCGCTTATGACACCGCGTTTCGCCAAAGCGGTGTCTTGCGGGTGGGCGATATGGATGAGCTGTTTGATCTCGCTACAACTTTTGCGACCCAACCCCTGCCACAGGGAGATCGGGTGGCAATTGTTACCAATGCCGGCGGCCCGGCCATTGTTGCTACTGATGCCCTGGAACGCTATGGCCTGAAGGTGGCCCGCTTTGAAAAAGAAACCATTACCGCTCTACGAAACAATTTACCTGCCGAGGCCAATATTTATAACCCGGTAGACATTCTCGGTGATTCCCGGGATGAGCGTTATCGTTTTGCCATAGAAACTGTACTTAAAGATAAAAACACCGAAAGTGTACTGGTGCTTCTCTGTTATACAGCGGTGACCGAACCGGTCCAGACTGCCCGTTCCATCTTGAAAATAAAAGAAAAATATCCTGACAAACCAATCCATGTTGTATACATGGGAGGCGAGGGGCTGACCGAGGGTAAGGCGATACTGACTCGAGGCGGCGTACCGACGTTCACTTTCCCCGAACCCTCGGTAAGGGCCTTGAAAGGCTTGGTCCATTTTGCTCAAAACCGTGATATTACCCCGGATAAAGCGATCATCGAACCGGAAGGAATTGATCAGATTCCGGTAAAAGCAACGCTTTACGATGTTGTCAAGGATAGGCGGGTGGTGATGCTCGGGCACGAGACCTCCCGTATCATGAATGCATATGGAATTCCAGTCTGTGAAATCTACCTGGCTACATCCCCTGAGGAGGCCGCCGCAATCGCCGATAGAATTGGTTATCCGGTTGTTTTAAAAATTTCTTCCCCCCGGATTCTTCATAAGACCGACGTGGGTGGAGTGGAAATGGGCTTGCATACAGCCAAGGAGGTTCACCGAGGTTTTGAACGAATCATGCGGCGGGTAGAGCGTTTCATGCCGGACGCTCCCTTGTATGGTGTTGAAGTCCAAAAAATGGCCGAGGATGGCGTGGAAATGATCATCGGTGTTTCTCGGGATTTACAATTTGGTCCCCTGATCGTTTTCGGCCTGGGTGGGATCTATGTCAACCTTTTTGAGGACGTTTCTTTCCGCCTCGCCTCCGCTTTGACCACAACCCGGGAAATCAAATCAATGATTGCCGAAACGAAAGCCTATACACTCTTACGTGGTTACCGCGGTAAAAAACCGGTTGACATAGACGCCCTGGTAGATGTCATCGCCCGGGTAGCCCGCCTTTCCCTGGACTTTGAAGAGATTACAGAGATGGACATTAATCCCATCCGGGTTTACGAAAAGGGTGCAAAAGCTCTGGATGTAAAGATTACCATCGATCGCCCGGGTCAAATCGAACAACGAGGTGAAATGTGATGAAGATGCTTTTTTTTAGCGGTCAATCTGACAGCGGAAAAACGGCAACCGCCCTCGGAATCGGGATGAAACTTCAGGAAAAGGGCTTGAAAATATGTTATTACAAGCCCCTCGGTTACCAAAAAGGCGTACTGAAAGTTGACGACGATGATGTCTTTTTAATGCGATCAGCCCTCAAATTGCCCTATCCCAGTAATGTCCTTTCCCCGATCACGGTCAACCAAAACTATCTTACCACTACCTTGCTGAAAGAGAATAATTCTATCCTGACCCGGCTGGACCAGGCCCTGGAAAGTTGCACCAAGGATTGTGATCTGGTACTGGTTGACGGGGCGTTCAATCCCTGTGTCGGGGCCAGCCTGGGGGCTGATGATTTCAGCCTGGCCAAGCGCTGGCAGGCAGCGGTAGTGCAGATACTGCGGCCCGAAGATGATTTTCAACTCGATCGTGCCTTGATTTACCATAACTTATGGCAGTTTCACCAAGTGAAAGTCCTTGGATGTATTTTGAACAATATTTCCCGTAAGCAATGGGATAAAACAAAGGGGATCTATGGGCCGATCCTGGAACACAACGAAATGGAAGTCCTTGGTTTCATTCCGAGGCAGCTCGAAATAGCCGCCCCAACTGTTTCCGAGCTCTATAATGCACTGGGTGGTGAGGTTTTAACCGCAAAGGACAAGATGGACTCTTTGCTGGTAGAGGAAATTCTTGTCGGGACCATGACGATCGAGGGGGCCCTTGGTTATCTGAGGCGGGCACCGAACAAAGCTTTGATCACCGGCGGTGATCGTAGTGATCTGGCCCTGACCGCCCTTGAAACCAGCACCTCGGTTATTATCTTCACCGGCGGCCTCTATCCCGATGTGCGAGTTTTGTCCCGGGCCGAAGAAAAAGGGGTTCCGGTAATTCTGGTGCACGGGGATACCTTTACTACCGTAGAAAACCTGCATTCGGTCTACCGTAGTATTCATCCCCGCAACGTTGAAGCGATTCACATGGTTAAAAAAATGATCGAAAAACACGTTCGGTGGGAGCGCCTCGAAGAATATGCCAGGGAATAATATCCATCAATCGCCAAAAAGCCGCTGGTTAAACGGCGGCTTTTTTTGCTTGTAAACCGTCTGGATGCAATATCCGCCGCTCGGCCGATCGGGGCTCAGGTATTGTGATGCGATTTGTAAACCCCTTCGAAATAACAGGGACGGCAGTGGAATGAACAAGGATATTTGACCCCCGTGCAGGATTCAAGCTGAGAATGATCACGATGACGGAAAAATTCACAGCGCGGGCAGTTTTGGTGGTGATCCGGGTAAAGTGTACCACAAACAGAACATTTTTTCTGGGCCAAGGTTGTGCACCCTTTCTTAAAACAACTAAATTTCTATCATTTCAAGTTTAACCTACTATCCCGCTAAAAGCAATCATGTTTTTGACCTCAACCTTCCGTGCCTTCATTCCCCATTTTGTTTCATTCCTTTTCCGGCCCCTTCCGGATCACCCCGGGAAAGACGTCTTGCTCGAAAAAGAATGTCGCGCCCATATTTACGGCGCAGAGTATCTTGCACCTGCCCGACCATTTGTTCACTGATTTCCTTCCGTTCCGGTAAAAGCAGTGTTAGCTGTTCCGAACGTTCCAACCCGGAAACACAGACCCCGACCAGGCGCCACGGCAGATTGCCACGATGTCGTACAAAAAGATCTTGTACGGTCCGGTAAATGACACTATCACGAGCTGTAGTCCGTGGTAAAGTAACAGCCCGAGTAACAGTTTGATAATTGGCAAAGCGTAGCTTCAAGGAAATGGTACGGGCCCGCCAGCCGCCCGTGCGCAGGCGGTAGCCTACCCCTTCAGATAATTCCATCAGAACCGCCAAAATTTCTTCGGGATCGGAAGAATCCTGGGAAAGGGTGGTTTCTTCCGAAATTGATTTGACCTCTCTACACCGGGTCAGTTCACGATCGTCACAGCCATGAGCAAAATTGTGGAAAATCAAAGCGTTTCGGCCAAGCAAGGCCGTCAAGTTTTCCGGCACAGTCTCAGCCAGGTCCCCGACCGTATGGAGACCGGCCCGATGAAGTTGTTTTTCTACAGCGGGACCAATCCCCGGTAGGGTACGCACCGGCATCGGCCAAAGCACCACCGGAACGTCTTCCGGCCAAAGGGCTCGTTTACCATCGGGCTTGGCCAAACCGCAAGCGATCTTGGCCAGCAATTTATTGGTTGATATTCCAACGCTTATTGACAACTGCAGCTCATCCCGGATCAGGCGACGTATTTCGCTTGCCGTTTCAAGGCCGTGCTCCGGGGCCACTGCCAGATAGGCTTCATCGATAGAGACAGGTTCAATTTCGGACGTGAAGCGTTCAAGAATGTTCATTACCTGCCTTGAAATTTCGCAATAACGCCGCATGTTTCCCGGTAGAAAAATCCCCTGTGGACAAAGCTGAACCGCCCGGCGCATGGGCATTGCCGAGTGAATTCCGAAACGACGAGCTTCATAGGAACAGGTTGAAACCACCCCTCTCGCCTCGGGCCGGCCGCCGATAATAACCGGACACCCTTGCAGTTCCGGCCGGTCCCGTTGTTCCACCGCTGCAAAAAAAGCATCCAGGTCGCAAAGAAGGACTTCCTGCGATGCATCCCGGCAATATCGGCCCATGCTCCCTCCCTCCCATCCTTTACTATAGATCGTGATGCATCCCTTTTTCAAGGTTTCAATCCATTATCAATGTATTTTTTTCTGCTGAAAGAAAATCGACATTTTTCTTTAAAACTGTTTAAGTAGACGGGGCCATTCCAAGGCAGGGTTGCGAAAGGTATTTCCAGACGAGGTAGTACCGATTATCCGCCGTAACCAGTACCGCCTTAAGGAAGATCAGTTGCAGCAACACATGAGGTTGTAGCTAATCCCCTATTTTGCTGCGGCTGATCACCGTTTTTATCCGGTTTGGCATATCCTCTTCACAAACAACAGTGACAACCGGTAAACATGATGCCGCCGGTAACTGTCTTGGAATTCGTTTAAAATGTTGGCCGGGGTAACAGGATTAAAAGGAGGACATAAAATAGAACAGGCGGCTCGCCACCGCCGTGATCACTTCTGGCTGGGGAACCCAACAAAGGGTTCCCCATAATGTTCCAGGGCCGGCCTTTGGGACGGAGCATTGCTCTATTTCCGCCGGAGGTGCCGAAAATTGTTGGCGCAGAACGCCCTTTAACAGCGGCGTCCGATACCGATGCTACCAACAAGGGGCAAATTCTTGAGTTCATCAAAATTGGGCCGTTCAATCCCATGGATCAGCCTTTTGGCTCCGGACATCGAACAACAAATAATTTTCCCATAAACCCATAGTTTGGCATAACCAGCCTCCTGGAACTGTCGGACGTCCTTCCCTTTACTTTTACCGGTATGTTACGTATAATGACAGTGTCACTACAACGGGGCGTGGCGCAGCTTGGTAGCGCGCTTGACTGGGGGTCAAGAGGTCGCAGGTTCAAATCCTGTCGCTCCGACCAGTATAAACCCAACAACGGCGGGGGTTTTGGCCCTCGCCACTGTTTTATATGCTACGCTTTTTGGCCGTCTTGTGCCATTTTGGTGCCATTTGTAATGAACACTTTTTGCGAAAGCAACCATGGATCTGAATATTTTTGCAGGGTTTTCCTTCCTTCTGTCGAAACAACCCCGCATAGAATACAATTCATTTCTTTTGCGAAAGACGGTTCTGTAATGGAATTAGTGGTGCCCAAGCTGAAGGGTAAGTTGGGGAAAGCCTACGAAGACAATGTTTTAGATGATGAAAGAATAGATGTGCGTCTCCAGCCGTCCGCCCAAGGAGAGGCAATAGTCGTAACAGACAAAAGAGTAATGATAATCAAAGCGGGCACGATTACTGGTGCCGGCCTATTTGGGGCAAGTGTAAAGTCTTTTAGCTATAACCAGATAACATCCGTCGACCTCCGCATAGGAATACTGGGTGGACACATGCAGTTGACTGTTGCAGGCAGCATCGAAAGACAAGACAGAGGATTCAGCGATATGTTTAGAGCAGAAAACGCCATAACTTTTACCGCAAACTACAAGGAACGCATGAAAGCAGTGGCGGAAATCATTCGGTCAAAGATAAATCAACCCACTGCAGATCTATCTGATAAGGGCGACCTCGTTAGGCAATTAAGGGAACTGGCAGAGCTAAGAAGCCAGGGGATTTTAAACGACGAAGAATTTGAAGCGGCTAAAAAAAAGCTACTTTAACCCATCAAGGGATGATAAATAAAATACCCCGACCGCTTGGTCGGGAATACGTTCTTCTACTCGACATCTTCGATGGGTTCCTCGTAGGCGTTTTGCCCCGGTTCGTGTGAGGTGTGCGGGTTTTTCCGGCACTTCCAGCCACTCTCCCTCGTATCGGGCAAAATCAAAGGCCGCACAGGATATTCCTCTTGCACGTGATATAGCGGACCCGCAGTCCATTCTGCGGGGTAGTACAGCCCGCCGCTGCCGCACCCAGGTGAGCAGGCCTTGCAGACAGCGCCAGGTGTCAGCATTCATGCGGTTGGCGGGATCGGGGCGGTAGAGCAAGATGCCGCAGGGCTTCTGCCTAACTCGCCGGCTCATAGTTTTTGGCCCATTGTTTACCCAGCTGGCTGATTTATGCATGGGGGTGGGATATAGGCATGACCGATCATGATCTACTTGAACTTATCGCCGCCCAAGTTGGCAAGCTAACCACCCAGGTGGATGGGTTAACCACCCAGGTGGATGGGTTAACCACCCAGGTGGATAGGTTAACCACCCAGGTGGATGGGTTAACCACCCAGGTGGACAGACTATCTACCCGGATGGACGGGCTAACCACCCGGGTGGACGGGCTAACCACCCGGGTGGATAGGTTAACCACCCAGGTGGATGGGTTAACCACCCAGGTGGACAGACTATCTACCCGGATGGACGGGCTAACCACCCGGGTGGACAACTTTACTAAAGACATGGCGGAGGTAAAGACTGATCTTCGGTTCACTAGAGATACCGTCATCAGAATCGAAAATGACCATGGCCAAAAACTTGGGGCCCTGCTGAATGGGTATAAGCTCCACGAAGAAAGATTGGACAAACACGAAAGAATTATTTCGAAGGAATATTGATTAACCTGAAATAACCATGGTTCTCAAAATACAGGGCTTGTGCAGGAAGCCCTGTTTAAACAATTTTTTCACACAAGCCTCTATCAATCAAGATATTTTTTTACTTTAAAAAATAGGCGGCATAACTGTAGCGTTGCAAACCCGAGTCCTGTGCGATCGGGTTACACTTGGCTTGGAAAATCAAAAATACCGGTTGCGGCAAGGATAGCTCCGGCAAAGTTTCATAATGCCCCATGCCCTTGGCCAGGATCAGATCGGCCCGCGCGAGAAGCTGTTTGAAGGGAACAGCAGCGTTGGCCAGATCGAGCCCCGGCGAATCTGTTCCGGTTGAAACAACTTTGGGGAAGCGATCCATCAGTCCGTTCCGATCCAGATCGATCAAAGACAGATCGTTTTGCACCGGCGACCCCTTCACCGCATAATAAACCGTAGCCAGTTGCGTAAGACGGTTTGCCAGGGGTAGATCAAAAATACATTCTCCGGCATTATCGGCCAGATAAACTATTGTTTTATGATTTTCCGCATGTTTCTCGTTGAGCATCCTTTCCAGGATGGCAGTATCGTCACGGGCCAGTTCTACCGGCACTTTGAACTGTTTTTCCAGTGACTGCAGGTCTTGAAAAAAATCAAAGCCGTTCCCCCTCGCGGCAAATTTAATCAGCTCCCGCAACGAAACTTGTGCATGTGGTGCGTATTTTTTCGTGTAACGGAGCGCCAGGGCAATTTCTTCTTTTTTAACCGAGGCAAAGGGATCCTCGTTTTCGGTTTTTAGTCGAATGATCCTCTGTAATTCCCCGGCCAACCCGGTTGAAATACAATTCAACGAAAAACTTTTATCCAGGTAAGACAGGGCGGCTTCAAGTGCCTCGCCTTGTTTTTGCGGGTCGGCCACGGCCGAAGTCGCGCAATAGTGGGCCAAACCTTTCAGGCAATGATAGCATTCCGGCTGACAACGCATCAGTAATCCTCCTTGTTACATCCTCGTTCTTTACTATCAGCATAACATAAATTTCGGGGTGATATCTGTACAGACAGAAGCGAATATATTATTGACACAATAGACCCAGTTTGTTATATTTGACATAGTGCGACTAATCGATCGAAGGAGGCGGGAGCAAGTGTACGACGGCAAAAGGAATAATTACAACAGAGAGGATAAAATGGAAAGGAAAGCAAACGAATTTCAAAAAAAATACGGTTTGACTGAACGTCAAAAAAACGATCTGTTGGTCCTGCAGCGAATCATGGTCAATCTTGTCGGAGCGGGTGGTTTTTAAGTCAGGCCACAAAAAAATTATAACAAATACCCCTTCTTCCGGGAAGGGGTATTATTTTATTGCTTTCCTTTATTTAAAGGATAATGGCGATCAAACCGCCACTGCCTTCGTTAATAATTTTTTCCAGGGTTTCTTGAAGTTTTTCCTGGGCGCTGAAGGGCATGTTACCCAGTTTCCCGGTAATACCGTCCTGAACAAGCTCGTGGAGGGACTTACCAAATATTTGTGATTCCCATAGTTTCTCAGGATTCTCCTCAAATTCACCCAACAGGTAGCCGGCCAGCTCCTCGCTCTGTTTTTCCGACCCAACAATTGGTGTGAATTCCGATCTAACATCTACTCTAACGATGTGCAAAGAGGGAGCGCTGGCCCGCAGCCGTACCCCGAAACGCCCACCCTGACGGATGATCTCGGGTTGATCCAGCATCATTTCTTCCAAAACCGGGGGGACAATACCATAACCGGTTTCCTTGACCTGGTACAGTGCTTCAGCCAGTTTATCGTACTCCTTCTTGGCGACGGAATAATCGCGCACGACCCGGAGAATGTCAGCATCTCCAACAATCTCCTCGCCGCAGTATTCGGTCAAGATCTGTTCGAACATTCCCGGAGGTGTGGTCAGCTCAATTTCGGCTTCGCCCTTGCCTGGATCAATTTTGTTCAGGACAGCTCCTTCGATAAAAGCATACTCTTTGAACTTCGCGACAAGACCGTTAACCTCGCGGACCCGGGTTACTTCACTGATGTTTTCATGGATGCTCTCATCAAAATTATTGCGCAACCAGTGTTCCCTTTCCAGGATTTCTACCCAGGGCGGCACCTTCACGGTCACATCACGTACCGGGAATTCATAAAGGGCTTCTTCAAGGATAGCGGCCAGGTCCTCCCGTTTCAATTCAAGACAATTTAAGGTGATCACCGGCACGTTATGCACAGCGGCCAGCTCTTCCTTGAGCAGATAGGCGTCATCCCCCTCGGGGTGGGCCGAATTAACAAGCACCACAAAAGGTTTTCCCAGTTCCTTCAGTTCACCGATAACCCTCTCTTCCGCCTCACGATAGCTTTCCCGGGGTATTTCAGTAATTGTGCCGTCGGTGGTCATTACCAGACCGATCGTGGAATGATCGCTGATGACCTTGCGGGTTCCCAGTTCGGCCGCCTCCTGGAAGGGTATATCGTAATCAAACCAGGGAGTTGAAACCATCCGGGGGCCTTCGTCGTCCTCGTAGCCGGCCGCTCCTTCAACCGTATAGCCGACACAATCGACCAAACGCACCCGCATTGCGATCTGGTCGTTCACTAAAATTTCAACCGCCTCATCGGGCACAAATTTTGGTTCGGTGGTCATGATCGTCTTGCCGCCGCTACCCTGGGGCAATTCGTCCCGCACCCGCTCCAAGGTTAGGGAATCCTCAATTTCCGGCAGAACAAAAATCTCCATGAATTTACGGATAAAAGTAGACTTGCCCGTCCGCACCGGCCCCACGATCCCCAGATAGATATCACCCCCGGTACGCTCGACCAGGTTGTTTAAAACATCCAGTTCCACTGTTTATCCCTCCTTTCCTCTCTCCCTTCCACCCGGGGGAAGGCATGTTCCAACAATATATTTATATGAAACGGGCGGAGCAATATGACCGTACAACAAAAATGCCCGTCGCGAATTCGCCACGGGCTTGGTTGGATCGTCGGTTTTTATTTTTCAAAAGCAATATCTTCAATTTCGGCTTTTTGAGCCCGGTCCATCAGGTCACGCACTGCCTCCCGTGGGGATTTGTTCTGAAAAAGGACCCGGTAAATTTCAACGGTGATCGGCATCTCGATCTTGCATTGCCGGGCCAGGCGAAAAGCGGAACGGGTCGTATTCACTCCCTCGGCCACCATTGGCGTACCAGCCAGGATTTCATCCAAGGTCTGGCCCTGTCCCAGTTTTACACCCACGTTACGGTTGCGGCTATGCCTGCTGGCACAGGTTACGAATAGATCCCCCAGGCCGGAAAGTCCGGTAAAGGTCCGTGCCCTTGCCCCCAGGGCTGTTCCCAGGCGGGTCATCTCAACAAGCCCCCGGGTGACCAGCGCTGCCCTGGTATTGTCGCCCAGACCCAACCCCTCCGCTATTCCAACACCGAGTGCAATTACGTTTTTCAGTGCTCCGCCCAATTCTACTCCGATCAGATCGGGATTGGTGTAAACACGAAAGTAAGGTGCATTCAGGATTTTTTGCACCTGATCCGCCGTCTCTCCGTACTCTGCAGCCACCACCGAGAGTGTGGGCATGCGCCGGGAAACCTCTTCAGCATGATTCGGACCCGAGAGCACAGCCAGTTTTTTATGGTAACGCGCGGGCAACTCCGCAGCGAGAACCTGGGAAAGACGGAGGCACTCTTCTTCTTCCAAACCCTTTGCGGCATTGACGACGATCGCCTCCCGGTAGAGATGCTCCCCCATTACTGCGGCAACCGCACGCACACCGTGGGAAGGAACCGCCATGATCACCAGCCCGGCCCCCTGCAGGGCCTCTACAAACCGGGGCGTTGGTCGTACCGCAGAAGGAATCTTCACCCCGGGTAGGTAGATCTCATTATTTCGTTTCAGGACGATACTCCGGTACACCGCCTCGTTACGGACCCATAGCGCTACCTGGTAGCCCTTTTCCGCCAGCATTACTGCTAAAGCCGTGCCCCAGCCTCCGGCGCCGATCACCGCAGCCTTCATCGTTTTTCCTCTCCTGTTCCGACCGGGCCTGCCCGGCTGCCGAGTCGAGATTCGCTTCCGCTGATAAGCCTTTTAATATTGGCCCGGTGCCTGAAAGTGATTAACAAGGCCATCGCCGCACTAAAATAAATATACACGGGAGAAAAACCAAACAGCCAAAAAAACAAGGGTGCACTCAGAGCGCCAAAAATTGAACCCAAAGAAACATAACGGGTCAAAGTGATGGTTAGCGCGGCCACGGCAAGGATGGCGCTGGCTGACCAACCGGCAAGGGAAATCAAGACACCGATCGCAGTCGCCGACCCTTTGCCACCCCTGAACCCGAGGAAAACCGGCCAGCAGTGTCCGATCAGCACAGCCAGGGCAGAAGCAAGGGGAACTACCTCTTCCGTAGTGAGGGCTCGGGCCAGCAGCACCGCGGCTGCTCCCTTGGCCAGGTCAAGAAAAAGCACCAGTAGCGCCAGACCGGGACCCAGGAGGCGCATGACGTTCGTGGCGCCAATATTGCCGCTGCCATGGCGACGGATGTCAATTTTCTTGAAAACGCGCACGGCTATATAACCGAAAGGGACCGATCCAAGCAGGTAGGCCAAAATCAAAGAAAAGAAGGCCATCTACCAACCCTCTCCTTTCTGCCGGCGCTTCCGCAATTTGAACCGAATCGGAGTGCCTACAAAAACAAAAGATTCCCGGACCCGGTTCTCAAGGTAGCGCAGGTATGAAAAATGCATCAACACGGGGTCGTTCACAAATAAAACGAAGGTCGGCGGGCTTTCCCGAATCTGGGCGGCATAAAATATTTTGAGCCGGCACCCCTTGAAGGTTGGCGGAGGATTAACCGCAACCGCATCACCCACCAGTTCGTTTAAAAGCGCTGTCGGAATACGTGTATGCTGCGCGGAGAACACAGCGTTAATCGTCGGGAAAAGCCGGTCCACCCGGCGGCCGCTTAAAGCGGAGATAAAGGTCACCGGAGCATAGCCGGCGAAAGCGGCGGACCGAAGCCATTTTTCCTTGAAGCGGACTGCTGCCTCCTCCCGTTTTTCGATCAGGTCCCACTTGTTTACAACTACGATCAGCCCGCGCCCGGCCTGGTCGGCCAGGCCGGCCAGTTTAATGTCTTGTTCGACAATGCCGGTAGAGCCGTCAAGCAGCAGCAGCGTGACATCGGAACGATCCACCGCTTTCAGGGCACGCAAGACGCTATAATATTCAACCGGTTCCCGAACACGGCTTTTGCGGCGTACACCGGCGGTATCAATGAGCAGGTATTGCCTATCATCATGGCGGAAGGGCGTATCGACAGCTTCTCGCGTCGTACCGGGGCGTTCGTCAACGATGACCCGTTCCCTGCCAAGCATGGCGTTAACGAGAGATGATTTACCAACATTGGGCCGCCCCACCACCGCAACGCGAATCATATCCTTCGGGTATTCCGGAGCTTCGATGACGGGCAGCTCTGCGACAATGCAATCCAGCAGGTCACCGATCTCGCGACCGTGTGCCGCCGAAATCGACGCAATTTCCCCCAACCCGAAACGGTAAAAGGGATAAACGCGGATCCGGCAATCCAAGCTGTCGACCTTGTTCACAACAGGGATAACCGCCTTGCCGCTGCGGCGTAACAAAGCAGCTATATCATGGTCCAGTGGGGTCGGACCCTCACGGGCGTCCAGGAGAAAAAGGATCAGATCCGCCTCCAGAATGGCCGTTTCAGCCTGGCGACGGACCTGCACCGACAGCGAATCCTTCCGGTCGAAGGTAATCCCGCCCGTATCTACTACGGTAAAATTGCGACCATTCCATTCAACCGTTCCGTAAAGGCGATCCCGGGTTATTCCCGCTACCTTTTCAACAATGGCGGTACGGGTGGCGGTGAGACGATTGAAAAGGGTCGATTTGCCCACATTTGGGCGTCCAACAATGGCGACAATGCTACCGATCACCCCCGCTCCCTCCCCTCTCTTACCGGCTTACTGCCAGTAAGACTTTGTATTGCCGCAAGAAGTGCGGCGGGCCCACCGGCAGCAAGGACGGGTGTTCCAATAAGCGCCGCTAAGTCTGCCGGGGTGGTATTGTCCAAAAACAAGTTGGTCCCGTCTTTCAATGCCGTCGATGGGATAAAGACTGCTTCACCGGGGCCGCCGGAAAGTTTCCGCAGGGCTACGGCCAGATCACTACCGGCCAAAAGACCCGCCGTTGTCACAGATGGACCGAAAAATCGGTTTTTTGCAACTACCATTTGGATTTTTAAACCCCTGATTTTGGCCAAAACCCGGTGCAAGCGTTCCACCAAAGGTGCAGCAAGGACACCGGTAACCAGAGTTACGCCAAGGGGTCGTGGCAGCATTGGCGGTAGAGTGGCAGCGATTTCTTCTACCTCTTGTAAAAAAAGACGGGCCAGGCCGATCCCGTTTTCGAGTTGCGGGAAATCTTCATATTCGGCGATGCCGGGGTAAGGTGCTCCAGCCGCGGCATATATTTCGTCGGAAAGGAAAACGAAGCGGCTGCCCCGCTCCGCCCGATATTGTTTTTGCAAAATGGAAACCTGTTCGAGCAGACGGGCGGCTTCCGACTGTTTCAGGGGTTCCAGAACCGGGCTGCACGCAGGGCGATGGGCGGTTAAACCGACCGGAACAAGGGCAAGACTGCGGATATTCTTCCCTAGAGCGGCCAGATCCCGGATCGTGCGTCGGGCCTCCGATCCTGTATTGTAACCTGGACAGAGGACTATCTGGGCATGGAAGGCCAGCCCGGCCCGGGCCAAACTGTACAAATGCTTCAGACCACGCCCGACACCCGGCGAACGAAAAAGCCGGCGGCGGACAACCGGGTTGGTTGAATGGACGGATACATAAAGCGGAGCCAGACGCAATTTTAAAACCCGCGCGAACTCTCCCGCGCTGAGGTGGTTCAGGGAAACAAAATTACCGTAAAGGAAGGAGAGGCGGTAGTCATCATCCTTGAGATAAAGCGAAGGACGGAGGCCGGCAGGATTTTGATCGACGAAACAGAAAATACACCGGTTCCGGCAACGGATGACCGGCGTGATGGTGGGAGAATCAAAATAAATTCCCAGTGGTTCGGAAGGATCCTTGATGATATTGATCCTTCGCAGACGACCGGAACGAGAAGCAATCAAGGTTACAGCACTATCCGCTCCGGCAATGCAAAAATCGATGATATCTCCCACCGGACGGCCTTCTACTGCCAGCAACCGGTCACCAGGCGCCAGGCCGGCCCGGCCGGCCGGTGAACCGGGGGTAACCCGGGTAATTACCGGTTGTCCACTTGATGGCGCCACAGTTCTGCATGCCTCCTGCCCAGCCGGTCAATTACTGTATTGTTCCTGAACACGCTTCATTATCCCAAATAACGGCACCAAGATCAACTTTTGCCCTGCGGCGACGGGGGAAGCAAAAGGTAAGCATGCGGGTTTTTCTCAAAAGATTCAACTTGCCATAGCAAATCTGGAAGAGCCCGGCGTAGGCCCAGGAAAAGCAGGAGCCGGCCCAGGAAAGGCATCCCGAGGCGCCGGGAGATGAAACCACCGGCACGGGTTGCAAGTGTAAGGCAGTGCATACAATCGATGACGTATACACCCGCTACCGTCATCGGGCAAAAGCAAAGAAAGGCACCCATGAGTAGGCGCATTTGAGCGCCATGACCGCGACTACCCAGGGCAAAAACGGGGTTGCCTTTACTGTCATTGCCAATATGGTTCAGCCCTCCGACCATCCTGTCATCAACCCGGTCAAAGTGGGGCAGGTTTAACAGAGTTGTGTATTCCGGTGGGCGATTGCGGGGAATGAGGCCGATGTAAAGAGAGGCGGCAACGACCGAAGTGTGCGTACCGCCGTAACATTGAAAAACAATGATCATACCGACCGTGCCTGTTCCTCTAGCCCCCTTTTCCCTGCCTTCACCGCTTTTTTTGCCTCGTTCCAAGCCTCCCGCGACGCTCGCCCATTACAATAAAATGGCCGGGGTGTCCCCATGAAATCCTTTCCTTTTACCGGCACGAGGTACAGCCGGATGGTGTTATTCCCCAAAATTGCCGCCAACCCTTTCAGGGTGTGTCCGACCAGAGCAGACGGTGCAGTAAAAACCATGGCCCCAACGGCAATGCCTTCACTGAAAGCGTACAGTTTCAAGAAAACCACAGCAGTATCTTCCTTGTTCCGATCCAGCCAGGAGCGAGCTTCCCGAAATGCCTTCCGGGCGTTCCAGCAGGGATGGCAATGATGCACCGCCGCCAGCGCAGGCGGCCCCGCTCTCCTTTCCCGGTAATAGATTACCACCTTAGTGTTTAACGAGTATATAGACCCCATTTTCCAGGTCGTGCACCACCCCTTCAGTGATTCGAGCAAGGTATTTTGCGATACGATCCCGTTCGCCTTCGCTACGGGCCAAAAATATGGGGACCCCGCCCCCGACAAGGATGGGATCCAGGGTGATAGCCGCTAAAATAAACTTGGCAACAGTAACTTCCATGTTCTCCCCCCTCAGCCGGTCCGAATTGGGACGGGCAAAGACAAATACTGGTCCTGAAACAAATAATCAGTCTGCGGCGCCGCGGCCGGCTTTGGATTGCAAAGGACGGGTACGCGAACTTTCCAGGACAGGGGCCCGGCGCACCGCTAAAATCAGACATTCAAGATCGCGTTCAATCGGCAACATGACCATGGCGATCCGGCCGGTATCAAGGCAACGTCGCAATACAGGCGTGAACTCGGCCGTGTCAACATCCTTGTAGATACCCAGTTGAACGGCGGCATCGTGGGCAATGGCCAGGCGTTGCCCGGCGGTAGCAAGAGTGGCGCGTGCGTCATCATCAAAAGGTTCAATCACAACCCCGAGTCCCCGTTCAAGAAACCTGGCCCGAACTTCGGCTGTAGCCAGGTTCATGAAATGAATCTTTTCCACAAACAGGTTCGGGCCTTCAAAACGTAGTTCGCCCGGACGAACTACGGCAATATCCCCTACTGTTGGCCCTCCCATCAGGCCGCGGGCAACAAAAAGTATCGCCAGGCCGGCCGGAACCCCGACCGGTAAACCGAAAACCACGGTTAAACCGCTGACCAGAAGCCCGATCAGCATAACCAAGTAGTTGCGTGCTTCGAAAACTCGGGCGATACCCTCGATATAGTCGAATCCGCGCGGCACCAAATAGGTGGCATCAAGGTTAACCAGGGTTCTTCGTTCCACTTCTCGAATATCCCGAAACTGGGTTGCCGCCAGGGAAAGAAACGTAACGGCGGTAAACTCCTTTTCAAGCAAGGCGGGAATAGCCAGAGCACCAAGCAAAGCGGCAACCAAACCGAGCGAAAGATGGGTAATATAGCCGTGCGGATAACCGGGAAACTGCCGATAATCGGAACGTAACATCAGATAACGGGCTATGACACCCATGGTTACTCCGGTCAGGGTGGCGGCAAGATACCTTTCTACCACAGCCGGCCGTTTTTAATGTTTTCCATCGTTGTCATTCCTGCCGTTGCGCCTTGTGAATTCGCGACGCAGGTCGGTAAATTCCCGTTGAAAAAAGAAAACAAGTTTACGTTTAAACTCACCCCAGCTACCGGCGGAAATGAGTAGATAAAAGAAAAACGCAACAACCAGCGCCAGCAATAACTTCAGAGCACTTTGCATGGCGATACCGCCCCCCTTTGCCGTCGGGTTTTTGGGGCTTCTTGCCGTTTGATAGAGAAAACCGGTAACTACATCGGAAAACAGGGTTACTGCTCCCTGGGCCTCTTCACGAGTGTTTTCGTGCGCCCCTACCTCCAAGAGAAGTGAACGGGGAGCAAGATCCTGGTTGAAACTGCCGTCTGCCAGTAAAATCCCTTTAACCAGGCCGGGAAATCGCGCATCGGCAATGTTTTTTAAACTCCGGGCGAAAGCCTGGTTACTGCCCATGTTTTGATTTTGCCGCCCGACGACAAAAAGGATCTGGACGACATCTTCTCCTTTTACCTCACGCTGATACTCCTCGGCGGGCACGGCATCACGGTGGACATCAAAAAGTGCATCAAGATGCTTGCCCAACAGATCAACGGCGGTGCGCCGAGAACGGTTGTATGCCCCGGCATCATGTGGAACATGGGTTTCCCTGGAGTGAATCACTTCTACGCCCCGTTGTTCAAGGCTGTCGGTGAGGGTATCCCCCACCCGTAGAATACCTCCCCCTTCGTCAATGCTTTCAGTACCGTCACTGGGAACGTACGACTCCGCCCCATGCGAGTGATAGATCCCGATCACGCGTTTTTTTTCCTCCGTCGCGGCCATGGCTTCCAGGGCAGATTCCGGACCCTCCGCTCCGCGGATATCTTCTTCTTCCAGATGTGCCCAGGCGGTGTTATCTTCAAGGCGTACAACCTGGTAATAATTATCATCCGGATCGATGAATTTGTCCCCAGGGCGTAGGATCCGGGCGGTTCGCATGAGCACGGCGCCATCACTTTCGTTACGCATGATATAAAAACCGTCTTGCCGCTCGGTATAATTTTCCAGATCCAAAAAGGGCAGTTCCGCCGGAGTTTCCGCACAAGCTGGTTTAAAAGGCGCCAGTAATATGAAAAGCAGAATGGCCAGCCCGACGGCCGACCTGCATATATCCCGTATTCTTTGGCATACTGCTTCACTTCTATTTGTTTTCATCCTGATGCCCTCCTTCTTCCTCCAGCCCGGGTTCCATCAGTCCGGCGTGCAGTTCACCGGGCCGATTAACGGATGGACCACCGGCCAACCGTTCACGAATTTCCCCGATCAGCTCGGCCAGGCCGAGAGCGATCAGGCCGGAAATGAGCGTAGCATCGAAAATACCGGCTCCGCCGATAATCAGATGGCCGCTTCCGCCGGTAAACAGTAGTTCGATACGGGTAAAAAGATCATTTAAAATGATCCCTCCCGTCCCGGCAATGAAAGCAGAACGACGGGATCGACCGGCAAGGTAACCGGCAATCCCCGCCAGAAATGAAATCAAATACAGAGGATCGAGCAGCATGGGGTAAGTCGGTTCTACAGGTAGGATTTTGTAAAGAAAATAAACTACCACCGTGGTGGCAAGAAGGGCAATGACTGCCCTGATTTTTTCCATTACCGTTCCGGCTCGGTAAAAGAGATAACCGATCAAGATGATCGGAATAATGCCGCCCCCGATGTTAATTGCCAGGGCCGGCGTGAGCCGAAGATCGGGGAGAAATCCCCCAACGAGCATAGCCCCAATAAAAAGCAAGGCCGTCCGGTCGGTCAGACCGAGACGGTCCAAAACCCGTTGGGCCAGCCCCAGAAAAACCAGGATCGAGAGGGCCAAAAGAATAATCATACCCACCGGCATTCGCAGTAACCCCCTTCAAAAAAGGTCGGTACTGCTTATAGCCTCTCCCGGACAGGCTCGTTTATACCGAAATTAAAGTAACCCCCCCCGGTATATGTCTTCGGGGGCACCTCTTCCGGTTACAGCAGATCCGGGAACAGGAACCCGCACTTTGCATCAACCCGAATGTTACACCTGCCCGCCACTACCGCTGTTTCCCGCTTCGGGTTCATCTGCTTCTATTTCCATCCCGGCAGGGTAGGCCTGAGTTGCATCCTCTTCCTGCCCGCCGGGATGATCGTTAAACAATCCCCCAAACACATCGCCCAAGGTTACATTACCGGTTCCCTCCTGGTCGGGGGCGGAGGGGGTTTCAGCACGTTGTACGGTCTTGCCCCGAACTTCCTTGGTGCTTAAACTGATGCGTTTTTCCCGGGGACGCAGATCGAGGATCTTTACTTCTATTTTTTCTCCCTCGTGAAGTACTTCGGAAGGATGTTTAACATGATAATCAGCAATCTGGGAAACATGAACCAGGCCCTCCAGTCCGGGCTTGAGTTCCACAAAGGCACCGAAGTTCATCAAGCGAGTCACCTTGCCCGTAACGATTGTTCCGGCTTTGAAGTATTCTTCAGCTTTTTCCCAGGGATCTGGCAGGGCCTGCTTGAGGCTAAGGCTGATCCGTTCCCGCTCCCGGATCACTTCAAGAACCTTTACCTCGATCTCCTGACCCACCTTGAGCACGTCCGACGGATGACCGACCCGTTCCCACGATAGCTCAGAAATATGCGCCAGTCCGTCAATGCCCCCGATGTCGATAAAAGCACCAAAATCGGTCAGACGGCGGACGGTCCCGGAAATGATATTACCTGTTTCCAGCGCTTCCAGTGTCTGCGCTTTTTTCAGGGCGGCTTCTTCCTCCAGTAGCTTTTTACGGGAAAGGATGATTTTGTCCTTTTCACGGTTGATCTCAATAACCTTGAAAAAGATTTCCTGGTGTAAAAAGGGTTTGAAATCGGGGATATAACGAAGATCTACCAGTGACCCCGGCATAAACCCTTCGAGCCCATCCCCAAGATCGACCACCATGCCTGCCGGGACAACTTGCTTGACCTTTCCCTCTATTTTGTCCTGGTTCTGCAAGGCTTCCTCCAGTACGGCCCAACGTTTTTCCCGGGAGAGACGTTTATGGGAAACAACAATCTTCCCTTCCTGGTCGTCCATTTCAATCACCGTGACCTCAATTTCCGTTCCAGGCGGGTAATGCCCGGGTAAAGTATCCTCCCCGCTTAAATATACCTCGGAGCGCGGTAAAATAGCCTCGCTCTTGTAACCGATATCGAGCAGGACTTCTTCGTCGGTCGCACTAACCACCGACCCGGCAACCTGCTCACCCACGGAAAATACTCTGATCGCATCTGCATAATCAAACGGTTCTTCGCCTCCAGACGTTTCAGCAAGGTTTTCTCCGTTTTCCGGATCCTTCGTCCCGTCTCCTGTGAGCACCGGATCTTCTTCGTTTTCCGGATCTTCTTCGTTTTCCGGATCTCCGGTTCCTGTGGTCGACAGTTCTACCCCGTTCACCGGATCATCCGTCCCGGTTCCCACGGTCGACCGGTCTTCCCCGTTTTCCGTTCCTGCCGGATCATCCTGCTCCTCCGCTTCAAAACTACTTTCCCAATTTTCCCCCTCTACTTCCTTGTTCTCCTGATCTTCCCTTGTGGTGAAATGTTCCTTTTCCATCCGTTCCACGACCTCCTTAATCGTCCAGTGGGGAGTGGAAGCACCGGCGGTGATCCCAAAACTGCAGTATTGGTCAAGAAATTTCGGATCCAGCTCTCCGGCGTCAGCCACGCGGCAGGTTGGCCGGACATTGCTGCAAAGCCGGGCAAGGGCCGCAGTGTTGGAGCTAAAAGCACTCCCTACCACAACCATCGCCTCGGTTTCTTCCAGTAGTCTCATTGCCTCTTCCTGCCTAAGGCCCGTTTCAGGACAAAGAGTATCGTATACCTTTTGCCCGGGGTAACGAGCCAAAAATTCTGTTTTAACCCGCCCGAAAGCGGGACGATCGGCTGTTGTCTGTGCCGCAAGGGCAACCGGTAGGCACAGCGATAATGTTTGCAATTCATCCACGGAGGTGATCACTGCCGTTCTTCCGCCTGCATCCGCTGCCCGTGCAGTGATCCCTTCCACCTCCGGGTGGTGCGGATCCCCCAAAAGGATCAGGGCGATCCCTTCACCGGCCAGTTGTTCCGCAAGGCGGTGCAAGCGACGCACGCGTGGGCAAGTTGCATCCACGACCCGGCGGCAACTGGCCAAGGCCCTTTTTTCAAGCGCAGGGGCTATTCCGTGTGCACGGATAACCAGGATTGCGCCGGCTCCTTGTTCCGGACTTTCGACCCGGGTGATACCCCTTTCGGCCAGGTAACGATCTACCGCCTCATTATGTACCAGGAAACCCAGGGTCACAACCCGGTTTCCGCCTTCCGCTTCCCGCAGAACGGTTTCCAGGGCCTTTTTAACGCCACTGCAAAAGCCGGCATGTTTACCGACGCGAACCCGACCGCCCGTCATCACATTTCCCCCTGAATAAACTACTCACCTTTATCATTCCCGGCTCACGGCAAGAGCGCTCCAATCCGGGCCATGATCTCGCCGCTTGTTTGTTCCAGACTCACACGCCGTGTCCCGTTTTGATGGGTTGCCGCCGGCTTGAAAAGGGACCCGATTTTCACACGCAGCGGGTGCCCGATACGGTAAGGACCCGAAATTGCCACGGGAAGAATAGGGGCGCCACTGCGCAGGGCAATCAATGCCGTTCCGTGATGGGCCTGTAGGAGCTCCCCATTTTCACTCCGGGTCCCTTCTGGAAAAAGTCCCAGCACTTTTCCCTCTTCCAAAAGCCGCATTGCCGTACGGATGGCAGTACGATCGGCCCGGTCCCGCCTTACCGGAAATGCACCCGCCTGACGTAACAGCGAACTGATCACCGAATTGGTAAAAAGTTCGGATTTAGCCATGAAGTGCACCTGGAGTCGCGCCGGTATAATACAGCCTACCAGTGGCGGATCAAACCAACTGATATGGTTGCTGCAAACAATAAAAGGGCCTTTTCCCGGTATATTTTCTCGGCCACTGATCAGCAACCGATAAAAATTTTTAAAATAAATCCCAAAAGCAGCATGGCCGAACCGGTACAATAACAGCTCTTACCCCTCCCCCGTCCCGTGTCCGGTTTCCTGTACCAACTGCAAAACCGTTTGCACGACCTTTTCCAGGGAAAGGTTAGTCGTATCAATTACATGCGCGTCTGGGGCAATGGCCAGGGGAGAATCCCGGCGCTCGGAATCAAGGCGATCCCGGTTTGCCATTTCCGCAAGAACTTCCTCCAACGTAACCTCCCGGCCGGCAATGCATGTTTCATCCCGACGCCGGCGCGCTCGTTCGGCCAGATCCGCATCAAGGTAAAACTTGTACGCGGCATCGGGCAAAACCCGAGAAGCAATATCTCGTCCTTCCATGACAATGCCCCGGGATTGGGAAGCAATTTCTTGCTGTAGTGTTACCATCCGGCTGCGCACAGAAGAGATGGCGGATACTAGCGAAACCTTGCGGTTGACGGCATCCGTCCGAAGCTGTTCGCTAACGTCCTCCCCATTGAGAAGGATCCTGATAACGCTTTTCTCACCTGTTCTTATTTCCAGTCGGATTTTGGGCAGTGCGGCGGCAATGTTCTCAGGGTTTTTCAGGTTAACCCGATTCCGGATCAGACTTAGCGTGACTGCCCGGTACATCGCTCCGGTATCCAGGTAGTCAATTCCAAGCTGCCGGGCCACCTCACGGGCGACGGTACTTTTACCCGCTCCTGCCGGTCCATCTATGGCAATTTTCAACGATTTACCCTTTACATCCTGCTTGTCCAACATCATCCCTTTTGAACTTCGTGACAAATAATGATATTCCCTTTTTTTTAAGGAGGATTTTAAAAAAAACAGTTGATTGACGGTGAGTATTTCTTTACAATGCCAAATCTTCACGCAGTGAACGACTTTCCCGTAAATAAACATGTTTTATGTCTTTCTGTTCCTGACCCGTGTTCACCAGGACCAACACCCTGATGCAACGGGGCGGAGCACCGGACACCGCCAGTTCCTGCATTCCAAAAAGCGGTACTGCATGCCAGCCCATCAACCGCGCCGCCCGGGCGGGAAAAGTCTGGTTAAGGTCCGGCGTAGCAGAAAATAAAACGGCGGCTACCGCCTCCGGAATGATTGCATTGGCTGTAACCATGTTTTCGAGGAGCTCACGGGTTGCATCCAGAATGTCTTCTTCCCGATTCCGGTTTACTGTGGTCGCACCGCGGATACCGCGCAACGCCATTAGTACCACCCCCCCCGGCCGGTATGCAATTTCTTCAATTACAAATGTCACTGTTGCTGTATTTCCTCCCCCGGAAGCCGGTAGGGGATCCCTTCCAGCATTTCAACCGGGCACAGGCGGCGACGAAGCTCGGCACTACCCAGGGCAGCCTGGCTTAAGCAGAGCAGTAGCAACAAAAACACGACCAAAGTAAAAAGAACGCGCTCTATCCTGGCCGCAAAAAGGCTGTACCGGCGCCGGAACCGACTCACAAAAAACACCTTTTCGTTATTATCGCTCTTCCTGTTCGCGCAGTTTCCGCCTCACCATCTCATGGCAACGATATAAAAGACGCTCCACTTCGTGACCGTTCAAGGAAACAGCCGACGGATGGATAACCTGCAGCCGGCGAAATTCAGCCTTGCAAACAAAGCGAAGACAATCTTCCAGCGAATCCACAGCAATAAGTACTTCCAACGGAGCATAGGTTATTTCGCCTTCACCGGATTTTTCATGGACGCTGTACATATCCAGGAAGACTATATCATCCACCTGCACCCCCTGCAGGGGTACGTTGCGCCACAAGGTAGCCTGTTGTTCGCGCAAGTTCTCGGCCACCTCCCGGCTGCCCCTTCCCCCGAAGAAAAACCGGGCCGGGTGAGGCGTACCGCGGTAATCAAAACGCACCCTGGCCTGAATTTTGGAAGAGAACCGGATCTCTGTCACTGCTGGTTCATTCTCTTCGGGATAACATGTCCCAGGCTGTGTCGTCAACACGCAGTGCTCCTCTTCACCGGTAGATCGCCTGCTGCTTCGGCCCAACATTTAGTTTAAACAACTCCTCCATCTTCCATCCGTGCAACCCGGTCCTTTATAATTCGCCAATTAGTGACAAAACCCTGCAAAAAAGGATCTCCCTTTCTTTACGGCTATCCTCCCATGATATGATTAAGCGTGGGTAATGATAATGGTTGGAAACAGGTGACTTTTGATGAGACTGGTCAAATTTTTGGCCCAAGCCGGGGTTGCTTCACGACGACGGTCTGAATCCATCATCAAAAGCGGGCGAGTTCAGGTCAACGGTGAACCGGTTTTACTACCCCAGTATTTCGTCCGGACCGGGGATGTGATCCGGGTCAATGGGAAACGCATTACCCCGGTGACATCATATACCTACCTGCTCCTGGATAAACCCGCCGCATATCTCTCTACCATCAAGGATACCCATGGCCGGAAAACGGTTCTGGATCTTTTACCCTCACCGGTAGCCAGGGTCTACCCGGCCGGCCGCCTTGATGCCGACACCGAAGGGCTCTTGCTTCTGACCGACGATGGAGAACTGGCTTATCGTTTGACTCATCCTCGTTTTGGCATCCCGAAAACGTACCGGGCCCTGGTCAAAGGGGTGCCGAGCCAAAAAACCCTGTTCCGCCTGGCCGGCGGGGGGGTGGCGATCGAGGGGCGACCCACCGCGCCGGCACAGGTACGCCTGGTGGAAGCACGGGACGGTAACGCTTGCCTCGAGCTGGTTTTACGGGAAGGCCGTAAGCGGCAAGTAAAGTTAATGTGTGCCGCCGTGGGCCATCGGCTGCTTCATCTGCGCCGCACTCGTTTCGCCTTTTTGGATGGGGCCGGTTTGACGCCGGGACAGTACCGTTTTTTGACCGCAGCCGAAGTTGAAGCGCTGTACCACCTGGTTGGACTTGCAGATGCACCCTCCATTGTTTCCGGCCCGGAAGCATAATCGCACACCTGATCCCGGCCCGGGTTACCCGAAAACAAGGCGGCAGATAACTACCGCCGCGATAAAACCGCATAAATCCGCCAGCAAACCCGCAGCCAGGGCGTGACGGACCTGGCGAATTCCGACTGCACCGAAATAAACGGTAATGATATAAAGGGTGGTATC
Source organism: uncultured Syntrophomonadaceae bacterium (assembly GCA_964420065.1). Classification (GTDB taxonomy): domain Bacteria; phylum Bacillota; class Dethiobacteria; order DTU022; family DTU022; genus CAYQQK01. Next base: position 78,849 of record CAYQQK010000005.1, on the reverse strand, counting down.
GGTGCTCCCCTGCATGGTCGAAGCAATCCGGCCCAGAAGCGAGTCGGGCCCGCTCGTCTGCAAGATCTCCGTTGTCATCGCCAGAGCGCTGCTGCCGGAAATGGGTCGCATGATCGCCAGGGGGACAATCTCCGGGGGGACCCGGATCCGCGAAAGAAGCGGAGCCAGAATATTTACCAAAAGGTCCATTGCCCCGGAATCACGGAACAAGCCGATCGCTACCAGCATTCCGACCAGGAAAGGAATCAGACGCACGGCCATACCGAAACCTTCCTTCGCCCCTTCGACAAAAGCATCAAAAACGTTTACCCGGCGGGTCAGGGCAAAAAGGACCACCATCGCAATGAAAGCCGGGATAACCCAGACTGAAAAGAAGTTGACCAAAACAATGAGCATGGTTTACTGTCTCCAGAAGCGCCGCAAGATCCGATCGGCCGCCACGGCCGTAACGGTGGAGCAAAAAGTGGCCACGATAGTGGTGCCGACGATCTCGGTGGGATTCAACGAACCGGTTGCGGCTCGCAAGGCAATCACAGTCGTGGGCAGCAAGGTCAGGCTGGACGTGTTTAATGCCAGAAAAGTACACATTTCATCGGAAGCCACATGGCGATAGGCATTCAATTGCTGCAGTTGTTCCATGGCCCTGATACCGAAGGGGGTGGCTGCATTACCCATCCCGAGCAGGTTGGCGCTCATGTTCATCAAAATACTGTTCATGGATGGGTGATTGCGGGGTAACAGTGGAAAAAGAAAGTAAACCAGCGGGCGTAGAATTCGTTTGACCAGATCGATCAATCCGGATCGTTCAATGATTTTCATTATTCCCAACCAAAAGGTCATAACGCTGATCAGGCCGATGGCCACTGCCACCGCCTGTTCCGCTGCAGAAAAAATGCTCGGGGTAACAATGGAAATATTACCGGTAAGACCGGCCACCAAAATACCGGTACAGACGAAGCCGGCCCAGAGATAGCCGACCATATTTTTGCTTCCTCCCTTTCAGGCAATACTGCAAAGCAAGGCCCGCCCCAGCCGGATAAAATGTTGCCGGTAGGAGAGTCGGGGCACGGCCGCACCGGTGACCAGGCGGACCCGGCCGATCGGCTCTTCCCCCAGGTAAAACTCAACCCATCCGGCAGGGCTGGCGGCCAGAACCGGCGCCGTTAACGATGGAAGCAGGACGGCTTCAAAGTGAACTATTTGCCTTTCCTCCGGCAGAAGAGGATAGTAATAATCTTCTTTCAGGCAGACCTCCACCTGCGCCGATGAACCCTTCAAAACCGGAAGCATACCCCGGGGATCCCCGGCGGCGGCCAATTTCTCCCTTCGGAAGGCCGTATACCCGTGGTCCAGCAACGCCATGGCGTCCTCCCACATTTGGGGGGCATCCAAAACCACCGCTACCAGTTGCCATCCTTCCCGGGTGGCCGATCCGGCAAAACAACGACCGGCCTGGTCGGTCCATCCGGTTTTGATGCCATCGCCACCCGCATACAGTTCAAGGAGCCTGTTTTGATTGACCAGGAGGCGGTCCCAGGGTTTCCCCGGCCAGGAGATGGAATATTCAGGCGTTGATGTGATTTCGCGAAAGCGGGGATTATCCAGAGCGTAACAGGCAATGAGGGCCAGATCATAGGCAGTGCTGTAATGCTGGGCATGGTGCAAGCCATGCGGATTGCAAAAATGGGTATTGACAGCCCCGAGACGACGGGCTTGTAAGTTCATCAAGGCAGCAAAGGATTCGACCGATCCGGCAATGCTTTCGGCGATGGCCGTTGCCGCATCGTTACCGGAGCGCAAAATCAGGCCATACAGAAGTTCTGTCCCTGTCTTTTCCTCCCCCTCCTCGAGCCAAATTGAAGAACCGCCGGTGCCGACTGCGCTGGCGCTTATCCGGACCAACTTTTCTTCATCCCCGTATTCCAACGCCACGATGGCGGTCATGATCTTGGTCACGCTGGCCATGGGCCGCTTGCAGTGCGGGTTTCCTTGCCGTAACACACGGCGACTCTCCCGGTCCATTAGCACAAATGCAGCGGCACTGAGTTCGGGCGGGCGCTGATCCGTTACCTCTTCGGCCCCGGCGAATCCGGATTTGAGAGCCGCCAGAAATAGAATCGTCAGCAGCGGCCAGACCAGCCGCCAGGGCATTCGGGCCTCCCCTCCACTCCGGGTTTGATCCAAACATAATCATCAATATTCCAGGAGGGAGGGTTTTATGATTTCAACTGTGTTGTCTAACGCGGTTCCCGCCCACCCGACCGGTCTTTGCCGGAATGCTGAAACATTTCCTGCACCTGGTTAATTAACTGCGGCGCCAGATCAAATAACCGATCAAACATGGCCCGGTGGTCCACCGGCAGCAGGCGAACCTGGCCCTGGCCGACAACCAGAAAAGCCACCGGTTGGACGGAAACCCCGCCCCCGCTACCCCCCCCGAAGGGCATTTCCGCCAAGCGCTCCTTCATGGCGCCTGCTTCGCTGTCCAGGTTCTCAAATTCGGTTCCCCCGGCAGCAAAACCAAAAGTAACTCTGGAGACCGGAATGATCACATTGCCGTCCGGGGTTTCAACGGCATCGCCGACAATTTTGTTTACATCGACCATTTCTTTGATGTTTTCCATGGCGGTTTTCATCAAGCTTTCAATGGGGTGGTTTTCCAACGGTAAGCACCTCCGCTTTGATCATTGCCAGCATCAATCGTAGCCACCCGAGCAGCGGCAGGGAAAATTCCCCCTCCCACCGTACCCGAAAATATTGTCGGGTAAACACGGGGATAATGGTGAGCTTTGGGGTTGTCTTGCAGCGTAGAAACCGTTTTACCCGGGCCAGCAGAAAACTACCCGCTCCCCAACCCATTCCGGCCAAAATTCCGTTCAGGGCCGGATCTCCCGTGCCGAAAGACAATTCCAACACAAAACGGGTCCAGTGAATCTGCCACATCAGGGAACGAAACCGATCCGGATTCCGGAACAGGAGCAATCCTTTCCCCCGTGGCCTGATCGGGCTTCGGCCCGGATCCGGTCCCTCCCTGAGGCGAAACGCCCAGGGACCGGCCTTGATGGTGGCGGTAAATTGAACGTTATTATTTTCTCTTAAGTAAAGGGCAAATATGCGCACCGGGATGAACAGGAACCCGAGAAGCAACAACAATAACGCTCCGATTAGTACATGGGACCAGGTCAAAACCGGGTCTCCCTTCCGGTAAATATTGTCTTCGTTACTTTATATTGCCCTGATCCATTGATTTTTAAAGTAGCCGTAAAGTGCTGGGGACAGGCGGCGGCATTTGAGGGTAAAAAAAACGGTGGTTTTAAAGGGTGCCGGGTTCTTCCAGGGGCGGCAGATCGGTAACGCTTTTCAAGCCAAAATAATGCAAAAAATCGGTGGTGGTGCCGTAAAGCAAGGGCTTCCCGGCGCTTTCACCCCGTCCGGTGATCCGGATCAGTTTTCGCTTCAGGAGAGTATCGAGGATATGTTCGCATTTGACCCCGCGCAGCGATTCAATTTCAAGACGAGTCACCGGTTGCTTGTAGGCGATGATAGCCAGCGTTTCCAGGGCGGCATTGGAAAGGTTGCTGCTTTCTTCCCCGGCAAAATATTTCTCCAGGTGTGAGGAAAGCGTTGGGGCTGTACCGAGGCGATAACCCCCGGCTACTTCAAACAGGCGCAGACCCCGCCCTTCAGAGGCCAGATCTTGCTGCAGTTCATGCAAAAGACTCGTTGCTTTTTTTGGTGTCAGGGACAACGCATCACATATCTTCTCGACTCGTACCGGTTCTTCAAGCAAAAACAGGATTGCTTCAATGATCTGTTTCGCCGTAGGCTGATCGATCATATTCCACTTCCTTCCTCCCCGCGCCGTGCTGCCAGGATTACGTCGAAGGGTTTTTTCTGGTAAAGGTAGACCCGCCTCTGGCGGGCCAACTCCAGCAGGGCCAGCAGGGTCAGCATTCCTTCCCAAAGGCCGCGCCCGCGGCACAGTGCTCTTAGGGATAAAGCCCCCCGTTGTTCTGCAAGGCAATTCAAGACCTGGAGCATCCGCTCAGGTAGCGCCTGATCCTTTGCCGGAGAATAGTTCAAGCCGGCGGATCGCGCGGCAGCGCTTTCTAAAAGGCGCATCGCGACGGCATGCAACCCTTCGGCACCGGCACGGGCGGTACCGAAGGGCCGGGGCTCGCCGGCCGGTATTGTTTTGGGACCGCCGGTTGCACGCAGGTATACTTTCTGTTGCTCCCGTTCCCGTTCTCCCAAAAATGCAGCCGCTTTTTTAAAAGCGCGGTATTCATGCAGACGCTGAAACAGTTCCTCCGGTGAATTGATGTCGTATAGATCGCTTTCCTCCGGATCCGTCCCGGTATTGTGGGGAGGGCGCGGCAGGAGCAGCCTTGATTTCAAGCGTAGTAATGTCGCCGCCATGACCAGAAAATCACTGGCTGCTTCCAGGTTCAGATCTTTCATGGTCCGGAGATAGGCCAGGTACTGCCCCGTGATTTCGGTGATGGAGACTGTCCATATTTCCACCTCCGCCTTTTGGACCAGGTGGTAAAGCAAATCAAAGGGGCCCTCAAATGCCGGTAGATGGACCGTGGGTTGGTTCCTGCCCCACATGGATCGCTCGTTCCTTTCTTCACCCTTCATGCCCCGGATAGTTACAAACCCATACCTTCCCGTACTTTTTCCAGAGTTGCCCGGGCGGTTTGGCGCGCCCGGTTGTTGCCGTCTTCAAGAATCTCGTCCAGGCGCCCCGGGTGGCGTAAAAGCTCCTGCCGGCGAGCGAAGAAAGGAGCAAAATGTTCCACCAGGCAGGCAGTCAGTCGCTCTTTGCACCGCACACAGCCGATTCCCGCCTGGCGGCATTCCGCCTCAATTTCCGTCAGATCACCGGGGTTAAAAATACGATGAAAGGCAAAAACAGTACACACCTCGGGATGGCCGGGGTCTTTCCGGCGGACCCGTGCCGGATCGGTAACCATCGTGTGCACACTTTGTTTGAGCCGGTCCGGTTCAGTTGAAAGGGCGATATAATTGCCGTAACTTTTGCTCATTTTGCGTCCGTCCAGGCCGGGAACCAGGGTGGTTTCGCTAAAAAGGGCCTGCGGTTCCGCAAAAACCGGGGAATAGAGATAATTAAAACGGCGCGCTACCTCCCGGGCAATTTCAATATGGGGGCTTTGATCTTCCCCCACCGGGACGGCATCGGCCCGGTAGGCCAGAATATCGGCAGCCTGGAGCAGGGGGTAGCCCAGGAAACCGTAGGTGTTAATCTCTTTTCCCTCAAGTTGCCGTAATTGTTCCTTGAAAGTCGGGCAGCGTTCCAGCCAGGCAATCGGGGTAATCATGGCCAGCAGAAGGAACAGTTCGGCCTGCTCAAGGATGGCCGATTGACGAAATATAACAACGCGGGCGGGGTCCAAACCGGCGCTGAGCCAGTCGAGCAGCATTTCACGTATATTTTCCTGTAATTTTTCGGATTCATTGTAATCCGTCGTCAAAGCATGCCAGTCGGCGATGCAATAGTAACAATGGTAATCATCCTGGAGGCGAATCCAGTTCTTGAGGGCGCCGACATAATTGCCAAAATGCAGCCGGCCGCTGGGCCGCATGCCGCTGAGAATAACCGGTTTTTGAAGCATCAGTATTTTCACCTCGCGTTAGATTAAACCGGGAATGAGGACGATCATTTCAAACATTAGTGTGTAGATCGCTTCGGTAACCGGCCAGATTATCCTGCCAAAAGCTCCGGTAATGATCAGAAGCAGGAGCAAAATCGGGGCGTACGTTTCGACCTGGCGGTAGACGTTGAGTACCGTGGGAGGGGCGACCGCGGCCAAAACTTTCGAACCGTCCAAAGGAGGAATGGGAACCAGGTTAAAAACCCCGAGAACAATATTGATCACAGCAATCATTTCCAGCACCCCGATCGCCGGCAAGGACAAACGGAAGCGCATCAGGAAGACCAGTAAGACAATGGTAATGAAAGCGATAATAAAGTTGGCAACCGGGCCGGCCAGCGAAACCGCCAGCATGCCGCTGCGGCGGTCGCGGAAACGGTGCGGGTTGATTGGAACCGGACGGGCCCAACCGATACCGGCAACCAGGAGCATCAGGGTGCCAATCGGATCCAGGTGTTTTAAGGGGTTCAATGTGAGGCGCCCCTGCCGCTTTGCGGTGGGATCGCCGTAGGCATAAGCCACCAGGGCATGAGCGTACTCATGCACGGTGATGGCGATCAACAGTGCCGGAATGCGCAGGCCCATCTGGTAAAGATTCAAATCCACCTTCAACCTCCTTTTGGGGATTCTCCGCTCGGGCTGGAGATAGATGTTGTTCGAGCAGGGTTTCCAGCAGGGCGTATTCCTCCGCCGGGGTCCGGACCGTCCCATCCAAAACAGCAGCCCGGAGCATGTTTAAAATTTTACGATAGGCCGGCCCCGGCTGTAATCCGGCCGCGACCAGATCTTTTCCTGTCAGGTGCGGCCGGCGGTGTTGAAGCAAGTCCAGGTAGTGCAGAAGCTGCCGACGAGCAAGCCCTGACCCGCCAAGGGCATAAAGCAAGATCAACCCCTCGGCAGGCAACGGTTCCAAAAGGAATACAACGGCACTTGGCGAAAGCTCCCGCCCTTTCATCTGTGCCAGCGCAACCGGTACTCCGTTACAGGCGCCGGTGATCCCGGAAGAGTATTCCTTTGATTGCTGCAATCGCCGCAGCAGCAATGCCCGCTCCCCCTGTGCCAATTCGTAGAGTAACGCCGCGGTATAGACCGTTTCCGCCCGGAAAAAACGGGGCCACTTCTGCCCGTGAGCCCACTGCAGCGCTTGTTGCACCTTTTGCAGGCGTATCCAGGTTTCCGGACCGATCTCCAGACGAGGGTAAAGGTACGACAGGACACCCAACTCACTCAAGCGGTGTAGAATCTTGGGAGGCGATTCTTCGTCGTAAATCAGGCTGATCTCGTTGTTCAGGCGCTGGCGGCCGATCTTTTCCAATACGCGACCGCGAACAGCCTTAAGCATTAACTTATGAGTTTCTTCCTCAATGGTGAAACCGAAACGGACCGCGAAACGGACAGCCCGGAGTATGCGTAGGGGATCGTCAATAAAACTGAGCTGATAAAGGGTCCGCAGGCAGCCCCGCTCAAGATCGCATCTCCCGGAATAAAAATCAAAAAATCTTCCGAAAGTAGAGGTCATCAGGGAACAGGCCATGGTGTTAATAGTAAAATCGCGGCGGAAAAGATCATTTTTCAAGCTGGACGCTTCCACCCGGGGCAAAGCAGCCACTGCAGCATAAAAATCGCGGCGGGCGGTAACCAGGTCCAAACGCAACCCGTCTTTGAGGTAAAGCGTAGCGGTTCCAAACTGTTCATTTACCCTCAAGGCGCCCCCCAAATATTGCTGTAAATCCCGGGCCAGAAGGGCTGCTTCGGGCAGAACCACACAATCGAGATCCCGGCCCGGACGGCGGCCCAACAAAAGATCTCGGATTACCCCTCCAACCAGATAAACCTCGGCTCCCAGTCGATCTGCCCGCTGGCCGATCAGTAACAGCAGACTGCGAAACTTTCCGGGCAACCGCTCCTTGAACAGGGGCAGCAAATTCTCACCGTGGGCCGGCGCCGGCATTGCAAGAGGGGCGTTGAGGTTGGCATGCCGCTCCGGATCCGGATCAGACTCAGACCCGGGAAGCGGTTCCGGTGCCGAACCGGTAACTGCAGGTAAACACAGGTGTTCCTGCAGAATTGCCTGTTCCAGCCCCTGCCTCCACAAAAAAAGTACCGCCTCCACATCCCGGGAGGTGGTCCCGGAGTTAACCAGACAACCGGTGCTTTCGTAGATCCCGAGAGCCATTAGCGTAGCCTCCAGCCCTGTCAAAGGAAGGCCATGCAAGCGAATTTGTTCGACCAGGATAGTTGTCGTCGCTCCAACCGGCTCGATGGTACACCGAACTCCAACCGGTTCAACAGCCGCTCCCGGACGGAGGCGATCAAAAATATAAACGGCGCGGGATCGCCGAACCGGGGCAGCATAAGCTCCGAGGCGATCTATTTCCCGCGTATCCACCAGGACGGCCAGACCCGGTTGTATGTCTGCGGGAAAATCTTCCTCCGGCGGCAGGCTGTCCCGGAACATATTGACAAATGACCGCACTTTACCCGGCAGTGGTTCCGGCAAAAAGCCGGTTGCCCCCGGAAAAATTTTCGTAGCGGCTACAAGCGCCGCCAGTGCATCGAAACCGGCACAGGTATGGGTAACAATAAACTGCACGGCCTTTCCCATTCCCCCCTCCCGGCCTGAACTATGGCCATTATACCATATGCAGGAAAGCAGGAGAAAGGCGACAGCCACGCATCATCGGATAGATCCTACCCTTCCGGCTGTTTGCGCACGGTCCGATCCCGGTCACGGGTGCGCAAATAACTGGGGCGAAAACGCTGCAGGGGCAGCGGTTGACGCAGAAAGACCCGCACCAGGGACGGCAGATCAAACGGAAACAGAGGCCAGAGGTACGAAAAGCCAAAAGAGCTGGTTGTGAACAAGCGTAAAGTCAGCAGGGTTACGCCGATCAGGAATCCCGGCAGGTGGAGCGTACCGGTTAGTATCAGCATTAATAGTAACACCACCCGGTTGGCCATACTCAGCTCCCAGCTGGGCGTGGAAAAAACGCCGATGGCAGTCAGACCGGTATAAAGGAGCACTTCCGGAACAAAAAAACCAACTTCGACCGCGATTTGACCGATCAAGAGGCCGGCGAGCAGGCCCAGGGCGGTGGCAAAGGGAGAAGGGGTGTGGATACTGGCCATGCGCAGCAGGTCAAGACCGAAGTGAGCGATAACAAACTGAAGGAATAACGGAATCGAAGCCTCATGTTTCGGACCGATAAAATTAAGCGCCTGGGGCCGCAATCCCGGCTCCAGGACCAGCAGCATCCAGATCGGGATCAGGAAAAAAGAAAGGAAGATCCCGGTCAGGCGGACCCAACGGATGTAGGTACCGATGATGGCATCATGGCGAAATTCTTCGGCATGCTGCAGGTGGTGAAACAAGGTTACCGGGGCGATCATAACCGAGGGAGAAGTATCGACAATGATAAGCACGTGTCCTTCAAGAAGGTGAGCCGCCGCCACATCCGGGCGTTCAGTATAGCGCACTTCCGGAAAAGGGTTCCAGAAAGAGGCAACCAGGTACTCTTCCACCGTTTTCTCCGCCATCGGCAAAGCATCGACATTGATTTTTTTCAGACGGGAGCGAACCCTTTTCACGATCTCGGGAAAAGCGATATCCTCAATATAAAGCAGGGCCACGTCGGTCACGGAACGCCGGCCGATCTTGACTGCCTCCACCCGAAGCCTGGGATCACGGATCCGCCGGCGGATCAGAGCGATATTGAAGATCAGGGTTTCGACAAATCCATCACGGGAGCCGCGAGTAATGCGCTCCACATCCGGTTCATCGGGGGTGCGGCCCGGGTATTCCCGGGTGTCAATCAGGATGGCCCGGCGCTCCCCATCGATAAAGAGAACCATCGGTCCGGCCAGGAACTCCCGCATGGCTTCCTCCAGGTCATCGACTACGGAAACCTCCATGTACGGGATTATTTCTTGGATCATTTTCCCGGTGGTGTCCGGGACAATATCTTCGCGCCGCGCCTGTAGCAAGGCATTTATGACCAGAGTCGTGATCTGTCCGGAAAGCAGCCCGTCGACGAACAAAAGTGCAGCCCGTTTCCCGCCGATGATGAACTCCCGCAAAATCAAATCGAAGTTTTTTTCGCCGATATCAAGGCGCTCGTTCAAATAAAAAAGATTATCGTCCAGTTTTTTCCTGATCTGCGTTTGTGCTTCATCGCCGCCCTGCAGCACATGGATCACCTGCCTCTCCGTTCGGTTTTATGAGACAACAAGCCCTTCGGGTAACCATTCTCTCTTGAAAAGAGCGCGGATCAACCCCGGGGATTAAAGACCAGGGCTACCAAGAAAGCAAAGAGGATCGCCGCGGTAATACCGGTACTTGTTAATTCGAACATGCCGGTCAGGACTCCGATTGGACCCCACCGGGCCGCTTCGGCCATGGCCCCCTTGACCAGGGAGTTGCCAAAGCTTGAAATGGGGAGCATGGCCCCAGCTCCAGCAAACTTTACCAAAGGATCGTAAAGTCCCAGCCCTCCCAAAACACCTCCGACAACGACAAACCCACAAAGAATATGACCCGGTGTAAACGGAGTCAGATCAAACAAGAGCTGCCCAATCACACAGATCAAACCGCCAATGATAAAAGCAGTGCAGTAGCTACCCAGATCAAAAACTCCTTTCGGGAAACAGAATGCCCTCGATCGGGCAAGGCCTTAACGGGGTGTTTTACATTTCCAAAGCGATGGCATGAGCGATGGTGGGGATGGTTTCACCCTGTAGGGAGGTAATCGGGCTGTGCAGGGCACCGGTGGCTACAAGAAGTAATCGCCCAAGTTCTCCTCTGCATAGACACCGGTACACGTGTCCGAGGGCGACAACACCGGCGCAAGCGCACCCGCTCCCCCCCGCATCTACCTGTTGCCGGTCCAGGTTGTAGATCATGGTCCCGCAGTCATCGTAACCTTTTCCAAGCCCGTACCCCTCCCCGGCAAGGAGATCGTTGAATACCTGCTTCCCGACTTGACCAAGATCCCCGGTCAAGATCAGATCGTAGTAGTCCGGATCGCGCTGCAGCTCCCGGAAATGCAAGATAACGGTGGAGGCCGCCGCCGGAGCCATGGCTGCCCCCATGGCAAAGGAATCCTTGACCCCCAGATCGAGCACCTTTCCCGTTGTGACGGCGGTAATACGAGGGCCCCCCCCGGAAACGCCGATAACCCCGGCGGCGGCCCCGGTCACCGTCCATTGGGCGTGGGGCGGACGCTGGAAACCGTACTCGGTCGGGTAACGGTACTGCCGTTCGGCACTGCAGTTATGACTGGAAGAAGCAACGATTACCTTTTGGGCGCATCCCCCCGCGACAAGAACTGCTCCCAAACCGAGGCCGAGCCCGGTTGTTGCACAAGCTCCATAAAGGCCAAAAAACGGGAGGCCAAGCGAACGCGCACAAAACCCGGAAGTAACAATCTGGTTGAGAAGATCCCCCGCCAAAAAATAGTCGATATCGTTTAAAGAAAGCTTTCCTTTTTGGAGTGCCAGATGGCAGGCCGCCTCCATCATGCGCAATTCGGCTACCTCGAAACTCCGGGCTTCACCGATGTTGCTCTCCAGGATCCGATCAAAACTGGAAGCAAGTGGCCCCCGCCCTTCCATGGGGCCGACTACCGTGCCCGTGGACACAAGAAAAGGCGGCGGATCGAGCAGGAGGCTATGACGACCACATTTCTGGCTCATATTCCGAGTTCCTCGATGTTTTTACTTTTCTTATTTTTTTGCAGGAGCTAAAGCGTTAAAGCAGCGCGGAGATCAATCCGACTATAAAAGCGGTCACCACCCCGAAAACGATGATCGATCCGGCAAGCATGAACATTTTTGAACCGACCCCGGTCACCAGGCCTTCCCGCTTGAATTCCAGGGCGGCGGCCGTAAGCGAATTGGCAAAACCCGTTACCGGTACGGCCAGCCCCGCCCCGGTAACACGGGCAATCCGGTCAAAAATACCGAAACCTGTCAATAGCGCTGCCACAAAGACAACCGTGGTTACGGTTGGATTGCCGGCCTCTTCGGGCGGGAAACCGACGGCGATAAACCCGTTCAGGATGGCCTGGCCGATTAGGCAAACAACGCCCCCGCTGATAAAAGCGATAAGGCAATGTTTCAATAGAGGCGGTCGGGGCGTCACCCGGTGCACGGTTTTCTTGAAATCTTCAATGGTTAACGTCAGTTCCGGCGGAATACCGGTCGACATGATCTTGCCCCTTTCCCCGATTCCATGGTTCCGGCTTGATTTACACCCGGTCACGAAGATCGTTTCCGGCCGTGTTTATTTCCGGTCGTGTACTCCAAAAGCGATTTTAAGATTTACTTTGTACTCCACGATTTCTCCTTCGCTGATATTGGCAGTCATGTTTAACACCTCGACCCCGGTCATGCCTTCTATGGTCCGGCTCGCTTTCCCCACAGCGCCGCGGACGGCATCGTCCCAACTGTGGGTAGATTCTCCGACCAGTTCGATCACTTTGGCTACACTCATCGTATTTTTTCCCCTTTCTTCAAATACGTCAGAACCTGCAGTACCGGCCGCGCCCGCGGCGGCGGTTCCGGCGGTGACGAAAACCAGTGCATATAAATAAGAAAACCTGCAAGAGATAGAAAAAACAGGGTCATAAACACCAGCGCCACATATTTTAGCTTATGGCTTCGGGAAGACATACCGGCCTGCCCCCCTGGAAAATCTGTCTTGCAGTTTTAGTATGGACCAGTAAAGGTTTAATATTCCGGTTTTCTTACGGGGCAAGCCACTGTCTTAGCCGGCGTAGGATACGCTTTTCCAGGCGCGAAACCTGACGTTGGGAAAGCTCCAAACGACGGGCAATTTCGGTCTGGGTGCACTCCTCGTAAAAACGCAAAAAAACAAGGCATCGTTCAAGGGGCGAAAGTTTTGAAATACTTTCATGAAGTAAGAGATGATCCAGCAAGGCCGGTTCGTTCCATTGCTCCCATCGGGTGTATTCTTCTTCGAGAGGGAGAACCGGACGGCAGACTTCAAGGATTAAAGCAATTTCTTCGGCAGAAATGCCGACCGCGGCAGCCAGTTCAGCGAGGCCGGGTTCTTCACCCCGGGCCTGAACCAGTTTCAGGCGGGTTTTATCCAGGGCCCGCCATTTGTCCCAATCCGACCGGCTCACCGTGATCCCGGGCCGGTAAAGGCGGCGGTAGGCCCGTATTTCACCCTGAATCCAGGGCACTGCATAAGTTGTAAAACGGGTTTCACGGTTACAATTGTAACGCCGGGCTGCCTTTAAAAGGCCGATCATCCCCGCCTGGAATAAATCATCACGCTCTCCGGGACCGGCCAGCCGTGTTGCAAAGGCCCTTACCAGGGGGGTAAGACATTCAACCAGTTCGGCCTGGGCCTTTTGATCCCCCGCCTGGACCCGGGCGACCAGGAGGCGATGTTCCCCGGGTGACCCATTCAATTTTCCCCGGAACGACCCCGGGAATGAATCCGTTTGACCAAAGTCACCACCGTCCCCTCTCCCGGTGCCGTGCGCACGTGCATTTCGTCCATAAAATTTTCCATGATCGTGAAACCCATCCCGGAACGTTCCAGTTCGGGCTTACTTGTATAGAGAGGCTGGCGCGCCAGTTCCAGATCGACAATGCCCACTCCCTCATCCAGCACTTCCACCGTGAGGGTGGTTCCTTCCAGGGTGGCATAAATCAAAATACGACCGGGACGGTCCTCGTAGGCATGAATAATGGCGTTGGTCACCGCTTCCGACACGGCCGTTTTAATATCATTGATTTCTTCCAGGGTCGGATCAAGCCGGGCCACGAAAGCGGCAACCACTACCCGGGCAAATGCTTCATTGTCCGAACGGCTGGGTATCTCCAGTTTCATAAAGGATGCGGGCTGCACTTAATCGACCTCCTCGCACGATCTGCAGCGGGCCAGGGCCATTTTTTCATTTTTTTCAAAGGGGATCACCCGTGGGACCCCGGATATGAACAGCACCCGGCGTACTGTTTCCGGCACGCGGCACAAAACCATCCCGCCCCCTTTTTCCCGGACCAGCCGGTACCTTCCCAGGATTACGCCCACTCCGGAGCTATCCATGAAAGAAAGGCCATGCAAATTCAAAACCAGGTTGCGCGCCACTCCCCGGCCCAATAGACCGTCCACGGCCCGGCGCAAACGGACGGAATTGTGATGATCCAGCTCTCCTTGCATGCGTACGATCAGGGTTTGTCGGTGCACTTGTGTTTGAATTTCCATCTTCGCCTCCGCAAGAGATCACCGTTCTGGAAAATAGTTCTGCACTTTTCAGATATTCCCTGCCACGGTCGACCCATATTTTTTTTCATCCGACAATATCGTGTTTATTGTGGGTATAATTGGCAGGGGGACAGGCCGCAAAAACAGTCCTGTCCCCCCAGAGTGGAATATGTTACCGGATGGGTAGCCAAAAATCAAATTGCCGGGTAGCTTCTTGTCCTATCGCCCGAAATGGAGCCAATGCGCGCAAAGACGCTCAAACAGGAGCACCGGTTTGGCCCGGGAAACCGCCTCCTCCGCCACAAGATCTACAACCGTTTCGCGACCTTCACCATAATGCACCACCATCTCCCCCACTTTTTCACCGGCGACAAGAGGCGCCCGGAGCGCCCGGGGAAGTTTGATTTCGGTTTGAAATTCCTCCGGTTCACCCCGGTTTAAAAACAATGTTACCCCGGAAGGAGATACCACCTCTAGCATAAGCTGATCACCTTTTTCGACCGGTATTTTTGCGACCACGGTGCCTTTTTCAAGTACCGGTAAACTTTTAAAGCGGCCAAACCCGTAATCGAGCAAAGCCTGCGCCGCCTCGTAACGATCATCGGTCGTTGGGGATCCCAAAACTACCGCCAGGAACCGGGTATGGCCCCGCCTGGCGGTGGCGGCAATACCATTGCCCGCTTCCCGGGTGTATCCGGTTTTCAAACCATCACATCCCTGGTAAAAAAGAATCATGCGGTTGGTATTGCTCAGGTAGACCTCACCGGACCGGATCTGGTCTTTTAAAAAATGTTCGTCCATCCAGATCGTTGCATAGTGATGAATCTGCGGATATTGCAGCAGTGCAAGGCTCATCCGGGCGACATCCCGGGCGGTGCTGAAATGATCGGGGTGATGCAGCCCGTTCGGGTTGCAAAAATGGGTGTTCTCCAACCCCAGTGTGCGGGCTCTGGCATTCATCAGTTCAACAAACTCCTCAACCGAACCGGCAATGTGTTCGGCTACGGCCACGGCGGCATCATTGGCCGATCCTACGGCCATGGCGGTGATCAGGTTTTCCAGGGAAACTCGGTCCCCTTCGCTAAGGAATATTTCGGACCCGCCCATACTGGAGGCCCGGGCACTCACTTCAACCATTTCATCCAAAGAAACCCGGCCTTGCTCCAGGTATTCCATAACCAACAAAAGACTCATGATCTTGGTCAGACTGGCCGGGTACAGTTTTTCGTGACTGTTCATCTCCCAGATCAGGATACCACTGCCTACTTCCATCAGCAGGGCCGCATCGGCTTTGAGATCCAAAGCAACTCCTTCTTCCAGACCCTCATCCCCGGGGGAGACAGTTGTAGCTCCAAGCATTAACGGCAAAAACAACAAAAACAGCAGCACCCAGACCGGCTTTGCGGCTTTCATGGCAGTAATACCCCTTTCTTCCTTTTGGGATATTTTCTCCCGGATCGGACGAACGCATACCAAGAGCGTTTTGATTCACATCCGTCTTTTCCTCGACGCGAAACACCGACGGATCGTTCATAATCATATGGTGTCGTCGAAAGAATTCAAAAAAGATGAGCCGTGTTCAGGGAGGGGCAAACCCAGCCAGGCAGCCGCCGTCGCACCGGCATCGGCAAGGGTCGACCGCGTGCCCAGGGCGATCCGGCCGGGTAAAGTAGGACTCCAAACGAGGAGGGGAACATATTCCCGGGTATGATCGGTCCCGGGGTAGGTTGGATCGCAACCATGATCGGCGGTAATGATGACCAAATCGCGGGGGCGGACCAATTTCTTAAATTTTTGCAGTCTTTGATCGACTCGTTCGAGAGCGCGCGCAAAACCGGCTGCATCATTGCGGTGGCCGTAAAGAGTGTCGAAATCACCACAGTTCGCCCACAACAAGCCGGATCGCACCGTGCACAGCAGTTCGGCCAGGCTGTCCAGCACGGCCTCGTTGTCTTTTCCGGGGAGGTGTTGCGTTACCCCACGGAAGCTGAAAATATCACCAATTTTCCCGACAACAGCTGTCGTTAACCCTGCCGCAGCGACCGTATCAAGGAGAGTCCACTGTGGTGGGGGAAGGGAAAAATCCCTGCGTCCGGCGGTGCGCCGGAAATTGCCCTCGGAGCCGGTAAAGGGTCTGGCAATGACCCGACCCACCCCGTGTTCTCCATGCAAAATGGCCCGGGCCAGGCGGCACCAGCGATAAAGCTCCTCCGGTGAAGCCACCGCTTCGTGAACGGCGATCTGGAAAACACTGTCGGCGGAAGTGTATACGATGGGCCGGCCGGTGGCCAGGTGTTTTCCACCGAGCCGGGCAATGATTTCCGTTCCCGAAGCGGCGCAGTTTCCGAGAATCCTGCGCCCTACCGCCTCCTCGAAGGCCTTGATCACCGCCGGTGGGAAACCATGCGGATAGGTCGGGAAGGGCTTGTCCAGGACTACCCCGGCCAATTCCCAGTGGCCGCCGGTGGTATCCTTGCCCGGGTTACGAAAAGCCGCACGCCCCCAGGCACCACAATGTCCCCGGGGCAGGCGGCAACCGGGACAATCAATAACTTCTCCCAGGCCCAGGGCAAACAACAGCGGCAGTTCTAGCGGGCCGTGTTTTAAAAGGACGTGCCCAAGGGTACTGGCGCCACTGTCACCGTAACGAGACGCATCGGGTAGTGCTCCCGCACCGGCCCCGTCCAGGATTAGAATAACGGCGCGGGGTGGTTCATCAGGCGCGGGGATGTGTTTTGTCATAGACTTCACGGATATGCCGCCGCGTGATTTGGGTATAGATCTGCGTGGTGGAAATATCGGAATGTCCCAACATTTCCTGGACCGAGCGCAAATCAGCGCCGTTTTCCAGGAGATGGGTGGCAAAAGAATGGCGCAGGGTATGCGGAGTGACTTCGCCCGGGATCTTGGCCAGACGGGCATATTTTTTTAATATTTTCCAGAACCCTTGCCGGGTAAGACGGCGCCCGTGCTGGTTAACGAACAACGAGTGTTCTTCTCCGCTTTTAACCAGTCGCGGCCGGCACTTTTCAAGGTATTGTTGTACAGTTGTAATGGCGATAGTGCCCACAGGAACAATACGTTCTTTCATCCCCTTCCCCCAACAGCGCAAAAAACCCATTTCAGGGTTGAAGTCACCCACGTTCAGGGAAACCAGTTCGCTGACCCTGACCCCCGAAGCGTAAAGCAACTCAAGCATCGCTTTATCACGAATACCGGAGGGCGCCGCCAGTGAAGGTTGGTCCAGTAGCCGCTCGACCTCCGTGGAAGTAAGCACCTGGGGTAGTTTCCTTTCTGTACGGGGCATCTCCAACTGCACGGCCGGATTGTCGGCAATGATATTTTCCTGGATCAGAAAATAAAAAAAGGAGCGCATGGAGGCAAGATGACGTGAAAGGCTCGTAGCAGCCATACCCCGCTTGCGCATCTCGGCCAGGTACTGCACGATCAGGGAGCGATCGATTTGAGGGAGAGAAACAATTCCTTTTTTTTCGAGATAGGTAATGAAGCGCCTCAGATCCCGCTGGTATGATTCCTGGGTGTTTTGAGAGAGACCTTTCTCAGCCGTAATATAGTAAATAAAATCCTGCAAACTCCGTTTCATTGGAAAAGCAGACCCCTCTCGTCAATGGAAGCACAAATAATAACCGGCTCCGGATCCAATCCTAACAAAGCTTTTCCACAAATATCAGGAAAAACCCTTTTTCGCCAAGGTTTAACGTTATCGGCCCCGAGCCTTTATTTAAAACAGTTTGATCAGGAATCCAATGAACACGGGCGAAATGTAGGCCTCGACCAGGGATCCAACGAATAACGTCATCGCTGCCGCAACCGCAACCAGAGTATATGGGGCCAGGTGTTTCTTCAATGGAACAGGCCGTTTTTCAAGATGGCCCCGGAAACGAGACCATGATCGTGAAAAACTGGCAACCGCAAGGATGATCACGGCCGGAACCAGAAGCAGGTTGTGAGGCAGAACTGCACCCAGGGCAAAAACCAGTCCGCGCAAAGCCGCCCGGTCAACCAGGAAACCGACGGTAAAGCCGACAAAAAAACCGCGTAGCCCGACCAGGATCAATGTCAGCGGGAAACCCAAAAAAAACAGGCCGCACAACCAGACCGGAACAAGGAAACGGATATTATTTGTCAAAGATTGGGCCAGGATGGTCGTTCCCACGGGCAGATCTTGTCCATGATAGCTTTGCACAAGCAGATTGAAATACTGGTCCAGGACCAATTTTTGACTTTCTTCTAAACCGCGCAAGAGCAATGCCCCGGTTAGAACCCCCAGGGCGAACAAGGCAACAATAATAATACATATCCCCATGTTCTGTCGCAGATATTCCCGGATTTCCAGGCGGATCCGTTCCACGGCTTGCCCCCCCGTCCCGCCAAAATCATCTAATCATATGCCGTTACCTTGTTGGTTATGCGATAGACATTCCGCCTGAAGCAGGGCAATCAAAGTTTTGGCATCTGTAATTACACCCGTTAGCGCCATTCTGCGTGCTTCCGCTAACGGAATACGCACTACATGGAGTTCTTCGTCTTCATCCGGTTCTCCCGAAGCCGGATGAAGATCTTTCACCGCAAAAAAATGAAAAATTTCTGTACAGAAACCGGGTGAAGAATAGCAATGGCCGAGGCTGCGCCAGCTGGACCCGCCAAGGCCGGTTTCTTCGGCCAGTTCCCGCCGGGCACAATGCAGGGGGTCTTCTTCCGGTTCGAGCATGCCTGCCGGCACCTCCAAAAGTTCCCTGCCTGCAGGATGACGGTACTGCCGGACCAGAATCACGTTTTCTTTCTGATCAACAGCCAAGATGACCACCGCGCCGGGGTGTTCGACCACCTCTCTTCGGGTCGGTTTTTGGGCCACTTCAATCTCGTCCAGACGAAGGTTGATGATCCGCCCGCGGTAGAGATAGCGGGACGAGAGCACTTTCAATTTTTAACCCTCCCTTTTTGCCTTTTAACCGGCCGGGGGCAGCAAGCGTCATCGCCAGTAAAGCCGCCGCGGCCGGGGCATCGAAGAACTGTGGATCTTCCAGGTATGTACGTCCCATGCTCTCGGGAAGAGGCAATCCCAGCCCCTCCATTAACGGCAGTAACGGAGGCGTTTGCAACACCCGCACGTTGAGGCGATTGGGGAAAGGGCTGGCTGATAACTGCTGCCAAACCTTCCAACGCCGTGCGGCGGGCATTCGGGGCAGGGCCAGGTAAGCCGGAGCCCGGGCCGCTACCCGTAAGGCGGTCAATGTATGATGGCTGATACCACGATGGCGGGATCGCGGGTCGGCAAAACTCAGGCGGGGGATCACGATCGCTGTGCCCTCCAGAGCATGCACCCGGTTTACATTTTCCCCGACTTCCATCCCGCTAAATCCAAGTCTGGTGCCCGTACCGGCATTTCCCGGGCCCATGGTGATAATGATCATGTCAGCCCCGACAAAAGAATGACAGGCAGCCAGGCCCGAATAAACATTAACCGCTTCATAATCTCCCCCAAAAGCCTGCCCGCAGGTGATTGCCGCGGCAAGAATTCCCTTTCTTTTCAGCATCGCGACAGTGCGACTGAAAGATAACGGCAGGGCGCCCCCCCCGGTCATCAGATAGGCGATACGGCAGGTGGGGTGCAAATGTTTGAGTACCGCCGCTGCCGGGGCGAGCATGCTATGCAATTCTCCAATGATTACCGGACGTCCACCCAGGCCCCGGAATCTGTGCAGTTTGTTCTGAAACCCCGCCGCTTCTTCCTCGCAACTTAGGACCCGGAACTGCCAGGGAGTATAGCGTAGTTTGATCACATGCCCCGCGCCTGTCGGTGCAACCGGAGGACAATCAAGGTTATGAAGGACAAAATCCATCCCGCCTGTTCCCAGGTTTAATTCTGTGGCAGTAGTGTTCAGAAGAACACGGTCCCCCGGCCGGGCCGGGCCGGTCAGCGCGGGATAGTTTACCGCCCGCCGTTCCGTCCCTTCTACTTCGACCAACAGCTCGGCGGCTCCCGGTCGCTCCATGACCGTTGCCCGCACTATGCCGTTGCGACACCACATCCCCCGGGGATGATCTGTTGATTTTTCAATACTTCTCTGCCAATACATGATCTCCTTGCCTTCTCATCACAATTTTTCCCGCCACCGGCCCAGGATGTCCAGATATTGTAATATGGGGTGGCGATCCACCAGGTCGCTGACCGAGTTGAACTCGGCATACAGGTGCAAGACAATCCACAATCCCAAAAGAATCAACTGGGCTGTACACGGCAACACCAGTACTGCACCCGCCCCGAAAGCCGCCCCAAGCAGGTTGGAACCGCAATCCCCAAGCAAAGCAGATGCCCCCAAATCCAGGGGCGCCAAAACCAGGGCCGACGCCAGCAGGGGCAGTATCGGAATCCAATTTTCTTCCCGGGGAGCAATAAAAATGAGCAGGAGCATCCCTCCAAAAAACACCTTGAGGGCCCGGCCGGGGCGCCGGTCTAGCAAATTGACGCTGTTGGCGCTTAACAGAACAAGAATGAACGCGAGTGCGCGTGCAGGAAGGCCAAACGGGAGCACAACAACGAAAAGGAGGACCGCCGGGACAGCGGTCATGATTTTCAATTGCCCGGCGGTGATCCGCCCCTGCCGAAGCGCCCCGAGATGCCCTTTAAACCCCCGTTCTTCTCCACCGAGCAGATCGTCCCATAAGCCGTAAAAAGCGGTGCCGAGAAAAAGCACCCCCAGGGCCAGGGGTAACAACGGGACACGAGCAAAGGCAACGAATACGATCAGGGCGGGCAGGTACCCAAGGATCAACGCCGGCCCCAGGACAGGTGTCAGCGGGTAACCACGATAATTGGTACGGGTCAAACAACATTCGTGGTAAAGATAATCCAGCTTCCGGGCCAGCCAAAACGTCCACAGCGGGGTCAAAATGGTTGCAATGCCGGTGATCATCTTTACCCCGGGCCTTTCAAAAACAAATTCCGGCGCAGGTAAATCTCGCGCAGTACCGCGATACACTGGCGGCCATGGTGTAAAAAAGAACGGAGATCCCGCCCTCTTTTCCGGTGGTGCATGCCGGTTTCAACTTCAACCACCGGCCAGCCTTTGGACAAAAACTCCACCGTCAATGCAACCTCCAGTCCAAAACCACGGGGCGGCAACGGGCGCAAGCATTCAAACAGTTCCCGGCGCAGCACCCGCTGACCCGAAAGCGGTTCTTCAAACCAGCGTCCGCTGCAACGCCGGATGGCCCAGCGGGCCAGCCCCTTCACCATTCCAAAGCCCCCGGGACGGCTGCTGCGGGGAAAGATCGCCACCGCCATCGCCGCCAGACCCCCTTCCAGGGACGGAAAAAGACGGGCAATTTGCGACGCCGACTCACCCAGGTCAGCGTCAACCAGAGCCAGATAGGGCTGGTGTAAAAAGGAGATGCCATAAAAAACAGCTTCCGCTTTACCCCGATTCCGGCCCAGGCGGATCACCTTCGCCCCCGCCCGGGAAGCCTCCTCCCCGGTTGCATCATCCGATCCGTCATCAACAACCACGATCTCCCGCACTTCGGGCAGGCGCCCCAGCGCAGACACGGTGCGGGCAACGCACAATGCCTCATTGTAAGCCGGAATCAACACCCCCACTTCCACCCGCAAACACCTCCAGTGACGGACGGTTCAAGGAAAAGGAAGCAGGGCGATCCGGGAAAGACCAAATCCATAATCCCCCCGGCAACCGCCGCGGATCATTTCCAGCAAAGCCAGACGGCCCCAGAATGTATCAACGTTGTCCACAAGATTGTAATCTCCGGGTTCTATTCCTGCCATATCCATGTTATCGTTCCAGGGTGTGACGGCGATAACCCGGAAACCTTTTTGATGCATCTGCTCCCACAGTGCAAAAAGAACCCGATCCCCCCCGCTCTGCTCGCCTTCAAGGGCAATAACGTAGCAACAGAAAGGAGCGGCAGGAAAATTACCGAAGTGCAGAATCCCCCCGGCCTGCAAGGCCCGCCAGTCAGGTCCTTCCGGCCCGGTTAACGACTCGAGCACGGCCCGGAAAACGGTTACACTTTTTACCGGGTCTGCACACGCCTTTGCGGGCAGACAAAGCGCAGTTGTTGTTGCCCCCGCTTCCTCCAGGAGAGACCGGATGCCGTCGGCCCTTTTTCCTTCACCGGCCAGAACCAGAATCTCTTTTCCGGAAAGAGTTTCATTGTAATGGGCCAAGATCAACGGTTCAATGTTTTCCCAACGGCTGATTTCCCGCTCCCGTTCTTCCAGGATATCCCGCTGCCGGGCCAGGTCCCTCTCCAGGCATTCAATCATTTCCCGCTGGTTTGACACCAAAAAGTCTTCACCATACGCAATGCCGATCAAAAGGCCCAGGCCCAGGGCCAAAAAAATGGCGCAAATGGTGATCACATATCCCCGGAAATCGAACATGATCAAGGGTCTCCTTAGTCATGAAAGAACCAGGCGTAATCTTAACCACAACAGGCGTAACAAATGCTGTACCGGAGGAGAAAAGATAAACAAGATCGCCGCCGGCAAAACACCGGCCAGAAACAACACCGGCAGCAGTCCTCTGATAGAATATCCACCATAAAGCCGGCTTACCCCACGGGCGTCAACCAGCCGGTCACCTACTTTTAAACGGACCAAAAAGGTGCTGGCCATACCGCGTCGTCCCTTTTCAAGGAAATCGGTCACCGAAATATGAGTGCCGACGGCAACAATCAGTTCCGCACCCAGTTCGAAAGAGATCAACAACGCTATGTCTTCGCTGGTACCGGGAGCGCGATATACCTGGTAAGAAAGATCGAGCCGTTCCAGACGTGAGCCTCCCGGAACGCCCCGACCGTCCATATAAGCGTGCACCACCCGCTCCCGAGCCAGGCGCAAAGCCGGGTCGCTGACGCTGTCCATGTCACCGATGATCACATCAGGAACAAGACCACACTCGAGGAGAGCGTCCGCCCCGCCATCAACCCCGATTAGAACCGGTTTTTTTTCGCGCAGGTAAACCCGGATTGCTTTTAAATCCTGGCGGAAATCCTTCCCCCGTACGGCTACCACGACATGACGCCCCCGAATACGGGTTTGCAGGGGCGGCGGATCTGTGCGGGCGGTAATCAGGCGGCGTTCCCGGAAAGCATGGGTCAAAGTGTTCAGGATGAAACGGTCCAAAACCCGGGTACGCCTGAAGGCGGCCCGGTGAAAATAATTTTCGCAAATGGCGCGGGTAACGACCCGGCCGGGGATTATTTCTGCATTGCCGAGCAGAACATTGCCGCCGCGCACAGTCACAGTGTCACCCTCTTCTATACGATCAAAAGGGTTACAGCCGGAAAGCTCGATCAGGTGGACCCCTCCGGAAAAAAGCATCGGCAATGCCTCGGGCGGAAAAAGTCCACTGCAAAAGGGACTGCTGTTCAACACTACTTTGACCCCACAATGGAGCAGGCTTTCCGCCGCTACCCGGTCCAGATCGGGATGATCAAGAAGGGCAATGTCCCCGGAGCGAAGCCGTTGTACCAGCCGTTTGGTCCGCCGATCCTTGCGCAGGGAGCCGCGATAAATAAATTCCAGGTGCGTTTGTCTTTTGATGGCGATGGTGATCACTCCGCTGTCCCAATTTTAGCTTGCCCGAAAATCACCGCCTCACCCGCTGCTTTTTTGGAACCAACCCGTACAAAATGGAATGCAAGAACCAGTAGATACAAAAACAAAAATACTTTGCCAAATATAACTCTGTTTTATGTAACCTCGATGCGGATAAAACTGCCCCGGTGCGGTTAATTTAAAATAGCCCGGACCGTAATCCGGTTTGCCTCTCTCCTGTTCTACAAAAAACACCAAAGGTCGATGAACCTTATGCATAAAGCATGGACTAGACATTTCATCTTTTGGGCGATCTTTCTCCTTTTGGCCCTGTCTGTTTTAACCAACTGGCAACTGCAGGTTAACCTTGTAGACCAGATCCGTCTGTTTGAAGGCGAAGAATATTATGTAAACCTACGCCTCCCCTTTGTTTATGTGCGGGGCGATCGGGACGGGGTGATCTTGATGAACGGCACCCCCCTGACTCAAACAGCCTGTCCGGCGCCGCCTCCCCTGAACCTGGAAGCACTCGGCTTGGGTGAAGTTAACCTGGAACTCTCCCTGTTCGGTTTGATCCCGCTACGCCAGATTACAGTCAATGTTGTTCCTGAAATATACCTTGTCCCGGGCGGGCATTCGATCGGAATCCGGTTGAATTCCAAGGGCGTTGCCGTGGTCGGTTTTTATTATTTCGATCACCACGGGCGCAATCGCTCTCCCGGTCGAGAAAGCGGTGTTCGCATCGGCGACAACCTGCTGGCGATCGAAGGGATACCCGTCCGGGATGCCGATCATACGGCACACCTTTTGAACGAAGCCGCCGCTCGCGGTTCCAACCGTTTAATTACACTTCACCTCAACCGGGAAGGACGGGAAATTGAATTACCGGTCGAACCTCTTGTTTCCGATACGGATGGAGATTACCGGATTGGCCTTTATATTCGTGATTCGGCGGCCGGGGTGGGAACCCTAAGTTTTTATGATCCGATCAGCCGTCGTTACGGCGCCCTGGGCCACGTGATCGTGGATTCTGATACCCGGCAACCGCTGCTGATCAACGATGGCAGTATCGTTCAGGCCCGTATCGTTGGGATTCAGCCGGCCCAACGGGGACAGCCGGGTGAAAAAACCGGGGTTTTCATGAACCATGAACGTCTTCAAGGGAACATTGATTGTAACACGCCCTTTGGGATTTTCGGAACCTTGCATGAGCTTACGGATCGAGAAGAAACGGCCGGGGAATCAATCCTGCCCATGGCCCTTGTAACCCAGGTCCGGCCCGGGCCGGCGGAGATGCTTACGGTAATCGAAGGGGATGTGATCGGCCGCTTTGCGGTTGAGATCGAACGTCTGGCTCAACAAAGCCGGCCCTCAGACAAAGGGATGATTCTGCGTGTCGTCGATGAGGAGTTGCTGGCCAGTACCGGAGGTATTATTCAAGGGATGAGCGGCAGCCCGCTCATCCAAAACGGGCGGTTGATCGGCGTTGTAACTCATGTCTTTATCAACGATCCGACCCGTGGTTATGGTATTTTCATGGAATGGATGTACCGTGAAATCATATCGCCCGATCGGGTGGAATTGCCACCGGTGCACAGTTTTGGCAATTAAAATAAGTTTTTCTCTTTTCTAAGGCAGGAATTTTTAACCATATGTCGAATTTTCCTCTTAGATTACAAATCAATGGGGGTTAGACAGTATGCTCAAAATTGTTGTAGCCGATGACAACCGGGAATTTAATGAACTATTGACCAGCTATTTGTCCGCAGAACCGGATTTCGAAATTGTCGGTACCGCTTTTAACGGCAAAGAGACACTTGATCTGATCAGTGAAAAAGTTCCCGATGTGTTGCTTCTGGATATTATCATGCCACACCTGGACGGCATCGGAGTTTTAGAAACACTTTCCGAAATGAATCTGGAACGGAAACCCCGTGTGATTATGCTCACCGCCTTTGGACAGGAAAATATTACCCGGCGGGCGGTGGAACTGGGAGCGGCATACTACATTTTAAAACCGTTCAGCATGGAAATTTTGGTCGAACGCATTCGCCAGTTGGACGGAGTAGCGGAACAGTGTCGTGAAGCGGAACTCCCGGCCCTTCACGGACGAAAACA
Organism: uncultured Syntrophomonadaceae bacterium; assembly: GCA_964420065.1. GTDB lineage: Bacteria > Bacillota > Dethiobacteria > DTU022 > DTU022 > CAYQQK01. The sequence continues at coordinate 53,240 of CAYQQK010000005.1, read as the reverse complement.
GGCTCACCGGGTTTCGCTGGAAGAAAAGGTGACCGATGTGTTACACCAGATCGGTATTCCCGCGCATATCAAGGGTTACCAGTACCTGCGCAAAGCGATCATGATGGTTGTGGAAGAGGTGGAGATGCTGGGATCGGTAACCAAGGTACTTTACCCTGCCATCGCCGAAGTTTTCGAAACCACGCCGAGCCGGGTTGAACGTGCCATCCGGCATGCTATCGAGGTCGCCTGGTCACGCAACAGTATTGAAATTATAACAAAATTTTTTGGTTATACCATTGACATGGAAAAAGGGAAGCCCACCAATTCCGAATTTATCGCAATGATGGCCGATCGGCTTCGGCTGAGCAGCAAATCTTTCCAGCTTCAGTAAGCATTCCGGGAGACGGTTCCAGCCCCTGATCATTGCTTGTATCAATAGAGGGGTTGTTTATAAAACATGACCTTTTAAAACCCCCTCGGCAATGATCAGGCGCTGGATCTCATTGGTACCTTCATAAATTTGCATAATCTTGGCATCACGCATGTATTTTTCGACCGGGTATTTTCGGGTATAACCATGGCCACCCAGGATCTGCACGGCATGGGTCGTGACCCGCATGGCCACGTCACTGGCGTAGGCCTTGGCCATGGCCGAATAAGCCGAAACCCCCTTTTGACCCTGTTCAACAAGAAAGGCAGCCCGCCAGACCAAGGTACGGGCGGCTTCAATCTCCATCGCCATATCGGCCAGCATGAACTGTACCGCCTGATTTCGGGCAATTGAACAACCGAACTGGTTCCTTTCCCTGGCATACTGTGCGGCCGTTTCCAGGGCCGCCCGGGCAATTCCCACTGAAAGAGCACCGATCATGGGGCGGGTCCGATCAAAAGTTTCCATAGCCGTCCGGAAACCGCTTCCTTCCCGCCCAAGACGGTTTTCCTCCGGGACCTGCACATGGTCAAATATAACCTCGGAGGTATCGCTGGCCCGGATTCCCATTTTCCGTTCCTTTTTCCCTGCCGAAAGCCCCGGAGCACCTCGCTCAACGATAAAAGGGGTAAGAGTTCGTATGCCCCGCCGTGGATTTGTGATTGCAAACACCACATAAAGATCTGCGCAACCTCCATTGGTGATAAAGCATTTATTACCATTGATCACATAGGTTCCGTTGTCTTCCTTCATGGCCCGGGTTGCAATTGCACTGACGTCCGATCCGGCGTCCGGTTCAGTGAGGCAGTACGAAGCGATCTTCCCCGAAGCGATTTCACCCAGATAACGCTTTTTTTGTATTTCGTTTCCTGCCAGAAGGATGGGAGTAGCGGCAAGGGCTCCGGCGCCCACCGCAGTGGCAATACCGGCACAACCGTAACCGAGTTCTTCGGTGACCAGACATAGGGTGATTCCATCCATCCCCCCGCCGCCGTATTTGCGGGGAATATTGATGGTACTGAAACCCTCCCGAATCATATGGCGGATCAGTTCCAGCGGTATCTCTTCCTTTTCATCCCACATCGAAGCGACGGGAACAACCTCCCTGGCTACGTATGCGCGAACCGCCTGCTGCATGGTCAACTGTTCCCCGGTCAATTCGAAATCCATTGCATCTCTCCTTTACTGTGAGCAGGAACACCGGGAATGCTTCAAGAAACAGAATCCGATTGCTCTTCCCAAAACCGGCGTGCTCTTTTCATCAATTCATCGACATGCCTGAGACTGACCGCGCTGACCGTGGCCCCGTCCAGCATCCGCGCAATTTCAAGGCGTCGTTCTTCCGGGTTCAAGGCGATCACCCTGGTTAAAGTGCGTTCTCCGGAAATTTCTTTGGACAGTTTAAAGTGATCCCGGGCCAGTACGGCCACCTGGGGACTGTGGGTAACACAGACAACCTGGTGACGTTGCGAAAGAAGGGCCAATTTCTCGGCCACCGCGTTCACGGTTACCCCCCCGATTCCGGCGTCCGCCTCATCAAAGATCAAGGTCGGCAGCCGGTCCTGGCGGACCAGGGCGGTTTTGAGAGCCAGCATCACCCGCGACATTTCGCCTCCCGAGATGACCCTGGCCAAGGGCCGTGCCGGTTCACCGCGGTTGGCGGAAAATAAAAATTCGATCCGGTCGGATCCGGAGGCGGTAAAGTTTTTACGGGGGGTCACCGAAACAACAAGTTCGGCTCCGGCCAGAGCCAGTTCGGCCAGTACAATTGTAATCTCTTTTTCCAGACCGCCCGCCGCGATCCGGCGATGTTCCCGCAATTCACCGGCAATCCGGCAAAGTTCTTCTTCCAGAAAAATAATTTCCCGTTGCAGCCCGGCTGCATGGGCGGCGTTTTGCTCTATTCTACTCTTTTCATCTTCAGCCCGGCCGGCAAAAGCAAGGACATCCTCCAGGGAGGGTCCATATTTGCGCTTAAGGGCGTTAAAATTTTTCAGACGTTCCTGGATCGTCTCCAGTTCCCGGGGATCAAAGGTGGTCCGGTCCGTACAATCCCGCAAATCGGGGGCGATCTCTTGCAACTGTGTATAAAGATTTTCCAGGGTTTCTGTAACCGGCGAGAGCCCCGGATCTATACCCGCCGCCTCCTGCAGATCGCTGAGTGATGCAAAAAGTCGATCTACCACCGCCGGCAACCCGTCCCGTTCATCTCCGGTGAACAGGAAAGCGTATGCCCGGTTAACCAGAACCTGTATCTTTTCAGTGTGGGCAAGGATCCGTTCCCTCCGTAACAGTTCCGTTTCTTCTTCCGGCGAGGGGCCGGACTCACGGATTTCCCTGATTTGATGAGCCAGGATATCCAGACGTCGTTCAAGAACCGCCCCATCGCAGTCCAGGGCGGAAAGTTCCTGCCGCACCCGGCTAAGTCGTTGAAAAGCAGAAGCCATCCGCTCGCGCGCTGCACCCAATTCTTCTCCGCCAAAAGCGTCAAGCAGTTCCAACTGCTCACCGGGACGCAACAACGACTGGTGCCGGTGCTGTCCATGCAGGTCGACCAGGAAGCGCCCCAATTCTTTCAAGATCGAAACGGGGACCAGTCGGCCGTTGATCCGGGCCACACTGCGCCCACCGGCGCTTACCTCTCGCGAAAGGAACAACTCATCTTCCGCAGCAATACCTGCTGCTTCAAGAACCGGCGCAATCAGGGCTGCCGCAGGCAGCGGGGGGACGAAAATACCTTCGATCAGTGCTGCTTTTTCCTGTGAACGCACCTGATCCGTCGAAGCTCGCTCTCCCAATAACAAGCCGATGGCATCGATCACAATCGATTTTCCGGCGCCGGTTTCTCCGCTTAAAACATTTAAATACGGCCCCAGTTCAAGGGTGAGATCATCGATCAGAGCAAAGTTAGTCACGTGGAGACGGCACAGCATGATCCTCCCCCCTACCGCTTTAGTTTCTGGTGGAGAATTTTATAAAACGAATGGTTGTCGAAAGTAACCAAGCGAACCCGGCACTGCCCCCGGCCCACAACGATCTGATCGTTGTCCCTAAGATCAAACCCGACCTGCCCATCCACGGTCAGCACTACCTTGGCCCGATGCGAACAGACCCTTAAGTGTACTTTTTCGGTTCCGGTGGCGATAACGGCACGGTTGGAAAGACTGTGGGGGCAGATCGGAGTGATCACAATTAGCTCCAAAGCGGGGTTAACGATCGGCCCCCCCGCGGAAAGTGAGTAACCGGTAGAACCGGTTGGGGAAGCGATGATTACCCCATCCCCGGAGTAGCTTTCCAGGAAATCGGGACCGATAAAAGTATCGAGCGTAATAATACGGGAAAAGGGACCTCGTGAGACCACCACATCGTTCAAAGCCTGGAAACGCGCCAGGTGTTTCTCACCGCGCCAGAGATCAGCCTCCAGCATCATCCTTTCACTGAAAGAAAACTGGCCGGAAACGATATCCTGCAGGTAGCGCTCCATGGTCGCAACCTCAATCGCGGCCAGGAAACCCATCTGCCCCAAATTTATGCCCAGGATGGGCACTTCCCAGCAGCATAAATCCCGCGCAACCCGAAGAATGGTCCCGTCCCCGCCTACGACCACCACCAGGTCAACCCGATCTTTCCAGTCCGCCAGCACTTCGGCCAGGTGCTCCGCGTCGTTGAAACCTTTCTGCCCATCTGCTTCCAGAAGAGGCACCCCCTGCCCGACGAAAAAAGATTGCACCCTTTTGACCACCAGAAGCGCATTTTCTTTTTGCCAGTTCGGGATTAAACCGATCGCACGCACGCCGTCACCAGGCCCCTTTCGTTTGCTGCTCTTTCCCCCTGAACAGCAGGTTCAATCCACATTGTTTGTCATACATGATTGTCGCCCTTTTCAAATCAACAACCGGCAAAGAAGTGCCACACCGGCGATAACAAGCAACAGCAAGGAAAGCAGCAAAAAACGGTTGTCCGTATTTCCCATGTAACCGCCGCCGCAAGAAAAAGAAAGCTTTTGCAGGCGGTCTCTCTCACTGTCATAAAGAAATAAAGCGGCCGGCCGAAAAAAGAGAAAGTCCAGCATCAACTCCCGTCGTAACACGGGCGTGCTCAAAGATGCCCCTTCGCCCTGTTTGACCTTGACCAGATAAACTTTGCCGCTTTTCACCACGGTAAACCCACTCCGATGGGTGAAACGCCGGCTTTTGTTTTCAACTGTAAACGTGACCGGAATGGCCGGATGGATCTCTTCCAGCCGGTAGCCCCGAATTTGCAGCAGGTTCCAGGCTGCCTCCTCGCGCCGGGTCAATCGTCCGCGATTTTTCCCCGGAGATGATCGTTTTTTCCGGCGCGGGCGGCGATACCGGAGAAAGTAAAATAGGGCTGCTCCTCCCAGGAGCAGGAGCAACAAATAGTCCTGCCAGCGCACCTTGCTTTCACCAGCCTGTCCACTACGAAATAATTCCCCCTCGGAAATACCTTAACCTTGAAAATGGAGGTGTGCGGCTGTTACAACCCGGTCCAGAACCGCATCGCCGGGCAGCTCCGGAACCGAATCCGGTGTTCGTATCCAGTATGCAAAAAACTCTATATTCCCCTTTGGGCCGGACAATCGCGAGAATGTTAAACCGGCTGTACGGTAACCCCATTCCACTGCAGAGCCGGTCAGTTCATTTAGAACGGACCGATGCAGCTTCGCGCAGCGGATCACTCCCTTCCCCCGGGAAGCCTGGTCACGTCCGACTTCGAACTGAGGTTTGATCAAAGCCAGAACGGCCGGCAAACCGGCCCGATGAAACACCGGTAAAACAAGCTTCAAAGAGATAAAGGAAACATCCACGGTCGCCAGATCCGGCACCACCGGTAGATCGTCCGGTTCAAGGTAACGGACGTTGAAGCGCTCCATTACCACCACCCGCCCATCATTCCGTAACCGGTAGTTCAACTGGCCATAGCCCACGTCCAACGCATAGACGAGGCGGGCGCCATGTTGGAGCAAGCAGTCGGTAAACCCGCCGGTCGAGGCGCCAACATCAAGGACCACCCGATTGTTTACCGTGAGCTCCAGCTCGGACAGGGCTTTTTCAAGTTTAAGGCCACCGCGTGAAACGTAGGGACAACAAGGTTCGATCAAGTCCACCGGTGCTTCAGGCGCTACCGCCGTGCCGGGCTTGTCGCAAATCCTCCCTCCAACCTTCACCCGCCCGGCCATGATCGCCGCCTGGGCCCGGGTTCGGGAAGAATAAAAACCGCGCCGCACCAGAAGCAAGTCCAAACGGACCGGTCGGAAATTCCCCTTTTTCACCGCGATCCTTCAGCCGTGCTACGATTGGCAAAGGCAAGGGCGGAACGATAAATTCCCCCCGCATCCAGACCCAACCGTTCCAGGACCAAATTCCGGGGACCATGCTCGACGAAACGATCCCCGATGCCCAAATGCAGCAGGGGACGGACCAGCGCCTTCCGGACCAAAAGCTCACCAACAGCGCTGCCGAAGCCTCCCGCCAAAATATTTTCCTCCACCGTCAGCACCCGGCGGCACCGCCGTGCCCAGGTCATGATCAACTCCTCGTCAAGCGGCTTAACAAAACGGGCATCGATTACGGCAGCCCGAATGCCTTGCCAGTAGAGCATTTCCGCAGCTTTAAAGGCAGCGTTGGTCACCGTGCCGGCGGCAACAATCAATATATCTTCTCCTTCCCGAAGTAAAATGCCTTTCCCCCAAGGCCATGCCTGCGGTTCGGTCAGCGGCACCCCTTCACCATAGGCCCGGGGGTAACGCAAGGCTGCCGGTCCGGGAGAGGCGTAAATTGCGGTATGCAAAGCATGCTGCAGTTCATCTTCATTGCGGGGTGCGAGTACGGCCATGTTCGGCGCCAGGCGGAGGTAGGAAAGATCAAACAACCCCTGGTGTGTTTCCCCGTCCTCGCCAACGATCCCGGCCCGATCCACCGCCAGGACCACCGGAAGATTTTGCAGGCTGACGTCGTGGATCAGCTGATCAAATGCACGTTGCAAAAACGTGCTATAAATCGCCATTACCGGACGCAAACCCCCAGCAGCCATGGCTGCAGCCATGGTCACCCCGTGTTGTTCCGCGATGCCTACATCAAAAAACCGTTTAGGAAAAGTGAGACTGAAATGTTCCAAACCCGTACCTGCTGTCATGGCGGCGGTCACGGCAACGATTTTTTCGTCCGCAGTGGCCAGATCAACCAGGGCGCGAGAAAAAATCTCGGTGTAAGAAGGAGGTTTTTTGTGTTTCCTGGCTTGCCCGTTTTGCAAATCAAAGGGGCCGATACCGTGAAAACGCTCCGGCGATTTTTCGGCAAAACTGTAACCCTTGCCCTTTTCAGTGATAACATGAAGTAAAATGGGCCCCCTGAGCCGGGCGGCCCGTTCGAAAACGTTTTTCATGGAGCGAATGTTATGCCCATCCACCGGACCAAGATAGGTTAGACCCAGCTCTTCAAAAAGCATCCCCGGCATGAGCAAGTATTTCAATCCGCCCCGCAGGCGTTGAGCGGAACTGATTACCGGTTCGCCGACCAGAGGAACACGGCGTAAAGCCTTTTCAAATTCACCCTTCAGACGTGAATAATTTGGATCGGTCCGAAGCCGCTGCAGGTAATCCGACATGGCCCCGACATTACGGCTGATGGACATCTTGTTGTCATTAAGGATAATCAATAGATCGGTTTTGGCATGACCGGCAAAGTTGAGCGCTTCATAGGCCATGCCCCCGGTCAGAGCGCCGTCACCGATAACGGCAATAACGCGATGTTTTTCCCCGTAGTGATCCCGGGCCAGGGCCAGTCCGAGGGCGGCCGAAACCGAGGTGCTGGCGTGCCCCGTGCCGAAGGGATCATGTTCGCTTTCGGAAAGACGTGGAAAACCGCTCAACCCGCCCGGCCGGCGCAGGGTATGGAAACGATCTCTGCGCCCGGTGAGTATTTTATGAACGTAGCACTGGTGCCCGACATCCCAAATAATGCGATCCCGGGGGCTGTTGAAAGTGCTATGCAAGGCCAGGGCCAGTTCCACAACTCCCAGGCTGGGGGCAAGATGGCCGCCGGTACCGGCTACGGTTTTAAGCATAAAAGTACGGATTTCTGTGGCCAGTTCTGCCAATTGGGCCGGACTAAAATCGTGTAAATCGTTGGGAAGATTCAGGGATTCGAGCAGGCTTTTATTACCGTCCCGCCGGCCTGTATGTTTCACCGTCTGTGCTCCTTATTTCGCCGCTTCAAGAACCCGACTACCGTTTCCAGGCGGTTTAAAGTTTTCCCCACAAAAACAAGAATTTCCGTCGATTTGCGCAGGGCATAGGTTTTACCCCAAGCCTTGCCTCCTACCGTAATCGCCGCCACCAGGGCGGTCGCAAAAATACTGACAAATATTTCAACCCGGGCCAGGGGTAAACGGTTCGCCAGCCGTAAAACAATTAAAGCCGAAAGGGTCCCGCTGATCACACCACTGATATCCCCGACCACGTCGTTGCAAAAATTGGCCACCTGCTCGGCATGCTGGACCAGGTAGACCCCCCGGCGCGCCCCGGGAATCTTCAAGGCCGCTTTGGCGTTCAACGGCGCCGTCGAAGCGGCCGCGGCAGCAGTGCCGATCAGATCAAACGCAATCCCCAGGCAAATGACGGAAAGAAGAACGACAAAGGAAACAATCAGCGAAGGGATCCGGTTGAATGCAACCTGGGCCACCAGGTCCAGGGCGGCGGCAAGGAAAAAGGTCCAGAGGGTAACAACCACAATCCAGTGCCCGGCCCGGCTGTTTTTTTTGATTTTGCCCACCGGTTCCACCTCGTTAACAATCACAACAAAAAAACCGGATCCGCAAACATGTAAAAATAAGTGGTAGCGTTTCAGGTAAATGTTGCGGCTTAGGTCCAGCAGGCTTTCCCGAACAATCACCCACCGTTACCGGACAGGCAGTTCCCTTTTCAGATTATTCCCGCCGTGTCACCAGCGGCAGAACTGGATTACCACTTAGCTCACACTTTAATCCCTGGAACGCCTCTCTTGATGAGAGCAGCCTAGGGGTTTTCCCCGCTGGCGCCTTTCCGCCCTCTAGCCTCTTTTGCAGAGAAGGTTTAAGTACCTCTTCCTCCACCCCCACCACTCAAGGCAGGCTACGCTGTACCCAGCTTGTCACCGCGTACAGGTTCATACCCAAACAGTAGCCGTTTGTCCTTTAAACAATTCACCACCGCGTTGGGTCTCCACGAGAGCAGGGTCAACGCCTACATGCCTTTGTAGATCGCCCCGTCCCTCTTAACTCCCAGCACCAGCCCCCAACTGGGCGTCAGTAGCCAGCACCAGGAACTTCATCGATGTGCCCTTGACGGATTTTTAGGCCCGTTTTCGAAGGGGTGGCGCCAACTAGGATACTGCACCACTTATGTTTTGCCGTGAATCATTATAGCATATCCCAAATTCGTTCTCAACTTGCCATTTTCGGCGGTAAACGAACCGCCTTCCCTGTCGGCGCGATCGCAATAATGATAAACCGTCCCCTGGTCTGTTTTACCGGTATCCGGCTGGTTACTGCCTCGCATTTTTTATCTGTAGTTTGTTCCTTGCGCCGCGTTACCGGAAAACAGATTGGTTTTCTTCGAGGCAGCTTCCCTCATCCTCTATCCGGCAAAGCCCATGATTTTCATTTACCCTTTCCCTTTATTTTTACGGAATACAGATAGACCACCAAACCCACCAAGGATAGCCATGTAGAACCCGAAATCGTACCACCAGCCGGTATTGAAGACTTCATAGATGCGGATATCCTTTTTAAATAGTCCCAGGATCAAGGAAACCGGTGCAACCCATCCATGCCAGATCCCCCAGAAAAACCCCGCCGGTTTATGCAAATCGTGCTGCCCGTCACCGGGAATACACCCGGCCGGCACAAGTAAAAGAAGTGCCAAAACCATCAAGATGATTCCTGAAAGTAATTTCCGCCGCACAATGATATTCCCCCAATATGCAAGTGACTTCATTGATCGAAAAAACCAATCCTGTTTTAAAAAAGGGGCACAGGAGAACCATCAAGCCGTTCCCTTATACCCCCGTGAATTTCCAGGTGGCCTATGTCAAATTATGTTGAATTTTACATGCTCTCAGTGCATTTTTCATGAGCATGCGGTTTGTCACCGAACCGACGCCTCCGGGTACGGGTGTGATCGCCCTGGTTTTGTCCTTCACGGCGTCAAATGAAACATCGCCAACCGTTTTGGTTTTGGGCTTGCCTTTCTTATTCAGGACCGGCTGTCCGCCGGCATCGAGTTCCTTGACCCGGTTGATGCCTACATCAACGACGATCGCCCCCTCCTTGACCAGATCCGGACCGATCAGGTCGGCTTTTCCGGCAGCAACGATCAGAATATCGGCCCCGGTGGTGTGTTTGGCCAGGTTGTTCTTCATGCTGGTGAAAACATGGGTCACGCTGGTGGTAGCATTACGGTTCAAAACAAGGAAGGCCAGGGGTTTACCGACGATATTGGAATGGCCTACCACTACAATTTCGGCGCCTTCAAAGAAATCTTTCGGATCCTTTTGTTCTACCTCACGGGCATAACGCTCCAGAATCTCGATTACTGCAGACGGAGTGGCCGGGGGAAAAGTGGGTTCGCCCATGGCCAGTTTACCCATGTTAAAGGGGTGGAAACAGTCAATGTCTTTGTTCACATCGATCGAGTTGATCACCGCGCTATCCGAGATATGCTCGGGAAAAGGACGGAGCGGCAGGATGCCGCTCACGGCCGGATCAGCGTTTAGCTTCTTTACAATTTTGATCACGCCTGTCTCGTCAATGTCGGCGCCAGGATTTTCATTGACGTAATTAAAACCCGCCTCTTCACAAAATTTTTCGACCTGACCACGATACATCCTGGAACCAAAATCATCACCTACCAGCAGGGTAGCAATACCGGGGGTAATCCCTTTCGCTTTTAGACCCCGGGTTTCTTCAATAATTTCCTCCATCAACAGGTCTCCGATCGCCACACAATCAATTACCATGGTCATTTAAATACATCTCCTTTCAAATATTGATTCCAACAATGCGTTTAATGGGATAACAGATCGATAACCGCTTGCAAGGTCCCATCGGCGATCCGGTTGCCTTCCGTTAATAATCGGTTTACTTCGACGGTGGTTTTTTCAAGATATACACGGTCCTTGATTGCTCCCAGATTGATCAGTACATTCAGGTAAGCGCTGATCAAAGCCGCCTTAAGAAAAACTACCCCACACCCCACATCCGAAATGGCCAACCGCGATCCGATCCGGCCCATACGCTCGTGAATTTTAATGCCGGCATAAGCCTTGCGCATGATCTCCAGCGGCACCGAACTGGCCGTTTTGGAACACTCTTCCATCACCTTTTCTTTATGTGCCGTCTCTTCCGGGGTGTTTTTGGGCAGGCCATACGCCTCGGCAAGCGGTGCAAACACCGCCGCATCCCGATCTACCAGCTTTTTTAATTCCCCGATGATGCGCTCTCCTTCGTTCAATAACGCCTGCACTTCTGTTTCTACCGCAGCATACCTTTTCTTGCCAACAGTCAAGTTGCCGACCATGTTCGAGAGGGCCATGCCGATCGCTCCGCCGAGAGCGGCCGCCCCGCCGCCACCGGGCACCGGAGCCCTGGAGGCAAGCTCTTCCAGAAAATAGTCGCAGCTTTGGGCGGTCATACCCATACAAGATCAACCTCCTTCTCTTCAATATAGGATTACTTTGAATTGGTTTACTTCAAGTAGTATTGTAAATGGGCGGTGGTTGGTGGCGTAAGTTTTTTGTACCCGGAAGCGGGGCTTTTCTTTTCCCCAATTGTTCCTTCCCGGCCGTAAACCGGGTTTCGCACCGGTTTACCGGGTCCGATAAACGAGCCGGTGGGCCAGCCGGCGTAATAGGTCGCAAGGCTGTTGAAGATCATCTAGATAGACTATTGCTTCGTGGTAGAGCGTTTCTGCCCGGCAGCGTGCCTCTGCATCCCCGATCACGGACGGGTAGGTAGCCTTTCCCCGGGCCTGGTCCGAACCCGGACGCTTGCCGATTTCAGCCGCAGTTCCGGTCCGATCCAGAAGATCATCCGCGATCTGAAAAGCCGGGCCCAAACAGGAAGCATAACCGGTCAGGGCTTGCAGCTCGGACGGGGAAGCACCGGCGGCAAGAGCGCCGCAGCGTACCGCAGCCAGTAAAAGAGCACCGGTTTTAAGGCGATACATCTGTTCCAATTCTTCTACACCCGGGGAAGTACCTTCGGCGGCCAGATCGAGCACCTGCCCGGCAACGAGTCCCGCCGCACCGGCGGCCCGGGCCAACTCTACACCAATTTGCAGCGCCACCGCTTTTTTGCGGCCCTCGGCCAAACCGTAGCGGGCCACCACTTCGAAAGCAAGGGTCAGCAAAGCATCCCCGGCCAGAATTGCCAGGGCCTCGCCGTAAACACAATGGGAGGTTGGTTTACCCCGGCGGAGATCGCTATCATCCATCGCCGGCAGATCATCGTGGATTAGAGAATAAGTATGAATGAATTCGGTTGCGCAGGCCACCTCGATCACCTCTTCAGCGCGGGCGCCAAGACACTGCGCCGTCGCCAGAGTCAGGATCGGCCGGAGCCTTTTCCCTCCCGCCATCACGCTGTAGCGCATCGCTTCCATGATCCGGTCGGGCCGCGCCGGTGCCGGTAAAAGCCGGTCCAGCCAGCAATCAACCCGTTCTTGTTCTTGCTTCAGGTAAAGGTTAAAATCTTTCATGTGCTTTCTTCACCGGCTTCCAAACCGTTTGCGGCGGACTCGTTTGGATCGGTGCAATCTCCCGTCTCAACCTGTTCCCCTTTGAACAGACGTTCAACCTGAAACTCTATTTCCGCCAATTTTTCCCGGCAATAACGGGAAAGCCGGATCCCCTCTTTGAAACAGGCCAGCGATTCTTCAAGAGGGTTATCCTCATCCTCCAGACGGCAGACGAGCTTTTCCAGGCGCCGGATCGCTTCTGTGTAAGTTAGTTCATGCCCTTCTTCAACGCACAAGTTCGTGTTCCTCCTCTACCTCTACCGTTTCAGTGCGGCATTGTGCCCTCCCGTCCCTGAAATCGAGCCGGATCAGTTCACCTACTTTCAAATCACGCACCGAACGCACGATCTGCCCTGTGTTATCACGGCAGAAACTGTAGCCACGACCCATCACCTTGAGTGGGCTGGAGCCTTCCAATCGATCGTCCAGAGCTGCAAGCTGCCGCCCCGCAAACAGGACCCGCCGCCGTGTTTCACGCTGCAACCGGCCTGCCAGCAGATGCAGTTCCTCGCGGGAGCAGGCCAGCCTCTGATGTGGACGACGGTAAAAGCGCCCGGTTACGGTATAATCAAGCACCTGTTTCTCCTGCTGCAAACGGCGCTGCAACGCCAAGACGGCCCGAGCCTCAAATCGGGACAGTTGCTGCAACTGTTCTTCCAGGTCGGGCAGCGCCGCGACCATCGCCGCCGTGGGCGTAGCGGCACGGTGATCCGCCACAAAATCGGCAATAGTGTAATCGGTTTCGTGCCCCACCGCCGTAATCACGGGAAGGCGGGAGCGAAAAATGGCCCGGGCAACCGTTTCTGTATTGAAAGGCCACAGGTCCTCCAGGGAACCGCCACCGCGGGCAAGAACGATCAGTTCGATCCCGGGAAATTCGTTCAGGGCATCCAGAGCACGGACAATATCCGTCGCGGCATCCGGCCCCTGGACCAGACTTTCCGCGAGCACCAGGCGCACGTGCGGGAAGCGGCGCCGGGCCGTAGCCTTGATATCTTGCAGCGCCGCCCCGGCCGGTGAGGTCACCAGCCCGATCGTCCGCGGCAAAAAAGGAAGGGGTTTTTTCCGTTCCGCCTGAAACAGACCTTCCTGTTCCAACTTTGACTTGAGCTGTTCAAACGCCAGGAACAGGGAACCCAGCCCCGCCGGTTCCATCCCGGCGACGTAGAGCTGGTAGGCCCCACCTCGCTCGTAAACAGAAACGCTGCCGTGCAGAATGACTTCCATTCCATCCGCCGGTGTGAAGTGGCAACGGGTGTTTTCACGGCGAAAAAAAACACAGCGCAACACCGCGTTCCGATCCTTGACCGAGAAATACATATGCCCGGAATGGTGATGCTTAAAATTGGATAACTCTCCGGTTACCCAAACATTGTCAAGACGGTGATCATTTTCGAGCAGTCCTTTGATATACTTATTGATCGCCGTAACAGTGTAAACGGGACGGTTTGATTTCATCACCGGGTTCATTCCCTTGAATTCCTTTGCCTCGATCTTTTTTGAAACACTTCGTACGCACAGAACTTATTCCTTCCATCGCCGCCCCCGGGACTTCCCCGCAATTCATTCACCACGATAACCGAAAGCATGATCGGAGATACCCTTCGTCATTCCGAGCGGAGCGAAGGATCTTTTTTGACGGCTACCGTATGGTAACGGCAAGATTCTTCAGCCTCCGCCGGCGGAACGACTTCCGTCCCCACGATAACAAACAGCCGCCTCTATAACAATGAAATCGAAAGCCGATTCTTTTTCCTAGACCATTACCGAACCCCACATTTCTTTTCGGACCGCATCCAGTGAACGGTAATCCGCTTTCAATCCGAACAAGCTGCACAGTTCGGCCAGAACCCGCCATCCTTCCCGAACCGCTCTCGTCCCGGCAGCATGGTTAAAACGTAATCGTCCATCCGTTCCGGTAAAAGAACCCTCTTTTTCATGCAGCGCCTCCTCCGGGAGGAGAAGGCAGTCCGGTCCGCTACCGTTCGTTTTCATTGTCGCTCCCAGAACGAGGCAGAATTCGAGTCCGGAAAGGTCAAGTTCCGGCAAGCGATCTGATCCGACCAATACTAACCCCTTTATTTGGCCTTCTTTGATCCGGCGGGTAAGATCACAGCGCCATAAACCTTCTTTTTCCGCCGGCAGGTATCCCGGCCGGTAAAATGGCGTTCCGCCCGCATCGAGAATCCCCCGAGCGTTGCTTGCCCCGGAAAGTAAAAGCAGGTTCGTTCGACCCTTTTCCACCTGGCCCAGAGCACGGGCCACACCGAGTAATTCCCGTAACGATTCCGTCCCCCCCGCCGCTTCAAGAATTCCAAGGAACGGTGGTGTTACCAGCGTATAGCTGTTACGGGTAAGCAGTAAAGCAGCCGCCCGCACGATTTCCTGCAGGGGTAAGCCGGCTTCAACGGACCCGTTTGTATATTCTTGACCGGCGGCGGCAGACAGGGCCGACAACAGGGCTATTTCCCGGCCGGGCTGATAAACCAGATCCAGAACGGACCAGGCTTGTATCGTTTCCCGCGCACTGCCTGTTCCGGCCTGGATCAATGCCGCCCCGCCAAAATGGGCGGCACGTTTAACCGCCATCGCCGCTACGGGGTGACTCTCGGCAAGGCCGTCTCCCAGAACCAGGATTGCTTCGGCCCCGGCAAGATCGGTCAAGGAAGGCCCGTACGCTTCCAGTCCGGCGGTTTCCGCCAGCGCCGCCGTCGCCCGGGCATAACCCGGTTCCACCCCCAGATCGATTTGAGCCGTGTCCAAAGCTTCCCGAGCCAAGCGGTGCAGCAGGTAACTTTCTTCGTTGCTGTTTCGCCCGTTTCCGATTACTGCCAGGGAAGAGCCGCCGTGCTTTGATTTGAGCTCGTTGAGTACGGAAGCTGCGGCGGCGAGCGCTTCATCCCAGCCGGTTTCCTGCTCCGTATCGCCCCGCCACCACCGGGGCTGGAGAATTCGTGTTTCGCCAACGGGCATGGCACCAAACTTGCCCTTATGGCAAAGCCAGCTAAAACGCTCGCCATGTTCGGGTACGGTGACCCTGACCAGATCATGGTCTAGAACCCGACGTTCGCAGGCACAACCAAGGGAACATTCCACGCATACCCCGGATGCGCTTTGAAATTCCCACTCGCGTCCCCGCCCGAGGCGCGATTTTTCAAGCAACGCCCCAACCGGGCAGGCGTCAATACATTGGCCGCAAAAATTGCAGCCGGCTTCCTCCAACGAAACCTCCCGCCCATCCCGGTAGGGGACGATCCGTGTTGCGAGGCCGTTGCCGACCATTCTGAAAACAAAACGCCCGGCCACATCCGCACAGACCCGGATGCAACGTCCACAAAGTATACATTTATCTTCATCCCGCACCAGGTACAGATTATCATCTTCTGCCGCACCAACGCGAGGATCGGGCTTCAAGCGTTCCTGTACCGTCACCCCAAAAGTATATGCATTCGCTTGCAGTTCGCAGGTTCCACCTTTTTCGCAGGTGAGGCAATCCTTGGCCGGGTGATCGGCCAGGAGCAACGCCAAAATTTCCTGGCGTATCAAGTGCAATTCCGGTGTGTCGGTAGTAATTACCATCCCTTGCAGCACGGGATTATCGCAAGCGGTGACCGGCATGTCCCGCCCTTCCAGTTTCACCAGGCAGAGACGGCAGTGCCCCAGGGGCCGCAACCGGGGGTGGTAACACAGTGTCGGGATAAAGATGCCGTTCTGCCGGGCCGCTTCGAGAATAGTGGTTCCCTCTTCCGCATAGATTTTCTTTCCGTTTATGGTCATGCTTACCGTTTTCATCATCATACCCCTCCCCTCGGTTTAAGTGATCACCATCGTCAGACGATTGCAATAAGCACACCGTTCAGCTTCCTTGAGCGCCTCCCGGGTACCGCGGAAACCCAGATCCGCCTCAATAAAACCTTCCAACCTTTCTTCTACCGGCAGGACTTCTTCTTCCTGCCGTTTTCGCCCTCCAACCATCGGCGGTTTTTCGTCGGGGTTATCAACCCCGATCTGATCGATCAGATCCTCCAGGATCATTTCCGTTGTGACGGCAGCCCGTCCCGTTTGCAGATAACGATCGATTGCCTCGGCCGCCCGGTTCCCGGTGGCGATCGCTTCAATCACGGTCCGTGCTCCAAGAACGGCATCCCCGCCGGCAAAAACACCCGGGGCGCTGCAGGCCATGGTCAGTGGGTCAGCCTCGATTATCCCCCGATCGGTGACGGAAACACCGCTGTCGGCTTCCAGGAACGAAATGTCGGCAACCTGACCGATCGCCGGGATAATCATATCCAAATCCATCATAAACTCCGATCCTGGAACCGGGATCGGACGTCTTCTACCGCTGGCGTCGGGTTCGCCCAGCTCCATGCGGATACATTCCATTCCCACAACCCGGCCTTCTTTGGCCACAATCCGGCTGGGATTGGCAAGCAGGTGAAAACGGACCCCTTCCTCCTCGGCGGCAACAATTTCGGCCTCATTGGCCGGCATTTCCGCCCGCGAGCGGCGGTAAACCAAATTGACCTCTTTTATCCCCAAACGCAAAGAAGAACGGGCGCAGTCCATGGCCACGTTCCCCCCACCGATTATGGCTACTCTTTGTCCCAGTTCCTGTTCCTGCCCCAGGTTGACCCGGCGCAGGAATTCTACTCCCGGAATAAAACCATGGTAGCCCTCATCCTCTCCCGCCACGCCCATGGCGCTGCTCAAGTGCAGACCGGTTGCGATAAAAATAGCCCTGAAACCTTCTTCCTCCAACTGTTTAAAAGGTAGGTCGGCCCCGATCCGTGTATTGAGTTTGATCTCCACCCCAAGGGAACGCACCAGATCGATCTCTGCATCGAGGATATCACGGGGCAAACGGTAACTGGGGATTCCTACCGCCAACATCCCCCCGGCCACGGGCAATGCTTCGAAAATGGTAACAGTATAGCCCTTACGGGCCAGCTGGTAAGCTGCGTTCAACCCCGCCGGTCCGGAACCGATCACCGCCACGCGATCGCCGTTCAAAGTCGTCGGAGCGGCCGGGGAAACAACAGTGGCGGTACGCCGGGCATGATCGGCCACAAACCGTTTCAATAAACGGATCGCCAGGGCTTCATCCACCAGGCGTCTCCGGCACTTGGATTCGCATGGATGGACGCAGACCCGGCCCAGAACACCGGCCAGGGGGGTCTTGTCCCGAATTACGGCCAGCGATTCATCGTAAAGCCCTTCCGCAATGCACCCGATGTAAGCATAAATCGGGAGATGGGCGGGACAGCCGTTCCGGCATGGGGTGGTCATCAAAGCATGGTAACGATCCTTCTTTTTATCCGGTTCTATTTTTCCATTGCAATACGCAGTAAAAGCCTCCTTGAAATAATGCAACGCCTCCAGAAGGGGAAGCGGAGAGGATTGCCCCAGTTCACAGAGTGAACTATTCTGCATCAACCGAGCCAGTCGTTCAAGGACGGACAGGTCCTCCGGCCCGGCCTTTCCGGCAAGCAGTTTTTCCAACCGTCGCCCGATCGCAAAACTGCCAACCCGGCAGGGGATACAGCGGCCGCACGATTCGCACTGGACCCGGTCAAAATAAGCCTTCAAGGCCCGGACCACATCCAATGCCGCATCGGCAACGACCAGACCGGACCAACCGACCAGCCCCTTCATCTCCTCGCCCTCGACTTGAGAAGGCAACTTGAGGGCAGACCAATCCGGAAGCCCTTCCGGATCCTGACCGCGCCCATCAAAAACGCGGCCGTTCCAACTGCTAAATAAGACTTTGGCCATTTTCTCCTCTCTCCCATGGGAAGTTTTTCACCAGGAACACCTTGCTCGCTTGCCTCCCTCTAGCACCGAGATCTTTCTTTCAATTTGCCCGACCTGCGCAGGCCCCTTACAGTTTCGTCGTAGAGACTACATTTTCCTTTCCGAAGATTGAATAAACGCCTCAATGCTTCACTTTTGCATTTGACGACAGGCCTGCACGGCTACACCGACCGCATTGTCACCGGCAAAAGGGGGTGCGGCCGCAACGAGGGGCAGGTGGGCGGGCAACTGTTTTTCCAGGCGGCAACGGATGTGACCATTGGCGGCCACACCCCCGACCAGAAGCAAAAATTGGTACCTTGCCAGGTCGGATACAGCCAGAACCGCCCCGGCCAGGGAATCAGCAATACATACTTCTACCGCCCGGGCCAGATCCGCCGCCGGGCAGCCCCGTTGCAACAACCTTTCGGCGCAGGAAGCCGGCCCCGAAAAGCTGATCATGGTTTTTTCCACCGCTACCGGAAGGCGAATCGCACCGTCGACCCCACGACGGGCCAATTTTTCCAGTTCTCCTCCCGCCGGAAAACCCAACCCCAACGCCACCCCGATACGGTCGATAAACTGGCCTGCCTTGAGATCGGCTCCGCCCCCGACCTGTTTTACAGCCAGGGCCCCGGGCAATTTTTCGCTTACCGCAAGGATATCCGTGGTGCCCCCGGAAAGGTGCAGCACCAGGTAACGCCCTGTGGAAACAAGGCCGGTCGACCATAAGCCGGCAACAAGATGTCCTTCCTGGTGGGAGGTCGCAAAAAAAGAAAGGCCCATGCCTTGGGCCAAAAACATACCAAAATTTTTCCCGACGGTAAAAACGGGCATGTACGAATCCCGGGCCGGGCGGGGCCGGACAGCGGCAGAAACGGTTCCTATTTTCCGCCCACCAATAGAGAAGGCGGCCTCCTGCATTAAACACGGCAGGTGCTGCATATGCCGGAAAACCGCTTCGGACTGGCGTAACCCCAGGCTTCCGGGTTTGACCGGTAGCAAAAGACGTTTTTCCCAGATCAACTGTTCTGTTTCGTCCACCAGCGCCATTGAAGTCATGTAAGCCGAGGTATCCAGGCCCAGCACCAGCACTCTAGGACCTGTCACCGTTTATCTCACCCGTAGAACGATCAAGGACGCTGTTCATGTAAGCTATACTATCACTGCTGGACCCGTATTTTTTGGCCAGTTCCAGGGCTTCGTTAATCGAAACGGCAGTTGGGATATCGGCACGGAATAGAATTTCAAAAACGGCCAGGCGAAGTAAACTGCGATCCACCGCCGGCAAGCGTTCCAGCTCCCAACCAACCAGGAATTTACGGATGATCCGATCAATCGTTTCCTGCTCCCGCAGGGTGCCGTGCACCAGGGCATCGATGAAAATAGTTTCCGTTTCAAGAAAAGAAAAACCGTTCAGTGCGTAGCGCAAGGCCCTGGCGGGATCACATTTGCCGATATCTATCTGGAAAAGGGTTCGGAAGGCTACTTCGCGGGCCAAACGACGGCTCAATCCTGATCAGTCCTTTGCCGGTAATAATCCGGTTTGCGGATAAACCCGCGGGAGAAAAAACCTGCTGCTCCCGGTAGGAAAAATTCAATAGTGCTCCCGGGGGGGAAGAAGTTTCTCCAGAAAGTTACGCAGCCCCTGGTGTTCATCAATACGCCACCCCAGGTACAATCCAAGAGCGATACAAATGACGATAAAAAGCCCGTTCCAAAAACCGTACCTGACCACAAGCAGGGCGAACACCAGTCCTCCCAGGGCGCCGGCAAGTTTGCCCCAGTGCCTGGTCAAAAGCTCCCACCAGTTTTGCTCCGGCATGGCGTTCTCTCCTTTATCCAATAAACCAATCGTTACTTCTGGATCTTGCGCTGAACAGCCAGATCGGTCACAATATTTTCGACCACGACCCTGACCGTCGCAACTTTAATGCCGGTAATGCGTTCAACGTACTCCCGAATTTTCTCCTGGAGCGCGCTGGAAAGTTCAGGAAGTTCCAGATCCGGCATGACCTTGATGCGCGTTTCAATTGACAACCCTTGCGGCGATTGTGAAACCCGACGATCGGATTCTTTGATGCCACTGCATTGCTGGGTCACACGCAGGACCATGTTTTCAATAGCTGCGATTGCGATCCGCACCTCACCAAGCTCACCATGCCGGAGAACGGTGTCCGCCGGCCTGGCGCCCCGGTGCAACCCGGATACCAGCAAAACTAGAGCGATCAATAAAACTACCGCACCGGCCATCGGCAGGGGCAGTCGCTCGGGCAGCCAATCCGGGCTCGTCCCGACCCCGGGCACCAAATCGAGGGCGGCTGCAAACAGAAACAAGCCTGCTACCAGCAAGATCAATCCGGCCAGAACAAGAAACAACCGCACTGCCACTCTCATCTGCACCGCTCCCTTTGCCGCCGGCGAGTTTTAGGAATCTTCCTTTTCCCTGCCCTCTTCCTTTTGGGGGAAATTGATCCCCTGAACGTGAACGTTAACCTGTACTACCCGCAAGCCGGTCATGTTTTCAACCGCTTTTTTGACATTTTCCTGGATACCCCAGGCGACATCGGGAATACGTGCTCCATACTTGACGATAATAAAGATGTCAATGCTGGTCTCCTCCGTCCCCACCTCAACTTTAACGCCCTTCGAAAGCTGACGCCGGCCCAGAACTTCGGCAATACCGCCGACAAGTCCACCGCTCATGGCCGATACCCCATCCACCTCCATCGCCGCCAAACCCGATACCACAGCCACTACCTCATCGGCAATCTTGACCGTTCCCATATCTGTCGGTAGCACATGGTTCTTTTCACTTTCCATTGTTAAACTCCTTTCAATTCCGCCGGAAAGCAAAACCAAAAGTCCCCGGCGGGTATGCATGCCTGTTCCGATGGAGTCATTATACCAGAGCGGATCTTATTGTTCAATTTATTCTCGTCAAGGCCTGGTGATCACCTCGATCTCTTCCCGCTCTACCCCGGCAATTGCAGCGACAGCACCGGTGATCTGAACAAACTCACGCTCACTGATTTCGCCTTTTTTAACCATGACCGTAGCAAACCCGTTGCGGTAGAAGAAAACGGCATCGTCATACCCCTGGGCCCGGAGCATGTTTTCAACCAGCAACTCCTGTTCCATAAGCTGAATCAACTCCAGGAGCATAGACCCGGCCTGTTCTTTTTTTTCCGGATCGGCCCGGCTCTGATCAATCAATTCCTCCAGCATTTCCACCTCCCGGGCCCTGACCCGATCCCGTTGCAAGCGATATTCCACAAAAAAAGTTCCGCCTTCGTCAAATCCCGGTTCCTCCTCGGCAACGCAGTCAGTAACCGTCTCGGCCGGCCCGGCCCCATCGTCCGGTTGAACTTCATAGCACTGCAATTCCGAATCCAACCCGCTCATAATCCAGTAAGTGCCGCCTATCAGCGTCAATATCGCCGCTGCCCAAAATATCCTGCGCAGCATTCCCGGCAACCCCCTTTTTGTTTCTTTTAAACCGGTACTACCAACGGGGCAGAACGGTGATCCGGTGGGCGGGCAAATCGAGCACCGCTCGCAAGGCTTCCACAAGCATCGCTTTTACCGCCGGATCCTCCGCCCCTTCCGCTACAACCAGTACTCCCCGAAAACGTGGTTTCCTTTCTTCAACGATCAGGGGGTTTTCTTTACCCTGGAGATCTCTTAAGATGACATAAGTTTCGCGCCGTGTCTCTTCAAGAATTTCCCTGCTACCCCCGCTTCCATCCTCTTCGACCGTGCGGCGGACGGTTTCATCTCCGTCGGTAACCGGTTCAAATCGACCCATCGATTCATAGGTAAGGAACAAGCTTACCGTTCCAACCCCCCGGATCTGTTCCAACATGGCCCTCAATTCACGTACGTCCTTTTCATCCTCAACGGCCGGCGGTATCAATGGTGTTTCCGCAGCAGAATAAGATTTTTCCTCCCTCAACCGGCTGCAAAAGGAGCTGCCCAACATCAAGAAAACCCCCAACACCAGTAAAAGCATGATTCGCAGGGTAAAGCCCTTCCCGTTTTCCTTATTGCCAAGGCATTGAAACAATTTCTTGATCGTCTCCATCACAGACACCGTTTCCAGTTACCCCCCTGCACGGCCAAAGATTCACCGCGGGATGGCACGGTAAAGGCCGGTTCTTGCCGGTTAAGAACGTTCCCGGACTACGATCCGCGATAACGGTAGTTGTAACCGGTCCGACAGCATTTTTTCCAGGTCAGGAATCCGTTCCGCTTCGTTTTTGCCGGGATCTTGTTCCGCACCGGTTTCTTTTTTGAACGGCCCGATATCAACCGGCGGCACCAGCACCGGTTCGTTTTGTTCTTTCTCCAGCGGTACCGGTTTTCGTTCCACTACCACCTCCAGGGCGAGGACGGCGCCATAGGAGGGGCTGTTCTCACTGCTCTCTATTTCCATCCGGACCGAACTCACTCCCCCCATCCCCGATTCGGCAATAATTTGGGAAACAAAATCGGCCAGATTATCCTGGTAAAGCTGCAACGCCTGCCGATGATTCAGATGCCACAGCTCTGTCCCCCGGATCTCCGGAGCAAAATCGTTCTGTTCAGCCAGGACAACCAGGCTTTTTTCCGCCGGAACGCGTCCCAACAGGGTGCCGGCGAAGGTGAGAATCATCAAAATTACCAACAACCCCGCCACCATACGCAAGTAGCGGTTAAACTGCCCCCGGGGCATGAGCATCTCCAAAAACACGACCACGAAGAGGAGCAGGACCAGGTTGTGAACCAGATCCTCAACCCGATCAAGCATGGTGATCACTCTTGTCTGCATCCTTCATCGCAACATCACCGCCGCATTCCCCGCCCCGGCGATCACCGTCACGGCAATAATAAAGATCAGAGCGACCCCGGCTACGGAAGCGAACAAGAAAAGGAGACAGTTTCCCATGGTGTTGATCGCCTCCCCCAGGTTTGACTCCCCCAGGGGTTGCACCAGGGCGGCAGTAACCTTGTAAACCGCCACCAAAGCGATCAACTTGAGCAGGGGGAAAACGGTTATAACGAACAGGATCACCGTACCGGCCAGGTAGATACTGTTTTTAAGCACCAGAGAAACCCCCGCCACCGTTTCAACGGCATCGGCAAGCATTTTCCCGATTACCGGCACCAGGGCTCCGGTCATGTACTTGGCTGTACGCAAGGTCACCGCATCCGAAAAGGTTCCCGCCGCCCCCTGAACCACCAAAAATCCGGTAAACACGGTCATACACAATCCCAGCCCCCACATGCTCAGATCACGCAACAGACCGGCCAAACGTTCTACTTTGAAATGGGGGGAGAAATGACCGGCCAGGGCCAGGATCGTACTTAAAAATATCAATGGAAATATAAATTCGCGGATGACGGTGCCAAAAAAATTCACCCCAAAAATAATCAAGGGATGGAGCATGGCCGCCGAAGCCAGGCTGCCCAGGGAGGCGAGCAAGGCCAGAGTAACGGGAAGCATGGCCAGGATAAAATCTACCATGTTGTCTACCGCCCTGGCGGCAACGCCCAGAGCGGCATAAAAGCTGTGCAGGCATACCCCCAGTAAAACAATAAAAACAATGCCACGGGTCAAGGCAGCCACCTGTTCCCGTTCGAAGGCCGTTTCCAGGTTTTGCAGCAATGCTGCCACAACCGCCAACAGGATCAATTGTCCCATCACCCGGAAATTCAAGCTCACTTCCCCCCAGAGAAAACGCGCCAGCCCCCCGATCGCTCTTCCCGGTTCCAAGAACAACGGTTCCTCGCCCGGTACGGTAAAATAATTACGCCAGTGCAACCCCGGCAGATATTCCCCGGCCTCCCGTTCGAGTTCATGCCAGTAACGTTCAAAAAAAGTAAGATCGAGCTCGCCGGCGATCTCCGGGGCAATTTCAACGCCGGTCGGGACGGTTTGAATTGACGCCCCCGTCGGAACCGGGAAAAACATAATCAAAAACAATGAGACAATGGCCGGAACGATCCACCGGCCGGGCAATGCGGGGCCCATTTATTTTCCTCCCCGTCAGGCATACTGTCAGGGAACCAGGAGGAGCACTTTGTCCATCACCGCCACGATCACCGGTACGGCCATGACCAGGATAACAATCTTGGCGGCAAACTCAACCCGTGCGGCGATGTTACCTTCTCCCGCATCCCGGCACACCTGCGCCCCGAATTCGGCCAGATAGGCGATGCCGACAATCCGGAGCAGGGTTTGCAGGTAGATCAGGTTGATTCCCGCCCCCACCGCCATGTCGGAAATAACGTTAACGGTCACTACCACCCGGTCGATCACGAGCATAATGATCATGATTCCCGCAACCAATGAAACCTGCATGGCCATTTCAGGCCGGTATTCCCGCAAAATTACCGCTAAAAGAGCCGCCACCAGGCCCAAGCCTACTACCTGCACGATCTCCATGATCCGCCTTACCCGCCTAGAAAAGGTTAAAGATAGTCTTGATACTGGTAAAGAGTTGGTTAATCAGCTGCAGGACCATCAGCAGTACGATTACCACCCCAACCAGGGTGAGCATTTGCGCCTGTTCTTCCTTCTCCGCCTGTTTGAGGACAATATTCAATACCGAAATAAAAATGCCAATGCCGGCGATTTTAAACAGTAGGTCGATATTGACGCCGTTCAAGCGAACCCCTCCGCCCTAGAGTAAAAGAATAATCAGGGCCGCTCCCCCCAGGACCCCGATGTAGCGCCACATTCTCGCACCCCGTTGCTTGTTTTCCATTGCCTCCGGCAGGATATTTTCCAGACGCCTTGTGACCAACCGGATCTGCTCCAATTGTTCTTCCTGCCGGCTGAAACCGAGAGATATACCCAGGGAGGCGATGATTTCACCATCGCCCGGGGTAAAACAGGTTTGAGACCGGATCTCTTCCAGCGAAGTCTGCCATGCTTCCCGGGGAGTAAGGTTGCTGCCGGGTTGCAGGTATCCTGCCGCAATACGGTAGAGCTGCCCTACCGGCTGTTCCAACTGGCCGGCCACCCGCACAAATGCTTCGGGCAGGGGGGTGCGGGTAAAAGAAATCTCGCCGCACAAAAGGCCCAGGGACTGTTCAAATTGCTGGAGATGACGCACCCGGGTAGCCAGGACGTGGGCCTTGAACTCCCCGAAGGCAGCCGCGGAAAAAAATACGCAAAGAGCCCCCGCTGCTTTTACCCAGCTTGTATTCACCGGGTCATCTCCCGTCCGGCGTTTTCGTGAGCAGAATATAATTTTTTTCCGTTGCGCGGGTCCTGGATGAGCTCAACCGTACCCACGCCACGACTGCGGCCCAGGACCAGCATCCGTTCAAAAACCTGCATTTTGAACAAACGAGCCAGTCCGGGACGCCGGGCCAGTTCCTCAAGACTGTTTCCATGGGCCGTGGCAATAAGGGCAACACCGGCATGGAGCACTTCTTCAATTGCCCGACCATCCTCCTCCCGCCCGACTTCATCGGTCATGATGACCTGCGGAGCCATGGAACGAAGCAGCATCATCATCCCTTCCGCCTTCGGGCATCCGTCCAGAACATCGGTACACCGGCCAACCCGGAGTTGGGGCAGCCCGCGAAAAGAACCTGCTATTTCCGAGCGTTCATCGACCACCGCCACCTGGAACCCGCCCTGCCCCAACTCGGGAAGGCCGTCACTTAAACA
Organism: uncultured Syntrophomonadaceae bacterium; assembly: GCA_964420065.1. Taxonomy (GTDB): domain Bacteria; phylum Bacillota; class Dethiobacteria; order DTU022; family DTU022; genus CAYQQK01. The sequence goes on along the minus strand of CAYQQK010000005.1, from coordinate 27,581 downwards.
ACAGGCCAGATCCCGTAAAAAGGTCGTTTTGCCGCCACCCGGAGGTGAAACGATCATCGTTTGGCGAACACGTTTTTCCGGAAGGTGCAAAAAATAAGAGGCATAAGGGCGCGCGGTTCCCGGCACTTCCCGGGCCAGGCGGTAATTCAAGGAAGCAATATTTTTAAGAGTGCTGATCCGTCCTCTTTCCAGAACAGCCCTACCGCACAGGCCGATGCGGTGACCGCCGGGCAGGGTCAGGTAACCGCCGCGCAATTCTTCTTCGAAAGCATAAAGGGAAGAGTTACTGACACGCTGCAGGGCCTGCTCCAGATCGCGACGATCCGGACGGTAAGCTGCGTCACTCTCGCAGGCAGCACCCCGGGAATTGAAAAACAGGGTTCCGCGACGCCCGAACACGGCCAACGGACGTTCCAGACGAAGACGGATCTCTTCCGTTTCCTCCCATAAAGACAACGGGCAAAGTGCAAGGATCTTTGCTACCGCCGGAGGTAGAAAAGGATCTATCTGTTCCTTGATCCGCACCCCGGTTCCGGACATTCTCCGCTTACCCCCCGGCCTGCCCGTTCGTATTCCCGAGGCAGACTTGCTTATCTATATGAGGGAGGACAGCCCTTTATTCAACCGGAAGACGGGCCGGTGGGAAAAGGGATCAGCAGCAGAAGAACAGCAATTGAGATATCCTGTCGCCCGCAAACAAATGGCACATACACCATGCAGAAGTAGAATTGAGTTTCTATCTGGGGCCTCTTTTTGTTTGGCAACAGCGGAACAGGTGATCCGTAGTAACGTCAAAAGGAGCTGCCCCGGGCAAACTTTTGGGACAGCTCCTTTTTTGAAGAAACAGGAGACGGCAAATACCCTTCCCGATCTGTACACAGAATAGAACCGGCTCTTTCCTGTTTCTTGTTTAGTCTTTATCGTCCTTTTCCGTTGTCTCTCCTTCCACAAGGAGATCTTCCAAATCTTCTTCTTCCCAGTCATCATCGTCAACCAAAACCACTTCGCCGCAACCGGGGCATTTAACCTCAATCGGCTCATCCCGGTCAAGCAGTTCGTCCCCGACAACAACCAGCTCGCGACAATTTGGACACTCGATGGTAAACCCATCCCCGTAGTTGTCATTGGCGTTGTCGTCATCGTCGTCCCCGCCACCGTCTGCATTATCCCCGGCATCGTCTTCAAAATAATCATCTTCCAGATCAGTTAAATCTTCATCAATCGTTTCAACATACTCGAAAAGTTCGTCGTAGTCGGTGCGAAGTTGTTCCATCTCTTCGGCTACGTCATCAAGAAAATCGATCATTTTAAGGACAACTTTATCTTTTTTATCGCTTTCATCCAGTGCCAGCCCCTCCGCCAAGCCTTTCAGGTACGCTGCGCGAGACTTGAGGTCTTTCATGATCGCCTAGGGCCCTCCTTTTTTATCCAACTCTATTATTCCTCTAAACTCTTTCCACATATGCACCGCTGCGGGTATCAATACGTAAACGATCGCCCACGTTGATAAAAAAGGGAACATTCACCACCAGACCGGTTTCCAGGGTCGCCGGTTTGGATCCGCCGGAAACGGTGTCACCCTTGACCCCGGGATCGGTTTCGGTAACCAGCAACTCCACGGTTTTGGGCATCTCCACACCAACAACCTGGTTATGGTAAACAATGAGCGAAAGTTGTTCGTTCTCTTTAAGGTACGGTCCCACTTCTTCCATCTGTTCCTTGGAGAGAGCTGTCTGTTCGTAACTATCCAGATCCATCATATAAAAAGTATCGCTGCTGCGGTAAAGGTATTCCACCGACCGCCGCTCCAGGTGCGCCCGGGTTACCTTTTCACCCGCTCGAAAAGTCCGTTCGGTCACCGCTCCGGTGCGCAGATTCTTGAGCTTGGTCCGCACAAAAGCAGCGCCCTTGCCCGGCTTGACGTGTTGAAATTCAACCACGGTAAAAATTTCGTCGTCCAGATCGATCGTCAAACCGGTATGGAAATCATTGGTCGATATCATGCATCAATTCTCCCTCCATGTCAAACATCCTGCCGGCCGGGTTTGAAATACCCATCACTGGATGATTGGCCCCGGTGCTAAATTACGACCAGTTCCCGGGTGCTTCTGGTCAGGGCTCTGGCCCCTTCTTTTTCCATGATCATCATATCTTCAATACGTACCCCTCCCCATCCCGGAATATAGATCCCTGGTTCTACGGTAAAAACAGTGCCCGGAAGCAGGTTTCCTTCACCCCGGGGAGAAAGGATTGGCTGCTCATGCACTTCCAACCCGACTCCGTGGCCGAGGCCGTGACCAAAATACTGCCCATACCCGGCGGCGACGATCACTTCACGAGCCAGGGCGTCGGCCTCCCGGCATGCCATTCCCGGCTCCACTCCGAAGCGGGCTTTTTCCTGTGCTTCCTGGACACAAGCATAAATTTCCTGCTGCCTCCCGTCCGGGGGACCCAAACAAACAGTACGGGTGCAATCAGTGGCATAACCGTCAACCACGGCTCCAAAATCTATGGTCACCAGTTCACCCCGCTGCAAAATTTTTGGCGTCGCCACCCCATGAGGAAATGCCCCCCTTGTGCCGGAAGCAACAATAAATCGGAAAGGAACTCCGGATGAGCCACGACGGCGCAAAAAAAGCTCCAGTTCCAGTGACACCTCAGCCTCTGTCCGGCCGGGAGCAAGGTATTCAAGGATATGGAGGAAGGCAGCGTCAAGCAGGGCGGCACCGTGATCCAAAACTTGTACTTCCGCCGGCTCCTTGTTCCGACGCATTTCTTCTGCCAAGCCGGGATGTGGGAGCAACTCCAATTGCCACTCCTGACTATACTCCCGGTAAGAGGCGTAAACAAGATGTTTTTCTTCAAAGGCAACCCGGTTCAATTTATTTTCTTCCACAACCGGACGTAGCGCGGCTGCCAGGCCCGTTTCACCGGAAGAAACAAGAATGCAGTGGGGAGACTGGAGACCGGCCTGTTCCAGATAACGCGAATCGGTTGCCAAAAATGCTTTTTCCGGGCAGATCAGGAGAACCCCGGAGGACCCATCAAAACCGCTTACATAGCGCCGATTGGCAGGGTGGGTAATCAAAAACGCTTCCAACCCCAGTTCAACAAGCCGGCTCTGAAACCGTTGCAGACGCCGGTCCATGTTATTCTTCTCCTTCCGCCCGGATCAGGCCGGCCAGCGCTCGTAGCCCCAGCAGGTAACTTGCCGGGCCCAGGCCGCAGATAACCCCTTGAGCTACAGGACTGATGACCGAAGTTTTGCGGAAAGGTTCCCGGGCATGAATATTGCTAAGATGCACCTCCACGACCGGGCATCCGGCGGCAACCAGGGCATCCCGCAGGGCATAACTGTAGTGGGTCAATGCTCCCGGGTTAACCAGGATCCCCCGGTAAGATCCGGCGGCATCTTCAATTCGATCGATCAAATCGCCTTCGTGATTGGACTGGAAGCATTCCAACTCCAACCCCAGCTCACCGGCCTGGGATTCGAGAAAAGCATTGATCTGTTTCAGGGTTGTGGAACCATAGATATGTGGTTCCCGCTTTCCGAGGAGGTTCAGATTCGGTCCATGCAGGACCAGGAGGCGTGGCCTCATTTTCATTTGTCTCCCGGCGATATTTTTTTTACAGGCATAAATACTTCCCCTGTACCTGAACAAAATCCTGCCGCAAACTGGGGCAGTAACCATTAAAACCCCAACTTTCGGCTTATTTCCGCCGCTACCCGTTCCGGTACCCGGCCGGTTGTATCCACGCTCAGGTCACATTCCCGGTAGTAGGGTTCCCTTTCCCGGTATAAAACTAGCACCTTGTTCCGGGCCCCCTTTCCCTGCAACAAAGGACGCCCACCCTGGCGCCGGACCCTTCGCAAAATGGCCGGCGGCGATGCAGTAAGAAGAACAACCACACCCCATCCCCTGAAAATACGCCGGTTCTCTTCCCGTAGTATCGCCCCCCCCCCTGTAGCCACGACCAGGGTGCCCGGAGGATATTCTTTCAAGGAAGCGATCACCTCCGCCTCCCGCTCCCGAAACTTTTCCTCCCCAAAATGTTCGAACAGGTACGGAATAGAATACCCCGTCCTTTCTTCCACCAGACAATCCGTATCAAGAAAACGACGTCCCAACCGGCCGGCCAGAACCCGGCCAACGACAGTCTTGCCGGTAGCCATAAAACCGGTCAGGAAGATCTGACGGGTCTGCAACTTCAGTTTGTAATCGATCGCAGGCACCTCCCCTTCCCTGCTGAAACCCACTTCATGTTTCATCCGGGAGCCAAAACCCAAAAAGCCCGCAGCAGGGCCACCGATTTTCTTTATTTTATCACCGGAACCATTCTTAAGTTTACTTTGGTTTAAGATAGCGTATGACCGGAAAGGCTTCGGGCCCGTCGGCGTAGTCCGCGCAGTTCGGCAACAGGATCGCGCTCTGCATGGTATAGAGCCGATCCCCCTCGGCGGCGCTCATCTCCAAAACCAGTTTATATTTAAAAGTGGAGCCGCCGCCGGAACCGCCGGGTTGGATGATGGTAAAAGACAGAGCTTCCAAGCAAGCATCCGCGATAACCCTGCTGCCCTGGGAGTTCAGGTGGATCAAGGCGTGATCGCTTTCACCCCCCAGGAAAATATAGTTGAAATCCCCCAAAGCTTCCTCGGGAGCTTGCGGAAACATCCTGAAATTATTGGCGAAACGAACTTCACGGGTAATGTACTCCGCCGCGTAACGAAGCTGGTGCTGCGCTTGGGCTTGATCGGTTCCCTCGTGGTATACTCTGGCACCAAAAAGAAAGAATCCAAATACCCCTGCCAGCAGCAGCCCCAACACGGCCAGCACTACCAGGAGCTCCATCAAGGTAAAACCTTGATCCTCCCGTTTTAGTCGCCTGGGAGCCCATGCCGAATACTGCCCTTTAGAGCCGTCGGCAGGCATGTCCCATCCTTTATCTGTCGTCCGTATCACCTTCAATCCGAAACTGGAAGAAACACCGTCAAAGTGATGGCGCCGTGATCTTGATCTGACTTTTCTACCGTTACTTTTTTCCCGGCAATATCCACCGGCCCCACACCGGGGAAATTCAGGTTCATTGTCCATTCTTCATCATCTTCCGTCTCATCTTTCGGCGAAAGAGTTTTATCTTCCACCATCCCTTGCAGCTCGAAAACGGTGATACTCCGGTCACCGCCGAGAAGAATATGGACATAGCCGGCTGTAAAAAGGGCGACAAGGGTGATCACCAACAGGCTCAAAATCAACAAGGAAACCAGCACTTCGATCAAGGTGAAACCATCTGCGCGTACCAGCCTTGACCGAACATGATCAGCCCCGCTATTGCCATAATATCCTTTCATAGCCCGCGGAACCCTCCCCCCCGTTTTCACCCGCACCATCCCCTGTTTCATCGTCACCTTCGTCACCATCGCCGTTATCCACAGCAAGGAAGGGGATCGGATCAAGATCGGAACAATATGTCACCGTTGTTCCTCCTTCCGCCTTAAAGCTATCGGCAACGATCGCTCCGGCCACTTTCCCGCTCCCACCCATAAACACATGGGCATTGGGAGCGTAGACAGCCCGCACATTCGCACTGGCATCTCCGGATATGGTGACCGTATCTCCCCCGGTTACGATATGCCCGATAATGCCCCCGCTGGCACCAATAATAATGTTCGCTCGTTCGATATAGACACACCCCGCAAGCCGGGTATTGCCGGAATAATCAAGAGCGGACGCACCACTGTAATAGACAAGCACCCTTCCGGGGTGACCGCCCTCATTAATTCTTCCACTGTTTCCAAGCACCAGTGTATCCTCTACATGAAGATGCAAGGCACCTGTTCCCGTTAAAATAATTTCCCCATTACCTGTCACCTTCAAGCTCCGCACCCGGAGACGGCGCACCCCCTCCCCGACGTCAATCACGAGGGTGCTGTCCACATCAAGATTTCCGTACTCCCCATCCTCGTTGATATGGTGAGGCGGCGGAGGCCACCAGCCAGCCCCAAAATTACCATGGTACGCCAAATCTAGCGGCAACTCCGGGTACGGTGGCAACGGATATTGACGGGCCTGCTGCAAAGGCGTTACATTGCCGGTAACATGCCGGCCCAAACTTGACGATCCGGGGTAGGTAACCACGAGGTCGGAATCACCGTCTTGACCGATATACAGGTTCCCATTGACGGCAGTGGCCGAACCAAAACTGACCGCGCCCGCAGCGGTGGCGTTGGTTCCGGCATTGCCAAATATTTGCGCGCTGCCGGACAAGATGATGCCGGTGTCGCTAAAAACAGCCATATCGAGGGCAATGGACAAAGGCCCATCTGTTTCCGTCGTTTCCGAACCGCCGCTTCCGGCTTCTCCTGTCCTGGGGCTCAAGATCAAAGTCACAACCTGTTCTACCCCTTTGACGTTACCGGTGGCAAGAATAGTAATATCCTCCCCCCGGGTGCCGCTCACCTGAAGCGTGACCGTCCCTTCTCCCAGGGGCTCCGGCTCGGAAGGGATGCCTTTTAAAATCTCATCCAAAAAATCGGATTCGGCATTGGCGCTTTCAATAATCCAGGCAGCCATGGAATCAGCCCCGGATCGCGCCAGTAAAAAGGCTTGTGTCTGCCTTTCCTGACGTACCGCTTCCCGCACTTCGGCCGTGCCCACCGAAACCAGGGTGGTGCCGAGAATACACAGGAGCAGCATTGTCACCGAAACAAGGACCAAAATTGAACCTTTATCGGCTTTCAAATGTATCACGGCTGCACCTTGCCTTCCCCTGTTTTTCCTGTCCCTCAACACTACCGAATTCCTTTTCATACAGTTAACCGTGAACCAAACATCCCCGCCCCTCATTATTTAGCCGCCGTCGTCCCCTTGCCATGGTTACCAGTTTGCCGGTGGGTCCCGTGAAAGGCGCACCCGGCCGGTGGCAGGGGTAACGATGACGTAGACTATTTCCCCGCAGGAATCCTGCAAAGCAACCGTGCCGCCGCTGGAAGGTGCCCCAAGGGGGGTGAAATGCACCTTGTAATACCCATCCGAAAAAGGAAAAGTAATCGTGTTATAAGTGATCCCCTCCGGTAACCGAAATGTCTTGCGCCCCTCCGGATAAAAAATACGGCAGTCGCGGTTATGAAACCGAAACTCAAATCGTGTGTTCACCCGGGTGCTGATAGTCGCTTGCTGGGCCAACCGAAACTCGGTTGCCATTCCCCGGGCCGCCGTTTCCAGTTGCCAGCGCCCCCCCAACCGGATCAGAAAAGGCAGGGTCAACGCAACCAGAAAACCGATCATGGTCAGGACACAGACCAGCTCCAGGTACGTTAAACCCGTTTCTGTTTTTGAACGACGCGCCCCATTTTTTTCCCCCCCTACAGTTTGAACAACAATGCAAACATCAGATCCATGGACCATTTTTCACTGTCGTTTTTTTTCCAGGCAACGCTGTCCACCACCAAAAGTCGTTGGAACCGTTCCAGGCGGGAAAGCATGTTCAGGGTGCTTCGCTGTTCCCCCTCCAGACCTAACTGGAAAGAGACCACCGCCTGGTTTTCGAGGCGTTGGATGCCGCTGACAACTATTCTCGTAATGGCCACGTTTTCTTTCTGCAGCAAAACCTCCAGGTCGGCCAGAACCTGGGGAATCTGTTCCAGGGTGGGCACTGTTTCTTCCAATTCACGCCCCGTTTCATTCCAGCGGCGCCATTCCGCCTCGATTTCCGGTTTCCGTCTGAGTTCCTGCTCCAATTGGTCTATTTTCTCCTGCAGTACGCTCTTTTCTTTCTGGAGTGACCGGTAGGTATCATGCCAGGGTAGATAAACGAATTTCCAGGCAGAGAGCAGGGCTGCCAGGCCGAGGACCAGGATCAGCAAGACCGCTTCCCGCTTTGAAAGAAAACGCTTTTCCTTTTTCATCTTCAGTCCAGCCCTCCCCCCACGACCAGGAAAGCTTCGGCGACAAAACTGTAGCCGTCACCTTCCAGGCGCATGCCGGTATATTCAGCCCCGGTCACAAACGGCTTTTCATTCAATGCCTGGATGTAGAGAGCGATCTCCTGCATGGTTCTTCCATACCCGTGAAACACCGCTTTTTCCGTATTCTTGGCCTCAATGCTTTTCAGGTGCATCCCGGCGGCAACAGCGGTGCCTTCAACCTCCTCCAGGTAACGGGAAAAGGGAGTAATCCGTTCCAGCAGCTGATCCCTTATGGCCGCCCTCGCTTGCATGCCCTCTATCTCCGTCTCCATCTCCTGCAAGGGGATGACCCGCTGTTTCAATTCTTCCGTGCGCACCCGCAGATAAGCCACGTTTTGGGCAAGCGTTTCGAGCAGATGCTGCGCATAGACCATGCCGGCGGCCAGACCCGCCAGGATGAGGATGATACTGACGAGGTGGGCAACCCGCGGCCAGTAAAACTCGCGAGCGATAACAAACTCACGCGTCCGCAGGTTTATTTCGGTTTTCATCGGGTTCATTTCAACCACCCCCGCAACGCCAAACCGCAGGCAATCTGGAGCATGTTTCCGTTTTGTTGAAGGTCCTCCTTCAAGAAACGATCGCCACATTCAACCCCGTTCAAAAAGGAATACATTTTCGGCTCAACTTTTAATTCATGCCCCAAAAAAGCACCTAACCCCGGAATGAAGGCGCCGCCTCCACAGATGATGATCCGCTCAAATTCCTGTTCTTGATGCCACATCTCCAGAGCGTAATACTCCAGGGAACGTTGGATCTGACGCGAGAGATCGTCCGCCACCTCGAGAACCGCTTCCATCTCAAACGGTCTCGCTCCAAAAACAATGCAGCGCGCTTTCTCGAGGTCAACTTCCGCCGTTTCAACCACCCTGTGCAAAAAATGATAGACCCCGATGTTCAAAACGCGTGAGAAACTATAGCGGCCTCTTTCCAGAACGAGCAGGTTGGAACTCTCACCCCCGATATCAAGAATGAGCAGGTTGTCATGAAAAGAGTTTTCGGTAAGAGCAGCCGTCCGGCGGATTGCCCGGTGCAAGGCAAAAGGTTCAATCTCGATCACTTCCGGATACAGCCCCACCCTGGTCACCAGTTCAATGTAGCTGTTCACCACCTTTTTTGGCGTAGCAACCAGGACAATCTCCGCTACCGTTTTACCATCGACCACCCGTTCACCGATACAAGAATAATCGACTACCGCTTCATCGAGGGGAAACATCACATGCTTTTCAGCTTCCCAGCGGATCGCCTGTGGGATCTCCCTGGCGGTCATGGCCGGCAATAAAACTTGCCGGTGAACGACGCTTAAACCGCCAATACACAGATTAACCCGGTTTTTATGGAGACCCCGTCGTCGCAGGTACTGTCGCAGGCGAACGGCCAGAAGCAACGGATCGGCAATCCGCCCCCCCTCCACAGCGCCCTGGGGCAGGGGAAAGATCCCGTACTGGTGTAAACAGATCCGTCCCCTTTTGTTTTTAAACTGGATCAGTTTGATCTGGGCGCTGCCTATATCCAGCCCAATATTTGAATATCTTTTCTTAAAACGCCGGCGCGGTTCCGCCAGCGCTATTTCCTGCTCTATGGTTTGAGCCACTCTTCAACCACCACCCTGTTTCCCGGTAGATCCGGATTGCCCATGAATACTCCGGAGTCATGGTGTAGATGACACTGATACAGCTCTGCCCGGCCGGCAACAATGCTGCCATAAAGATCGAACCGGGGATTGTCGGGATCGCCGATTCGGACCGTTGCCCCATCGGAAAAAAGAAAGAGCGTCCCTCCCCCAAATCTTTCCTGCCCCGGATCCACACCGTTAAACGCGATCTCACCCCCGGCGACAAGGGCCAACTCGTGATCGGAACATTCCGGGCTGAGGTTGCCATGAATACAGACCGCACCGGCAGCTACAACCAGGCCGTTCAAATAAACCGGGGTTTCCGGACCGGATATGATCTCCAGGTCGCCAAAAACGATCATCCGGCCACCAAAACGAAAGAATCCGGTAATTGTACAATCTCCCCACACGATCAAATCCCCGGCATATTCCACCCGGTCGCTTCCGGGGTCGATGACCAGGATCCCGTTAACCTGTATTTCCCTCGCACCCCCCCGGTAACAACCCGGCAAAGGCGGCCAGGCTCCGGAATCAACCGGATCGAAGCTGCTCCGTTCCTGTTCAAACCGCAGCAAATCAAGCGACGGCAGGGCCATCGGACCGCTCTCCCAGGCTGCAGGCAACCGTTGCCCCCCGCTATAGGACCGCTCCTTTACCCAAAGCACGGCCCCTTCGCCGAAACTGATTTTTTGCCGGTCCGCGCAGGTTAGCCCTGCTCCCGCCGCAAGAGTGTTGACCCCTTCAACACTTAAGCTGCCGTTTACATGCACGTCGCCGTCAACGGTGCATCCAGACAGTTTTAGCGCTTCGGATACCACCAACGCCTGGCCATAGATCGGATCGACCCCGCAGATTAACTCCAACGAAAGGGTATCACCCCCGAGAACCCCCGTTGAAACGACCTTACGCTGGTGCCGGCCAAGGTCGCCGTCTGCGCCGGGGAAAACAAAATTGACCGTGTATGCGCCCTCCCCCATCGCTCCTCCAAATCCATCACGATGCTCAAAATTATTGCCGATTACGGCATGCCCGGCTTCCAGGCCCGCTTCGGTAATGTAGTAAAGTGCGCTATCATGCCGGTGGTAGGCGGCGATCCGTTTTTCGCTGGTGGAATAGGCGACGAGCGCCGATCCAAGGATCAGTAAAGCCGCAGTAAAGATCAACACCGCAACCAGGATGAAACCGGCTTCCGTCTTCTGTAAAGCCTTTTCCATCGTTTTACTCCCGGCAGACATTCCTTGGCCAGATGCTGCTGTGCAGGGTAAAAGGTGCCGTTTCCCCGCCGCTACAAATGGTGATCGATACTGTGCCATCTTCTTCCTGAATGGTTAAAGCGGTGATCCCCAGGGCTATTTTTGTATGCGCCACGATACCGTTACGAGATTCGTGAACCAGTTCTTCTCCCTGGCGGCGATAGCTATAGGTCAAGGGATCGTGCGGCAACCGGTAGCTTACCTTCTCCGGACCTTCAATGCAGATCAAACGGGCATAACGCAGATCCCGGGTCATACGTTCCAGAGCGATCCGCGCGCTTTGCTGGTTCTCCATGCAATCCGTACCGCGCCGCCAGGCGCTGACCCCGTTCAGGTAAAATGAAAGCAATGCCGCCACCACCAGACTGCAAATAGCCAGGGCCGCCAGGGTTTCGATCAGGGTGAACCCGCCGTTCTCATCTCGCTTTCCCGGCATATCCGCCCACCCCCTCACTTCTGCTCAGGGCGGAACTGTCGAGATATGTTTCCAGCGTGATCGACCGTTCAACCTCCCCTTGCCGCCAGGACACGGTCACGATGATGCGAGCCATGGTAATTCCGGGAAACCCGGGCAGCTCTTCCGACAAAATTTCCGTACGACGGCAAAATAGGTCGAAATCAGGAACCGGGGTTTCTTCAAATAGAACAATTGGGCTTTCTTCTCCGTTGAACTGATTGTACCAAGCGCAACTCCCGCCCTTGATTTCCTCGATCCTATCCCGGCAGAGGTTAACAGCCACGGTCTGCCTGCCGGCGGTAACCGTGGTGGCATACCCGCAGATAAACAGGCTCAGCAACGGCACCGACACCACGGCCACGATGGTGACGGCCACGAGCAGTTCGACAAAGGTAAAACCGTTTTCAAAACATCTACCCCGCTCCGGCACCGGTTACCCCCCCGGCACCTTTCCTCCGGTTTTGCGCCTGTTTATTCCGATTCTGATCAATGTTCCATCCATACCCGTAACCGGAGGAAAGGGGAATATCGCCCAGGGGATACAGGTTCTACAAGATAAAGCAATTTCCTGTCGTAATTTCCTCTATTCCCCTTTAACCGACAAACAGGTGCCGGTACCAGTTCCAGATCGCCTCTCCCCAGAAAACAGTAACCAGCGCGGCCGCGGAGAGGAAAGGGGCGAAGGGGAGAGGATCTTTCCGCCCGCAGATTTTCAGCAAGATCAGGAGCATCCCGGTTAATGCCCCGGACGTAAATCCCAGTAACAGCACGACGGCCATCCCCTTGAACCCGACAAAAAGCCCGATCACGGCGGCCAGCTTGAAATCACCCGCTCCCATACCGCCGCGGGAAACGAGGCCAACGAGCAACAGCAGGCCACCCCCAAGGAGTAACCCGAGCAGGGCTTCACCGGGCGGGCGGGGCGGGACGAGTACGGGCCACCCCGCCCGCCCGCCGCACAGGCCGGCCAGCAAAACCAGCCCGCCCCCGATCAATCCCGCCGCGTTGAGGGCGTTGGGAATGCGCCGGCATTGCAGATCGATCAGAGCGGCGGCCAGGAGCAAGGAAAGAAAAAAAGCATAGCCGGCGGCCGCAAGGGTCAAACCGAAACGGGTGTAAACAGCCAGAAACAGGATCCCCCCCGCCAGTTCCACCAGCGGGTAGCGCAAGCTGATCGCCTTGCCGCAATTGCGGCATCGACCGCGCAGCCAGAGATAGCTGAGAATCGGCACCAGCTCCAACGTGGTCAGGCGTCTCCCGCACCCCGGACAGCGGGAAGGGGGCCGGACCACCGATTCCCCGCGGGGGAGCCGGTAGATAACCACATTGAGGAAGCTGCCGGCACACAGACCCATTCCGAAAAAGGAAAGCGGTAGGTACGGCGCTAACGACAGTTTAGATCCACCTCGCTTGCTTTCGATTAATGGTACTAACTGCCAAACCTATAACATGCTTTCACCGCCAAGCCGCCGTCCATTCCGGGTGCACAAAGATAAAAGATGTCGGCTTACAACCGCCACCCAACCAACATGATTAGGAATAATTCATTCTTCCTGTTTATTACTGGTACCTATTACCTTACCGCTTTCTAATGTATATGCTTCAAAACTACCATGCGGTGGTTGAACTTCTTCCTGGATATATGGACCTTCATAGCCCGAATACGAAGTAGCACTCGCTTTATCCAATAGCAGGTCACCCTGAAAATTGGTCGGGTACACACTGGTATCTAATCTGAATAAATCCACCGCCCCCTGCAACAAACGAATATTCGCTAAGTCCGCCGATGTTCGCGCCTCATCAATACGGTTAGCCACCAGCGGGATCGCAATCGCCGCCAGTACCCCGAGGATAGCAATGACCACCAGCAGCTCGATCAGGGTGAAGCCCGCTTCCCCTTTACGATTCCGTCGCATCATCTCCGCAAATTTTAAAACCATGGTCTCCATCTCTCCTTGTTTTAGATTTAGATTTCCCGTACTCTATATCAACAGGCGCACAGCGCCCGGTATTGCTTCGCCCCCGATCAGATCGACTGGTAAATTTGGAACAAGGGGGTGATGATCGAAATGATCAGCAGGCCGACAAAGAGGCCGATCACCAGAATCAAGACCGGCTCGATGATCGTCCCGAGGCGATCCACCACATAAGCCACCTCTGCTTCGTAAAAATCGGCGGTGCGCCGGAGCATCTCATCCAACCCGCCGGTCTCCTCGCCGACGTGCACCATCTCCACCACCAGGGGCGGAAAGATCGCGCTGGCCCGCAGGGGTAGAGAGATCGATTGTCCGGTGCGAATCGCCTCTCCGACCTGTTTCAGCGATTGACCTAAAACCACGTTATCGATCACCTTTTCGACCAACTCCAGCGAGGGCAGCAGTCCGACCCCGCTCACCATAAGCGTACTCAGGGTTCGCGCAAAGCGGGCGATCACCGTTTTCGTGTAAATCGAGCCAAAAACTGGCGCCTTCAGTTTCAGACGGTCAAAGCGAAGTCTCCCGCCGGGGGTGTTGATAGCGTAAAGCAGTCCCGCTACCAGAAGTATCACCGCCCCGAGGACCAGGTACCAGTAGTGCAGAACAAAGTTTACCGTCCCCAGGAGCAGGCGGGTGATCAGCGGAAGCTGGATGCCGCCGATACTTTCAAAAATATCGGCGAAACGCGGCAGGACAAAGAAGACCATTACACACATCACCAGGAACATGACCACGGTGATCACCACCGGGTAGGTCGTCGCGGAGCGAATCTTCTCCTCCAGATCGTGCTGTTTCTGGAAGTGATCGGCCAGCCGCTCCAGCACCTCTTCCAGGATCCCGCCCGCCTCCCCGGCGGCGATCATATTGATCAAAATCTGCGGTAAAAGATCCGGGTGGGCGCCAAAGGCATCCTCCATCGTGCTCCCTTTTTCCAGGGCATGGGCGATCCGGCGCAACCGTTCCCGCAGCTCCGGGTGTTCCGTCTGCAGCACCAGCACCTGCAGGGCGTGCAGGGCGGTCATTCCCGCTGCAATCATGGTCCCGAACTGGCGGCAGAAGAGCATTAAATCGCGGGCCTTCACCTTTTTTTTAAAAGGCAGCCCGCGCGCGCCCCGGGTCGCGGCGCCGCTTTTTTCGTGGATCTTCAGGACGATCAGGTTCTGACCGCGCAGGTTGTCCAGCGCCTCCCTGAGGCTGCCTGCGCTATGATAGCCGTCGCGGGTAAAGCCCTGCCAGTCCTTGGCTACAAAACGGTAAGTTCGGGACACCGGCGCACCCCCCTTGCAAACAGAAAGCAGATCCTCCTAACGATAGCCTCTTCCGACCGGACCTGTATGACCGGCGCCCTGGGGGCGCATGATCGTTTTGGCCATCGTTTCCGGGTCCACGGCATGATCCAATGCCGCCTGGTGATCGATCAGCCCCGCTTCATAATGCTTGACCAGGTGTGCGTCCATCAACTGCATGCCAAACTTGGCTCCGGTTTGGATAACGGAATAGATCTGGTGTATCTTGCCTTCCCGGATCAGGTTCCGCACCGCCGGGGTGGCGATCAGGATCTCGACGGCAGCCACCCGCCCCTGACCATCCCGACGCTGCATCAAGCGCTGAGCGATTATCCCGACCAGGGTATTGGCCATCTGCACCCGGATCTGCTGCTGCTGGTGGGGTGGAAAAACATCAATCACCCGGTCAATCGTCTGTGGCGCGTCCACGGTGTGCAAGGAGGCCAAAACCAGGTGTCCAGTTTCAGCCGCAGTGATGGCAATGGAGATCGTTTCCAGGTCACGCATTTCGCCCACCAGGATCACATCCGGATCCTCGCGCAGGGCGGCACGCAGCCCCCCGGCAAAGCTTTCGCTATCCTGGCCGATCTCCCGCTGGTTGATCATGCTTCGATCGTGATGGTGCAGATATTCGATCGGATCTTCAAGAGTGAGGATATGACAGCGGCGTTCACGATTGATTAACCCGATCATCGCCGCCAGGGTGGTTGATTTACCGCTACCCGTGGGACCGGTAACCAGAACCAGCCCCTTGTGATGACGCGCCATCCGGCCGGCCGCCGCGGGCAGACCGAGCGCATCCAGTTCCGGAATTTTTTCCTTGAGCACCCGGAGAGCGATGGCGATGCTATCCCGCTGGCGATAGACATTGATCCGGAACCGCCCCACTCCGGGCAGCGAATAGGCCAGATCCACTTCGCCTCTTTGCTCCAGTGCCGTTTCCTGAGGTTTTTGCAAAATCTGTGCCGCCAGGGTCGCGCTGCCGGCAGGGGTTAAAGGAGGCAATTCCAGCCGCACCAGTTCACCGTGCAGGCGCAATACCGGAGGCAGCCCCACGGTAAGATGCAGATCGGACGCCCCGCGTTCCACCGCCTCGCACAAAAGGCGGTCGATCTCACGGGTTTCCGCCAATTCATTTTCCAGGGTAAACTGTTCACCCACCTGCCCCATCACCTTCACTTGATTAATTCACTGCGGCGAAGTTTTACCTACCCCGGACAGGGATCCGAGTTCAACCGAACTGAAGGCCACACGCACCACTTCCTGCAGGGTAGTGCTCCCCTCCAGGATACGCTGCCTGCCATTGACGGATATGGTCTCCATGCCCTGCCGCAGAACCAGGTCCTCAAGCATATCGGAGGTTGCACCTTGCAAGATCATCCGCCGCACCTCCTGGTTGACCGGCAACACTTCGTGAATAGCCATCCTTCCACGGTAACCGGTCCGGTTACAGCTTTTGCAACCCGCGCCGCGATAAAGTTTTGCCGGCGGGTCCTGTTCAAAAATACGGCTGTAAAGAGCCCGTTCTTCGGGTGAGAGCAAATATTCCTTGCGGCAGTTGGGACAAATAACCCGGATCAGCCGTTGGGCCACTACCCCGATCAGGGACGAGGTAATGAGATAGCCCTCTACCCCCATATCCATCAGGCGAGAAACCGCCCTTACGGCATCATTGGTATGAAGGGTGCTTAGGACCAGATGTCCGGTCAAAGCCGCCCGGGTGGCCATTTCGGCCGTCTCCAGGTCGCGGATCTCGCCGATCATGATTATGTCCGGGTCCTGACGAAGGATGGATCGCAGGGCGTTGGCAAAAGTGAGGTTAATGCGTGAGTTGACCTGGATCTGGTTGATCCCATCCAGGTGGTATTCGACCGGATCCTCCACGGTTATGATATTATCTTCCGACCGGTTGAGATAATTCAAGGCCGAATAAAGGGTGGTCGTTTTACCCGAACCGGTGGGGCCGGTCACAAGAATAATCCCGGCATGGTTCATCAGCAACTGCATAAAAATACGATAGTTGCGTTCGGAGAAACCAAGCTGATCCAATGGCAGGATGATGCGTTCTTTCTCCAAAAGCCGAATGACAACTTTTTCACCGTGAATCGTCGGCAAAGTGGAGACACGCATGTTGACATCCTTCAACCCGGCCTGGATCTGAATGCGGCCATCCTGGGGCAAGCGGCGCTCGGCAATATCCATGTTGGCCATGATTTTGATACGCGAGACAATCAAGGTCTGGGTATCCTTGGGAGGCTGCATCAAATCGTAAAGAATACCATCAATGCGCAGGCGGACCCGCACTCCGTTGTCGGACGGTTCGATGTGAATATCACTGGCGCCTTCGTTGACCGCTTGCTGGATGAGTGAGTTGACCACCTTGACGATGGGCGCATCCTCGACCAGCGCTTTCAATCGTTCCAGTTCCTTGTCATCCCCGCTATCCATCCGTTCGGCTACCCGCATCTGCATCGATTCCTTCAACCCGTAAAACTGGTTGATCACACTATTGATTGCACTGACGGAAGCGATCACCGGCTCAACCTCCTTGCCGGTAATCATGGCTACGTCATCCAGGGCGATCAGGTTCATCGGATCGGCCATGGCCAGAACCAAACGATTTTCATGCATGCCCAGGGGGACAACCTGGTAACGCTGGGCAAGGTGGATGGGGATGGACGTGACCGCTTCCGGATCAATCTGGTAGTTGTAGAGATTAACCTGTGGTATACCGAGCTGTTGCTCCAATATTTCCGCCAGCTTCTCTTCGTTTATAAAACCATTTTCGACCAAAACCTGACCGATCCATTTACGACTACGTTTTTGGTCAATAACGGCTTTGTCGATCTGTTCCGCTGAAACAGCCCCGGCTTCCATCAGAATATCGCTCATTCTTTTCCGGGTAAATTTGGCCACCGACCCTACCTCCCGGTTTAAAAAAAAATTCCAAGGTTACCCTTGGAAATCATTCTCCTCCGGCAACCCAGCCGCCCTGGCTTTCGCTTTAGGCCTGTTGGCTTTGCGTCACTGCCTTTCGACAGATTTGCCCTTATCGGTTTTCAGCATATGTTATTTTAACTACTGCTTATCACTATATCGTGCCAAAAGGTAAAAGTCAAGACGTATTTTTGTCAACACAGGTATTTAATATGTTATTTCGACAAAATAGGTGGTTGGACTTGGCGACGGTAAAATGAAAATTCCGCCAACCTTTGCTTCCCGGGGTATCCGGTAGGGAAAAGTGTTGATCTTTTTCCGGTGTCAATGTAATATAATTTTAATATCATATTAATACCTACACATAAAGGAGTGGGTTCCATGTCCGCCAATCAGCATAATCCTACCGGTGCAGAACATGATCAAGAAATCACGGCAAGATCAATCGGGGGTATGCCGGTTCTTCTATTGAACATCGTTCTGATCATGATCGCCATCCTGGTTTTGATTCTGGGCATAAGCGCGGCTCAGTTACCAAAAGTGACCCGTATCGTTTCTATCCTGGCCGGTTCAATCTATCTATTGATCATCGGGCCGATCATTTTTGCCGGATTGAAAGTCCTTAAACCGAACGAGGCCCTGGTATTGACCCTGTTTGGTCGATATTATGGCACCCTCAAGGGCGAAGGCTTTTTCTTTGTCCACCCCTTTACGGCAGCGGTCAATCCCGCCACTACCTCCACCTCTTCGGGAATGATCACCGCACAACAAAGTATCGCCAAAGATAAAAGCCAAACCGCCGCCATAACACAGATGCTCAGCAAAAAAATATCCCTCAAAGCGATGACCCTGAACAATGACAAACAGAAGATCAACGACCGTCTCGGCAACCCGATCATCATCGGTATTGTTGTAATCTGGAAGGTGGTCAATACAGCCAAAGCGGTTTTCAATGTTGATAACTATACCGAATTCTTATCCATCCAGTGTGACTCGGCGCTGCGCAATATTGTGCGCCTTTATCCTTATGACGTATCCGATGTATCCGATGAGGACAACGAATATTCCTTGCGCGGCAGCAGCCAGGAAGTGGCAGACAAGTTGAGGACGGAAATTCAATCCAAGGTGGAGCTGGCCGGTCTGGAGATCCTGGAAGCACGGATTACCCACCTTTCCTATGCCCCGGAAATTGCCGCGGCGATGCTCCAACGACAGCAGGCTTCGGCGATCATTGATGCCAGGCAGATGATTGTGGAAGGTGCGGTAAGCATGGTTGAAATGGCGCTGACGAAACTGAACGAAAATGAGATCGTGCAGCTGGACGAAGAACGCAAGGCGGCCATGGTCAGCAACTTGCTGGTGATCCTGTGTGGGAACAGGGATGCCCAACCGGTGGTCAACAGCGGCTCCTTGTATTGATCAAGAAATGGAACTCGGGACGATGACCAGGGAAGAGAAGAAGAAAAAGCAACTGCTGCTGCGCATCTCTTCATCCCTATGGAATGAACTGGCGGCATGGGCCAAAGATGATTTCCGTTCGATCAACGGGCAGATCGAATACCTGCTGACCGAGTGTGTCCGACAGCACAAAAAAGGGGAAATGTAGACCGGAGGACGGTTCGACGGTTCTCGTGGTTGATCAGGTTCCATGCTATGCTGGAAGGCAGCCCCCGTTAAGCACCGTCAATTGATCAAGAAAGGAGAGACCGGTGTGGATCTGAACTTGGAAGAATTATCTGGACTGCTCCTGAAGTTGTGGCCCTTGCTGCTGCTGCAATTTTCATTGATGCTCTGGGCGTTGGTCGATTTACTGCGTCGCCGCCGCTCGCGCAGCCTTTCCTTGCCTTTCTGGGTGATCATTATTGTCCTGGTCAATTTTTTGGGTCCCGTGGCCTACTTTCTTTTTGGGAGAGCGGAAACATGAATGTGATTGAAATCCGGGGTTTAAGCAAAAATTTTCATGGACAGCAGGCCCTGCGGGGAATCACTCTGGAGGTCCCCCGGGGGACGGTCTACGGGTTCCTGGGCCCGAACGGCGCCGGAAAAACAACGGCGATCAAGATATTGGTGGGGTTGCTTAACCCTTCCGGCGGGAACACTCATCTTTGGGGCCGTCAGGTGCGCCCCGGGCTTTCCCGCCGGTTGAAGCGAAGGATTGGTTACCTGCCCGAAGAACCGGCCTTTCCCGAAGCCCTGACCGGCCGGGAGGTGCTTGATTTCGTCCGGGCGGTAAACGGCATAGCCCCGGGGGCAGGGCAGGCCCGGATCAAAAGGATCCTGGAACGCCTCGACCTGGTTGCGGCGGCAAAACGCCGCGTGGCAAGCTATTCCCGTGGGATGAAACAACGCCTCGGGCTGGGCTGCGTGCTGCTGCCGGAACCGGAACTTTTCATTCTCGATGAACCGGTTTCCGCCCTCGACCCGGTGGGCCGGCTGGAGGTTCTGGAGCTGCTCGCCTCACTGCGTGGCCGTTCCACCGTCTTTTTTTCCAGCCACGTTCTGACCGATGTGGAGCGGGTATGCGACCGGGTAGCGGTGCTCTTCCAAGGAAACCTGCTGCTGCAATCATCGTTACAAAACCTCCTTGAACAACACCGGCTGCCCCGCTACCGGATCAAGTTCCGCAAAACAGCACCGGAGGAACTGATTCAGGAGCTACGCGCTCGCACCTGGGTCCGTCAAGTGGAAATTTATTCCGAAGAGATCATCGTTGAAGCGGTAGCGGAGGGCCTGGCGCGGATGGAAGAAGAACTGCTGCCCCTGCTGACAAGCTACGCTGTAGTGGTGCTTTCATATGAACGGCAGCATGAAGATCTGGAAAAAATTTTTTTGAAGTTGCTCCATCGGGCCGGCTATCACGAGCATGAAGGGGGGCTTACCGGTGAAAGCGCTTTTCATTAAGGATCTCCGGCAGCTTTGGCGAACTTTCCGCCTACCGGCGCTGTTGCTCGCGGGACTCTTTTTTGCCCTGCTCGACCCGATCGGCGCAAAGTATATGCCCCAGATCATGGATAAATTACTGAGCGGCTCGGAAGGGATCACCTTCATCCTGCCCGAACTGGGGCCAGCCGACGCTTTGATCAGCTTTTTCGGCAACCTTTCCCAAATTGGGACATTCATCATCATCCTGACCGCAATGGGGGCCGTAGCCAACGAACGCGAACGGGGGATCAGCGCCTGGGTCCTGACCCGGCCGGTCGGCCGCCTGCCCTATCTCTGGTCGAAATGGGCCGCCTATTCGGCCGGGATCATCCTTTTCGTTGGATCAAGCACTCTTCTGGCCCTTCTATACACCACTACTCTCCTCGGTCCTGCTCCGCTGTTTCCGGCGATCTGGGGCGCCGTCTTCATGATCCTTTACCTGGAGCTGATCCTGACGCTCACCATCGGCGCCTCCACGCTGATGCGGAGCCAAATGGCGGCCGCCGGGATCGCTCTGGCCTTTTTGGTCTTGATCTGGCTGCCGCAACTCTTTCTCGATCAAACTGCGGTGGGGAAATGGTTGCCATACCGCCTCAGCTTTCTTCTGGCCGGATTGCTGAAAGGAAACATTGGACCGACTGATTTCATTCCGGCCCTTCCGGCAACCCTGCTCCTGACCGCCGCAGCCTTCATCGCAGCCTCACTCGGTTTCCGCCGCGCCGAACTGTAATCCGTTTATTGAACCGTACCGGTATGAACAATTCGGCCTTTGGCGAGCACGCCTATTGACCGGTTTGGAAACAAACGGCATCATTGGTGTCAATGAAAGGCTCACCCCGCAATAAAAACAACCACGGCACCGAAAATGATCGTGGTTGTTGATGTTTAGTGGTAGGCCATAGAGGACTCGAACCTCCGACACCCTGATTAAGAGTCAGGTGCTCTACCAACTGAGCTAATGGCCCGTATTGATGCCCACAGCATTATAACATACGCTGCTTGACGGATCAATTGCCAGACGGAGGGACGTTTCTAATGTCCTGTTGGAGGCGGTTATTTGGTTGCTATGGTAATGAGTACACCCGTAAAACCCCCGGAAATCATAGTTTCCCGGGGGTTTTACGTTTGATCGGATACAATCGAACATTACTGCTAAAAAGCGCCGAGTTTGATACCCCAGGTCAGCGGTAACCAGAAATAAACCATCAACGAGATCACGATTATCGCAAGCAAAGTTAAGACCAGCCCTACCCGAGCCATCTGCGGAATTGTAACATAACCGCTACCGAAAACAACTGCGTTGGGAGGAGTGCCCACCGGCAGCATGAAAACAAAGGATACCGCCGTTGTCGCCGCGATCATCACGCCAAAAGGATGAATCGACATGGCCACGGCCAGGGAAGCAACAACCGGCAACATCATGGAAATTGTTCCGGTATTTGAAGTGACATTGGAAAGCAACATGACCAGGGCTACTATAACGAGGACGGTGGCACTTAAAGGTGCGCCCTGAATAAAAGACAGACTTTCGCCCAACCAGTCCGCCAGATGCGTTTCCGTAAAACCCTTGGCGATGGCAATCCCGCCGCCGAAAAGAAGCAGAATGCCCCATGGTATCTTTACCGCCGAATTCCAATCCAGCAAAAATTCACCCTTCTTGAGGTTGATCGGGATGATAAACATAAGCAGTACGGCGATCATGGCGATCAAGGAATCACTCAAGAAGGGCATTAGCTTCTGCAGGAACAGGCTGCGGAAGATCCAGGCAAAAGCCGTCAGCAGAAATACTGCGGCAACCAGTTTTTCAGCTTTGCCGATCGGGCCCAAGGATTTTAATTCTTCGTTAATTACTTCTTTTGCCCTTCCCTGTTGACCGGTGGGGGAAAGGGAAGTTTTCGAAATCAAGTAAACCCAGGCTACCGCCAGAAAAACGACTGCAATCGGAAAACCGTAAAGGAACCATTGGGTAAATGTGATCTCTACACCGTACATGGACCCCGCCATGGCAGCAAAAATTGCATTGGGAGGGCTGCCGATGAGCGTGGCCACACCGCCAATCGAGGCAGAATACGCTATACCCAGCATAAGAGTCGTGCCGAAACCGTACTTTCCATCCCCCGGGTCGTCGGAAGCCGTCCCGGATACCTGCGAAATAACGGACAAACCGACCGGCATCATCATCACGGCCGTGGCGGTGTTGCTGATCCACATCGAAAGAAAACCGGTGGCAACCATGAAGCCCAAAATCAGACGGGCAGGATTGGTTCCAACGTATTTTACTATCGTCAGGGCAATACGCCTGTGCAGGTTCCAGCGCTGCATGCTCACCGCAAGCATAAACCCGCCCATAAAAAGAAAAACAACATTGTCTGCATAACCGACGGCGGTTTTTTCAAAAGGGAGTATCCCGCAAATAGGAAAAAGGACCAGGGGCAACAAGGATGTGGCCGGGATGGATACGGCCTCGGTGACCCACCACACCGCGATCCAGAGGGTGGAAGCCGCCAGCGCTTTCATCGGATAGGTAAACCCGGCGCTCACGGGAACAAACATAACGAGAGCAAAAAGCAACGGCCCTGCAATCAGGCTTAATGGTTTGCTTAATTCAGATCCGGGAGCTTCATGTTTACCACTGCCGATTTCCTTTTTATTTGGCGCTACCTGGGAAACCGTTTTGTTCCCCTGCTTTTCCGGGAGCGCGCTCGAGCGGGCAAAAGTACAAAACTGGAGTTTACGGATCACGTAACTGAACAAGTTCTTTCACCTCGATGATTGGTTTGTCTAAAGAGTTGCCGATAGAACGGATTGAACTCCCCTCGATATAGATCGTTTCTACACTAATTATTAGAAACCTTCTAAATTATGTAATTGTAAGATTTTTGCTGTTGGCGAACTTCCGAGGAATCAATGATTTCACAAAGGACTATGATGTGAAAATCTCTTGAGAAGAAAGACAGATTGCGGAAACAGGCAGAAATAACAAAAATCCCTGATTGGGATGCGAAAATTATCCGGAGCAGGGGATCGGGTTGGCCGGCACGGGGTTAAATCCCGCGAGAAAAGGCCATACGTTGCATGATCGAAAAAGGCGGTTTGGCCCCGGTAAAATAGCTGAAGGAAAGAGCGGCCTGCCCCAAAAGCATGTTAAAACCGTTCATAACCGCCCCGGCGCCGGCGGCACAGGCCCAGTTCATAAAAGAAGTCGAGCGAGGATGGTAACGCAGATCGCAGGCTAGAATGGCCCGTGCCAGAGCCGGGCCTTTTTCCCACGGCCATGGATCTTCACTGAGGGTGTTCACCAACAAAGTCACCCGCTGTGAGTACTTCGCCAGTCCCTTCCGCGATAGTGGCCCCACCTGCACCCGCATCCCCGGTTTTTCACTCCGGATCATTTCCGCCAAAGTTTCAGCGCGGGAAACAGTGCGGTTAAGTACAGTCAGCTCGTCCAGACCTGCTTGCGCCAGAGCCAATGTAACCGCCCGGGCCGCGCCGCCCGCCCCCAGAACAAGGGCGGCGCTGCCGGGACCGGGAAACCATTTTCCTTCCTCCCGCAAAGCCCATAGAAAACCCTCTCCGTCGGTACTGTAACCTTCCACGGAACCGTCCCGGAACAAAACCGTGTTGACCGATCCGGCGCCGGTAACCACCGGATCTGAATAATCGAGAAAGGGTAACAAAGCTTCTTTGTAGGGAGCGGTTACATTGATCCCCTTCACCCCGGCTGCAACCAACCCCCGTAGAGCATCTTGCAGCTTTTCCGGAGGAACCGGGAACGGGACATAGCAATAATCCAGGCTCAGTGCCCGGTAGGCGCCGTTGTGCAAAAACGGTGACAGGCTGTGTGCAACCGGCCATCCAATTAGTCCACAAACCCTGGTTTTGCCGCCGATAGACAGCTGCATTTTCCCCTCCATCGTTTTTCTCCTTCATGGGTCGCTGGATCACACCGGTGCAAAATCGGGCAGCGCTGAATCATACTGCCTAGATAACAGGTTCCAGTGAGCTTGCCGTCCGGAAATATAGTCGCAGTTCGACCCGGCCGCACCGCGGGACAAACCCGATTTCGGTCAGCTCAAGCGTCCTGTCCGCCTGCGTTGTTTGCACCTCAGTAATCGTTTTCCGCACCGCTTCCAGAAAAGCACCGGCCCGGTTTTCCAACTGATCCGGATCGAATGGCAACTTTTTGATCACAACCAGAACATCATTATCGCCGCACAATTCAAATCCTCCCGGTACTAGAAATTACAAAAAGGTAGTCTAGCCCGGAAGTTTTGCGGTTATGCCCTTATTCTACCATTCTCCGTTCCTGCATTTTCCGTAAAACAAACCGTTCCAGCCGCCGTACCAGGCGGGTCCAGATCAATTCCTGATCCGAGAGCGGAGTTACAAGGATCGTATAAAGCCCCAGCCGATTTCCTCCCAGAACATCTGTAAACAATTGATCACCGATCACCGCCACTTCCCCGGGGGAAAGGCCCATTAATTGCAGCGCCCGGCGAAAAGATTTCCGTCGCGGTTTCACCGCATACCAGATGGCCGGTATATCCAACTGGGCTGCAAATTCCCTGCCCCGGTCCGGGGTGCTGTTGGATACAATACACAGGCGGAAACCGTTCCGCTTCAAACTGTTCAACCAGCGAGTCAGGCGCGGGTAAACGGCCCGGTTGTTCCAGGGGACAAGGGTATTATCCATATCGGTGATGATACCCTTGATTCCCCTTGCCTGCAGCAAGGCCGGATCAAGCTCAAAAATGGTGTTGAGGTGCTTGTCCGGAAGTAGTTTACGTATGATCTTGATCATCACCCTGGGCCTTTGTCCGGTAGTCGTTAACGTGCCTCTGTTTATTATAGATCGCGAGCCGGATTTCCTCCAACATAAAAACCTTTAGAATCTCTTTTAAATAGGGTAAGATGGTAATCGATGATAGTCACAAGGAGGTTTTGCAATGTATCGCCTTGCAGTTATACCGGGCGACGGAACCGGACCGGAACAGGTACGAGAAGGTTTAAAAGTGTTGGAAACAGCCCGTGAACGCTTCGGATTCAACCTGGAGACAGTCACGTACGACCTGGGTGGCAAACGTTACCTTGAAACAGGCGAGATCATCGCGGATAGCGTTTTGGAAGAACTGAAAAGTTTTGATGCCATTTTTTTGGGTGCTATCGGCCACCCCGACGTGAAGCCCGGAATTCTTGAAAAAGGGCTGCTCCTGCGGCTGCGTTTTGAGCTCGACCTGTACATTAATTTGCGACCGGTCAAACTTTTCCCCGGTGTGGAAACACCCTTGAAAAACAAGGGCCCCGCCGAAATTGATTTCATCGTGGTCCGTGAGAACACGGAGGGATTGTACACGGGGGGTGGTGGTTTTTTACGCAAGGGCACTGCAGAGGAGGTAGCCTTGCAGGAGTCCATCAACACCCGTTTTGGAGTCGAACGTTGCCTGCGCTACGCCTTTGATTACACTCGGGAAAAACGCACCCGTAAAAAACTTACCCTTTGCGGCAAGACCAACGTCCTCACCTATGCCTTCGATCTCTGGGAACGAGCTTTCCACGCCGTCGGGGCGGAATACCCTGATGTAACCAGAGATTATGCCCACGTTGACGCTATCTGTATGTGGCTGGTTAAGAACCCGGAATGGTTTGACGTTATTGTCACCGACAACCTTTTTGGAGATATTATTACCGACTTGGGAGCAATCTTGCAAGGCGGGCTGGGCATCGCTGCCGGAGCGAACCTTCATCCAGGGCGGGTTTCCATGTTTGAGCCGATGGGTGGATCGGCGCCAAAATATACCGGACGGGGCGTGATCAACCCCTTGGCCGCAATTTGCGCTGTAGCCATGATGCTTGATTTTCTGGGAGAAGCAGAGGCTTCATACAGTATTGAAAGGGCGGTGGCAAAAGTTTGTCTGGAACATCTGCACAGCATGAATGCGGGTGAGATGGGTTACAGCACCGCCGGGGTCGGGGATCTGGTGTCCCGCTACATCTAGGATCGGTTCCGATCTGAATTAAAGGACCAGTTCGCGGTTCAGCCTTTGCAGGGCCCTTTTTTCGATGCGGGAAACATAGGAACGGGATATGCCCAGTTGCGCCGCTACCTGTTTCTGAGTCTGTCGCGGGCCCTGGTTCAAACCGAAACGCATCACCAGCACCTTTTTTTCGCGTTTCTTCAAACCGCGGACCATCTGCAGTAGTTTTTCCTGCAACAGGATCGATTCAACTTGCTCCAGGGTTGAATCGTTTCCAGCAATAATCTCCAACAAGGTGATTTCGTTGCCTTCTTTGTCGTTCCCGATCGATTCGTGCAAGGAAACATAGTTATGCTTGCGACCGGCCCGAAAATGCATTAACAGTTCGTTGGAAATACACCGTACCGCGTAGGTGGCAAGGCGGGTTCCCTTGCGGCGGTCAAAGGAATCGATCGCTTTGATTAAACCAATGGTGCCGATAGAGATGAGGTCTTCCTTTTCTTCTCCGGGATGTTCAAACTTTTTAATCACGTGCGCCACAAGCCGTAAATTATGCTCGATCAAAAGACGTCGCGCTTCCGGATCCCCTTCCTCCATGCGGCACAGGCATTCCTGTTCCTGTGCAGGTGGCAGAGGACGGGGAAATGAATTATTCTGGATACTGGCTACAGCAAGAAATAGTTCTCGTAAAGCCCCAAACAGGGATAGTAAAAACAGCATTGCCGTCTCTCCTCCGTGCCGGGCGGAACTGGAAAAAGCAGTACCTGAATTATATGCCGGTAATTGCAGGAAGGTGCACCTCCGGGATCAATTGGGTGTTCAGAATATTTTAAAAAAAGGGTTTTTATCTTCCGGTTCCGAATACTAATACATTATGTCAAACCTCGGGGGCCTATTTAAAACATCTTGCCCCGACGGACTTTCCGAAAAGACAAGGAAAGACGGTGTCGTACTGATATCCATGTTCAACGAGGGTTCTTGTGCTTTTTTTCACTACCACACGGGCAACACGGGTTAACCGGATCAAAGGAGGTGGGTATCCGTAGTAATTTTCCTGCTCAGGGAGGGGACAAAACTTACGATCAGGATTGTCGGTTATGTTTTATTGAAGCCAAAAGTATAGGGGTGGTACAGAGTGACGGTCAAAACTTTTCAACGGGGAGTTAACCTACCCCACTACAAAGAGTTCTC